>CAMDXA010000016.1 GCA_945878065.1 Bordetella parapertussis | reverse complement strand
GCCTCTACCACTTTGCAGAAATCATGCGCGCTGATATTGGCATAACTGCCCTTGATATGGGTGATGACGGCGGCGTCTAAATCAGCTTCGATATTCAAGGTGAAGGTGAACTTGGAATGGTGAGAGGCTGTTTGGTGGTTGAACACCAGTGGAATAGAAACCGAATTCGTTAAACAATCACGGCGAACAATGCTCATCTCGATATGCCCGGCTTTGGCCAGACCACGCAGATAATTTTTTTGCGTTTCGTTTAAGGCCTTAGACAACTCAGGCGAGAAATCTCCACCATCCAATGCGCGATAAACCACATAGAGATTTCCCTTGTCGGTCAATTCGTCTTCGGTGTACTGGGTGGCCAGGTCTTCTTCCACGGCATAGAAAATCTCTTCCATTTGAGCCATCAAGTTCGATTGCTGCAGCACCAATTCGATCAACTTTTGAACCATTCGATTCTCTACGTCTGCTGGCACGTGCGTCATATCAATCTTTCAGTGTGGATGGAATTATCAGCAGCAAAAAAAACACCCCTCTCGGGGTATTTTGTTCTGAACTCACACCTCAGTCTATAGGACTCTCGCTGATGCGGTCAACGCACAATCACTGTCGTTGACACTTTCAAAAACGGTTGGGCCGCGGTGTGTATGGGGGTACCGAAACTGGGGATATCGCTTCGATTGACGGGATTGAGTTGAAGAGAGAAGGCGTTGTCTGACATGTACCTGGGAATTTCTTGCGGGTCTGCTTGCGGCGCATGGCCTGCCAGATAAGCCGACACCCAGGCTTTGCAAGGTGTGTTCAACGGGGCGTTGGCTGCACAGTAACGCCAATTTTCCGCCTGTGCAGTTGAGCAAAACAAAAACAAAGCTGCTATCAAAGAAGTATTTTTCAACATGTCTATCCCCTTTTTGTATGCGAATCAACCGACGCATGTGCCAACGACATGTCGACACTCGCAATATCAAAAGCAATGTTCAAGCCTGAAATCCGTTAAAAAAATGGCATCAAGCACGGCTTGGGCATTTATGGGAATAAACACGGGGTATATACTGTATAAATTAACAGTACTTGCTACCCATGTCCGACACGCTTTTGCCCTTGGCGACCCCTGTCGCCCTCGCTGCCCAGCCGCTCTGGCTGGATATTTGCAGTTGGGCCGTGCCTGCCGGTTTCCCTTCGCCTGCGGCAGACCACACGCGCAAACGCATCGACCTGAACGAGCATTTGATAGGCAACAAAGAGGCCACGTTTTTGTTCCGGGTCAAAGGCGACTCCATGGTGGGTGCGGGCATTTATGAAGGTGACACGCTGCTGGTGGACCGCAGTTTGGACCCCAAGCACCTGTGCATTGTGTTGGCCTTGCTGAACAACGAGTTCACCGTCAAGCGGTTTTACCGGCGCGGCGGTGTTGTCAAATTGCTGGCGGAAAACAGCATTTATCCCCCGCGCTTGATCAAGAACGAAGACGATTTCACCGTCTGGGGCGTGGTCACCTACAACTTGCACAAGTTGTACTGACGCCATGGCTGGCGCACTGTCGCAATTGGCTTTGGTGGATTGCAACAACTTTTACGTCAGTTGCGAGCGCTTGTTCCGCCCCGATTTGCAATGCGTGCCTTTGGTGGTGTTGTCCAATAACGATGGCTGCGTGGTGTCACGCTCGAACGAGGCCAAGGCCCTGGGCATCCGCATGGGCCAGCCTTGGTTCGAGTGCAAGGCCTTGGCCGAGGAACACGGCATTTTGGCGCTCAGCTCCAATTACGCGCTGTATGCCGATTTGTCTAACCGGGTGATGCGCATCCTCAGCGATTTTTCGCCGCGCACAGAGGTCTATTCCATCGACGAATGTTTTGTCGATCTCAGCGGCATGCCCGATGTGCGCACGCTCAGTTACCGCATCCGCGAAACCGTACTCAAGTGGACCGGCTTGCCGGTGTGTGTGGGCATCGGTCCGACCAAGACCTTGGCAAAGTTGGCCAATCACATTGCCAAAAAACACCCGCGCTCACGCGGTGTGTTCAATTACAACGACCTCACCGAGGCGCAGCAGTCGCACTTGCTCGGACACATTGCGGTGGACGAGGTGTGGGGTGTGGGCAGGCGCTTAAGCAGCCGTTTGGTGGCGCACGGCATACACACGGTGCAGGACTTGCGGCTCGCGCACGTGCCCAGCCTGCGCGCTGAGTTCGGGGTGGTGATGGAAAAAACCCAGCGCGAACTCAACGGTTTGGCGTGCATCGATATGCAAGAAGTGCAGGCCGACAAGCAACAAATCATCGCCAGCCGTTCGTTCGGCAGCATGGTCGAGGATGTCGATGTGCTCAAGGATGCAGTCAGTATGTTTGTGGCGAATGCCTGTGCCAAGTTGCGTGCCCAAGGCTCTCATGCGTCGGTTATTCAGGTGTTTTTAATGACCAACCGTTTTCGAAAAGACCTGCCGCAGTACATGCCGTCCTTGGTGGTGCCATTGCCCCAGCCAACCAGCGACAGTCTGGTGGTGAGTCGCTGGGCTGGGCATTTGGTCGAGCGCATGTTTCGCCCCGGCTACCAGTACAAAAAAGCCGGTGTGATGCTCAGCGGCATTGCGCCGCAGGGGCGTTACCAAACCGATTGGTTAGAGCCGCCGCAAGCGGTGGACACGCGTTTGATGGATGCGTTGGACGGTTTGAACCAACGCTACGGACGCGGCACGGTGAAGGTATCGACCCAAGGCGCGTACACGGGTTGGCAAATGAAGCAGACCTGCAAGTCACCGGACTACACCACGGATTGGCATGCCATGCCCGTGGTGTAGGGCGGGGCTCAGACACGCAGCGCTTTGAGAAGGTCTTTGCTGCGTATCGGTTTGAGCAGTATTTTGTTAAAGCCTGCGGTTTCAAGTTGGGCGATTTCTTCAGGCATGGCATGGGCGGTATAGGCAATGATTTTCATGGCGTCAAACCGTTTGTCGGCACGCAACTGGAGACACAAATCGATACCGCTGATGGTAGGCATCGAGATATCCAACAACAGCACATCGCATGCAGTGTGTTGCAACAACGACCAGGTTTGCGCAGCGCTGTCGCATTCATCCACGGTATATCCCAAGGGACGCAAAAACAAACCCGGCAACAAGCGGTTGGTCTCGTTGTCATCCACCACCACCACATGGCCCTTGCTCATGCTGCCTGCTCTGCGGGGGAGTGCATAGGCAGCGTGAAAAAGAAACTGCTGCCAACACCGGCTTCGGTGCGGTAGTCCAATTTGCCGCCCATCAGTTGCACCAATTGGTGGCTGAGCCGCAAACCCAGCACAGTACCTGTTTTGTCTTTGGCGGGAAAGCCAGCGCCCAAAGCTGACAAGTCGGTAAACAGGTGGTCTTGTACATCGCATGCGATACCCAGGCCTGTGTCAGTCACGGTAAATGTCATGGTGCCACCCGCTTCGTTGTGCATGAGTTGCAGGTTGACCTCGCCTTTGGGGCGATTGAAAGTGATGGCGTTGTCTACCAAATGGTTGAGTACTTGCCGCAGTCGGTAAGGGTCAGCTGTCATCTTGAGGTTGGTTTGTTGGTTGGTGCTGAGTTGCAGTTGGATATTGAGACGGGTGGCGCGTGCTTGGTGCAACTGCCGCACTGATTCTGATAGGTCGTAGACATCGAATTCAGTCACAGAAAGTTGTAACTGGCCTTCTTTGATTTTGTTGAGGTCAAGCATGCCATTGAGCAGATGCAACATTTCCAGGCTGTTTTCCAAAATGATTTTGGAAGTGAAATGCACCATGGGCTCTTGCGAACTGCTGTGTATGTATTCTGCGTAACCCATGATGCCGTTGAGCGGTGTGCGCAGATGGTGTGACAGCGATGCCATAAAGCTTTGCATGCGCTGTTCTTGGGTTTGCTGGTGCTTCAATGTCTGGCGCAAGCGGCGATAGCCATAGAAGGTGACTGCCCAGCCAATGGTCAGACACATCGACAGACCCAGCAGTGCGACCAACAAGGGGTCGTTGGTGCTTATGAAACGCTCTAAGTATTCATCAAACATTGGGGTTACTTTTTGGGTAAGACCACAAATTTGGTGGCCAGAATGCGCCCGAACTCTTGGCTGTGCGTCTCTAGCGTTTGCATCAAATCATCGGTGGGGACGATTTTTTTTGAGCGTTTATCAACTTGGTTCGACTCGAATGTGATGAGGCCTTCTTCTTCAAATTCGCGGATTTTGTAACGCAGCGCACGTTCGCTCAAGTCCTGGTTGTGGTAGATGCCCTTAAGCAAGGCGCTGGGTTGGTGCTGATTGGTTTGGATGAGTTGTTTGACCAGGCTCAGGTAGAGGTAGCGTCCGGCTTGGCTTTGTACCAAATGCAAATGCTGGTTTTCCCAGTCATGCAGTTGGCAAATGACTTGCAAGAGTTTGGTGTTCAATGGGTTATCTGTCTCTGTATTCATGGTGGTGGGTCCTGAATGGTTTGTTGAAATACTAACTACCGCATATCAAAGCATTGATTTTTCGAAAATATAGCGGAAATTGTATAACTAAAATTGTAATATTTAACAAAAATTAGCTTAAATGTAGCTAAAAAATCAAATTAAATGAATTAATTAAATTTAAAGTAGTAATTTATGGCGATATTTCTATGCCGCCAATAGCCACCCGGCAGGTGGAAACCGTGATGGCGCAGCCGTCCAACCGTTTGGGCGGCAGAGAAAGCGTTGTATCAGGCCGCTGTGCCTGTGGTTAACAGCGGGCGCGGGCTTAGAGCCGGTCAGCGTCCGTCAGGCAGTTCGATCTTGACTTCGAGCACTTCGAGGTTGTCTTGGCGCTCCAAGTTGACCTTGATGTCGCTCGGGTTGATATTCACGTATTTGGACAACACGGCGATCAAGTCGCGTTGCAGGTCGGGCAAATAGTCAGGCTGGTGCGCTGACTTGCCTGAGCGTTCGTGCGCCAGAATGATTTGCAATCGTTCTTTGGCGACGCTGGCGGTTTTTTTCTTTTCGCCTAAAAAGATTGACAACAAGGACATCTGGCTTATCTCCGGCCAAACACGCGTTGCAGCAGTCCGGGCTTGACGGCTTCGGTGAAGCGCAATGGAATGTCTTTGCCAAGGAAGCGGTCGACGACATCTTTGTAGGCTTCAGCCACATCGCTTTTTTCCAGCAACACCGCTGGCACGCCTTGGTTGGAGGCTTGCAGCACATCTTCCGACTCAGGAATGACACCGATCAAGGGAATACGCAAAATGTCTTGAATGTCTTCGAGTGACAACATCTGACCTTCTTGCACCCGGTTTGGGTTGTAGCGCGTGATCAGCAAATGTTCTTTGATGGGTTCCTGGCCTTGAATCGCACGCAAAGTTTTGCTGCCGAGCATGCCCAAAATGCGGTCAGAGTCGCGCACCGAGGAGACCTCGGGGTTGGTGACCACGACGGCTTCGTCGGCAAAGTGCATGGCCATCATGGCGCCGGTTTCAATGCCTGCCGGTGAATCGCAGACGATGAATTCGAAATCCATGCCGGCGAGTTCGCGCAACACGCGCTCGACACCCTCCTGCGTCAATGCTTCTTTGTCGCGGGTTTGCGAGGCGGCCAACACATACAAATGGTCGGAGTGCTTGTCTTTGATCAGCGCTTGGTTGAGAGTGGCTTCGCCGTTGATCACGTTGACAAAGTCATACACCACGCGACGCTCACACCCCATGATCAGGTCTAAGTTGCGCAAGCCCACATCAAAATCGATCACCACGGTTTTGTGGCCACGCAATGCCAAACCAGATGCAAAACTGGCGCTGGTGGTGGTTTTGCCAACCCCGCCTTTGCCAGAGGTCACGACGACTATTTTTGTCATTGAAAAAGATCCCAGTAAAAGAAAACAACACCTGTCATACCGCTAAACCTGTCGAGTTTACAAGCCCCGCATATGCAACTTCTCGTCGGACAGCCACACTTGCGCAGGTTTGCCCAAAACTTCCTTGGGCAACGCCGTGTCGCTGGTCCGGTAAACGCCTGCGATGGACACCAGTTCAGCCTCTAGGCTGGTGGTAAAAATCCGTGCTGTGGCGTCTCCTTTGGCGCCGGCAATGGCTTTGCCGCGCAAGGGGGCATACACATGAATAT
Organism: Bordetella parapertussis; assembly: GCA_945878065.1. GTDB lineage: Bacteria > Pseudomonadota > Gammaproteobacteria > Burkholderiales > Burkholderiaceae_C > Limnohabitans > Limnohabitans parapertussis_B. The sequence goes on along the minus strand of CAMDXA010000016.1, from coordinate 40,339 downwards.
GCCCGTCTGCCATGATTTCAGCGCCTGGATTGACCATCGCCAGCACCACCAAGTCGCGCCCTTTGGCATACACGTGTTGGCCTGAGCGCAAAGGTTTATCAATCACCATGGCGCTTGGCGAACTGGCAGACACCTCGCGGACCACTTCCACTTCTCGCACCACTTCACGAATGGTTTCTTGCGCGGGCGCAGAGGCACCCGCCATGGGGCGAAGTTCTTGCACCACAAACAATCCGGCCAGTATGGCGGCGGCTTCTTGCAGTGGGTGGGCCGCGCGCAGCGCAACCGGGTTCATGCGATGGCGTTTGAGCAATTGCAACAAGCCGCTCATCTCGAACGGACCGGCTTGCGGGTCTAGGGCTTGCAAATCGATCAATACCGGGTCGTTGTCGAAAAAATCGGGTGTATCACCAAAGCGCTGCTGCAAATCGTTGGCCAGATGCGTCAGATCAGCGGTCTTGACCAGCACCGACATCAGCGGTAGATGCACATTTTTGATTTCAAAAGACAGATTTTTGGCAGCAGATCGGGAACTCATAGGGCATCCGTAAGGGGCGGCCAGTTAGCACGCAAGAAAGACCCAGACTTTACACGCTCAGGCTAGGTCTTGCGGTTTGGCAGACGCTGCGGCAATTTCTGCACAATGGCACTGTTGGCAACTAAGGCGGGTGATGCAACTATTGGTGGGTTTGTTTGTACTGTATTTCGGGCTGCTCGCTTTGAGCATGTTTTATCGGCAGCAGACGATACGTGGGCCGTGGTTTTTTTTGTTGCGGGCGTTTTTCCCTAATTGGCAGTTCTATCACCAGGTCGGCCCGGTGCCCCATTTGTATGTCCGCTTTGCAACGGCAAATGGCGAGTTGGGTGAATGGCAGTGGATTTATCCACGCCAGCCCAGAAAATTCTGGCATGTCTTTCACAACCCTTGGGGCAACCGTGATTTGGCTTTGCAAAATCTGGTGGACCATTTGTCCAGCGACATCAAGGAGCTGGGCGAGGGTGCGGATGCCAGCCATTTGGTGAGTTACCAATTGGTCTGTAGGCATGCCCGGCAAGCCATGCGAGAACACATGGACAGCGCTGCGCAAGGTGTCATAGCGCCCGGCATGTACCAATTAGAAATACGCTTGGAGCGTCACGACCCACAAGGCTTGGTCAGCAGCGACACGGTATTGCGCAGTCCGTTATTGCCATGCTGATCTCTGGCGATTTCGTGGTGCGTTGGCTGGAACTGCTTGGCGGCTTCAGCGTGTTGTTGCAATGCCTGGAATATGCACGCATCACTTCCAGCACCGAACCCAACGGTGTGTGGGCGTGGTCGGTTCAGCGTGCGGACATTCCGGCTCAACCTGCCTGGCTCAAACATAGTTTGGACTGGCTGTACCAGCCGACGCTGTACCAGTTGCAATTGTTGGTCAGAGCCATGGCGGCGGTGGCATTGATGGTGGTCGGTAACCATTTGGCGATTGCGTTGCTACTTTTTATAGGCAATATATTGCTGTTGATTCGTTGGCGCGGCGCGTTCAATGGCGGCAGCGACTTCATGACTTTGATCACCGCGACAGGTTTGCTGATCGCCCAAGTGGTTCAAGCGTTTACCGATGCACAAACCGGATGGTCTGCAGGCTTGGGTTACATCGCTATTCAAACGCTGAGTTCGTACTTTGTCTCCGGTTGGGTCAAGCTCAAACGCCCTGAATGGCGTAACGGGCAGGCTTTACCGGTTTTTTTGAATAGCGGTTTGTACGGTCCATTGAAAAGTGACAGTGTTTTCCGCCGTCCGGTCGTGGCCTTGGTCTGCAGTTGGGCATTTATTTTGTGGGAAGGCTTGTTTCCGTTGGTGTTGGTTTTCCCGTCTTGGACATTTGGTGTCGTAGGTGTGGCCCTGCTGTTTCACTTTCTGGTGTTCTGGTTTTTCGGACTGAACCGGTTTTTCTGGGCTTGGGCGGCCAACTTAGGCAGCATTTTTTTCCTCAGCCAGTATCTTTCTTAGGCAAATGAATTATTTGTAAGTAATTTAATAAGTAAATGCAAGTCTTAATGTGATTTTTTTCCGTTGAAAAGGCTTTGCGCCCTTCAGCTAACTGCATAGAATGTCTATCCTTGTTCGCTTAAAGGGCTTTTCCTCAGGATGACTCATGCAGTTAATGTGGCTATCAGGGCCGACCGGTAACGTCAGGACCATTTCCATCACCACCCGCACGGTATTGACCGCGGCGGTCATGGTCGGACTGTTTTTGGTGACCTCTGGTTTTTTACTGCATTTCGTCGGCTTCAAAATCGCTGTCGAATACAACCCGGACTTGGCCCGAAGCATCGGTGGCGTCACCACCGAAGCAGAACAAAAGCGCATGGAGTCCATTTACCGGGACCATTTAAGCCAATTGCGTGAATCCATGCACAACACGGTCAATGAAATCCGCCAGCTCGAGACCATGAAAAACCGGTTCATGGAAATGGCCACGCCCAACGTGGTGCGCGACAAAATCAACCGCCGTGACGACAACAAAGGCGGCCCCTTGGTAGCACCCAAGCCTTTCTCCAGTTTGTTCCGCCAGCCATTGGGCATTGAGTTTGACCATACCCTGCAAGATTTTGTGCAGACCCAACAAGCGGTGCTTGAATTGCGCGGCAACTGGGAAAAGCAACTCGACTGGCTGCACACCTTGCCCACCGGTTTGCCAATTCGCGGTGACTTCAGGGTAAGCAGTGGATTTGGTATTCGCAACGATCCTTTCACAGGCGGTTTGGCCATGCATGAAGGGCTGGACTTCACGGCCAGCACGGGCACCGCAGTGGTTGCCACCGCCAAAGGCACAGTCACCCGTTCCGGTTGGGATTTTGGCTACGGCAATGTCATTGAAGTACAGCATGCCGAAGGTTTTTCTACCCGCTATGCGCATTTGAGTAAACGCATTGCCCAAGTGGGTGAACTGGTTGAGCGCGGAGGCGTACTCGGCGAAGTTGGCAGCACCGGGCGATCTACTGGCCCACATTTGCACTATGAAGTCTTTATTCGCGACAGGGTGATCAACCCCGTGCAAGTGCTTCCGCTCAGCGCAAGCTGAGCCTCCACCGGAGACAAATATGTTTGAGAAATTGCGCGACAAACCCCTGGCCAGTTCGCAAGAGCGCTTTGAAACTTTGATCGGAAGAACCACCCAAATTTACGGGCGCTTGGTACTGGTCGATAGCGTGCGTATCGACGGTAAGGTGGTGGGCAACATTGAAACCGCCAAGGAAAGCAAAGTCACGGTGGCGATTGGTGCCAGTGGTGAAGTCTCCGGTGACGTGACTGCGCACCGAGTCATGGTGGCTGGCAAGGTGGAAGGCAATATTTACGCGTCTGAACGCGTGGAATTTCACAAAGACTCCGTGGTCCATGGGGACATCGCTTATGGCTCAATTGCAGTTGAGCACGGTGCCCGTTTACTGGGCTTGGTGATTCAAAACCCGGTGGGCGGTACCACTGCCGGGGCAGAGGCTACTTCAGCCATTCGACAAGCCCAAAACAGCAAATAACACGCAGGAATACACATGCGGCAATCGCCAGAATGGTATGACCGCATGTACAACAACCGGGCGCTGGTCCCGGATTTTGCTGATCATTTAAAACGCTGGACCGAGCAATCAAAAACTGCGCGCAAGCTCTTGGGCGGGTTGACCGATATCAGCTATGGCGCAGGCCCCAACGAAACCCTGGACATATTCCCTGCCAATGCGGCTAATGCACCGGTCATGGTGTTTTTGCATGGGGGATATTGGCGCGCCTTAGACAAATCTGACCAATCGTTCATTGCGCCATCATTCACCCGTGAAGGTATTTGCGTGGTGGTGCCCAATTACGCACTGTGTCCGGCGGTGAGCATTCCTGAGATCGTCATGCAAATGGTCAAGGCGCTGGCTTGGGTCTGGCGATACATCCACGTGTGGGGAGGCGACGCCAAGCGTATCCATGTGGTGGGGCATTCTGCCGGTGGACACTTGGCAGCCATGTTGCTGGCCTGCGAATGGCAGCGCTATGCGGATGATTTACCGGCAGATCTGGTGAAGTCCGGGTTGTCTGTGTCGGGCTTGTTTGAATTGGAATCTGTCATGCGTTCGCCGATGTTGCAGTCGGACTTGCGGCTTGATGATGCGCAGGTTGTGCGCTGCAGTCCGGCTTGGATGCCGCGTCCGACACATGGCACGTTTTGCAGTGTGGTGGGCGGGCTGGAGAGTGATGAATTTATTCGTCACCATAGATTGATTCAGCTGGCATGGGGCAAGGCGTATGTCCCAGTTTGCGAAGCCTTGCCAGGTCTGCACCATTTCAGTGTGTTGTCGGCGTTGGCGGAGCGGGGAACGTATTTGAATCGCATGGCATTGCGTTGTTTGCTGAATTGACATGACGTCATGTGCTCACGCCATGCCGGCTCAGTCGCTTTTGCTTTGATGTGTGGCTGTTTGTGCGATGACGTCATGTGCTCACGCCATGGCGGCTCGGTCGCCGCTCACTGCAGCAAAGCTGCAATGTTCGCGTCGGCCCGACCGCCATGTCGGCAATCCACTCGCAATAATTGGTATCTGAACCCAATTACCCAATTACCAACAGCAACTCGACAGGCCGTCTGTGCGGGGATGTTTTTGCCAGCGAAAGCGCAGCAAAAAGCATACCGGCGCGGACGGCCATGCCAATGACTTATTGCAACAAAAGCAACGCGGGCAGCCATTGTTGCCAGCGCAAGCATGAAGTCACAACAAAGTGCCTTCGATTTTCAACAGTGCAACTTTGCGGTCCAAGCCACCGGCATAGCCAGTCAATGCACCGTTACTGGCCACCACACGGTGACAAGGCAGAAAAATACCCAAAGGGTTGCGCCCGACAGCCATGCCCACAGCGCGGGCGGATTGGGGCTTGCCAATGAAACGTGCAATATCTGCATAAGACGTGAACCTGCCAAATGGAATCATGGCCAGCGCTTGCCATACTTGGTGTTGAAACACCGTGCCATCAACAGGTGTCAGCGGCAATTCAAATTGTTGGCGTTTGCCTGAGAAATATTCAGCCAACTGCGCTTTGGCATGTAACAACCAGCGTTGGCTTGGGCCCCAGGGCAGGTGCTGCAAATGCGGGAAATGTTTTTGGTGTTCAAACCAAGCGCCGCACAGTCCTTGCGGGCTGGCCACCAAAGTCATTTTCCCCAGCGGTGTGTGTATCGGCATTTGCCACTGGGTGGAGACAAATGGTGGCGAGCTATCTTTGGGGTTCATGGAAGCATTATTTATGAAAAAGTCTGCCCCCTACAATGCCCCCAAATGATCACAGAACCCTCTATTTTCAAAGCGTATGACATACGCGGCGTGGTACCGGTTGCATTGCATCCTGAGATGGCTGTGGCTTTGGGCCGCAGTTTTGGCACGCAAGCTTTGGCCCTCGGCCAGCAGCGCGTGGCGGTGGGACGTGACGGTCGTATCAGTGGCCCTGGTTTGTCGCAAGCGTTGATACAAGGTTTGGTGCAAGCGGGCATAGAAGTGCTTGATGTCGGCATGGTGACCACGCCGCAGTTGTATTTTGCAGCGAGCACCTTGTGTGAAAGCGGCATTCAAATCACGGGCAGTCACAACCCCAAGGATTACAACGGTTTCAAAATGGTCATGGCCGGTCGTGCCATTTATGGAGAAGACATCCAAGCCCTGCGCCACATGATGCAAGCCGAAACTTGGCAATTGCGCGACGGTGGCAGTGTGCAATCTGTGTCGGTATTGCAAGCGTATGAAACACGCATTGTGCAAGACATACAGCTTGCCCGCCCCATGCGCATCGTGGTCGATTCGGGCAACGGCGTGGCAGGCGCAACGGCACCACATATTTTGCGCGCCATTGGTTGCGAGGTCATCGAATTGTTCAGCGAAGTCGACGGCAATTTCCCCAACCATCACCCGGACCCGAGCAAGCCCGAAAACTTGCGTGACTTGATCAGCGCCTTGCATGACACCCGAGCAGAACTGGGCCTGGCGTTTGACGGAGACGGGGATCGCTTGGGCATCGTGACCCGTGATGGACAAACCATTTACCCTGACAGGCAAATGATGCTGTTCGCTCGCGATGTGCTGTCGCGGCAACCGGGTGGCACCATTGTGTTTGATGTGAAATGTTCGCAACGACTCGCACCATTTATTCGCCAAGCCGGTGGCGTGCCACTCATGTTCAAAACCGGACACTCGCTCATCAAAGCCCAAATGAAAGCCATCGGTTCACCCTTGGGTGGCGAAATGAGCGGCCATGTGTTTTTCAAAGAACGCTGGTATGGTTTTGACGATGGAACTTACGCGGGGTGCCGCTTGCTGGAAATTCTCAGCCGCCATGAAGACGCCAACCAGGTCTTGCACAGTTTGCCGACCAGTGAATCCACGCCTGAGCTGAATGTGGCCTGCGAGGAAGGCGAGCCGCACCGAGTCACCGCTGAACTGCTTGCGCTCACTTCTTCACAAGGTTTGCCTTGTCCGGCCCATCATCCGGTGTTGTGCGACATAGACGGCGTACGCATCGACTGGGATGATGGTTTTGGTCTGGTACGGGCATCTAACACCACCCCGGTGCTGGTGTTGCGTTTCGAAGGACAAACCACAGAAGCGTTGCGCCGTATCGAAGCCGACATGATGGCTTTGCTGCGTCGGATCAAGCCTGATGCCAAAGTGCAAGAGGCTGCGCATTGAGGGTTTTGGTGGTCAAGCTGTCTTCCTTGGGGGATGTGGTGCACAGTCTGCCCGCTGCGATTGACATGCACACCGCATTGCCGGGCATACACATCGATTGGGTGGTGGAAGAAGGATTTGCGCCGCTACTTCGCCTGTGTCCGGCGGTAGAGCGTGTCATCCCCTGTCGATTGCGTGCATGGCGCAAAGAATGGTGGTCTGCCCATACACGTATGCAATGGCGTGCATTTGTGCAAGAACTGCAAGCCCACCCCTATGACGCCGTGATCGATTTACAAGGCCTGACCAAATCTGCATTGATTGCGCGCTTGGCCCGATTGACAGACAAAGGTCGGCGAATTGCCATGGCCAATCGCACGCAAGGCTCTGCGTACGAGCCGCCCACGCGTTGGGTGTCCGATATCGCCGTGCCATGCTCTTGGCGCAGCCACGCGGTGCAGCGTGCACGCCATGTGTGTGCGCAGGCGCTGGGATATGCTGAAAGCACAGCGTCACGTCAGACCTTGTTCATTGCCCCGCAAGCGAATGTCGCGCCGCACACTGTGGCATTGGTGCATGGCACATCGCGCCTCGACAAGACCTGGCCGTTGGCACACTGGATCAAACTCGCGCTGCAATTGAATGCGCAGGGGTTTGAACTGGCCATCCCGCAATCCAATGATGCCGAAGCCCAGACCGCAGCAGCCATCGCTGCGGCAGTGCCTCGCGCTGTGGTCTGGCCGCGCGGTGATGTGCTGTCCTTGACGCGCTCGCTGGCTGCTTGCACGGGGGTGATAGGGGTGGACAGTGGCCCCAGCCATATTGCAGTGGCCTTGGGTTTGCCCCATGTACAAATTTATAACTTCGATACGGCCTGGCGCACCGGACCGCTGGACTGCGGTTGGCAGCAAAGCGTGTTTGATAAGCCGTGTCCGACCCCGGAAAGTGTCATGCACGCTTGGCTCAATGGCTTGCAGGCGCATGCTTTTGCTTTTGAAAGCCAAGCATGATGCTGTTTTTCTATGGCTTGCTGACGCGCTTGTTAACGCCTGTGCTTTTGCTCAAGCTCTATGTGCGTTCACGCAAAGAACCGCTTTACGGAGTGTCTGTGTCCGAGCGCCTCGGTTACTACACCCTGCCAGCCATCGCAGGTAGCGTTTGGATCCACGCGGTTTCTTTGGGTGAAACCCGCGCTATTCAAACACTGGTTGTCGCCATACGCAAAGCACATCCAGGGGTGAAGTTTGTGTTCACGCACGGCACGGCTACCGGTCGAGAACAGGGCTTGAGTTTGTTGCAAGAAGGGGACGTGCAAGTCTGGCAGCCTTGGGACACGCCAGAGATGGTGGCTAGGTTTTTGCGGCATTTTCAACCACGCACCGGTTTTTTGGTAGACACCGAAGTGTGGCCGGTGATGGTCGATCAAGCTTGCAGGCATGGCGTGCCCATGGTGCTTCTCAATGCCCGACTCAGTGCCAAATCTTTGCGCCGGTCGATGCAATGGTCGGCGCTGGCGCGACCGGCATTCAACAAATTGCACGCCATCTGGGCGCAATCCGAGCAAGACGCCAAACGTTTTCAGGCATTGGGTATCACCGTGCAATCGGTCATGGGTAACCTCAAATTTGATGCGGTTCCTGATAGTCAACCATTGCAACAAGGTTTGGCCTGGCGCAAAGCCATGGCCAGACCGGTGGTGTTGCTGGCGATTTCTCGTGAGGGGGAGGAAGCTGCATTGTTGGAATTGCTGGCCCAGCAGCCCGCCTATTTGCAAGATGTGCAATGGTGGTTGGTGCCGCGGCATCCGCAGCGTTTCGAGCAGGTGACTGCATTGGTGAATGCCAAAGGCTTTTCTTTGCAAAAGCGCAGTGACTGGAGCGGTGCGCCAGATTTCAACCAATGGCGTGGTGACACGCAAGTGGTACTGGGCGACAGCATGGGGGAAATGCCGTTTTATTTTGGCGCCGCCAGTGTATGTCTATTGGGTGGCAGCTTTGAACCCTTGGGCGGACAAAACTTGATTGAGGCTTGTGCCTGCGCCTGTCCCGTGGTCATGGGGCCGCACACATTCAATTTTGCGCAGGCCGCGCAACTGGCCCTACAAGACGTGGCAGCGGTGCGGGTTCAAGACATGGCCCAAGCTGTCAACACGGCTTACCAACTCGCCATGGACCCTGAAGCCTGTCAGCAAAAGTCAGCCTTGGCCACCGAGTTCGCGGCACGTCACCAAGGCGCGGTTGCGCGTTGCCTGCAATTGATGCAAGCCTTGATTTAAAGACGCTCAGGGAACCAGCAAGTTGTTGATGTTTTGCAAGTCTTCTAGTTGTAAAACACCGCTGAGTTGACGCAATTTCAAATGGCCCATGAGCACGTCATAACGTGCTTTGGCCAATTTGGCCTTGGTGTCAAACAACTTGCTTTGCGAGTCCAGCACATTGATGTTGATACGCACGCCCACGCTGTAGCCCAATTTGTTGGCGTCCAATGCCACTTGGCTGGAATCTTCTGCAGCTTGTAATGCTTTGACTTGGCTCACGCCAGACACCACCCCGTAAAACGCACTGCGCGTGTTTTGTCCCACGGTTCGCATGATGGCGTCGACATCAGATTCGGCTTTTTGGGTCAGCGCCATGGTTTCTCTGACGCGGTTGCTGAAGGCGTTTCCGTTGAACAGCGGATAACTCATCACCACGGCACCGGTGGCAACACCGTAACGCGAATCAATGCTTGAACTGATGGTGCCGTTGGTGTTGTTTGTCACGCTGTAGCTGAGTTGTAAATCTACAGTAGGTTTTAGCGAAGCTTGCGCTCTGTCTGTTTCGAGTTTGGCCACATCGCTGCTGATGCGGTACTGTTTGATGCTGGGATTGTTTTGCTCACTCAGCGTCACCCATTCCTCGACACTTTCAGGCACTGGACCTTTGGGCACCGCCGTCAAGGACACCGATTTGGGATCGATGTTGGACTTGCCCACCAGTTGGTCAAGCGCCATCTTCTTGACCCGCAAATCATTTTGGGCGCTGATTTCCTGTGCCATGGCCAGGTCGTAACTGGCTTGTGCTTCTCGGGTGTCTGTGATGGTGGCTGTGCCGACTTCAAAGTTGCGCTTGGCAAAGGCCAGTTGCTCTGACACTGCTTTCATTTGCGCTTGGATAAATGTCAGGTTGTCCTGGCTGGCAAGCACATCGAAATAGGCTTGGCTCAAACGAACCATCAGGTCTTGCTCAGCGGCTTGCAATTGGGCATCGGCAACTTGGAGTTGCAAATTGGCCTGTGACACTTCGGCTTTGTCGCCGGGCCGGAAAAGAGGCTGTGAGGCACTGACCGTACCGGTTTGCGCACTGTAGTTACGAGATCTTGGGTATAGCGCGCTGTCAGGCGTGGGCGACAAAGCTCCGCCATTGTTGACATTGGCGCTGGCGCTCAATGCAGCGGTAGGGCCAAGTTTGGCCTGTGCTTGGTCCACTTTCAACCGGGTGGCTTGCGCTTGGATTTGTACCGATTTGAAACTGGCGTCATAGCCTTTGGCAATGTCGTAGAGCTCGACCAGGCTTTGGCCGCGGGCAGCACCTGTGAAGGCCAACGACATGGCAGCTATCAGGGGCAGGGTGCGAAACAAGTTCATGGTCTTCCTTTTATGAAACAACTTTTTGTCAGAATTGAAAAACGGCGCTTTCGGCGAAGCCGTGCAAGCGGGGAATCACCACATCCCACAACACGCGGCTGTGGCCGGTACCATCCGCTTGGCGCTGCACCAAGGTGGTTTGCATGATGGGTTCTTCGCCCACCACGGCCAGCAGTCGGCCAGCAGGTTTGAGGAGTTTGAGCAGTTCATCAGGCACCCTGGCCACCGAACCGCCCAGCACCACGGCATCAAAAGAGGCGTGAGGCAATTGCGCAGGCACGCCTTGGTTTTGCAACAAACGGACGTTGTGGATGTCAGCGCGTTGCAAATTTTTCTGTGCTTGCGCGAGCAACTCACCATGGCATTCCAAACTGGTCACATGCGCGCATGACTGGGCCAGCAAGGCGGTCAGATAACCCGATCCCGTCCCGATTTCCAGCACCTGCTCATGCGGCTGCAAGCCCAAGTCTTGCAACAGTCTGGCATCCACACGCGGTGGCAACATGTGTTCTCCATGACCGAGGGGAATTTCTGTGTCGCTGTAAGCCAGCCCATGGAAGGCGCTTGGAACAAACCATTGGCGTTCTAGTTGGGACAGCAGTGAGAGAACGTTCTTGTCCAGCACCTGCCAGGTGCGGATTTGCTGTTCAACCATGTTGAAGCGGGCGATTTCCGTGTTCATGTCAGCGAAAAAATTCATAAAAAGCCATTCTAGCCAGCGGGGCGTGTCGCAGGGCTTGATTTGCCGTGCCACAGCTTTTTCAACCATTGGCTCAGATCGTCGATATAGCAGTAGACCACAGGCACGACCACCAGTGTCAGGATGGACGAGGTGATGACGCCACCTATGACCGCCTGACCCAAAGGCGCGCGCTGCTCAGACCCTTCAGACACAGAAAAGGCCAAGGGAATCATGCCAAACACCATGGCTAAGGTGGTCATCAAAATCGGGCGAAGTCGCACCTGGGCCGCCAGCAACAAAGCCTCGGTTCTGCCAAGCGGTGCCTCATGTGTGCCGTCTCCACGGTCCAGGCCTTCGCGTGCACGAATAGCAAAGTCCAGCAACAAAATCGCGTTTTTGGTGACCAGACCCATCAACATGATCACGCCGATCACCGAGAACATGGACAGCGTGGACCGAAACACCATCAATGCACCCACCACCCCGATCAGTGTCAGCGGCAAAGAAGTCATCAAGGCCAAGGGTTGCAAAAAGCTTTTGAACTGACTGGCCAAAATCATGTAGATGAAGATCACGCCCATGGCCAATGCCACGACGGCGTATTGAAAAGATTCCTTCATGTTTTTGGTGGCGCCGCCAAACTGATAGCGGTAACCGTCAGGCAGTGCAATGCCCACCATCATGGTTTGTATGTCTTGGGACACCTCGCCGGTGGCGCGGCCATAGGTGTTACCGCTGAAAGCCACTTCGCGCGAGAGTTCGCGCCGGTTGACTTGGTTGGGTCCAATGCTTTCACTCACCTGTGCCACTTGGTTCAGGCGCACGATGCGGCTGCTGTCATCGGAGTTTTGGCCAATGTTGAACGGCAAGCGCTCCAAGTCATGGAGATAGGTGCGCTGGGTGGGATCAAGCCTCACCAGAACATCGTAGGTCTGGTCGTTGTCGGCGCGCCAAACCCCGACGTTTTGTCCGGCCACCAGCGTGCGCAGTTGATTGGCAATGCTGCCCACACCGAGGCCGAAATCGGCAGCGGCCTCGCGTTTGACGGTGATGTCCACCGTGGGTTTGTTGGGTTTGACGCTGGATTCGATATCCACCAAGCCTTTGATGTTTTGCAAGCGGGCGGTGACCACGGCGGCAATGCGCTCAAGCTCTGCTTGGTCCGGGCCGAGCAAGTAAAACTCAATTTGCTTGCTGCCACCGACAGAATCAAGCAAGCCCACATGGGTGACGGTCAATCCGCCCATTTTTCTCAAACGTTCACGAATGATGGGTGTGAACTCAATAATATTGAGTGTGCGCAGTTGTCGATCAACCAAACGGAAATAAACATTGGCATAAATTTTCCCGTTGGCGTTACCCGTGTTGATCGTGCTGAGTGTGTAGCGAACTTCGGGGAAGCTGCGCAGCATGCTCTCGACCTCGCGCGCTTTGGCTTCGGTAACTTGCAACGAAGAACCGACAGGTACATAAAACGTGACACTGGCTTCGGAGTAATCGGCCTTGGGAACAAATTCTGTGCCCAGAAAACGAACCATGAAAATACTGGTGATAAAAATACCCAGCGCCACCAGCACCGTGACAAACCGGTGCCGTAGTGCAATGCCAAGCATGCGCTGGTAGGCGCGTCCCAGCCCTTCGGTGGCATCTTCAAACCATTGGGTGACCCGTCCCAAGCTCATGTCATACCAACTGCGTTTTTTGTGGTGTTGGCCGTTGCGGTGAATACTGGGGTCATGCCAGACACTGGAAAGCATGGGGTCTAGGGTGAAACTGACAAACATGGAAATCAGTACAGCCACCACGATGGTCAGACCAAACTCGTGAAAAAACTTGCCAATGATGCCCTGCATGAACCCGATAGGCAAAAACACGGCCACGATAGAAAACGTGGTGGCCAGCACCGCCAGACCGATTTCTTTGGTGCCTTCCATGGATGCATTGAAAGCAGTTTTGCCCATTTGTACATGGCGAACAATGTTTTCTCGCACCACGATCGCATCATCGATCAACAAACCAATGCACAAGGACAGCGCCATCAAAGTGATCATGTTGATGGTGAAGCCAAACATGGCCATGAACAAGAATGTGCCGATGATGGCAATGGGCAAGGTAAGGCCTGTGATGATGGTCGAGCGCCAAGAATTGAGAAATAAAAATACGATCAAGACGGTGAGCAATGAACCTTCGATCAAGGTTTTTCGCACATTGTTCACACCCACACGGATTTGCCTTGACCCGTCGTAAATGTTTTGCAATTTCACGCCGGGCGGCAATTGGGACGCCATATCCGCTACCGTGCGTGCCAAACCGTCGACCACGTCGATGGTGTTTTCATCCTGCGACTTTTGCACCGACAACAGCAGCGTGCGCTCGCCGTTATAAAGCGCCAAGTTTTCTAACTCTTGTGCGCCGTCGTTCACCCGAGCCACTTGCGACAGTCGCACGATGCTGCCACCTTTGCGCGCCACGATGATGTTGCCGAAATCTTCCGGTCTTTGCATTCTTCCTTGTACTTGCACCACGCGGTCTTGTTGCAATGAGCGGATGGACCCAACCGGCAAATCTTGGTTTTCGTTGCTGACCGCTTCCACCACCTGTTGCGCGGTGATGCCCAAAGACTCCATCGCTTGCGGATTGAGGTAGAGATTGATCTCACGCTTGGTGCCGCCCACTAAAACCACAGAGCCCACACCGCGTACATTTTCCAAACGCTTTTTCAGCACTTGGTCGGCCCAGTTCGTCATCTCGACTTGGCTCAAGGGTTTGACGCCCGCAGGCAGCGACGCTTTGTCAGTCACCACCGCCAATGACCAAATCGGTCGGCTTGCCGGATCAAACCGCAGGATGCGTGACTCTTTGACTTCGGGGCGCAAAAAAGGGTGGACATTCGAGACTTTTTCGCGCACATCATCGGCGGCTTTGCGACCGTTGACGGTCAGTTCAAATTCGACAATGACGATCGACATACCCTCGTAACTGCGCGATGTAAGCGCGCTGATACCCGCCGTGGAATTGACCGCTTCCTCGATTTTTTTACTGACTTCACTTTCAATGATTTCGGGTGATGCGCCGGGGTATTCTGTGGTGACCACCACCACCGGCAAATCGATATTTGGAAACTGGTCGATCTTGAGCCGTTGAAATGAAAACAAGCCCAACACCACCAAGGCCAACATGACCATGGTGGCGAACACGGGGTTGCGCAGACTGACTTGGGTGAACCACATAAATCAGGGTTTGGCGGTTGGGTTGGGTGAATTGCCTGTCACCAAGCGAATATTCAAGCCCTCGCGCATGGCCCCAGCCCGAGACGACAAGACTTGCACGCCTGCTTCTACCCCTTTGATTTCTACCCAGACAGAATCGTCAGCACCCACACGACCTCGTTTGCCCAGGGTGACCGTGGGATGGCTCACACGTGACCCGATCAACACCTGCACATAAGGTTCAGGCTTGTCGGTGCGTACAAATTCCAAGGGAACGGCCAACACCTGTTGACGACCGAGTTCGAGTTGGCCTTGGCCGTACAAACCTTGGCGCAAGCCTTGGGTGTTTTGTAGCTTCAGGTAGACCAGCACACTGCGGCTGCCTGATTGAACATTCGGGTTGATGCGTTGCACTTGTGCATTGACTGGTTGATCACGGCCTTCCAGCGTGAGGGTGGCGGCTTGGCCTACGCGCACGTCCATGGAATCGGCCGGACTGAGGGCGGCTTCAAGTTCTAAGCTGCTCAGGTCAACGATATCGAGCAATTTTTGGTCCACCCCAACGCGTTCACCCGGCTGGGCCAGGCGCGCAGAAATTTGTCCACTGATGGGTGCCAGCAACACGGTGTCATCCAGCGTTTTGCGTGCCACATCGGCACCCGCCAAAGCGGCGTTGAAGGTGGCCTTTGCACCCGCCAAGGTAGCCTCAGACGCTTCGAGTGCGGTTTTGGAAATAAAGCCTTGATCCACCAAAGCTTTGTTGTTGTCGTACTGTCTTTGTGCAATGTCAATTTGGGTTTTGGCGGCATCGGCTTGCTGCTCGGCTTGGCGCAATTTGCGTTGGTATTCGGTGGGGTCGATTTTTGCCAATACCTGAGACGCTTTGACGCTGTCGCCTTCACGGGCGGGCAAGCTGAGCAATTCGCCAGAAGCACGCGCTTTGACCGTGACAGTGTTCAATGCTTTGAGATTGCCAGACACCGGCAAAGTAAACACCATGGTCTGCAGTCCCAATGTGAGCAGGTTGGTCGATGGCACGTCGACCACTTGCTCACTGGCCGCGGGTGTGGCAGTTGATGAAGCTGACGGGGCAGGCGCGGCATTGCTGGGGCCGGCGCTGTTGCGCATTTGCCAGTAACCGGCACCTGCCACTAGCGCTACTGCAAATAAGGCCCAGCCAGTTTTGGAACGCAATGTCATGTCAAGAAGCTCCGAAGTGCTGTGAAATGAATGAGGAATTATGTTTTGAGCCAACCATGCATCAAGGCCTGAACATGTGACTTTAGAAATGTTTCCGGATTGAACATACTGTGGTCGACGCATGCAGACAAAGAATGCTTCCACATACTGATAAAAAAGATGACGGACACCAAGCTGTAAACAGCGGTGTCGGTGTCAATGGATTTGAATTCGCCAAGGTCTATGCCGCGCTGCAGAATTTTTTTGAACAAAATGTGACCAGGTTGCATCACCTCGGTTTCATAAAACTTCACCAGTTCGGGGAAATTGCTGGCTTCGCTGGTGACCAACTTGGTGATGCCGCTGGCCGTGGTGTCGCCTATTTTGTGCCACCAAGTTTGCATGGCGTAGCTGACCATTTCGGCGGTGCTGCCCTTGAAATCATCAAACTCTTGGTTCCATACGGGGAAGTGGTCTGACAAATTGCGTTGAATCACCGCTTTGAACAGGTCTTCCTTGGAGTGGAAATACAAAAAAAGGGTGCCCTTGGAAACGCCAGCCCGCAAGGCCACTTCTTCCACCCTTGTCGCCGCAAACCCTTTTTCAACAAACAGGCTCAATGCCGCGTCCAGCAATTCTTGCGGACGGGCTTCTTTGCGACGTTCGCGCTTGTGCTGTGCAAGTTCAGGGGAGGGGGATAAGGAAGGGCTTGGCATATTAATGACTGACTGGTTAGTAATGTAACCCGCGACTTACTGCTAGTCAATCAACCCCCTCTGGAATTCAGGTCAATAGCAAGCCCAACCACTCTTTCAATATATGCTGGGTGGCCCCCAATCCTCCGGCGGAAGGCAGGTAGTCAAACAAGGGTGTTTGCGGGGGTTGGATAAAACCCATGGGCGCAGGGATGACCGTGAAACCGGCACGTTCAAACTGTTTGACACTGCGCGCCATGTGCCATTCGTTGGTCACCAAAAGAATCCTTTTTTTGTCCAGCGGCGCCAATATCTCGAAGGCTTTGTAGGCGCTCTCCTTGGTATCTCGGGAGGATTTGTCCAGCCATTCAATCTGGATGCCGGTGTCTCTGTGCGATGTCGCAGCGGCCACCTCTGCTTCGCTGCTGGTTTGCTCGGCCGAGGCCGACCAACCTTTGCCGCCCGCAAACAATATGGGCAATGCCGTTTGCCGCTTCAAATGCAAGGCATATTGCAAACGGGCCAAGGACCAGCTGCTGAGCACCGGTTCGCCATATTCAGGTGCATAGTTATTAACACCGCCGCCGAGCACCACAATGGCCTGGGCCTGCCGAAGGTCAGTTGCAGTAATGACAGGGTAACTGGGCAACAACCACCGGTTCAGCCAATAATCAGCGGCGTTGCAAGACAAGACCCAAAGCAACACGCTGGCTGTAGCTACCAGTGACCAGGCCCAGCCCCGGTGCTTGCGTGCCAAGGCGAACGCCAAGCCCAATATCAGCAACAGGCCACCGGGCGGCAGCACCAGCATGGTTAGCAAAGGTTTCAAAACGCCTAATTCATTCATGCGGGCAAGTTTCCCACAGCACTACACCTTCAAGGCCCATGGTTTAAGCGGCGCGTTTTTTGGGCTGTCATGCAGGCTGGCTAAGATGCATGCATGACAGCATCCAACATCACATTAGGCGGCGGTTGTTTCTGGTGCACCGAGGCCGTTTTTCAGCGCGTGCGTGGCGTCATCAGCGTCGAGTCCGGCTATTGCAACGGTTTGCAGCCTTCACGCCCCAGCTACGAGCAAGTATGCAGAGGCGACACCGGCTTTAACGAAGTGGTGCGTATCGGCTATGACAGTGACACCATTTCCCTGCGCCAGTTGCTGGAGATATTCTTTGATGTCCATGACCCCACCAGCCTCAACCGACAAGGCAATGACACGGGCACCCAATACCGCAGCGGCATTTATTACTCAGACAAAGACGACCAAGTGGTGGCTATGCAGTTCATCGCTGAAGCCACCAGCATGGGGCATTTCGATAAGCACATCGTCACCGAGGTGCTGCCGTTGGCGCACTATTGGCCAGCCGAGGATTACCACCAAAATTATTTTGTCAACAACCCGGACCAAGGTTATTGCACGTTTGTGGTGGCGCCCAAGGTGCGCAAATTAGGTCAGCACTACAGCGAATGGCTCAAGCCCTGATTAATTATTCAAGGTGCTAAGCGCTGCATCACCCAGTGGTCTGGGTGCTTGATGTACTGCAACCGGTCGTGCAAACGTGCACCACCACCTTGCCAAAATTCCCAAGTGTCAGGCACCAAGCGGTAACCGCCCCAGTGCGGCGGGCGCGGTGGTTCTTGTTGAAATTTGTCCGCATAGTTTTTCAACGCATGTTGCAGCCATTCGCGTGAAGCGATGGTCTGGCTTTGCGGGCTGGCCCACGCGCCTATGCGTGAGGCCAGCGGGCGCGATTGGTAATAGGTGTCGCTTTCCTTGTCACTGATTTTTTCTACCCGGCCTTCGATGCGTACTACGCGCTCCAACTCCACCCAATGAAATTGCAGTGCTGCGAATGGATTGCCCGCCAATTCACGACCTTTGCGGCTGTCATAGTTGGTGAACCAAACGATGCCTTGTTCGTCATAGCCTTTGATCAACACCACGCGGGTGCTGGGGCGCAATTCGGAAGACACGGTCGCCAAGGTCATGGCGTTTGGCTCGGGAATTTCTGCTTTCAACGCGTCATTGAGCCAGAGCGTGAATTGTTCAAGGGGGTGTTTAGTTGCGCTGGATTCCAGCAGTTCGGCCTGCTGGTAGTTTTTGCGCATATCGGCAAGCGAAGTTGTGTTCATAAAGCCTTAGTGGGTAACAAGCAGGCTTTGATCTTATTCCTTGACCGCACCGGTCATGCCAGAGACATAGTGGTCGACAAAAAATGAATACAGCACAGCCACCGGCAGCGAGCCCAGCAAAGCACCGGCCATGAGCGAGCCCCAGTGGTAGACATCGCCTTCTACCAACTCGGTGACCACGCCCACAGGCACGGTTTTTACCTCGGAAGACGAGATGAAAGTGAGGGCGTAAATGAATTCATTCCACGACAAGGTGAACGCAAAAATACCGGCGGAAATCAAACCCGGCACTGACAAGGGCAGGATGATCTTCCAGAGAATTTCAAACCGTGTTGCGCCGTCGATCAAGGCGCATTCTTCTAACTCGAACGGTATTGATCGGAAATAACCCATGAGCAGCCAGGTGCAAAACGGAATCAAAAACGTGGGGTAGGTGAGGATCAGCGCCCAGCGCGTGTCGAACAAACCCAGCTTGAAGACGATGGTGGCCAGTGGTATGAACAATATGGACGGCGGCACCAGATAGGCCAGAAAAATCCCCAAGCCCACTTGACGCGATCCTTTGAAGCGCAAACGTTCGATGGCGTAGGCCGCCAGTACCGAGCACATCAACGACACCACGGTGGCGATGACCGAGATGAACACGGTGTTCCAAAGCCATTCCGGGTAAGCGGTTTTGAACAACAGTTTGTGGAAATGATCTAGGGTGGGTTGAATCACCCAAAACGGGTTGCCATCGCGCGACAGCAGTTCGTTATTGGGTTTGACCGAAGTGATCACCATCCAATAAAACGGAAACAGCAACACGAACACAAAAATACCCAACGGCATGTAGACCGTGACCCAGCGACGGCGAGCCGTGTCCAAGTAGGACATGCCTTGGCTGTCTTCTTCAATAGTGGTGCTCATGCGTCCCTGCCCCCTTGTTGCCAGGCGCGGCGTTGCAACCCGAAATAACTGAACAAAATAGCGGCCAGCAAAAACGGCACCATGGCAATGGCAATCGCCGCACCTTCACCAAGCGCGCCGCCGGAGATGGCGCGCTGAAACGACAGCGTGGCCATCAAATGCGTGGCGTTCAACGGACCACCGCGCGTGATGACGTAAATCAGTTGGAAGTCGGTGAACGTGAACAGCACAGAAAAGGTCATGACCACCGCGATCATGGGTATCAGCAGCGGCAAAGTGATGTGCTTGAAACGCTGCCAAGCGGTAGCACCGTCAATCGCCGCAGCTTCGTACAGCGACGGTGAAATGGTTTGCAAACCGGCCAGCAAGGTGATGGCGACAAACGGCACACCGCGCCAAACGTTGGCGGCCAGCACCGAGAAACGCGCATTCCACGGGTCGCCCAGAAAATCGATGTAATGGTCTATCCAACCCATCTTGATCAGTATCCAACTGATGATGGAGAACTGCGCGTCGTACAGCCACCAAAACGCCAGCGCCGACAAAGCCGTGGGTACGATATAGGGCAGCAAAATGACCGAGCGGAAAAAAGTTTTGAACCGCATTTTTTCGTTCAATAAAACAGCCAGCCACAGGCCTAAGAAAAACTTCAACACACTGGCGATGAAGGTATAGAAAAGGGTATTGAACAAGGCCAAGCGGGTGACCGAGTCTTCCCATAAAAACTCGTAATTTTCCAGGCCAATGAATTCGCCGCCGCGCCCGATTTTGGTGTCAGTAAAGCCCAGCCACACACCCAAACCCAGCGGGTAGGTGAGAAACAGCACCAGCAAAACAGTGGCCGGTGCCATGAACACCAGACCCAAACCATTGCGGCTGTTTTGGAGTTTTTTAAACATCAGGATTTGTAGTAACGCTCGGCGCGTTTTTGCGCACGTTGGGCCGCTTCTGCGGGAGATTTAGAACCTGATGCGGCTTCGGCCACCATGTTGCAGACGATGAAGTCCGCCATGGCGCCTGCCGAGGCGTAACCGAGTTGACCGGCAAAGCCTGAGGGCCGCATGTTTTTCGCCGAGTCACGGTAGGGCGTGTGCTTGGGGTCCACGGTCCAGATGGGGTTTTTCGCATAAGCCGCCAACGGGTGCGACACATAGCCGCCACCGCCTTTGAGCCATGCGTCATATTGTTCGGCTTCCATCATGAAGCGCAAAAATTCTTTGGCTGCATTTGGGTACTTGGTGTATTTGAAGATCATCTGGTTGAAGAACAAATGGTATTCAGTGGGTACGCCGACCGGGCCGACGGGAAACGGTGCGTGCTGTATGTCTGCAGCGATGGCTTTGACCGCCGGGTTGTCCGAATTTTTAGCCGAGTAGTAAATGGAAATGCCGTTGTTGGTGACACTGATCTGGTTGTCCAAAAACGCTTTGTTGTTGTTCGGGTCCAGCCAGGACAAAGTGCCGGGGATGAAGGTTTTGTAAAGCTCTCGGCTGTATTCCAGCGCTTTGACGGTTTCGGAGCTGTTGATGATGACCTTGTTGTTTTTGTCGACGATGGCACCGCCGAAAGCCCAGATCAGCCAATGCGTCCAACCGCTGTCGCCGGTGGCGTTGCCCAGCGCCATGCCGCCGGGTGTGCCCTTGGCATGCAACGCTTGGAACATTTTCAAATAGCTGCCCACATCTTTGGGGAAGCTGTTGAAGCCCGCCGCTTTCAACATGCTTTGGCGGTAGACCATGATGGCGCCGCTGGCGCCCAAAGGCACGCCTATCCATTTTTTGCCGTCCGGGCGCATATAGGTTTCGCACGAAGGGAACCAGCCGCCGTATTTGTTGCCCAGATAGGTGCATAAATCGGTCACATCCAACAGCCTGTCGGGGTACAGGTTGGCATCGTCGTTGGTCGACAAAATAATGTCAGCGCCGGCACCGGTGTTGGCGGCCACCGCTGCTTTGGGGCGCACATCTTCCCAGCCCTCGGTGTCAACCCGCACTTCGATGCCAGTTTTTTCGGTGAACTTTTTCACGTTCGCCATATAAGCGTCGAGCTCGCCTTGCACAAAGCGGCTCCAACGCAGCACGCGCAGTTTGGCGCCTTTTTCGGGGACATTGGTCCATTGCGCATGCGCTTTGGAGGTCCACAGCATGGGGGCAACAGCGGCTGCACCTGTGGCCAGACCGGTAGATTGGATGAATTGGCGGCGGGTGGTGTCGGACATGGTGACTCCAGAATATGTAGTTAGGCGACCAAGGCCTGGCCGCTGGCGGCATCAAACAAATGCGCACGACTGGCATCGGCTTGCAAGCGGATGGTGCTGCCCGGAGTGAACGCATGGCGTTCGCGAAACACCGAAGTGACTTCAACGCCTGCGATTTTGGTGAACACTTGCGTGTCAGCGCCAGTGGGTTCGACCACCACCACTTCGGTGGCCAGTCCTTGGCTGTCGCTGCCTATGTCCAAGTGCTCGGGGCGTATGCCGTAAATCACGCTGTGACCTTCAGCGGCTTTGGCGTGCACAGGCATGGGGAGTTGATTGCCGTCGCTCAGAACAACCTGGCCGCCGCGCACCACGCCCGGCAAAAAATTCATGGAAGGCGAGCCGATGAAACCGGCGACAAACTGGTTGGCAGGATGGTCGTACAAATCCAGCGGGCTGCCAATTTGCTCGACCACGCCGTCGCGCATGACGACGATTTTGTCGGCCATGGTCATGGCTTCGATCTGGTCATGCGTGACGTAAATGGACGTGGTTTTCAGACGCTGGTGCAACTCTTTGATTTCGGTGCGCATGGACACGCGCAGTTTGGCGTCCAAATTCGACAGCGGTTCGTCAAACAAAAACACCTGCGGGTCACGCACGATGGCGCGGCCCATGGCCACGCGCTGGCGCTGGCCGCCGGAAAGCTGACGCGGATAGCGGTCGAGCAAGGCATGCAAGCCCAAAATGCCTGCTGCAATATCCACACGCTCGGCGATTTTGGCGGCCGGTTGTTTGGCCAGCAGCAGCGAGAACGCCATGTTGTCGCGCACGGTCATGTGCGGGTAGAGCGCGTAGTTTTGGAACACCAAGGCAATGTCGCGCTCTTTGGGCGGCATTTGGTTGACAAGTTTGTCACCGATGTGGATGTCACCCGCCGAGATTTCTTCCAGCCCGGCGATCATGCGCAACAAGGTGGATTTGCCGCAGCCGGAAGGACCCACCAGCACACAGAACTCACCATCGGCGATGTCGATGCTGACACCTTTGATGATGTGGGTTCGGCCAAAGTATTTTTCTACCCGACCGATGGTCACACTTGCCATGTCTTGCTCCGGTGTGTGGGACGCGCCAAAGACGCTGTCATGCGTTGAGCATATGCCCAATGTCTTAAGGGATGCATAAGGTTTTACCCGTTAAGCTTGCATTCTTCGAGTCGGCTTGAACAAGGCTATGCTTTTATCTTCAACCTCACAGGAAACAGCCATGAAGTTATTGATCACCGGGGGCGCAGGTTTTTTGGGCGCACGTTTAGCCCGCCAATTACTGGCCAAGGGCCAACTCGCAGGCAGTGCGCTCACGCAGGTGGTGTTAGCGGACCAATTTCCCGCACCTGCAGATTTGGCCGCGGACCCGCGCGTAGAAGTGTTGACAGGCCCATTACTTGAACAATGTGCTGGTTTTGCAGCGCGCAAATTTGATGGTGTTTTTCATTTGGCTTCTGCTGTATCCGGCGAATGTGAAGCTGACTTTGATTTGGGCATGCGATCAAACTTAGACAGCACCCGCGCCTTGTTGGATGCACTGCGTGCAGCTGGCAACAAGCCGCGCTTGCTGTTCAGCAGTTCGGTAGCAGTCTACGGTCCGGACCCGGCGCATCCATTGCCCGACGTGGTGACCGACGACACCTTCACCACGCCGCAAACCTCATACGGTTCGCAAAAATTGATGTGCGAATATTTGGTGGCTGACTACAGCCGCAAGGGTTTTATTGACGGACGCAGCGCTCGATTGATGACCGTGAGTGTGCGGCCGGGCAAACCCAATGGTGCAGCATCGTCCTTTTTCAGCGGCATATTGCGCGAGCCGTTGGCGGGTGAAGAATCGATTTGCCCGGTGGACGCCAGTGTGTCGCATCCGGTGTCATCGCCTGGTGTGACTGTGCGAAGTTTGATTGCTATTTTCGAAGCCAGCGCAGAAGAGTTCCAAGGCCGCAGCGCCATGAATTTGCCGGCATTGAACGTGACTGTGCAAGAGATGCTGGATGCACTGGAAGCCGTGGCCGGTTCGGCAGTGCGTGCACGAGTGAAGTTTCAGCGGGATGAGCGGGTTGCCAATATCGTGGCCAATTGGCCCAAGGGTGCCAAGGCTTTGCGTGCGCCGCGTTTGGGTTTGCAACCGGATGCGAATTTTCAGGACGTGATTCGTCAGTACATAGATGATTGCAAGGCGGCTGGTTTGGAGAAGACGGCGCTTAAGGGGATGTGAGCTTGAGTGCAATCACTTCGAGTTGCACACTCGGGGTGATGAGTGCAGCTTGACGAATTTTTCGGTTTGGCGAGCGCAACAACCCGGCCTCGCCTTCACGCTTACGCAACGTCGGCGCGGCTCAAGCGCTCATTCGCATCGCCCGCAAGCACCCAGAGGTCGTGCGAGAAGCGCTAGCCTAAGCCTGGTGTGGAGTTGCCCCTTCAGTAGAACAATATTGTGTCCGGGCTAAAGGGACAACTTCAACTCCACATTAAACAATCAGACGGTCAAATCCTCAACAGTCGGCGCATCAGTAGTGCTGGGAAGTCTTGCCGATGCGCGGCTACTGCATACACATACACATCAGCGTCGAAGCGCCGGTAAACCAGTTTGTGGTGCGAGGTGAAAACGCATTGGTAATCGAAGATGCCGACAGCGGCCAGTTCTGAAACGGGTGACCCGTTCAGAAGTCCAGAATCCAGGGTCGCGAGCTTGTCAAATATTTCGTCTTCGGCAGCCAGCCAATCGCTCAAACTCCTTCGCTCAAGCATGTACGCTTGCAGTGAAAGCAGGTCGTCTTGCGCATCGGGCAGCACAACGATGGCCATCAGGTTCGGCCTTTGCGTGCAACCGCCAGTTGCGCACGCGACTGCACGACCGAAAGCCCCTTGCCCTGTGCGCGGTCTTTTTCGCCCAAGGCCACGATTTGCAGGGCGGCAATCAGGGCTTGTTTTTCCTCAAACTGCTTGACGCTCTCAATCACCATGCTGGCTTCGCCGTTTTGGGTGATGAAAAAAGGCTTGCCATTGAGCGCCAAGTCTTCTGAAATTTGCGCCGCATGGCTTTTTAAGTAGGAAATAGATTTGATGTTGGCAGTGGAGGTCATGGCTGGACGGTGTTTTGGGGATTGAGTTTAGGATTGAATTTGGGCTTGAATTTAGTTTCTTTGCTTGGGGTTGTCAATGGACACCATAGGCCACGCCATGTCCGCTGTCAAACGGTGAAATGCGCTTGGCTCAGGTGGGCTTTCAAAATCGTTTTCACTCGCCAACGACCAAAGGTAGTTTTCGATCCAGAATCCACTGGGCTATGGTTTGCGCCACCACTGCGTCGCGCCCCTCAAAGCTGTGCAAATGACCGCCACCGCACATTGTGCACAGACACAGGCTTGACGATGCCCGCCAACAGTGCCATTACCACGGCCTGACCAACGAACGAAAAAAGAACCTAATAGACGTAATATTTATCTGCATTGAGGCTATAGTGCTTACAGCGCACGCACTCCCGCAGTTGATCCAGCAAGCGGGCGGACTGCAAAAGAGGACTGGAGGGTTTCATGACAAATTTATACCTGTACGTTCAAACAACATATTCGCGAGAAAGCCAGTCTGTTAGCGGATTGAGGAAGTTTGAGCCAGCGGATGTATCCGACTGCTTTGGTTTTATCCCGCAGGTTATGCGGGATGCGTTACGTTAGACCTCATGAACGCAGCAGAGCTCATCGCCGAAAAATACTTGCAGCACATCGGGCACGAAGTTGTTGAGTTCGAGCCCGATGGCAATGTCACCCCTGATTTTCTAGTGAACAAGAGAGTCGCAGTCGAAGTTCGAAGGCTCAACCAAAACTATGAAGACACCTCTGGATACACGAGAGGGCTTGAGGAAACTGCTATCCCCTTAGTTCAAAAGTTCGAACGGCTTCTGAAGTCGCTGGGCCCCTCCACTGATGGGGAGACTTGGTTTGCAGCTATCGACTTCAGTCGGCCAGTGGAACCATGGTCAACCCTTCGTTCCAAGCTTGAGGTTGTACTGAACGACTTCAGGCTCGACCCTTCACGAAAACAACGAGTAGTTCAGGTGAGTGAATCGGTCGAGCTTGACCTGATTCGTGCGAGCAAAGACCATGGATACACATTCATACGTGGCGGCTACAGTGACGGAGACTCCGGCGGCTGGATTATGTCAGAGGTTGAACGAAACCTAAGAATTTGTATTGCCGACAAGGAAAAAAAGATCGCTCCCCACCGCCACAAGTACCCTGAATGGTGGCTCCTACTTGTCGACCACATCGACTACGGAATGGAGGAGGAAGACCGGATCCTTTTCAAGGAGTCAGTCATGCCCAACATACAGCACTCCTTTAACAAAATCATCTTTGTCAATCCATTGGATTATCGCTATGGGTTTGAGGTCTAACTGTCGGTTCGCGCGGACGCCAATACTGGCTAAGGCTTCGCCATTTTCATGGCCAGTGTTGGTGCCCTCCGCACTTCGTGTTCCGGCGCCGGTGACTTTTACGTTAGGTTTAGTGGCCCCCACAACCAATCACAAACAAATCAAGGAGTTCAAGTGGATCTAAAAGACTGGCTAACTGTCCTCGCAACATTGCTATCCCCACTGATCGCACTGCAGATTTCTGAGATCATTTCTCGGCGTAGGCAAGTTCGTGATGAACAACTACGAATCTTTAAAACATTAATGTCAACGCGTGCAGCCAACCTTGATCCTCGCCACGTTGAATCATTGAACCTCATAGACGTTGTCTTCCAAGCCAATTCCAAGAAGGAAATCGAAATCCGTCGCCAGTGGAAACAGTATCTTGATCACCTGAGCGATAAGGCATATCCGAAAGATTCTTGGGGCTCCCGTAGAGTTGAATTGCTGGTCGAGTTGCTCCACTCAATGGCCATCTTTCTTGGCTTCGATTTCGACAAAACGCACATAAAGACACAGTGTTACTACCCAGATGGCTACGGAGATCTCGAAAACGAGCAAGGAACGATTCGAAAATCTCTCGCAGAAATCCTCAGTGGCAAACGTTCGCTTCCGATGTGGGTTACAAATCTTCCGCCTCAAAACGATCAAACCTAACATCCTCTTTCAACAGGACGCCTAACGGCACCCCTTAATTAAAACGTTATGTCGCATGATCACCCGTAACGCGCCTGATACTTGGCAGTCACTGCAGACCGAGGTAGGCCGCATTCTCGAAGAGTGCGGTTTTGGCGTCGAAGTCGAGAGGAAGATTAAGTCAGCACGCGGTTTTGTGGAACTCGACGTCTACGCCGAAGAAACGGTTCGGGGGAGGAAGTACGCAATCGTTTGCGAGTGCAAGTACTGGAAATCACGCATCCCGCAAACGGTAGTCCATGGGTTTCGAACCGTAGTACAGGAGGTCGGCGCCAACATCGGTTACATAGTCTCAATGGAAGGATTTCAATCGGGGGCAGTGGATGCGAGCGACCTCACGAACCTGAAGCTTGTGACTTGGGAGGAATTCCAAGACATTTTCGAGGAAAGCTGGTTCGAGGAGTTCTTCACGAAACAGATTGACGAGAAGCTTGACGGCCTCATGACTTACGTCGAACCTTTCCTGCCTGCATGGTTTGAGAAGATGAGTGACAACGACAAGGACAAGTATTTCTCATTGAAGGAAAAGTATGACTTGTTTGGAATGATCATGCAGTCGCTTGGGCCATACAGCCGCATGCTCCGGAAAGAGCCGATTTCCGCGCTCCCGTTGCGTGCCAGACTCAAGCCAGACCCTATTCTTGGCACGATCCCGGATCACATCCTTGATGAAACTGCGTACAGAGAGCTACTGGATGCCTCCGTGGCCTATGGCGAGACGGCCCTCGCAGAATTTAGAGTGTTGCGGGACAGGTATGCAACATAACTTGGCGCTCAACCTTGCTCCCTTCGGTCGCTGGACGCTGCACGATAAAGCCGCGCAGCGCCGGTTAGCTCTACGTTAGGCTTCACAAATGGATCGCGCTGGCATCTACGCCTTAGTTCATGTGCTCTCGGGCCGACGGTACTTCGGTCAAACCAATAGCTTTGAGCGCCGCTGGGAGCAACACCGAGAAGCCTTAGTCGCCGGAGTACACCACAATCCACGCCTGCAAGTGGTGTGGGATTCGGATGGCGAATTGGCCTTTGAGTTCCTGGAACTGGAAGTCGCCCCCACATACCTTCAGCCCGTACAGCTTCAGAAGTGGCTCCACGAGAGGGAACATGAACTCATTCGAACCTATAAGGCAAGAGGACTAGCATTCAACATCGTGGACGCGGAGCTTGTCGAAACACACGCCGCAGCGCAGGCTGCACGTGCGCCACGATTCTCGGCGTCTGCGGCCATCTACACAGAACTACAAGCGGTGAAGTCGCAAGTTTCTGCAGCTGAAGATACTGTTCGCAGCAAGAACAAGGTCCTCACCGAAGCGAGGTCTCAACTTCTCTTGGCCAAATCGCGACAGACCCAGTCTGTTAGCTTCCTGCGTGCGCTCTTTGGTCGTACGGATCGCCCAGAAGACCTCGAGAACGCAAAGCAAGTCGAAATCGCGACTTCCGCGGTAGCAAGGGCCATTGACGACTTGGCCAAGTGCAGCGCGGATTTGGAAGCATTGCTGGCACGGCGGAAGGATCTTCACAACGCCTATCCGGGCAACGTGCGCCGGTCTGCTGTTCGCCGCCGCGGCTGGGGCATGTTTTGAAGATCAAGCAGTCACACGCAGCCGTCAGTGAAGCATAACCCCTCGCTCAAGCGGATCGCCAACGGTGGGCCACCAGGCCAAGGCCACAGGTACGGTGTACATTTTCGCCAGCCTGGGCCTGGCGTCCGAACGTCGGTACCTGCTTAACTCGAACTTTTAGGCGAACCTTACTTGACACTATGAACGCGCCTCGTTAATATTCGGCAATGGCGATCAAGAGCTTCAAATGCAAGGACACCAAGG
The DNA here is from genome assembly GCA_945878065.1 of Bordetella parapertussis. GTDB lineage: Bacteria > Pseudomonadota > Gammaproteobacteria > Burkholderiales > Burkholderiaceae_C > Limnohabitans > Limnohabitans parapertussis_B. The sequence goes on along the minus strand of CAMDXA010000016.1, from coordinate 12,049 downwards.
CACTTTTCGAAGGCCGTCGGGTAAGGCGCTGGGTCAATATCGAGCGCCCGGCACTTCGCAAGCTTGCCCAGTTGGACTGGTCCATAGTTCTGGATGACCTCAAGGTGCCACCAGGAAATGGTCTGGAGGCACTGAAGGATGAACGGAAGGGCCAGCACAGCATTCGAATCAATAGCCAGTGGCGCTTGTGCTTCGTCTGGACCCAGGACGGCGCTGCTGACGTTGAAATCGTGGACTATCACTAAAGGAACATTGAAATGCGTACCGTCCCCCCCGTCCCCCCCGTCCCCCCCGTCTCGCCAGGCGAGATGCTCGAAGAAGAGTTTTTGAAGCCATTGGGCCTGACCAAATACCGGCTAGCTAAAGACATTGGCGTTCCGCCGCAACGCATCGGCGACATCGTGGCCGGCAAAAGGTCTGTCACGGCGGATACCGACCTCCGCTTGTGCCGTTACTTTGGCCTGAGCGATGGTTGGTGGCTTCGCGGCCAAGCCAGCTACGACACGGCCCTGGCCAGGGAATCCATGCAAGAGGAACTGGCGCTTATTCCTCGCTGTTCCTTGCTTGCGGCGTCAATGCCTTAGGGCTTGCTAAGTCCATACTGATGGCCCTCTTCCCGACCAATCTCCAAACGGCAAGACTGCAGCTTCGACAGTTCAAGCACGACGACTGGGTGTCTCTGCATGAGCACTACAGCGATCCCGAATGCACCAAGTTCACCTTCCGACGTGCGCTGACTGAAGGTGAGAGCTGGAGAGCCATGTGCAGCATGGTGGGCCACTGGACAATCCGAGGGTATGGGCCGTTCGCTGCCGTTGAAGCAAACACCGGCAAAGTCATTGGCGCGGTTGGTCTCTGGTATCCGAACGACTGGCCTGAACCGGAAATCAAATGGGCCCTGTCTCGGCAGTTTTGGGGCAAAGGGTACGCATCTGAAGCGGTGCGAGCCATTCAGTCGCCCGCTTACAGACACCTTGGCAACAAAGCGCCTATCAGCTTTATCAATGCCGAGAACGAGCCCTCCATCCGCTTAGCCGTTGCAGTGGGCGCAAACCATGAGAAGACCATGGAGTTTCGAGGTTCACCTTGGCATGTCTACCGTCACCCAAGTGAAGCCTAACCCGAGCGCCACAGTCCGTCCGTAGCCGACATTGCGATGGCGCGAATGTAATTGCCGGAGAAAGTTAATTCCACTTTAGGCGAATGTCACAGCCCGGCCGTAGCCGACGTTGCGCAAGCGTGGAGGCGAGGCCGGGGTGTGACGTGAGCTCTCAGTGGTTATCTTTAGGCACAAAAGACCCACGCTTGCCACGCAAAAAGTCCAAGTCCGCGCCTTCGTCTGCCTGCGTCACATGGTCTATGTACAGCTTCCAATAACCCGAATCCAGCGCCGGTGCTGGCGCCGTCCATGCCGCGCGTCGCTTGGCCAGTTCTTCATCGCTGACCAGCAACTGAATTCTGCGTTCAGGCACATTCAACTCGATCATGTCGCCGTTGTGCACCAAGGCCAGCGTGCCGCCTGCCGCCGCCTCCGGCACAGCATGCAAAACCACAGTGCCGTAAGCCGTGCCGCTCATGCGTGCATCGCTGATGCGCACCATGTCGGTGATGCCTTTGCGCAGCACCTTGGGCGGCAGCGGCATATTGCCCACCTCGGCCATGCCGGGGTAGCCTTTGGGGCCGCAATTTTTTAGCACCAGCACGCAGTTCTCGTCCACGTCCAGGTTTTCGTCGTCAATGCGGGCGTGGAAGTCGTCGATGTTTTCAAACACCACGGCGCGTCCGGTGTGCACCATCAAATGCGGTGAAGCTGCGCTCGGTTTGATGACCGCGCCGCGCTCGGCCAGGTTGCCGCGCAAGATGGCAATGCCCGCTTTGTCTTTGAACGGTTTGTCAAATGACTTGATGACCCGCTCGTCGTAGTTCACTGCTTCGGCCATGTTGTCTGCCACGCTGTGGCCGCTGGTGGTCACGATACTGGTGTGCAACAAATGTGCAATTTCCTTCATCACCACTTGCAAGCCACCGGCGTAGCAAAAGTCTTCCATCAAATGGTCGCCCGAGGGTTGCAAGTTGAGTAAACAAGGCAACTCGGAAGCCAGGCGATCAAAGTCGTCCAAGCTGAGTGGTACGCCAAGTCGTCCAGCAATAGCAATCAAGTGCACCACGGCATTGGTAGAGCCGCCAATCGCAGCCAGTGTTTTGATGGCGTTTTCAAATGCTTCGCGTGTCAGCACGCTGGAGAGTTTTTGGTCGGTGTGCACCATCTCCACGATGCGTCTGCCTGCGTTGCGGGCCAGCACATTGCGACGGCCATCTACAGCCGGGTAGGCCGCGTTACCTGGCAAGCCCACGCCCAACGCTTCCACCATGCAAGCCATGGTAGAGGCCGTGCCCATGGTCATGCAGTGGCCGTGGCTGCGGTGCATGCAGCTCTCAGCCTCAAAGAAATCGGCCAGCTTCAAAGTGCCTGCGCGTACTTGCTCGCTCATGCTCCACATGCCGGTGCCCGAGCCCAACTCTTGGCCGCGCCATTTGCCATTGAGCATGGGGCCGCCGCTGACACCGATGGTGGGTAAATCCACGCTGGCTGCACCCATGATGAGCGAAGGGGTGGTTTTGTCGCAGCCCATGAGCAGCACCACGCCGTCGATGGGGTTGCCGCGAATGCTTTCTTCAACGTCCATGCTGGCCAGGTTGCGGTAGAGCATGGCGGTGGGGCGCAACAGGGTTTCGCCCAATGACATCACCGGGAACTCCAGCGGGAAACCACCGGCTTCGTAGACACCGATCTTGACCTGTTCGGCCAGTGTGCGGAAATGCGAATTGCAAGGCGTCAATTCGCTGAAGGTGTTGCAAATGCCGATGACAGGGCGACCATCGAACTGGTCGTGCGGCACGCCCTTGCCCTTGACCCAGCTGCGGTAGGCAAAGCCATCGCGGTCCTGGCGGCCGAACCATTGTTGGCTGCGGAGTTCTTCGGGTTTTTTGCGGGGTGGGGAAGTCGTCATTGAATTGGCCTGTGAGAAAAAATGGTGAGTGTGCCTATACTACCTTTGCCAAAGCCTCATGCAGTGTGGTGTTTATACGGAGCCCAGTCTTAAAGGAGTCATCATGATAGAAATTTTGCGTGTCACCAATCTGGCCTCCGGTTTGATGTCCGATCTACAAGCCAACTACCTCGTGCACGATCGAGAGCACATCACAGACCCCAGCGCCTTGCAGCGTATTCGAGCCATGGTGGGCGGCGGGGATGCGGTGATTGATAAAAAATTCATGGCGCTGTTTCCGGCCCTTGAATTCATTTCTATTTGCGGTGTCGGCTACGACGGTGTTGATGTGGCTGCCGCCAAAGAACGTGGCATCAAAGTGGCGCATACCCCCGGCGTGTTGAATGACGATGTCGCTGACCTGGCCTTGGGCTTGATGTTGTCGATCGCGCGTCGTTTGCCGCAAGCCGACAAATTTGTGCGCAACAGCGATTGGGTGGATGGTCCGTTTCCGCTCAGCACCAAAATGAGTGGCGCTCGATTGGGCTTGATCGGCATGGGACGCATCGGCCAAGCGATTGCCAAACGTGCCTTGGCGTTTGACATGTCCATCGCCTACACCTCGCGCAACAAAGTACAGGGCGTGGGCTATACCTACTTTTCTTCAGTCACAGAATTGGCCGCGAATGTGGATTACCTGGTCGTCATCACGCCCGGCGGTGCGGCCACCAAACATTTGGTGAATGCCGAAGTGCTGGCTGCCTTGGGCCCCAAAGGTTATTTGATCAATGTGGCGCGTGGTTCTGTGGTGGACCAAAACGCCTTGATCGAAGCACTGCAAAAGAAAACCATTGCCGGCGCAGCACTGGATGTGTTTGCTGAAGAACCGCGTGTACCCGGTGAACTGAGGTTGGCGCAAAACACGGTGCTGGTGCCGCACATTGGAAGTGCGACACAGCAAACACGCAAAGCCATGGCCGATTTGTGCTTGGCAAATATGGCGGCTTACTTTGAAGCCAAGCCAATTCCGGCGTTGGTACCGGAATGCGCTTAAAGGTCTGACTATTGATCAGTGAGGGCAGCTTGTAAGCCCTCGTTGTGTGCGTATGGCAAGTTGCTTGATGTGACTCAGCGACCGTAGCCGCCACCGCCACCGCCACCACCGCTGCGCTTAGGCCCGCCGCCGCCGAAGCCGCCCGGTTTTCCGCCACCGCCAGCACCACCGCCGCTGCGGCGTTTGGCGCCACCGCCACCACGGTTGTTGCGGCTGAGTAAATCGACTGAGGTCATGGTTGGATCTGGTTGACGGCCTGCGCCGCCGCCTGATTTATGTCCGAATGCATTCACGCCGCTTTGCGTGCCCAGGTGGGCATTGGCGCGAGGTTGAAAGTCATCTTCGAAATGGCGCGGTGGTTGACTGTCGTGGTCATCATGTCCTTGTGCGTGCACAGGAGCTGCTGCACGCGGGCCACGGTCATTGCGATCGCGTCTGGGTGGAGGCGGACGCGAACCAGGATGGGCGCCTGCCGGTTTGGCGGCTTGCGGTGGACGAGCAGGGCGGTCGCCACGCGGTTCAGCGCGCTGGCCGTCGTTGCGGTTGTCATTGCGCGGGGCACTGCCTTTTTTCTCGCGAATGCGCTCCATCATTTCTTGGCGGGCAGCGCGGGCGGCAGAAGCCATCACATCGCGGCTCGGCGGTTTGCCAACACCGCCCCACAATGTCTGGCGACCCATGGCAATGGGCTCGGCGCGCTCGTCAGGTGCCGGACCGAAGCCCTCGACCTTTTCAACCGCAATGGTCTGACGTGTGAATTTTTCAATTTCTTCCATAAAACCTTCCTCATCCAAGGACACCAAACTGACTGCTTCTCCACTGGCACCGGCGCGACCGGTGCGGCCAATGCGGTGCACATAGTCTTCGCTGATATTCGGAATTTCGTAATTCACCACATGCGGTAAATCGTCAATGTCGATGCCGCGTGCCGCGATGTCGGTGGCCACCAAGACGCGAATGTCACCGCTCTTGAAACCGGCCAGCGCTTGCGTGCGAGCGGTCTGGCTTTTGTTGCCGTGCAACGCCATGGCGGTGATGCCTTGTTTGTTCAAAAACTCAGCCACATGGTTGGCGCCGAACTTGGTGCGGCAAAACACCAGCACCTGGCTCCATTGCTTGCGTTCGATGATGTGCGCGAGCAGTGCTTTTTTCTGGCTGCGACCCACCGGGTGAATCACTTGCGTGATCAATTGCACCGTGGTGTTTTCAGGGGTGACTTGAATGTTTTGCGGGTTGTGCAGCAACTGCGCGGCCAGGTCGCGAATTTCTTGGCTGAAGGTGGCCGAGAACAACAGACTTTGTTTGTCCTTGGGCACCAGCGCCAACACTTTTTTCACGTCATGGACAAAACCCATGTCGAGCATGCGGTCGGCTTCGTCTAGCACCAGAATTTGCACGGTGGATAAATCCAGAAAACCTTGTTGCTGCAAATCCAGCAAGCGACCGGGCGTGGCCACCAGAATATCCACGCCTTTTTTCAAGGCCTTGATTTGCGCGGCCATGCCAACACCGCCGAAGATGACGGCGGATTGCAATTGCAGGTATTTGCCGTAGGTGCGCACCGACTCTTCGACTTGCGCTGCAAGCTCGCGTGTGGGCGTCAGCACCAAAGCGCGAACACCAAACACGCCGAAGCGGTTGTTGGCACTGCGACTCATGCTGAGTTTGTGCAGCATGGGCAAGGTGAAGGCCGCTGTTTTGCCGGTGCCGGTTTGGGCACCAGCCAGCAAGTCTTGTCCAGCCAGAACGGCGGGAATGGCTTGTGCCTGAATAGGGGTAGGGGAGTCGTAGCCTTGCTCGCGCACAGCTTTCAATATGGCCGGAGCCAGGTTCAATTCATCAAAATTCATAAAGGAGCGCGCGGTTGGGCGACGCTTGGAGTTTCGATCTGTTCTGCCAAAAAAAGCGGCAGCCAGCTAAAGACCGAGGAAACACATTTGGGCAGGTAGGTAACAAACGCTTGGTTTGATCCGGCCCCAGCAGAAGCGCTGATGTTGAAGCAACTGGTGGCATCAACTGAAGGGTATTGTGGCATGAAAGCGTAAAGAGGTCTAAACCCCCTAGAAAGGCTACCTGTTGTCAGCAAGCGAAAAATTTGCGCCTCTGCTTTTTACTTTTTACAAACAACGGGTTTTGATATAAAGTAAGGATTCCTTTCTTTCGGATAATCCCATGCTCGCCAAAATTACTTCCAAAAACCAGCTCACCCTGCCCAAGAGCCTGACGCAGGCCGTGGGTGCCACCGAATACTTTGACGTTGAGGCACGCGGTGGCCAACTCATACTTACCCCGGTGCGCATTCAGCGTGGGGACGCGGTGCGCGCCAAACTCGGGGAGCTTGATCTGACCGAAGAGGACATGTTCGCCGCAGTGGCTTGGGGCCGTTCGGCTCAGGCCGCTCCTGCGATGGTCAATGAGTCGGCTGCCGTGTACGAAATAAGCCCAGCCAAACCCCAAAAGGCCACTGCCAAAAAGGCAGCCGTCAACAAGACCAAATCCAAAGCATGAACGTCCCGGTTCGTGCCGTGTTGGACACCAATGTGGTGTTGTCTGCCTTGGTGTTTCGCGGCGGATCAGCTGGTCGGTTGCGCTTGGCCTGGCAGCGTGGGCTGGTGTTGCCGCTGGCTAGTACGGCCACCGTGCAAGAGTTGATTCGTGTGTTGGCTTATCCCAAGTTCCGTCTGTCTCAAGCTGAACAAGACGAATTGCTGGCCGACTACCTGCCTTATGCCGAAACCGTGCGTGTTCCGCAGCCACCTCCCTGGGTACCCAAATGCCGCGATGTGTTGGATTTGCCGTTCATGCATCTAGCAGTGGTTGGAAAAGCTCAATTCCTAGTGTCTGGAGACTTTGATTTGCTGGCTATAGCTGCCGAGTTTGAACAGGCTTGTGCCTGTTCCATCTTGTCCTTGAATGAGTTCAGTCAAAACCACTGTGCTGACTGATCTAAATCCGAGAGCTTATTGATCGCCAATCACATGTATTTGCTGTTGACGGTCGAGCCTTATTCATTCCAAACAAAAAGACGTCACTTGAAGCAGAGATAATCCCCACTTACCCGCCGCCACGCTGTGTGGCGCACAGCCCAGAGAGTCATTCCATGTCCCAATACGTTTTCACCATGAACCGGGTCGGCAAAATCGTGCCGCCCAAGCGCCATATCCTGAAAGACATATCGCTGAGCTTTTTCCCGGGCGCCAAGATTGGTGTGCTGGGTTTGAACGGTTCGGGCAAATCGACGCTGCTCAAAATCATGGCCGGTATCGACAAGGAAATCGAGGGCGAAGCCCAGCCCATGGCAGGTTTGCGCATCGGTTATTTGCCGCAAGAGCCAAAGCTGCGTCCCGAACAAACCGTGCGCGAAGCAGTGGAAGGCGGCATGGAAGAAGTGATTCAAGCCAAACAACGCCTGGAAGAGGTGTATGCGGCTTACGCTGAAGAGAACGCCGACTTTGATGCGCTCGCTGCCGAGCAAGGCCAGTTGGAAGCCATCATCGCCGCGGCTGGCAGTGACAACAGCGAGCACCAGTTGGAAATCGCCGCCGATGCGCTGCGCCTGCCGCCTTGGGATGCGGTGATCGAGCATTTGTCCGGCGGTGAAAAACGCCGCGTCGCGCTCTGTCAATTGCTGCTGTCCAAACCCGATATGTTGTTGCTTGACGAACCGACCAACCACTTGGATGCCGAGTCTGTCGATTGGCTGGAACAGTTTTTGTCGCGTTTCTCCGGCACCGTGGTGGCCATCACCCACGACCGCTATTTCCTGGACAACGCCGCCGAGTGGATTTTGGAACTCGACCGCGGCCACGGCATTCCGTACAAAGGCAACTACACGACCTGGCTGGAGCAAAAGCAGGACCGTTTGGAGAAAGAGCAAAAAGGCGAAGAGGCGCGCGCCAAGGCCTTGAAGAAAGAACTGGACTGGGTGCGCCAAAACCCCAAAGGCCGCCAAGCCAAGAGCAAGGCGCGTATTGCCCGCTTCGAAGAACTGTCTGATTTCGAATACCAAAAGCGCAACGAGACGCAAGAGATTTTCATTCCCGTGGCCGAGCGTTTGGGCCATGAAGTCATTGAATTTACCAATGTCAGCAAATCTTTCGGCGACCGTGTGTTGATCGATAACCTGAGCTTCAAAGTACCGGCTGGCGCCATCGTCGGCATCATCGGCCCTAATGGTGCTGGTAAATCCACCTTGTTCCGCATGATCGCGGGCAAAGAGCAACCCGACAGCGGCGAGATCAAGCTCGGCCAAACCGTGAAGATGGCGTTTGTTGACCAGAACCGCGACGACCTGGCGAACGAAAAAACCGTCTGGGAAGATGTCTCCGGCGGCTTAGACATATTGACCGTGGGCCGCTTTGAAATGGCCAGTCGTGCGTATTGCGGCCGCTTCAACTTCAACGGCGGCGACCAGCAAAAACGTGTGGGCACGCTCTCCGGTGGTGAACGCGGGCGTTTGCATCTGGCCAAAACTTTGATCGCCGGCGGCAACGTGTTGATGCTGGACGAACCGTCCAACGACTTGGACGTGGAAACCTTGCGTGCCTTGGAAGACGCTTTGCTGGAATTCGCTGGCAGCATCATGGTGATCAGCCACGACCGCTGGTTCCTGGACCGCATTGCCACACACATCCTGGCGGCAGAAGGTGACAGCCAGTGGACCTTCTTTGATGGCAACTACCAGGAATACGAAGCGGACAAGAAGAAACGCCTGGGTGAAGAGGGTGCCAAGCCCAAACGCATGCGCTTCAAAGCGTTGAAGTAATGCTCGGGTTGAAGGATAGATTTGCAAGTTCCGGCCGTGGAACCGGCTTTGCCGGGCCACAGGCGGGGCGGCCCCCTCTGGGGGCAGGGAGCGACACACAGTGCGCGACCGTGGGGGCGCTTTGATTATTGAAGAAGAAATACTCGCAGCCACCCGTATCTGGCTCGAAAAAGCCGTGATCGGGCTGAACCTGTGCCCGTTTGCCAAGGCGGTGTACGTCAAGAACCAGGTGCGGCTGGTGGTCAGCCGGGCGCGGCATGCGGATGATTTGCTGGAAGAACTGGACCGCGAGCTGGATTTGCTGGTGGCCACGCCAGCCGATGAGATTGACACCACGCTGCTCATTCACGCGGCGTTGTTCGAAGACTTTCTGGACTTCAATGATTTTCTGGAAGTGGCTGACGGCGTGGTTGAAGAGCACGGGTTGGAGGGCGTCATTCAACTCGCCAGCTTTCACCCGCGCTTTCAGTTTGACGGCACTGAGCCGGACGACATCAGCAACTACACCAACCGCGCGCCTTTTGCCATGCTGCACCTTCTGCGCGAAGCCAGCGTTGAAAAAGCCGTGGAGGCTTTTCCCGAGGCTGAAACCATCTTTGAAGAAAACATCAAAACGCTGGAAAAGCTCGGTCACGCCGGTTGGAAAGCGCTGGGCCTGCAGTCGTCTTAAGTCGCTACCCTGGCGACCCGCCGCCCCAGTGGCTTGTCAGCGCGCAGTTTCCTGAGCCTTGCGAATGGCCAAGATGGCTTGTTCCGCATTGCCTGCAGAAGCTGCCTGGGGCAGCTTCTGTATGACCAAGCCCTGCAGACGCGCACCGTGCTGCACGTTGATGGAGCTGTATGAAATATCGCCTTGCACCAGGCAATCATGACTGAGCTCCACCCGCTCTAACGCGGCGATATTGCCCTCGACCTTGCCGGCCACGATGACCCTGAAGGCGCTGATGTGGCCAACCACCTCACCTGTGGGGCCAATCGCCACCGTTGCCCTGTTGCTTTGGCTGGCCTGTATATCGCCTATGACCTTGCCGTCAATGCGCACGCTGTCGATGAGCATCAGGTCGCCATTCACCGTAGTGCCCGGGCCGATGACCGTCTCTATGCGCTCCATGCTTTCGGAACGCGTCAGGGGCTTGAGTTTTTTGAACATCCTTCGAACTCCTTGATTGAGATTGTTTGAGATCTGCGGGCGGAAAGAGGCTGCCGGCGCGAGTTTTCAACTCAAATCCATCTTAGAGTCTTTTGAAGAAAATTAATACTTTGTAACTTAAAAATACTTATTTTTAGTATTTTATAATTATTTTATGTTGGGCCGAGCCTGAGCTGCGGCTGGCATGGCAGAAAGTTGGCTCGTACTCAAGCAGCGGCGTGCGCTTTCGAGGGCACCAGGTTGCGGTCAAAGGCCAGTGTGAGCAGCGCCAGAATGCCGAAAGGCAAGCCGACCCAGCCAAGATTGGCAAAGCCCACCTGGCTCAGCAGGCTGCCGCTGACAATGCTTCCCAGGGCGGTGCCCAGGTAGAGCATGGAGCCGTTCAGGCTCAGCAGCAAAGGCGCTTGCGTGGGCGACAGACTGGCCAGCCGGCTTTGCTGTGGTGACATCATGCCGAAACCGGCAATCCCCCAAATCATCAAGGTCGACAAACTCAGCAGCGGGTGGCCGACGGTCAGTGGCAGCAAGACCATCATGAGGGTCAGTACGCTCAGTTGCACCCGCAGGCACCGCAGCGAGCCAAAGCGGTCATTGGCCCAGCCGCCGCTGAGCGTGCCCGCCACACCGGCCAGACCAAACAGACCCAGCGTCACCGACAGCGCGGTCGAGCTCATGGGGTTGAGCGCTTGCAACCCCGGCCCGATGTAGGCAAAGACGCTGAAAACCGCCACAAAGTAAAGCAGGGTGCGCAGCCAAAGTCGCAGTACGGCAGATTGCCTGGCCGCTGCACGAAAGCCGGCAAAGCCAGCTCCGGCGCTCGCCAGATTGCCGGGTACCAGCCAATGCACGGAGATCAGCGCCGCCAGACTGGCCCCCGCAGACAGCCAGACCGGCACACGCCAGCCGTATTCAAAACCTAACCAGGCACCGATGGGAATGCCCACCGCGTAGCTCACGCTCATACCTAAAAACGTGATGGACAGCGCCCGCCCGCGCAGCGCAGGAGGCACCATGCTGACAGCCAGTGCCGACACCAGGGCCGTGAACATGGCGCCGGCGCCCATCAGCACCCTGCCCAGTAACAGCAGCGTCAGATTGGGTGCCAGCGCGCACGCCACACAGCCAGCCGTGAACAAGCCCAGCGCCAGCTGAATAGCGCGCCTGCGCGGCCATTTGACTGTCAGCACGATCAACATAGGCGCAAGCAAGGCGGTGGCCAAGGCATAGGCGGTCATGGCCTGACCGGCCGCTGCCACGCTGATACCCAGCGAGGTGCTCAAAGGCTGCAAGATGCCGCCCAGCACAAAAGCGCCACTGCCAATGACCAGGTTGCAGAGCGCAAAGAAATAAAGAATGGGGGGCATGAAGGGCGTCAGGGTGATCAAAAGCCGCACCGGTCAGCATGCGTCAAACCATGACGTTAGCGGGTGGGTGACGCATCTTAGCTGCGACTGAGCGTCGGCCGGTTTTTTTTAGCCCGCACGCGGAGCGCTCAAGCGGCGCGGGGTGATTTCTACCGACTCGCTGCCGGTGTTCATCCACACGGTGCCGTCTTGCACCGTCACTTGCAGCTGCATGGTGCGGTTGGCCAGCTTGGCCAGCGCCTGGCTTTCGGCAGCGTCAATTTGCCAGACCACCAGGTTGGCCGCCCGCGTGAGTTTGGTTTCAATCGCTTTCCACCACACCGGCGTGCTGCTGGAAAAGCTCAGCACGGTAACGCGCTCGGCCCGGCCGGCGGCTTTCATCAGGCGTTTGTCGTCGGGCTGGCCGACGTCGATCCAGTGCAGGATGGCATCGGTGTAATCCTTGTGCCAGAGTGCGGCCTCGTCCACGTCCCAAAGGTCCTTGGCGAACTCGAGCTTGCCTTTGTTGTCATCCGCCGCGACATTCAGCGCGAAGGCCAGCAGCCGGATCATCATGCGTTCATCGGCTTCGGAGGGATGGCGTGCAATCACCACCGTGTGGTCCGCATAGACGTTGCGGTCCATGTCGGCGATTTGCAATTGGGCTTTGTAGATGGTGGCTTTGAGTGCCATGGCGATTTCTTTGGGTCAGTCTGTCGAAGTGGCTTATTGGAACAGTCTTTTGCA
>CAMDXA010000015.1 GCA_945878065.1 Bordetella parapertussis | reverse complement strand
CCCCTGGGTTTTGCCCTGCTGCTGCTGCAAGCCCTGTCCGAGATGGTCAAACGTGTCGCCTTCCTCAGAGGTGAGGGACCCGACGTTCTGAACAGCGAAGACAGCAAATCGGACGAGCAAAAGCACCTCGAAGAACTTGAAGCCAAAACTGCCCGTCTGCTGGCCGGAGACAAATAAATGCAAACCACTTTTTTGGCGCAACAGTTTGTGCCGCTCATGTTCATGGGGCTCTTTGCCGTTTTGCTGACCGGCTTTCCGGTGGCCTTCGGCCTGGCTGCCGTCGGCCTGGCCTTTGGTTTTGTCGGTATTGAGGCGGGCATTTTCCCCGCCGCCATGTTCCAGGCACTGCCCTTGCGCATCTTCGGCATCATGCAAAACGACACCTTGCTGGCCATCCCCTTCTTCACCTTCATGGGCATCATTCTGGAGAGATCCGGCATGGCCGAGGACCTGCTGGAAACCGTCGGTCAGGTCTTTGGCCCGGTGCGCGGTGGCGTGGCCATCGCCGTGATCCTGGTCGGCGCCCTGCTGGCAGCCACCACCGGTGTGGTGGCGGCTGCAGTGATTTCCATGGGCCTGATTTCGCTGCCCGTGATGCTGCGCTACGGCTACAGCCGGACCATTGCCACAGGGACCATCACTGCTTCGGGCACATTAGCCCAGGCGATACCGCCTTCGCTGGTGCTGATCGTGCTGGCTGACCAACTTGGCCGCTCTGTGGGCGATATGTACTCAGGCGCCCTCATTCCAGGCCTGTTGCTGGTCGGCCTGTACCTCCTGTTCATTACGATGGTCGCCATCTTCAAGCCAGCCATGGTGCCGGCGCTGCCGCCCGAAGCTTTGCTCTACAAAGAAGACAACGGCCGCTCCGGCCACCGTTCACTGCTGGTGCTGGTGCTGCTTTGCGCAGCAGTCGGATTTAGCTGGTCGCAATTGCACGACGGCTTGATGACCGGTTGGCTGGAGCGCGCCACCGCGTCGCCCCGCGACGAAATCGTCATCATGTCGCTGACCCTGGCCTCGCTGACCGGTCTGGCCCTGGCCATCATCAACCGCGGCTCCAAGCTGGGCTTGCTCTCCAAACTGGCGGAGCAGGTGACCTTCGTGCTGATGCCGCCGCTGATCCTGATCTTTCTGGTCCTGGGCACCATCTTCCTGGGTGTGGCCACACCGACCGAAGGCGGGGCCATGGGCGCTTTGGGTGCCCTGATTCTGGCCATGGGCAAACGCCGCATGAGCATGCCCCTGCTCAAGCAGGCCCTGGAAAACACCGCCAAGCTAGCGTCCTTCGTGCTGTTCATCCTGATCGGCTCGACGGTGTTCAGCTTCACCTTCAATGCCGCCGACGGACACATCTGGGTCGAGCACCTGTTTGACGGCATACCAGGCGGCGCCTGGGGCTTTCTGGTGGTGGTGAACATTCTGGTGTTCGTTCTGGGCTGCTTCATCGACTTCTTCGAGATCGCCTTCATCGTGATTCCACTGCTGGCTCCGGTGGCCGAAAAGATACTGCCCGGCCTGGTGCCCGGCATGACGCCCGACCAGGCCATGATCTGGTTTGGCGTGATCATCGCGATGAATTTGCAGACTTCATTCCTGACGCCGCCCTTTGGCTTTGCACTGTTTTACCTGCGCAGCGTGGCAGCCAAGTTTGACTACAAGGACCGCGTCACCGGCCAACTGATTCCCTCGGTCAAAACCAGCGAGATCTACAAGGGCTCGATCGCTTTCATCATCTTGCAACTGATCATGGTGGTGTCCGTCATTGCCTTTCCAGTGCTGGTCACCGGCGGTATCTCCAAAGACAAGGACCTGAGCGCAGAGCAGATCATGCAGCAGCTTGAAATGCCCACTGCTGACGCCGCCGACCCGACAACGGACGCTGAAAAACCTGCAGAGGAAACTCCGGCGGAGGCCAGCAAGGCCGAAGATGACGACCCCATGAAAGCACTCATGGACGATGTCGCTAAGGGCGCAGGCAAGAAAAAGCCCTGAGGGCTTTGAAAGTTATGTCCTCTTCTCAGGGGGCATAAAAAAAGCCCCGCATTGCGGGGCTTTTTACTTGGCTAGCAGAGACTCGGCTGCTTACAGCTTTTGGGCCTGCATGTAGGTGTCGAAACGGGCCTCCGTGAAACGGAACCAGAGGTTTTGCTCTTTACGGAAATCAGAGTAGTCGTCGTAAACCTTTTTCCAGTTAGGGTTCTTAGCGCTGATTTCAGCGTAAAGCTTCATGGACTCTTTGTAAGCCAGGTCCATGACGTCCTTGGGGAAAGGCAGTACTTTGGCTTTTTGACCCACCAGCGTCTTCAGGGCAGCGGGGTTGCGAGCGTCGTACTTGGCTTGCATATCGACGTGTGCAAAGGCAGCAGCGGCTTCAACGATGGCCTTGTTGTCTGCCGACAGGCCCTCAAAAGCCTTGTTGTTGATGTACAGATCGAGCTGAGGACCACCCTCCCACCAGCCAGGATAGTAGTAGAACGGGGCAACCTTGTTGAAGCCCAGCTTCAGATCGTCATAAGGTCCGACCCATTCGGCCGCATCGATGGTGCCTTTTTCCAGCGCGGTGTAGATCTCGCCGCCCGGGATGTTTTGCGGCACGCCGCCCATGCGCTCGATCACCTTGCCGGCAAAGCCGCCGACGCGGAATTTCAGTCCCTTGATGTCTTTCGCCGACTTGATTTGCTTGCGATACCAGCCGCCCATCTGAGCGCCCGTATTGCCCATGGGGAAATTGACCATGTTGTACTTGGCGTAGAACTCACGCATCAGCTTGCCGCCGTTGCCGTGGTACATCCAAGCTGTCATCTGGCGGCTGTTCAGGCCGAAGGGGATGGCACAACCGAGGGCAAAAGTCTCGTCTTTGCCGAAGAAGTAGTAAGGCGCTGTGTGGGCCATTTCAACGGTGCCGTTCTGCACGCCGTCCACCACACCGAAAGCTGGCATCAGTTCGCCGCCGGCATGCACAGAGATGACAAACTTACCACCGGACATTTCGCCGACTTTTTTGGCAAATGTTTCAGCTGCGCCGTAAATGGTGTCCAGCGCTTTAGGAAAGCTGGAAGCCAGGCGCCAGCGGATGTTGGCAGCCGGGGCCTGAGCCTGCACCGCAGGGGCAATGCCGGCTGCGAGAACACCCGCGATACCTGCATTTTTGATGACGAGACGACGGTCCATAAGAAACTCCTTAATTGTTTGAAACGCTGTATTCTAAGAGATAGGCAGGCAAAGGTATTGGTGCTTACCCGTGAAAAAACCGGTGTTTACCCCTGAAAAAAGACCGGGTAAATTGACCGGCTTGGTTTTTGTAGCTTAGCGCTGACGCTCCATCAGGGCGTAGGCGTCATGCGCATGAATCGATTCGTGGTTAACCACCTCGACCCGGTAGCTGCCGATGCGGGGATCGGATTCGAGTGCCACGGCCACGTCGCGAATGAGGTCTTCCACAAATTTGGGGTTGGCATACGCATGCTCTGTCACCCATTTTTCGTCTGCCCGTTTGAGCAGGCCCCAAAGCTCGCTGGAGGCATTGTGCTCGGCCACGCGCACCAGCTCGCTCAAGTCCATGGGCAAAGCCGGGTCTCGCAGTTCAACACGCATGCTGATGAATGAGCGTTGGTTGTGCGCGCCATTGTCTGAGACCTCTTTGGAGCAGGGGCACAGCGACTTGACAGGCACCACAGCTTGCAAACTCAGGCGGGTCTGGCCGTCACGGTGCTCGGCGATCCATTGGCCGTCGTACTCCATCAGGCTTTGCAAGCCCGACACCGGCGCGGCTTTGCGCACAAAAAACGGAAAGCTCACCTCGATACGGCCGTCCTCAGCCTCTAAAAGCGCCAACATGGCTTTGATTTCGGTACTTAACAAGGGGGCGGTGAGGGGAACGCCCCTGACTTCCAGGGATTCGAGCCAGGCGATCAGGCGCGACATATGGGCGCCCTTTTTCTGGGCGCTGAGTGCCACGTCCAGCGTCCAGTGGCCCACAGTGGCTTGCAGCTTGCCGGCAACCATCAAGCTCAGCGGGTAACGCAGCGACTTGATACCCACGCGCTGTATAGGGATGTCACGCACATCCGCCCTGGCCTGCACATCGGGCATGGTCGTCAAGTCGTGTGCCAGCTGCGGGCCGTTGTTGAGGTCAAGCTTCATGCGACCGACTTCAGAACCACTTTGGCGGCCCGCTCAGGCAGGTAAGCCGAAAAGCGGGCCATCACCGTGGCTTCTATGCCGGCGGCATCCAGCCCTTGCAGCGCCATCAGCGCAGCCACGTCACCGTGCTCGGTGAATTCATCTTTCAAGCCCAGCTGCAACAAGGGCTTGTGGATCCCGGCTTGCAGCAAGGCTTCGCTCACGGCACTGCCGGCGCCGCCCATCAGGCAGGCGTCTTCTACCGTGACCAGGGCTTGGTGTGTAGCCGCCACTTCCAGCAGCAAGGCCGTGTCCAGCGGTTTGGCCCAGCGCATATTGACCACCGTAGCGCCGAGTTTTTCAGCGGCTGCCAAGGCCGGGTAAAGCAAAGTACCAAAGGCCAGAATGGCCAGGCCGGAACCCTGGCGGCGCACTTCAGCCCGGGCAAAAGGCAGCGCTTGCAGCCCGGGCTCGGTGGCCACGCCGGCACCGGCGCCGCGCGGGTAGCGCACAGCCACCGGGTGGTTTTGCTCAAATGCCGTTGTCAGTAACTTGCGGCACTCGTTCTCATCAGCCGGGCAAGCGATGCTCATATTCGGTATGCAACGCAAAAAAGCAATGTCATAAGCACCGGCGTGCGTGGCGCCGTCAGCGCCCACCAGGCCCGCGCGGTCCAGCGCAAACACCACGGGCAGGTTTTGCAGAGCGACGTCGTGAATCAGCTGGTCGTAGCCACGCTGTAAAAAGGTCGAGTAAATCGCCACCACCGGCTTGAGGCCTTCGCAGGCCATGCCGGCAGCAAAGGTCACGGCGTGTTGCTCGGCAATCCCAACGTCATAGTAACGATCGGGAAAGCGCTGGTGAAACTCCACCATGCCCGAGCCTTCGCGCATGGCCGGCGTGATGCCCACCAGCCGCGGGTCCTGCTCGGCCATGTCGCACAGCCAGCGGCCAAAGACCTGCGTGAAGGTCTGCTTGGCCGGCGTGGCGGATTTTTGCAGCCCCAAGGCCGGATCGAACTTGCCGGGGCCATGGTAAGCCACCGGGTCGGCCTCGGCGAGCATGTAGCCTTGGCCTTTTTTGGTCACCACGTGCAGGAACTGCGGGCCCTTGAGCTGGCGGATGTTTTCGAGCGTGGGGACCAGCGACTCCAGGTCGTGGCCGTCAATGGGGCCGATGTAGTTGAAGCCGAAGTTTTCAAACAAGGTGGCCGGCACCACCATGCCCTTGGCATGCGCCTCCAGGCGCTTGGCCAGCTCAAACAGCGGAGGCGCTCCTTTGAGCACCTGCTTGCCGACGTTTTTAGCAGCAGCATAAAACTGACCGCTCATGAGCTGCGCCAGGTAGCGGTTCAGCGCACCCACCGGCGGGCTGATGCTCATGTCGTTGTCGTTCAGAATAACCAGCAGATTGCAGTCGCAAACGCCGGCGTTGTTCAGCGCCTCGAAAGCCATGCCGGCGCTCATGGCACCGTCGCCGATGATGGCCACGGCGTGGCGGTCCTCGCCCTTTTGCTTGGCGGCCATGGCCATGCCCAAAGCAGCGGAAATGGAGGTGGACGAATGCGCTGTGCCAAAAGTGTCGTACTGGCTTTCGCTGCGCCGCGGAAAGCCTGACAGACCGTCCAATTGACGCAAAGAATGCATGCGGTCACGCCGGCCGGTGAGGATTTTGTGCGGGTAGGTCTGGTGGCCCACGTCCCAGACCAAGCGGTCTTCGGGGGTGTTGAAAACATAATGCAAGGCCACTGTGAGCTCCACCGTGCCCAGGTTGGAGCTCAGATGTCCGCCGGTGCGCGAGACGCTCTCCAGCAGGTAAGCGCGCAGTTCGTCAGCCACGCGTTGGAGCTGGTTGCGCGGCACCAGGCGCAAGTCGGCCGGGCTGTTGATGGTTTCTAGCAATGGGTACATCCGGGTGTTCCTCAGAAGCCGCGATTGACAAGCATATCGGCCAGCGCCCGCAAGGCTGTCGTGTTCTCCAAGTCCGCGGCCCGCAGGCTGGAGTGGGCTTGCGAAAGTAATTCCTGCGCGTATTTTTTAGAAGCCTGCAAGCCCATCAGGGACACAAAGGTCGGCTTGTCCTGGGCGGCATCTTTGCCGGCCGTCTTGCCCAGCGTGCCGGAGTCGGCCACCACGTCCAGCACATCATCGACCACCTGAAAGGCCAACCCCAGGGTGGCGCCGTAGTCGCTCAGGGCACGTTGCGCTGACACGGTAGGCCTGCCGCAGGCTACGCCCATCATGACGCTGGCTTGCAACAGCGCACCGGTCTTGAGCTTGTGCATTTCATGCAGCTGCGCAGAACTGATGGGCTGGCCGACACTGGCCAGGTCAATCGCCTGCCCGCCCGCCATGCCCTGAAAACCGGCGGCTTGCGCCAACATGCGGCACAGCTGCGCCTGCATGCCGGCGGGCATGGTGCTGTCGTCGGGGGTCAGCAGCTCAAAGGCCAGCGCTTGCAGCGCATCGCCGGCCAACAGAGCCTGTGCCTGACCGAAGCGCACATGCACGGTGGGCTTGCCGCGGCGCAGCACATCGTTGTCCATGCAAGGCATGTCGTCATGCACCAGCGAGTAAGCGTGGATCAACTCGACCGCGCAAGCTGCCCGCAAAGCGGCCTGGGGGTTACCGTCCACGGCCTCGCAGGCGGCCAGCACTAGCAAGGGCCGCAGGCGTTTGCCCCCGTCCAGCACGGCGTAGCGCATGGCGTCACCCAAGCCG
This sequence comes from Bordetella parapertussis, assembly GCA_945878065.1. Classification (GTDB taxonomy): domain Bacteria; phylum Pseudomonadota; class Gammaproteobacteria; order Burkholderiales; family Burkholderiaceae_C; genus Limnohabitans; species Limnohabitans parapertussis_B. Next base: position 40,361 of record CAMDXA010000015.1, on the reverse strand, counting down.
GCCGGGGCCGGGCAGGTTTGCGGGCAGGCCACCCAGTTTTGCAGGGCTGCTTCAACCCGATCAAGCTGAAGCGCGCTCCAGCCGGGCAAGTCAAAAGAAGCGCCGCTGAGCATCTTGGGGGAGTTCAATGAATTCAAAGCTTTATTCCTGTGCCCAGGGTTTGAGCTCGCCGCCATCGAGCACCTTGATTTGCTGCTCCACGGCTGCCAGCTTGTCGCGGCAGTAGGCCAGCAACTGGGCGCCGCGCTGGTAACCGGCCAGCAACTGGTCCAGCGGCATTTGACCGCCTTCGAGTTCCAGGACCAGTTTTTCCAGCTCTTGCAAGGCCGCCTCGTAATGGGCGGGCTCGGTCGAGAGGGGGGCAGCGTTTGTTTTTCTCATGGCTTGTTGTGTCAGTATCCGAATGATTTTAGAGGCTTGCTGTGCGCGCCGGCTTTCAGCGCTGTCAGAACCCCCGGGCGGCAAGGCCGGTAGGTACACGGTAGGTACAATGAAAAAACCAGTTTTAAGGGGCTGCCGATCACCCACAGCCCGACCAACAGTTTCACAAGCGCATGTCTGATTTAAGCCTTCGACTCTTGCAGGCGACCAGCCAGCTGCCCATCTCCAGCTATTTTGACCCCGGTCTGTACGCCCGAGAGCAACAAAAGCTGTTTGCCAAAGGCCCGCGCTACCTGGGGCACGAGCTGGCAGTCCCCAAGCTGGGCGACTACTACACGCTGCCCCACGAAGGCCAGGGCCGGGCGCTGGTGCGCAACGCTTCGGGTATCGAGCTGATCTCCAATGTCTGCCGGCACCGGCAAGCCACCCTGCTGCAAGGCCGCGGTTCGCTGGGCGACCGGCCGGACAGCAACATCGTCTGCCCGCTGCACCGCTGGACCTACAACATCGCCGGCGAGCTGATTGGTGCGCCGCACTTCGAGATTGACCCTTGTTTGAACCTGAACCGCTACAAAACCAGCACCTGGAACGGTCTGGTGTTTGAAGACAACGGGCACCACATGGCCGCCGAGATGGCCCATCTGGGCTCGATGCAAGACCTGGACTTTAGCGGCTACCAGCTCGATAAAGTGCATTTGCACGAATGCAACTACAACTGGAAAACCTTCATCGAGGTCTACCTGGAGGACTACCACGTAGGCCCCTACCACCCGGGCTTGGGCGGCTTTGTGACCACCGACGATTTGCGCTGGGAACTGAGCAAAAATTACTCGGTGCAGACGGTCGGCGTGTCCGACAAGCTGGGCAAGCCCGGCACCGACGTCTATAAAAAGTGGCATGACGTGGTGCTGCAATACCGCAAGGGGGCGGCTCCCAAGTACGGCGCCATCTGGCTGACTTACTACCCGAACGTGATGATCGAGTGGTACCCGCATGCGCTGGTGGTCAGCACGCTGCACCCGCAGGGGCCGGACAAAACCTTGAACGTGGTGGAGTTTTTCTACCCTGAAGAAATCTGCGCCTTCGAGCGCGAATTCATCGAGGCGCAGCAAGCCGCCTACATGGAGACCTGCGTCGAGGACGATGAAATCGCCCTGCGCATGGACGCCGGTCGCCTCGCCCTGATGCAGCGCGGCGACAACGAATTCGGCCCTTACCAAAGTCCGATGGAAGACGGCATGCAGCACTTTCACGAGTGGTACCTCAAACGCATGTCGACCTCGCGTTAATGCAAGCACTGTGGCTGATTCACCCGCCGAGGAACATTGATGACCTACACCACGTTGATATCTGCTGCAGATGTAAAAAATTTTCAAGGTGAACTGCGCGTCTTCGATTGCAGCGCCGACCTCAGCCAATCGCATGCCGGGCGCGAACAATTTGAAACGCAACATATCGCGGGCGCAAGCATCGCCGACATCAACACCGATTTGTCCAGCCACGATTCCGCCGTGGCGGTCAACAGCGGGCGTCACCCCTTGCCCTCGCGCGAACACTTTGCCGCATGGCTGGGCCGTATGGGCGTTAGCAACCAGACCCAAGTGGTGGTGTACGACCGGCAGGGCATGAATTTTTGTGGCCGCTTGTGGTGGATGCTGAAGTGGTGCGGCCACGACGCGGTGGCGGTGCTCGATGGTGGCCTGCAAGCCTGGGTGGCCATTGGCGGAGAAGTTGCCAGTGGTGCAGCCGCGAAATCCCAGGCCTGCGCATTTACCTTGCGACCACCGCTCGTGACATTGCTGCACACCGCCGATGTGTTTGCAGCTTTGGGCAAACCTTCGCAAACCATTGTGGATGCCCGCTCACCTGCACGTTTTCGCGGTGAAACCGAACCTTTTGACCCGGTGGCCGGTCATATCCCCGGCGCGTTGAACCGCCCGTTCACCAGCAATCTGGGGCCGGATGGCTTGATGAAACCTGCGGCGCAATTACGCGCCGAATTTGACAGCTTGCTGGCGGGGCACGCACCTTCGTCAGTGGTTCACCATTGCGGCAGTGGCATCAGCGCCATTCCCAACCTGCTGGCCATGCAAGTCGCGGGCTTGGGCAGCACGGCCTTGTATGCAGGCAGTTGGAGCGAGTGGTGCAACAGCCCGGGACTGCCTTGCGCAAAAGCTTAAGTTATTTGAGCACATTATTTATGATGCACTTTTCTTTTGAATTAATTCTTTAAGATTAAATAACGCTTTCCCTTGGTTTTAAATGGGTTTTTTTTAATAAGCTTTTAAATTACAGGCTTATCGAAGACATTTGTAAGTTGGGTAGAAAGCCCGTCCTCTCATACAACAAAGGATATTTATGTTCCAAATCAAACCAGCCATTGCAGCTTTGCTGCTGGGTGCTGCTGCCACCTACACACTGGCAGACACCACAGATGTCAAAACCCAGACCATTGTGGAAGTCAAGAAGATGGGTGAGCATTGCGAAAATGATCCCAATTGCTTCAACCGCTACCACCCTGCCATCAAACCTGTGGCACGTGCCAAACCCGGCGACCTGATTGTGGTGCACACCCGTGACGCCTTGGACGCCAAACTCAACATCAATTCCGTGCCCAAAGATGTCACCGCTATTGATACCAACCTGATCCACCCCATGACAGGTCCAATCTACATCGAAGGCGCAAAGCGCGGCGATGTTCTGGCCATCAAATTGATTGATATCAACCCCAACGAATACGGCTACACCACGCTGATTCCCGGCTTTGGCTTTTTGCCAGACATGTTTCCAGATCCTTATGTGGCCAACTGGAAGTTGAACCGCTATGAAGCTGTGTCGGCCCAGTTGCCTGGCGTTCGCATTCCCATGAACGGTTTCATGGGCTCGGTCGGCGTAATGCCCGGCGAGCCAGAAATTGAAGCATGGCTGGCACGCGAAACCCAATTGGGTGCAGCGGGTGGTGTGGCACTGCCCCCCCAACCCATCAGTGCACGTCCTGCAGAGATTTGCGGCCCCAATGGAAGCCACAAAGACCAATGCTTGCGTACCGTTCCCCCCCGTGAAAACGGCGGCAACATGGACGTCAAACAAATGGTCGAAGGCACCACACTGTTGCTGCCTTGCTTTATCGACGGATGCGGCTTCTTCATCGGTGACGTGCACTATGCACAAGGCGATGGTGAAGTGGCAGGTACCGCCATCGAAATGGGTGCAGTGGTCACCGTCAGCACCGAAATCCGCAAAGGCATGGCTTCACTCGTGAAGCAGCCTATGTTTGAAGGCGGCTCACAAATCAAGAAATTGGAGCCAGACAGCTTCCACGCCGTGGTCGGTTATCCGCTGAAAAAAGCGGGCGAAGTGCCACCACAGTGGGCCTACCTGGACAGCGAAAAAATCAAGCCTTTGACCAACCTGTCGAATGATTTGACTTTGGCAGCACGCAACTCCATGATCGCCATGCTTGACTGGTTGATGGCCACCAAAGGCCTGAGCAAAGAACAAGCCCTGGTGATTGCCAGCGTCGCCTGCGACCTGCGCATCAGCAACGTGGTGGATGTACCTAACTATGCCGTGACCACCATTTGCCCGATGGAAATTTTCGGCAACAAATAACCCACTTCCCCGCATGTTCAAAAGAGCGAGTTAACCTCGCTCTTTTTTTTGGCAATTCAACTCTCTTATGCACAGACGATTTTTCTTGACGCGACTCAGCCTGTTGGGTTCACTGGTGGCGACTGCCACTTCCAGCCTCTGGGCGCACACGCCCTACCGGTTCTGGAATGTATTTCGCAAACGCAATATGCAAATCATGACCTCGCTTGAAGACATGCCGGGTGACGATACCGGTGAGGCGTGGGTTGCGGTGCTGCGCGACAAGCTGCCACTGAGCCGAGCCATGGTGAGCAGAGCGCACAAAATGACGCGCACCGCCAGTTTGCTCAAGACCAACCAAGTCAAATTGGCCGTGCTGTCTTACACGCATGCACAGCAAATGCTGTCGGGCGCTGAGCCCTTTGCGGAGTTTGCACCGATGGACCTGGAAATTTTGGTCGATAACGGCAAGCATCTGCTGGTGGCACGCACTGATTTACCGCTTTACCACGGCTATTTGGTGACAATGGCGCTGATGGAAGCTGCCGACACCTTAAAGCTCCTCAAACCCGCCACTTCACGCTTCGGCATGGCGATGCACCCGGGTGCACAGGCCTACTTTTCCGGCGAGAAGTTAGAACCCCCTCCTGCCCCTGTTGAGCCATGAAATCAAGCGCTTATTTTTGGCGCATGGGTGGTGTGGGCTGGTCTCTGGCCGTGTTGTGCGGTGGCAGTGCCTGGGCACACGACTCGATCACCACGGAAACGCGCCAACGCTTCATGCAGACTTTGCTGCAAACACAAACCGTGACGACTTCTTCCGCCTCGTCGGTGGACAAAGCCAAGGCCCACTTCCAGATCGCCACCACCTTGGACAGCATCCGCGATTTGTTCAATGAAGATATTCAAAGCCATGGTGCAGTCAATGGACTGGAGTCAACCGCTTTGCTGGGTGAGCTCACCCGCGCCGGTTTTGCCCTGGTCAAATCTGAAAAGATTGGTTTGTATTTGTCGCCCCTGCAACATTACCGATTGGCACTTGCGATAGATCCCAAGTCCGTTTATGCCACCGAGGCCAAATACCGTTTATTCAAAAACCAGTTTTACGACAGCTTCACCGACAACCCACTCAAGCCGCTGTCACAAAGCCGTGATGAGCTGGCCACATTGCTTCAGATCGGCGAGACATTGCTCCAATCCAAAGCAGCCCTTGTCAACCAAGAAGAAGTCAAGTTCATTCAAGCCATCCACACCCTCCAAGCCATCGATCAGCAATTGCTCTCTGCCGCCGAGGGGCGGAAAAAATTCAAGCAACTGATGACTGACTTGCGCAATGCCTATCCGCAAAGTCTGAAAGCTTTGACACTTGAGGCCTTGGGTGAAAAGTATTGAGACATTGCACATGAACACTTGCACACAAATACTGCGGCTTTTCTTGGCATATGTTTTCTTGTCAGTGCCTGCGCTGGCCCACCAAACCGGTAACAGTTACCTGGTGCTCACAGAGAGCAATGGCCGCCTACAAATTGAGCTGGATTTCATCGTGCGCGACTTGGGCAATCTCTTGCAGCCCCCTAAGCCGTCCGATGCACCTGTACCTGCGCCAGTGCCGCCTGCAGCCACGCCTACCCCTGAGCAATTGCAGGCCATGCAACCGGCCATTACCCAAGTCATTCAAGAGTCGCTTGGGGTGCAACTGAATGAAGAAGCGCAGCCCTTGGAATTTGTTTCGCAGTCCGTGGTGTTACGCAACGATGGTCTGTATGTGCGCCAGCGTTTCACCAGCCCAAGCATTGCGCCTGAGATCAAATTTGTGGTGGTGCGCTATAGCTTTTTCAACCAAAACGACAAACTAGGACGTGCTTTTTTCAAGCTGCAACTGGGCAAAGAAGAAATCTCGTCAGTGTTTGACTCAAGCACGCAAACCCAACGCTTTGCCTTGGGCGACACCAAGCGCTGGTCCACCATCGGGTTGTTTACCCATGAAGGTGCTTGGCATATCTGGGGCGGTCCGGACCATTTGCTGTTTCTTTTGACGCTTTTGCTGCCCGGGCTGATGCTGCTGCACCGCGCCACAGGCACCACTGACACTGACAACAATGGCACCAAGACTGCCGCATGGTTTGCGCTCAAAGTGATCACCGCATTCACCTTGGCCCACTCCATCACCTTGCTCGCTTCGGTCCTTGATGTGATCTCCTTGCCATCACGCTGGATTGAATCGGCCATTGCTTTGTCCATCATGATTTCAGCCGCTTTGAATCTGCAAACACGGATTCAATGGAGCCAATGGAAGTTGGCGTTCATTTTTGGTCTGATCCACGGCATGGGCTTTGCCAATGGTCTGCGCGAGTTGGGTTTGTCGCAAACCTACTTCATCGAAACTGTGCTGGCCTTCAATATCGGCGTTGAATTGGGCCAGATAGCCGCGGTGGTTGCAGTGGGCATCCCCATCATCTTGCTGGCCAGGCAAGCCCGAACCAAACAACTTGTCATGACCTATGGTTCATGGGGCGTTTTGCTGATTTCAGGTATTTGGTTGGTGCAAAGGTTGATGGATTAAATCGAGCCGATGGAATTCGACAGTCCGCGCCAGTCCATCCATTCAATGCACATGCATCAACTGCGTGGCCAAGGTCACCAATCCGATACCGGCCAACAACCACAGCACTTGCATGCTCGTGGCTGAGGCTGACAAGCGTTTTTGCAGCTGCGGAATCAAATCGGCCAAGGCCACATACACATAGCTGCTGCTGGCGACCACCAACATGTACGGCAGCCAATCCTCATGGCCTTCAATCAGGAAAAAGCCCAACAAGCCACCCACCACGGTGACGCCACCGGCCAAACACAATTTCAACAAAGCAGCACGCCCCTGGCCAAAACCGCGTTGCAGCACCGCCAAATCGCCCATATGGTGTGGCGTTTCATGGGCCAGCACAGCCAATGACGCGGCCACTCCCAAACTGAAATTGGTCATGAACGCCGCTGCCACCAATATGCCGTCGCCAAATGCATGGACGCTGTCGCCTGCCAATACCGCCCAACTGCCTGCGAAGCCTTGCGGGTTTTGGCTGTTTGAATCGTCTGCGTGGTGGTGGTGCGCATGGTCGTGTGTATCGCCATGGAGTGCATGGTGATGGCCTTCACCATGTTCATGCCCGTGGTGCCACAACTCGGCCTTGTCCAGCAAAAAGAAAAACACCAGCCCACCCAATAAAGTCATGAACAACAACTGTGGCGTGATGTCGGACTCGAACGCCTCAGGTAACAAATGCATGAATGCGGTGGCCAACAATGCACCTGCCGCCAAACTGAGCAAATGCTGCGTGAAGCGCATCATCAAAGCGCGAGCCAGCAAAGCCGCCAACAACACACTTCCCACACCGGCACTCAGGGTGCCCGCCACAATCGCAAGCAAAACCAAACTCATAAATCACTCATTTCATTGTGTCGAACCAGCGCAACATTCTTTGCCAGCCATCTTTGGCTTCTGCTTCGCGATAGCTGGGTCGGTAATCAGCATGAAACGCATGCGGAGCGTTGGCATACACATGAATCAAACTGCGTCGTGCCGCTTCATTGCCAGCGGCCAAAGCCGCTTGCATTTTTTCTACGGATTCCAAAGAGATACCGGTATCTGCGCCGCCATACAAGCCCAGCACGGGTGCTTTGAATTGCCCCGCCAGATCAACTGCGTGCCGGGGATTGAATGCAGACACAGGGCCACTCAATCTGCCATACCAGGCCACGCCCGCTTTTACCGTTGGGTTGTGGGCAGCGTACAACCAAGTGATGCGCCCTCCCCAGCAAAAACCTGTGATGCCCAGTCTAGACACATCGCCACCTTGGGTGGCGGCCCACGTCACGCATGCGTCCAAGTCACCCATGACTTGTTCATCGGGTACTTTTGACACCACCTCGGCGATCAACTTGCCCATCTCGGTATAACTGCTCGGCTTGCCTTGTCGCAACATCAATTCAGGTGCAATGGCCATGTAGCCTTGGTGCGCCAAGCGTCTGGTGATGTCTGCGATGTATTCGTGCACACCAAAAATTTCTGACACCACCAAGACCACCGGGCAATGGGTTTTGCCAATTGGCACGCTGCGGTACACAGGCATCTGAAAACCATTGATATTCACCATTGCCTCACCGCACAACAATCCTTCGCTGCTGGTGCGAACAGCGCTTTGCGCAGACAACGGCAAACAAGCGGCGGCATATCCCACCCCCAGTGCGGTCTTCAACCATGTCCGACGATCGTTATGTTCAAACGTTTTGGCAGGTGCCAACCAGGCAGCCGCATCACGCATCTGTGAATGGTTCATAGGTCTGATAGTTGAATAAATAACCACTTATACAAGCAGGCTATTATGCGCTGTGATGGCGCGGTGGCATTAATGCGCTTGGTCCCAGTTGCTGCCGACACCTACCTCTGCGAGCAAAGGCACTTTGAGTTGCGCCACATCTGCCATCAGTCTGGGGATTTCTGTTTTCACCCAATCGACTTCTGCATCCGGCACTTCAAACACCAACTCATCATGCACTTGCATGATCATGCGCGTGCCTTTGTGCTGCGCATCAAGCACCTGTTGCACCTTGACCATGCTGAGTTTGATCAGGTCTGCCGCCGTGCCTTGCATGGGCGCGTTGATGGCGGCGCGTTCGGCACCTCCTCGGCGCGGTCCATTCGGTGAATTGATCTCGGGCAAATACAAACGTCTGCCAAACACCGTCTCGACATAGCCTTGGGCCTTGGCCTGTGCGCGGGTTTCATCCATGTAGCGTTTGACGCCTGCAAAGCGCAGGAAATACCGCTCTATGTAATTTTTGGCGGCGGTGTTGTCAATGCCCAAAGCCTTGGCCAACCCGAACGCACTCATGCCATAAATCAAACCAAAATTGATGACCTTGGCGTAACGGCGCTGCTCGCTGCTCACCGTGTCCGGTGTCAGGCCAAACACTTCTGCCGCAGTGGCTTTGTGCACATCCAGACCCTCATGAAATGCTTTGAGTAAAGCCGGGTCTTCGCTGATATGCGCCATGATGCGCAATTCAATCTGGCTGTAGTCAGCGCTGGCGATCACGAAACCAGGCGGCGCGACAAAAGCCTCGCGCACTTTGCGTCCCTCGGGCGTGCGGATAGGAATGTTTTGCAAATTCGGATCGTTGCTCGACAACCTGCCGGTGACCGCCACGGCTTGCGCGTAATGCGTATGAACTCTGCCAGTCAGCGGTTGCGCGAGTTGAGCGAGTTTGTCGGTGTAGGTGCCTTTGAGTTTGGACAGAGAACGGTGCTCCAAAATCTTCTTGGGCAGAGGATAGTCGTCCGCCAATTTCTCCAACACTTCTTCGTCGGTGCTGCGGGCACCGGTGGCGGTTTTTTTCACCACCGGCAAACCGAGCTTGTCAAAAAATATTTCCCCCAACTGCTTGGGCGAGGCCAAGTTAAACCGTTGGCCGGCAATCTCATACGCTTCTTCTTCGAGTTGCATGATGCGCAAACCCAAGGCGTGGCTTTGCGTTGCCAATGTGGGCGCATCAATCAACACGCCATTTCGTTCTATGCGGTAGAGCGCTTCGCTGCTTTGCATTTCCAACTGGTAGACAAAATTCAATTTTTCATCGGCTTGCAACAACGGCCACAACCGTTGGTGCACCGACAAAGTGAAATCTGCATCCTCACAAGCGTAATGAGAAGCCTTTTCTACATCGACTTGTGCGAAAGAAATCTGGTGTGCGCCCTTGCCGCACATGTCTTCATACGACAGTCCTTTGCGACCCAAGTGCCTGTCGGCCAGACTTTCTAAACTGTGGGGTTTGTGCACTTCCAACACATAGCTTTGCAACATGGTGTCGTGCACATAGCCGTGCACTTCAATGCCGTGGTTGGCAAACACATGGCGGTCGTATTTCACATGCTGACCCAGTTTGTGTTTGCTGCCGTCTTCCAACCAAGGCTTGAGCTTTTGCAACACGTCTTGCAGCGGCAATTGCGCAGGCGCATCGGCGGCGTTGTGTGCCAGGGGTATGTAGGCGGCGTCGCCCGGGTTCACACACACACTGATGCCAACAATTTGCGCTTGCATTTCCACCAGCGACGTGGTCTCGGTGTCCAGCGCCACCAGTTCTGCGTGTTGCAACACATCCAACCAACGCTCAAAGCTGTCCCATGTCAGCACGGTCTCGTAATTCACCGGCGTATCCAACATCGGAGCAGGCGCATCAAACAACACGCCCACTTCACCCACACCGCCACCGTGGTGAGCCGTCGCGTTGGCGCGGGGCGCAGGTGCGTCGCCAGTCACCGCTGTGGCCAAGCCTTTGAAGCCGTATTGGCGGTAGAACGCAAGCAGTTCTGCCTCGTCTGCGGCTTGCATCAAAATGCCATCGAGATGCGGCCAGCCAGGGACGTACTCGCGCAGATCGCAATCGATTTTCATGCTGACCAATTGGCGGCCTGTGGCCAACCAGTCGCGAGCTTGGCGCAGGTTCTCACCCGCCACGCCTTTGATGTCATCGGCATGCGCGAGCAACGCATCTAACGAACCGTATTCCATCAACCATTTGGCCGCGGTCTTAGGGCCAACCTTGGCGACGCCGGGTACGTTGTCTACCGTGTCGCCCACCAGCGTTTGGAAATCGATCATCAAACGGGGGGGCACGCCAAACTCCTCGGTGACACCTGCCACATCGCGTTTTTTGCCGTTCATGGTGTCGATGATGGTGATGCGCTCGTTCACCAATTGACTCAAATCTTTGTCGCCACTGGAGACCACCACTTGCATGCCTTGTTCAGCGGCCACATGCGCCAGCGTGGCAATCACATCGTCCGCTTCAACACCCGGTACATCCAGCAACGGCCAACCCAGCAATTTGACAAGCCGGTGTATGGGCTCGATCTGGCTGCGCAAGTCATCCGGCATGGGCGAGCGCGTGGCCTTGTACTCGGGATAAATAGCGTCGCGAAACGTCGGCCCTTTGGCATCAAACACACACACCGCATGCGCGGTGGGCCAGTCGCGACGCAGGCTGGTCAGCATATTGACCATGCCGCGGATCGCACCGGTGGCTTGGCTGCTCGGGTCATTGCGATCTGCACGCAAATCGGGCATGGCATGAAAGGCGCGGTAGAGGTAACTTGAACCGTCGACCAGCAGTAAAGTAGGTGTGTCTTGCATGACAGCGATTGTGCCTACAATCGATTCTTCTTTTTTGCCCGAGCTGTTCTCACCTTTGCCATGGCCGTTTTCACCGAAGTCTCCGAGCAGCAAGCCCGAGCGTTGTTGAGCCAGTTGTCCATTGGCGAGCTGGTGCAATTGCAAGGCATCAGCAGCGGCATTGAAAACACCAACTATTTTCTGACCACCGACCAAGGCGAGTATGTTTTGACGCTGTTCGAACGGCTCACCCACGAACAACTGCCTTTTTATTTGTACCTGATGAAACACTTGGCGGCGCGCAGCATTCCTGTGCCCGACCCGCAGTCCAACCAGCAAGGCGATATTTTGCTCACGCTGCTGGACAAACCAGCTGCCGTGGTCAACCGCTTAAACGGTCAATCTGAACTGCAACCCGGTGCAGCGCACTGTGCGGCCATGGGTCGCACCTTGGCGCAAATGCATCTGGCTGCACGCGACTTTGACCGTTTTCAAATCAATTTGCGCGGACTGGCTTGGTGGAACGACACCGTGCCTGCTGTGCTGCCATTTCTCTCACCCGCACAACACCGGTTGCTGACACACGAGATGTCGTACCAAAACCATGTCAGCAGTTTGTCTGCTTATGCGGCCTTGCCCAGCGGACCTGTGCATGCCGATGCATTTCGCAACAACGTGATGTTTGACGGCGACCAACTCAGCGGTGTGTTTGATTTTTATTTCGCCGGTTGCGACCATTGGCTCTTCGATCTGGGGGTGTGCATCAACGATTGGTGCATCGATTTACACACCGGCGACATGGACCATGTGCGACTGCAAGCCATGCTGTCGGCCTACCAATCGGTGCGGCCCTTGAGCACTGCCGAACGCGCCTTGTTCAACCCCATGTTGCGCGCTGCGGCATTGCGTTTTTGGATTTCACGCCTGTGGGATTTTCATCTGCCACGCCAAGCCAGTATGCTGCAACCCCACGACCCCGCGCACTTTGAACGCGTCCTCACACAAAGATTGCATGACCCTGTCACACTCTGACCTATGAAACTCAATGTTGTCAAAGCCCGTACCGGTTCGCTGTGGGTCAGGCAAGGCATTCGCAATTTTTGGCGACAGCCTTTGGCCCTCAGCGGTTTGTTCCTATTGTTCATGGCGATTGCTTCCATGACATCGCTGCTGTCGTATGGCGGAAGTTTTCTGGGTTTGATGTTCATTCCCGTGGCTTCATTAGGCTTGATGGCCGCCGCCCGCGAGGCAGACTTGGCGCGTTTTCCTATGCCCACCATGTTGATCATCGGTTTCAGACAAGGTGCCGCCCAATCCAAAAAAATGGTGTTGCTGGGATTCCTTTACGCATTGCTGTTTTGTTTTGTATTGGTCTTGTCATCTGTGTTTGACGACGGTGAATTTGCCCGCATGTACATGGGCGGCGATGGACTCAACGAAGACACCGTGATCAACGAAGATTTTCAATCTGCGGCATTGTTCAGCTTGTTTTTGTACTTGCCTCTTTCAACGCTTTTTTGGCACGCCCCGGGATTGATCCATTGGCATGCACAACCGCTGGTCAAAAGCATCTTTTTCAGCTTCATGGCATGCTGGGCCAATTGGCGTGCATTTGCCTTTTTTGGCTTGACATGGGCCAGTATTTTCTTGACCACCAGTTTGGTGCTGAGCTTGATCAGTCTGCTGTTTGATGAAGGTCAGCTATCCATGATGCTGATGTTGCCGGCCATGCTGATGCTCGCAGCCATGTTCTTTTCTTCCAGCTACTACAGCTTTCGCGACTGTTTTATCAGCGAGCCCTTGGAAGCCTGAGGCATCACACCGGTGTCAATTTGGCCACTGACAAGGCCAGCCATTTCACCCCGTGCCGGTTGAATTTCACCTGCGCACGGGCGTCGTCACCCACACCTTCCATAGACACCACGGTACCTTCGCCGAACTTGGTGTGAAACACCTGCATGCCACTGCGCACCCAAGCATTTGGACCGCTGGCTGTCGCCGGGTTGGCACGCTGTGGAATAGTGGGTGGCGTGGATGTATAGAAACCGGCGCGGCCTGAATCGTTGTTGCCAAAGCCAGCCGGTCTGCTGCCCCATATAGGCGGCGCTTGCAAACCGGTTTTCGGTGTCAACCATTTCAACGTGTGCTCGGGCATTTCATCAAAGAACCGGCTCTTGATGTTGTAGCGGGTTTGTCCGTGCAACATGCGGGTTTGCGAATGGCTCAGGTACAAACGTTTGCGCGCACGCGTGATGGCCACATACATCAAACGGCGTTCTTCCTCCAAGCCTTCGAAATCGCTCATGGCGTTTTCATGCGGGAACAAACCTTCTTCCAAACCGGTGATGAACACACAGTCAAACTCCAAACCTTTGGCGGCGTGCACCGTCATCAGTTGCACCGCATCTTGTCCGGCTTGCGCTTGGTTATCCCCTGCCTCCAAAGCCGCATGGCTGAGAAACGCTGCCAAGGGCGACAAGGTTTCGCCCGTGTCTGTGTCCGGCTGCAGTGTCGCGCCGCCAGCCGCTGCTTGCGACGCGGCAAAGTCGGCCTGGCTTTGCAATGCCTCGTCCACTGGTAAAGCCACTGCGTCTTTGCCAAAACCTTCTTGCGTGACAAAACTCTCGGCGGCGTTGACCAACTCTTGCAAGTTCTCTACACGGTCCGCGCCTTCGCGCTCGGCTTGGTAATGCTCGATCAACTGGCTGTGGTCTAACACCAGTTCAATGATTTGCCGCAGCGTCTGGCCTTGGGTTTGCTCGCGCAACACATCGAGCTTGGCGACGAACGCGGAAATGTTCGCACCGGCTTTGCCACCGATGCTGCTGACCGCGTCGTGCAAGGCGCAACCGCTGGCGCGGGCCGCATCTTGCAATTGTTCGATGCTGCGTGCGCCAATGCCGCGCGGCGGGAAATTGACCACGCGCATGAAACTGGTGTCATCGCGCGGGTTCTCGAGCAAACGCAAATACGCCAACGCATGTTTGATTTCAGCGCGCTCGAAAAAGCGCAAGCCGCCATACACGCGGTAAGGCATGGCCGCGTTGAACAAGGCAGTTTCGATCACGCGGCTTTGCGCGTTGCTGCGGTAAAGAATGGCAACTTCGCTGCGCGCTGACACACCTTTTTCACCCTCACCGTCTCGGCCATCACGCAGCAGTTGCTTGATTTCTTCAACGATCCAATTGGCTTCTGCCAAATCGCCGGGCGACTCCATGACCCGCACCGGTTCACCCGCACCTTGGGTGGTGTGCAAGTTTTTACCTAAACGTGTTTTGTTGTGTTTGATCAGCTCGTTGGCCGTGTCCAGGATGTGGCTGTGGCTGCGGTAGTTTTGCTCGAGTTTGATTTGGTGCTGCACATCAAATTCACGCACAAAGTCGGCCATATTGCCGACCCGCGCTCCACGGAATGCATAAATACTTTGGTCATCGTCGCCGACCGCCATCACCGCGCTATGTGCGCCACACAACAGCTTGATCCAAGCGTATTGCAGCCGATTGGTGTCTTGAAACTCGTCGATCAAAATATGTTTAAAGCGCTCTTGGTAGTGCGCTCTGAGGGCATCGCTGTCACGCAACAACTCATAACTGCGCAACATCAACTCGCCGAAATCCACCACGCCTTCGCGTTGACACTGGTCTTCATACAACTGATAGAGCTCGACTTTTTGGCGGGTTTCTGGGTCTCTCACCACCACATCTTTGGGACGCAAACCTTCTTCTTTGCAACCCGCAATAAACCATTGCACTTGCTTGGGTGGAAAGCGTTCATCGTCGATATTGAATTGCTTGAGCAAGCGCTTGACCGCCGACAACTGGTCTTGGGTATCCAAAATTTGAAACGACTGCGGCAGATTGGCCAGCTTCCAATGCGCCCGCAAAAACCGGTTGCACAAGCCGTGGAACGTGCCAATCCACATACCGCGCACGTTCACTGGCAGCATGGCGCTCAAACGCGTCAGCATTTCTTTGGCCGCTTTGTTGGTGAAGGTCACCGCGATCAAACCGCCCGGCGACACCTGTCGGGTTTGCAGCAACCATGCAATACGGGTGGTGAGCACCCGTGTTTTGCCCGAACCGGCACCGGCCAATATCAGCGCATGATGCGCCGGCAAACCCACTGCCGCTTGCTGTTCGGGGTTGAGGCCTTGTAACAAAGGGGAGGATAAATCGGGGGAAAGGCCTGTGAGCATCAGTCGATTGTAGGCAGTCAAGACGACCTGCCAAAGTGCGTAGAATCAATCACCGGGCCCAAGATTCTTGCGTCCGGTTTTTCCGAACCGGCCAAGCCAAGCGCTCTCCTTGTTTTATTTTTTGGAGCCTGGTTCATGGAAATTTTTGATTACGACAATATTCTTTTACTGCCGCGCAAATGCCGCGTGCAAAGTCGCGCTGAATGCGACACCGGCGTCACCTTAGGCAAACACACATTTCGCCTCCCCGTGGTTCCAGCGAATATGAAAACCGTGGTGAACGAAAGTATTTGCGAATGGCTGGCGGCCAATGGCTATTTTTATGTGATGCACCGGTTTGATCTGGATAACGTCAAGTTTGTGCGCGACTGCAAAACCAAAGGCATGTATGCATCAGTTTCTCTCGGTGTGAAACAAGCCGATTACGACACCGTGGCCGCCTGGCGCGCCGAGGGACTCTGCCCCGACTACATCACCATCGATATCGCGCACGGTCATTCGGACAATGTGCACCGCATGATCACGCATCTGAAAGAACATTTGCCGGGTGCGTTTGTCATCGCAGGCAACGTGGGCACGCCTGAGGCGGTGATCGATTTAGAAACTTGGGGCGCAGACGCGACCAAGGTCGGTATTGGTCCGGGCAAGGTGTGCATCACCAAACTTAAAACAGGTTTTGGCACTGGCGGCTGGCAACTGTCTGCGCTCAAGTGGTGTGCTCGCGTGGCGACCAAGCCCATCATTGCTGACGGCGGCATTCGTGAACACGGCGACATCGCCAAAAGCATTCGCTTCGGTGCATCCATGGTGATGATCGGCTCCATGCTGGCAGGACACGAAGAGTCACCCGGACAAACGGTGGAAGTCGATGGCCGCTTGTTCAAGGAATATTACGGCTCGGCCTCTGACTTCAACAAGGGCGAATACAAGCACGTGGAAGGCAAACGTATTTTGGAGCCGATCAAAGGCCGATTGGCCGATACCTTGTTTGAGATGGAGCAGGATTTGCAAAGCTCCATTTCTTACGCGGGCGGCACCAAGTTGATGGATGTACGCAAAGTGAACTATGTCATCTTGGGCGGTGCAAATGACGGAGAGCATTTGTTGATGTGAAACATACAGCTCTGAGCAAACCTCACTCAGTGGCGAATTCATCACGAATATGGTGTTCGTGCATTGAGTGGTGCAGCCTTACCGAAAATCCTGAAGACAGCTGCGTTTGCGCAAGTGCTTTTAGGCTGTTTCGCCGGTTAAAACTGGGAAATCCAACACCTTAGAAAAATCTCTTTCGTGGGTGACCAAAGCCGCCGCACCTATGTCCAAGGCCGATGCCAATTGCACCGCATCGGGCAACTTCAAACGGTATTGCACCCGCAACTGTGCGGCCATGACAGCTACTTGCGCCGATAACGGTACCACGTGGTAACGCCCCAGCGCTTTTTCATAACGCTTAGCCAATGCGGTTTGCTTTGCCTTCAATGGACCGGTCAACACCTCAGCCAAAGTGACGGTGGTCAAGGCCAGTTGTATACGGCCAAGCTCTGCGGCTTCAAACAAACCGGTAAAGCGTGGCGCAAACACAGGGTGGTCTTCCAACACATATATCCACGGCGCGGTGTCCACCAGCATCGTGACACCATCACCCAAGTTGCCCCAGCCTGCTTTGTAGACAGGCACAATTTCGGTCATGCGTCAGTCCTGCCACTCGTTGCGCAATTGCGCGACGGCACTTGCTGCGCCACGTGGCCACAAACCTGCACCGGTGCCGCGCAAAGCCAATATGCCGTCAACTTTGACTGCCCGGCCTTGCTGTGCCTGCCATTGCTTGACCGGCACCACCACGGCCACGGGCTTGCCGTGACGAGTGATTTCGCTGCTGTAACCCGCTTCTGCTTCGGCAGCAATCAAGGGCAGTTGCGCCCTGGCCTGCTCTAAGCCGTATGTTTTCTTGTCGATCATGACAACCTCCTTTTATTCCGTACAGACTGTACAGAATAGAGGGCGTTTGTCAAGCGGGGCTGAGGCTCAAAGATTTGGGTATATCCGATCAAGGGATGGGCCTGAAGCGCCCCGGTTTTAGGAGGCTCCAAACACTGAGAAGATGAAGCCCATATCTTCCTGCTGGCTACTCGTCCTGCAGAGCATAAAATGCCTAAAACATCTACTTGAAAAAGATAGCCTTGTGGCAGACCCATGGCTACCAAGTCAAACTGTGGTTCTTGTCATTCCCTAATGAAGACATTGCCGTGTCGAGGGTGGCACATCGCGTTCAACAGGGTGGGCACAATATCCATGAAGACGTTATTCGCAGACGCTTCAAGGCGGGCTTAGCTAACTTTCATGATCGTTACAGCAAGGTAGTTGACTCATGGGTTTTGTTCGACAACTACGGCATTAAACCCAAACTGATTGACTGGAGTGACAAATGAACCCCAAAGATATTCTTTCTTCATCTGATCCAGATTTGGCAGGCTCATTTGCAGCCATCCAACGCGCTGCTCGTTCAGCTCAAGACCTTGCCATTAAAACGAACACCAGCATTGTTGTGTCGCTTGATGGACGTGATGTTGTATTGACAGCAGCTGACTTGATCAAGATGCGTGAACAAGAGCAGCACCCTCCAGGCGCGAAATTGCACTCTTTGTTGTACCCATGCGCTCTGCGACTGCGTCTTGCGTCAAGCCTGCTTTCGCACGCGCTTTGAGCATCTGGCTTGCAACGTTGTATTCGAGTTCAAGGCTATCGTAGGCACCATTAAATCCTGGGCGTTGACTTGCTGCCGCCAAAAATTCAGCGTGATTATGAGGAACCGGTTTGTACTTCAAGTCAGCCATGCATCACCTCCTTCAGGCGCTTTCGCGCCGTGTTCAATTCCTTGTCAGGGGTCTGCTGCGACTTCTTTATAAACGCATGCAGAACGACTACTCTCTTGCCCATCAAAAAATAATAAAACGCGCTCATGGAAGTATTGAATCTCAAACGCCATACGTCCTGTTGGCAAAAACGCTAACCACAGGGAAGTAAATTTCATGACGTCGAACATTGGTGCTCAGCTTGATCGAGGGGTTAGGCTCCACGTTCGAACCGCTGCTCAATTAGTTTCATTTGCGTAACTATCATGGAGGCCTTCGTCCGGTGGACGCCTCGTTCTTTGTGCGGGAAGTGCTTTGCCGCTCCGGTAATGAGACGGTGAGAGGCGTTTGACCTCGTGAAACGCCTCTCGATATGCGTCTACTTCCCAGAGCCATGCCTCCTGAATGACGTACTTCGAGTCGTAGAGGATCCAGACAAGGCTGTCCCAGTCGTAGTTCGTTGCTTTACGCACCCACGTGACGGAGCTGCGGGGTTTGCCACTCGGCCGGTTTCCCTTGACTTGATAGCGCCTTCCTCGGTGCTTGAAGTCATAACCTCTCTGTACGGACGTCGCGCCGACCATTGCAGCCGAGTACTGCTCTTCGGTCATCCCGACCAGCATGGCGGTGTCGTACTCGGACAGCACAGTCGTAATCTGCGGCGCGTTACCGAAGCGCGCTTCCCACATCAGAGCGGCATCGACGAGTTGCTGGCGCAGGGGCATGTTCATGAGGCTACCGTAGAAGTCACCGGCGTTGCGCGGCTTTATCGCGCAACGTCCAACGACCAAAGGGAGAGCGGTTAAGCGCTAGGTTAGCCACCTTCGGCCTCAACTTTTTGAATATTGAGTGCATTCTCGACCTCAGCAAGTGCTGCTAGGGTCAAATCTGGATTTTTCGCTGCCATGTCGAGAAAAAGTTCCCCCTGTTGCAGGAAAAGTCTAGCAAAGAAGCCTTTGCGCAGACCTATGTTTGAGTGACGCAGATCACGTCTAATCGCCAATAGGAAGGCTTCATTAAGAAAGATTGATTTCGCATCTGGGGTTCCCTTTGCGAGATGATTTTTCCAAGCGACAAAGGCTTTGATTACCTCTGGTCCGCTCCAGAGCACGAGCTTCCGAGTGAACTCACGAAGGAATGAAACCAAATCCTTTTCTGCTGCCGCATCGGTTTTACTGGCACCCCAGAACAACGTAAAAAATTCTTTCAGAAATTCGTCATAGATTTCTGTTTTCTTTTCTCTGAAAAGCGCATCCAGTTCCTTTCTGCGCTCGTAGTAGCGGCCAACCATGACAGTAACGGTGGCGACAAGGATTGTTGCCGCAGCAGCGACAAGTGCAGCGCCAAGCTCTTTCGGTACTGAACTGAGGTACTGGAAGAAAGCGTAGACAACCAAACCAACTAGCATGGCAAGTCCGGCTAGGATTGCTATCCCGGCTAGAGCGGGGAGAAAAGTCTTTAGGCGGTTCATATTAAAAGGTGGCTAACGTAATTTATCCCGCAAAACCCGATAAATACATCCGGTCCGAGTCAATACATTTTGTTGAAATGGCAGCAAACCTCTTGCAAAATGGACTGGACGACTACAGGCTATTTTTTTATGCAGGTATAAATTTGCCATGAAACCCGGTGCTCCTTGCTTGCAATCCACCCGCTTGATCGATCAAATGCTCGAGCGGGTTCGGTAGCTGCACTATAGCTTCAAAACGATAAATATTACTTCTATTAAGTTAACTTTTTAATAGATTGAGATCTTTAAATTTATAAAATCTGTCAGACCACGCCAAATATATGAAAGTGCACCAATAGGCCGTGGCCGTGGTTAACCAGCTGGCACAGGTACTGCAGATGGTGAACATTGACGAGATGAAGTGCGGGCTGACCGACCGCTAACCCGTCCAAGTAAAACGCGGCGTAGTGGCCTTCTTTGATCAGCTCGCTCTTGTACATTTTGGTAGGCGGTGTCACCCAGTCCTGACGATGCAATGCACGGCGGGTGTGGGTGGGCGGACTTGGGGGCTACGCCCAATGCCGAGTGGGATAAAAAATGGGATGCAGTGGAAAAGAAAATTTATAATCGTGATTTTTAGTACTATCGGAGCTAAAATTCATGGTTAATTTTCCCCGCAACGCCACGCAGCATCTGCAAAGCTTGTTTGCCGCCTTTGCGGTCGTGGTGGTCACTGGGGCTCGGCAGGTGGGCAAAACCACCTTGCTGCGGCAGGTGTTCCCCAACTTGGACTATGTGGTTTTTGACGCCAGTCTGGACTTAGAGCAAGCCCGCAGCGAGCCAGACTTGTTTTTGCGCAACCACCCAGCGCCCCTCATATTGGATGAAATTCAGTACGCCCCTGAGTTGGTGGCCAGCATCAAGCGGGCTGTCGATTCCCAGCACGCCAAGCCGGGGCAATTTTTACTGACGGGATCGCAACAATGGCAGGTGATGCAAGCTTTGGCTGAAAGCCTGGCAGGGCGGGTGGCGTTTGTGGAGTTGTCTGGCTTGTCGCTGAGCGAGTTGACACACACCCAGCCACAAACCGCCAGCAGTTTGTGGCTGCACCACTGGATGCAAGCGCAAGAGCAAGGGAAGCAACAAGCGTTTGCCGACTACGCCCGCAGCGCGCCGCGTCATACAGACGGTCTTGATGCAAACAGCTTTTATGCAGGTAACTTGCAAGAGTGGCTGTGGCGCGGCTTCATGCCCAAGGCGCAAACCTTGGACTTAGGGCTGGTGCCCGACTTTTGGCAGGGCTACCACCGCACCTATGTCGAGCGCGATGCCCGCTTGGCGGGGGAAGTGGGCGACTGGCACGACTTTGGTCGCTTTGTGCGCCTGATGAGTGCGCTCACAGCGCAAGAGATCAACCACAGCCAATTGGGCCGCGAAATCGGCATCACCCCCAAAACCGCCCAACGCTGGCTGCGCATGATGCAGGCCACGTTCCAGTGGTTCGAGCTGCCGCCGTTTTTTGCCAACCGCATCAAACGTGTGAGCAAAAGCCCCAAGGGTTATCTGGTGGACACCGGCATGGCCTGCCACCACGCCGCCATGAGCAGCCCGCAGGCGTTGGGCGGCCACCCATTGTTTGGTGCCCTGTTCGAGACCGCCATGGTGTGCGAAATCCGCAAGACCTTGGCCTTGATGGGCGGCAACGCCAACCTCTACCACTGGCGCGCCAGCACGGGGGCTGAGGTGGATTGCGTCATCGAGCGCGATGGCTGGCTGCACCCGATAGAAATCAAACTCACCGCCCAACCCACGCGCAAACAAACGCTGGGTTTGCAAGGCTTTCGCAAAGCACACCCCGACCAACGCATCGGCCATGGGCTGATGCTGTGTGCCGTCGAACAGCCCCGCTGGATCAGCGAGGATGTGTTGGCGCTGCCTTGGAATTTGCTTTGACTTAAGTGTTCCAGTACTCAGGCGGTCACACCCTTCGCGTTCTCCACATACTCGTCAATCTGGTTGAAGTTCAAGTACTTATAGATGGCCGCGCCGTCTTTGTTCACGATGCCCATGGCTTCGTGGTACTCGGCCACAGTGGGTATGTGGCCCAGCTTGGAGGCAATGGCTGCCAATTCGGCACTGGCCAAAAACACGTTGGTGTTCTTGCCCAAGCGGTTGGGGAAGTTGCGCGTGCTGGTGGACACCACGGTCGCGCCTTCGCGCACCTGGGCTTGGTTGCCCATGCACAGCGAGCAACCGGGCATTTCGGTACGCGCACCTGCCGTGCCAAACGCGGCGTAATGCCCTTCTTTGATGAGCTCGCTCTCGTCCATCTTGGTGGGCGGTGCCACCCACAGCTTGACGGGAATATCACGCTGGCCGCCCAACAGCTTGGCTGCGGCGCGGAAGTGGCCGATGTTGGTCATGCACGAACCAATGAACGCTTCGTCAATCTTGGTGCCGGCCACCTCGGACAAGAACTTCGCGTCATCGGGGTCGTTCGGGCAGCACAGGATCGGCTCTTTGATCTCGTTCATGTCAATCTCAATCACATGCGCGTACTCTGCGTCTTTGTCGGCTTCGAGCAGCTCGGGCTTGGCCAGCCATGCCTCCACTTTCTCGATGCGGCGCGCCAGCGTGCGGGCGTCGGCATAGCCGTCGGCAATCATGTTCTTCATCAACACCACGTTCGAGTTCAGGTATTCGATGATCGGCTCTTGGTTCAGCTTGATGGTGCAACCCGCTGCGGAACGCTCGGCTGACGCGTCTGACAACTCGAAGGCTTGCTCCACTTTCAAATTCGGCAGGCCTTCAATTTCCAAAATACGGCCCGAGAACTCGTTGATCTTGCCGGCCTTGGCCACGGTCAACAAACCCTTCTTGATGCCGTACAAAGGAATTGCATGCACCAGGTCACGCAAAGTGACGCCGGGTTGCATTTCGCCTTTGAAGCGCACCAACACCGACTCGGGCATGTCCAAAGGCATCACGCCCGTGGCCGCGCCAAAAGCCACCAAACCCGAACCTGCGGGGAATGAAATGCCGATGGGAAAACGGGTGTGTGAATCGCCGCCAGTGCCCACGGTATCGGGCAACAGCAAACGGTTGAGCCAAGAGTGAATCACGCCGTCGCCGGGACGCAGCGCCACACCGCCACGGTTGCTGATGAAGGCGGGCAATTCGCGGTGTGTTTTCACATCCACAGATTTGGGATAGGCCGCGGTGTGGCAGAAAGACTGCATCACCATGTCGGCGCTGAAACCCAAGCAGGCCAGGTCTTTCAACTCGTCGCGGGTCATCGGGCCGGTGGTGTCTTGCGAGCCGACGGTGGTCATTCTGGGTTCGCAGTAAGTGCCGGGGCGAACGCCTTGGCCTTCGGGCAAACCCACAGCGCGTCCCACCATTTTTTGCGCCAGCGTGAAACCGGCTTTGGTGGTGGCGGGGACGGACGGCAAACGGAACACGGTGGATGCAGGCAAGCCCAAAAACTCGCGCGCTTTGGCGGTGAGCGAGCGGCCGATGATCAGGTTGATACGGCCACCGGCGCGCACTTCATCAAACAGCACATCGCTTTTCAATTTGAACTCGGCCACGGTAGCACCGTTCTTCGTGATCTTGCCGTCGTACGGCAGAATGTCGATGACGTCGCCCATCTCCAGTTTCGTCACGTCCACTTCGATTGGCAACGCACCGGAATCTTCTTGCGTGTTGAAGAAGATGGGCGCGATCTTGCCGCCCAAAGTCACACCTCCGAAACGCTTGTTCGGCACGAAAGGAATGTCTTGGCCGGTGGCCCAAATCACGCTGTTGGTGGCCGACTTGCGGCTCGAACCCGTGCCGACCACATCGCCCACGTAAGCCACCAAGTGGCCTTTTTTCTTCAGGTCGTCCACGAACTGCATGGGGCCGCGCTTGCCGTCTTCTTCCGGCTTGAAGGCTGCTCCTTCGCGGGTGTTTTTCAACATCGCCAAATAGTGCAAAGGAATGTCAGGGCGGCTCCACGCGTCGGGCGCGGGTGACAAATCGTCGGTGTTGGTTTCACCGGGCACCTTGAACACGGTGACCGTGATTTTTTTGTCCACTTCGTGGCGGCTGGTGAACCACTCGGCATCCGCCCAGCTTTGCATCACGTCTTTGGCTTTGGCGTTGCCAGCTTTGGCTTTGTCGGCCACATCGTTGAAGAAGTCGAACATCAACAAGGTTTTCTTCAGCGCGTCTGCGGCGACACCGGCGACTTCAGCGTCATCGAGCAACTCGATCAGCGGGTGCACGTTGTAGCCGCCCACCATGGTGCCCAGCAGCTCTGTCGCCTTGGACTTCGAGACCAAACCCACTTTCAATTCGCCATGCGCGACAGCCGCTAAAAACGAGGCCTTCACTTTGGCGGCATCGTCCACACCGGGGGGCACGCGGTGCGTCAACAAGTTAATCAGAAAAGCGTCTTCACCAGCGGGTGGCACTTTGATCAGTTCAATCAATTCAGCGGTTTGCTTGGCGTCCAATGGCAAGGGTGGAATGCCTAACGCAGCGCGTTCGGCGACATGGTCTCGGTAAGCTTTCAACATGGTGATCTCCTCAAGATAAAACAGTTCATGAAACGCCAATGCGCTTCACGCAAAAAAACTTTGCGCCTCAGCGGGCAGCTTGCGCCCCGTGGCGTGTGCGCGTTGCAGCAACTGCCAAAAAAAGCGGTAACTGGCGCGGTCGTGCAATTGCCCGGCGTGGCTGATCGGCGCCCATTCGGCGTGTTGCGCCGCCAACAAAACAGCACACGCTGTGTCAATGTCTTTTTCATCAGGTGCCATGGCCGCCAGGATCGGCCGGATTTGCGCGGGATGGATGCTCCACATGCGCGTGTATCCCAGCTCCTGCGCGGCACGACGCGCGGCGATTTCCATGACCTGCGTGTCGTTGAATTCGGTGACCACACAATGCGAAGGCACTTTGCCGTGCGCATGACACGCACTGGCGATCTCCATCTTGGCCCGCAACACCAGCGGGTGGCTGAATTGCCCTTGTGCGCCCATGCCGTGCGCGGGAATCGCACCGGCATGTGCCGACACGAAATCCATCAAACCAAAACTGAGAGACTGCAAACGCGGGTGCGCGGCAATCTCAAACGCACGGTGTACCGCCGCCGGTGACTCAATCAGCGCATGCACCGCCAGTGCAGGCGCACCGGCTTGGTCGATGGCGCGTACCGCGTGTTCAATGTCCGTCACGGTTTCCACTTTGGGCAACATCACATGGCATAAACGCTTGCCCGCTTTACCGACGATGGCTGCAATGTCTGCATGAAAAGCCGGGTGATCCACCGGGTGCACACGCACCGCCACGCGGGCATTCGCTGCAGCGTTCAATGCAAGCTCGGTGACCAGCGCGGCGTGCTCGGCTTCGCCGCCTACAGGTGCGCCGTCTTCGCAATCCAAAGTGACATCGAACACACACACGCCAAACTCTTGTTGCATCTCAGCCTGCAATTGCAGGCTTTTGCGCATGCGCGCTTCCACACCGCTGTAGTGATCGCACACCGGCAACACCACCTCACCCGCTTGTGCGCTTTGCAGCACATCGCGCGGGTGTTGAACCGGCTTGGCAGTGGTATTCAAAGCGGCTGACTCAAACAGTGTTACAGCAAATGCGCCACACCGGCTTGCTCATCGGTCAGCTCTTTCAAGGTCTTGTCAATGCAAGTCTGGCTGAACGCGTCAATGGCCAAACCTTCGACCACTTTGTATTCGCCGTTCTCGCAAGTGACCGGGAAACCGAACATCACGTCTTTGGGAATGCCGTACCAGCCTTGTGAAGGAATGCCCATGGTTACCCATTTGCCGTGCGTGCCCAGCGCCCAATCGCGCATGTGGTCGATGGCGGCGTTGGCAGCAGAAGCCGCTGAAGACAAACCACGCGCTTCGATGATGGCCGCGCCGCGTTTGCCGACCGTGGGTAAAAACACATTCGCGTTCCACTCTTGGTCGTTGATCATGTCTTTGACAGATGCGCCGCCGATGGTGGCGAAACGGTAATCTGCATACATGGTGGGCGAATGGTTGCCCCAGACGCAAAGTTTTTCAATCTCGGCAACTGCTTTACCGGTCTTGGCGGCCAATTGAGACGCAGCACGGTTGTGGTCCAAGCGCAGCATGGCGGTGAAGTTGCCGGGCTTCAAATCAGGCGCGGATTTCATCGCGATGTAAGCGTTGGTGTTGGCGGGGTTGCCGACCACCAGCACTTTGACGTTGCGTGAAGCCACGGCGTTCAAAGCTTTGCCTTGGGCGGTGAAGATGGCGCCATTCATAGACAACAACTCGGCGCGCTCCATGCCCGGGCCGCGCGGACGAGAACCGACGAGCAATGCGTAATCGGTGTTCTTGAACGCAGTCATCGGGTCAGCGTGGGCTTCCATGCCTGCCAGCAAAGGGAAAGCGCAGTCTTCGAGTTCCATCATCACACCCTTGAGCGCTTTTTGGGCTTTCTCGTCAGGAATTTCCAGCAACTGAAGAATGACGGGCTGGTCTTTGCCCAGCATTTCGCCCGAGGCGATACGGAACAACAAGGCATAGCCGATCTGACCAGCGGCGCCAGTAACGGCCACGCGAACGGGTTGTTTACTCATGAAAAATCTCCGAAATTGAACAAAGGAATAAAGCCGGGCTGGCCGGATTGCCAAAAAATCCACAAGACCTATGTCTTATAGAAGATATGATAGCGTCTAAACCTTGACCTGTGCCTGACTGATTGCCCGTGAACTCCACCACCTTGCCTGAAAAGACAGCGACACCTGCGGTTTCGACCGTGTTGGCTTCGGCATCGTTCAGCCCTTTGTACCAACAGATCAAGAGTCTGGTGCTGCAAAGTCTGCAAGCCGGCGAATGGAAACCTGGCGACCCGATCCCCAGTGAATTTGAACTGGCCGCCCGCTACAAAGTCAGCCAAGGCACGGTACGCAAGGCGATTGACGAACTGGCCAAAGAACACCTGCTGGTGCGGCGGCAAGGAAAAGGAACATTTGTCGCCACGCATGCGGAGCAGCAAGTGCAGTTTCGGTTCCTCAAGCTCAAGCCCGACAACCCGAACAGCGACTCCCAAGGCCCGGCCGAGCGACACATCATCGATTGCAAAAAGCTGCGTGCCCCGCAACAAGTGGCTGAGGTGTTGGGTTTGCGCAGCGGCGAAGCGGTTTTTCAGGTCCGCCGCGTGCTGTCATTCGACAAGGTTCCCACTATTTTTGAAGACATCTGGCTGCCCGGCGCGGCTTTCAAAGGCCTGACCGCCGAGCGCCTGAGCGCCGATACCCGCCCGATGTACGCCATGTTTGAATCTGACTTTGGCATCCGCATGGTGCGTGCCCAAGAACGACTGCGCGCGGTGCTGCCCTCGGCCAAAGTGTGCGAATGCTTACGCGTCAGCAGCGACACCCCCTTGCTCAAGGTTGAGCGCATGGCGTTCACCTACCACGACACCCCCATGGAATGGCGCATCGGGGTTTACCGCACGGACAACCGCCATTACCTGAATGAACTGAATTGAAAAGTTTTCAAAATGAAGGTCTGGACCCACTCAAACATGCGTGACGAGGATTTATGGTGCATTGCAATAGAATGAATTTCACCTTTGAACCATTGGGGTTTATCGCCCCATTCCCTGGAAAGCCCTAGGCATGACTGAACCCGCAAAAACCCGGCCCGTATTTCGCAATATCAATGCCTTTGAAGATTTGCCAACTTACCGTCTGCCGGCGGCCGGTTGGGTGTCCATCTTGCACCGCATCAGCGGCGCGCTGATGTTTGTGCTGTTGCCCTTCATCATTTGGTTGTTTGACAAATCGGTGTCATCCGAGATCTCATTTGCCAAATTCAAATCGGCCCTGAACTTAGGCGTTGGCATTTACCCCGGTTGGTTTATCCAATTGACCCTTCTGGCGCTGATCTGGGCGTATTTGCACCACCTGATTGCCGGCCTTCGCCATTTGTACATGGATGCCACCCATTCGGTCAGCCGTGAATTCGGCCGCAGCAGCGCCGTGTTCACCTTGAGCGCGAGCATCGGTTTGACCGTGCTTTTAGGCGCCAAATTATTTGGTTTGTATTGATTTCAGGAGCAATGATGAGTGAAGGAATCGGTTCCAAACGCCTGGTCACAGGTGCCCACTACGGACTGCGCGACTGGATAGCGCAGCGACTGACCGCCGCATTGATGGCGTTGTTTACTTTCTTGGTCTTGTTTCAACTGATTTTTTCGCGTGGCGAGATCGGCTACGACCTTTGGGCCGGTATCTTCAGTCCCCAATGGATGCGGGCACTGACTTTCACCGTGCTGCTCGCACTTACCTACCACGTGTGGGTGGGCATGCGCGATATTTGGATGGATTACATCAAGCCAGTCGGCGTGCGTTTGGCGCTACATATTTTCACGATCGTTTGGCTGCTCTCCTGCTTGGGCTGGGCGGTGCAGGTTCTTTGGAGACTTTGACAGATGACACGTTCCTCTATTCCCCGTCGCCGCTTTGATGTGGTCATCGTCGGTGCAGGCGGCTCAGGCATGCGTGCCTCGCTGCAACTCTCTCGCGCTGGCCTGAATGTCGCCGTGCTGTCCAAAGTATTCCCCACCCGCTCGCACACGGTCGCAGCCCAAGGCGGTATCGGTGCTTCTCTTGGCAATATGTCGGAAGACAACTGGCACTACCATTTCTATGACACGGTCAAAGGCTCTGACTGGCTGGGTGACCAAGACGCGATCGAATACATGTGCCGCGAAGCACCCAAGGTGGTGTATGAGCTGGAACACATGGGCATGCCGTTTGACCGCAACCCTGACGGCACGATTTACCAGCGCCCCTTCGGTGGCCACACCTCCAATTACGGCGAAAAATCGGTGCAACGCGCCTGCGCCTCGGCCGACCGCACCGGCCACTCCATGCTGCATACCTTGTATCAGCAAAATTTGAAGTCCAACACCAATTTCTTTGTGGAATGGATGGCGCAAGACCTGATCCGCGACGCAGACGGCGATGTCGTTGGTGTCACGGCGCTGGAAATGGAAACCGGCGACCTGCATATTCTGGAAGCCAAAACCGTGTTGCTCGCCACCGGCGGCGCGGGTCGCATTTTTGCGGCGTCAACCAACGCCTTCATCAACACCGGCGATGGTTTGGGCATGGCGGCACGCGCTGGCATTCCACTGGAAGACATGGAATTCTGGCAATTTCACCCCACCGGTGTCGCCGGTGCCGGTGTGTTGCTGACCGAAGGCTGCCGTGGCGAAGGCGCGGTGTTGCTCAACAGCCTGGGCGAGCGTTTCATGGAGCGTTATGCGCCCACGCTCAAAGACTTGGCGCCGCGCGACTTCGTGTCCCGTTGCATGGACCAGGAAATCAAAGAAGGTCGCGGTTGCGGCCCGAACAAAGATTACGTGCACTTGAAGCTGGACCATTTGGGTGCCGACACCATCATGAAGCGCCTGCCATCGGTCTACGAGATCGGCCACAACTTCGCCAACGTCGACATCACGCGCGAACCCATTCCCGTGGTACCCACCATCCATTACCAAATGGGCGGCATTCCCACCAACATCCACGGACAAGTGGTCACACAAAACGCCACTGATCACAATGCCGTGGTGAATGGTTTGTATGCGGTGGGCGAATGCTCATGCGTCAGCGTGCACGGTGCCAATCGC
Source organism: Bordetella parapertussis (assembly GCA_945878065.1). Lineage (GTDB taxonomy): Bacteria > Pseudomonadota > Gammaproteobacteria > Burkholderiales > Burkholderiaceae_C > Limnohabitans > Limnohabitans parapertussis_B. The sequence continues at coordinate 11,054 of CAMDXA010000015.1, read as the reverse complement.
TTGGGCACCAATTCATTATTGGACTTGCTGGTGTTCGGCAAGGCCGCCGGTAACCACATCGTCGAGTTCCACGAAAAAAATAAATTGCACAAGCCTTTGCCCGCCGATGCCGCAGACCGCACCTTGGCCCGCTTGGCACGCTTGGACAACAGCACCAGTGGCGAATACGCACAAGACGTGGCCAACGATTTACGCGCCAGCATGCAAAAGCATGCAGGGGTGTTCCGCACCCAAGCCACGCTGGACGAAGGCGTCGCGCAAATCGCGGCTTTGCGCGAGCGAGTGAACGCCATCGGTTTGAAAGACAAGAGCAAAATTTTCAACACCGCACGCATTGAAGCCTTGGAAGTGGAAAACCTGATCGAGTGCGCCCAGGCCACCATGGTGTCAGCCGCCGCGCGCCGCGAAAGCCGTGGCGCACACACGGTGGACGACTACGCAGACACACCCGAACACCCGAACGGCCGCAATGACGAGCAGTGGCTCAAGCACAGCCTGTGGCACAGCCACAGCAACAGCATGACTTACAAGCCCGTCAAACTGCAACCTTTGACCACCGAAAGCATCCCTCCTAAAGTGAGAACCTTCTGATGAAACGCACTTTCAAGATTTACCGTTACGACCCGGAAAAAGATGCCAAGCCCTACATGCAAACCATCGAGGTGGAGCTCGACGGCCACGAGCGCATGTTGCTGGACGCGTTGATGAAACTCAAAGCGCAAGACCCGACGCTGTCTTTCCGTCGCTCTTGCCGCGAAGGTGTGTGCGGCTCGGATGCCATGAACATCAACGGCAAAAACGGTTTGGCCTGTTTGACCAACATGCTCACGCTGCCCGGTGTCATTACCTTGAAACCGCTGCCGGGCTTGCCTGTGATTCGCGATTTGATCGTCGACATGACGCAGTTCTTCAACCAGTACAACTCGATCAAACCGTACCTGGTCAACGACACCCTGCCGCCTGAAAAAGAACGCTTGCAGTCGCCCGCCGAGCGCGAAGAACTCGACGGTTTGTACGAATGTATTTTGTGCGCCAGCTGCTCAACCAGCTGCCCGTCTTTCTGGTGGAACCCGGACAAATTTGTCGGCCCCGCCGGTTTGCTGCAAGCCTACCGGTTTATCGCCGACAGCCGCGACCACGCGACCAACGAGCGCTTGGACAATCTGGAAGACCCGTACCGTTTGTTCCGCTGCCACACCATCATGAATTGCGTCGATGTGTGCCCCAAAGGTTTGAACCCCACCAAGGCGATTGGCAAGATCAAAGAACTGATGATCAGCCGCGCGGTTTGAATGGGGGATGAGCAACTCGTTGGCTTGGCCGATGGCGACAAACTGTCGTCAGCTGCCTTGAGCAAACTGCGTTGGCGTTGTCGGCGCGGCTTGCTGGAAAACGATTTGTTCATCGAGCGTTTCTTCAATCGCCACGCTGCTGAATTGACCGTTGGGCAAGCGCGCGGCATGTATGCGTTGATGGAATTGGCTGACAACGATTTGCTGGATGTCTTGCTAGGCCGCCCGCATACACAAGAAGTAACCAAAGATATGCAAGTGCAATCCGTGCTGCATTTGTTGAAAGTTTGATTTTTTTATTGATTGACACAGGAATTGACCATGAAACTCGCTGACTACAAGGCCACTCTTTCATTCACCAATGGCCAACCCAGCGTTGAGATGCCGGTTTACAACGGCACCATCGGCCCGGACGTGATCGACATTCGCAAGCTGTACGGCCAAACCGGCATGTTCACTTACGACCCCGGTTTTTTGTCTACTGCCTCATGCCAGTCAGCCATCACTTTCATTGATGGCGACAAAGGTGAATTGCTGTATCGCGGCTACCCGATCGAGCAACTGGCCACCCACTGCGACTTTTTGGAAACCTGCCATTTGCTGCTGTATGGTGAATTGCCCAACGCCCAGCGCAAACATGAATTCACCCGCACCGTCACGCACCACACCATGGTGCATGAGCAAATGCAATTTTTCCTGCGCGGTTTCCGCCGCGATGCGCACCCGATGGCCGTGCTCACCGGCCTGGTCGGTGCGTTGTCTGCTTTCTACCATGACAGCACCGACATCAACAACCCCGAGCACCGCGAAGTCGCTGCCATTCGCCTGATCGCCAAAATGCCTACCCTGGTGGCCATGGCGTACAAATACGGCATCGGTCAACCGTTTTTGTACCCGCAAAACAATTTGTCTTATGCAGGCAATTTCTTGCGCATGATGTTCGGCACACCTTGCGAAGACTATGTGGTCAACCCGGTGCTCGAGCGCGCCATGGACCGCATCTTCACCTTGCATGCAGACCATGAGCAAAACGCCTCCACTTCCACCGTGCGTTTATGCGGCTCGTCCGGCACCAACCCGTTCGCAGCCATTGCGGCAGGTGTGGCTTGTTTGTGGGGCCCCGCACACGGCGGTGCCAACGAAGCCTGCTTGAACATGCTCGAACACATTCAAGCCAATGGCGGCATCGCCAAAGTAGGCGAGTTCATGGAGCAAGTGAAAGACAAAAACTCCAATGTCAAACTCATGGGCTTTGGCCACCGCGTCTACAAAAACTACGACCCACGCGCCAAGTTGATGCAAGAGACATGCGATGAAGTGTTGAAGGAACTCGGACTCGAAAACGATCCTTTGTTCAAACTCGCGAAGGCCTTGGAAAAAATCGCGCTCGAAGACGATTATTTTGTTTCCCGCAAGCTCTACCCGAACGTGGATTTCTACTCCGGTATCGTGCAACGCGCCATCGGCATACCTGTCAATTTGTTCACCGGTATTTTTGCGCTGGCACGTACTGTCGGCTGGATCGCTCAATTGAATGAAATGATCAGCGACCCTGAATACAAAATCGGCAGACCCCGTCAATTGTTCACAGGCTCGGCCAAAAGAGATGTGCCGCCATTAGCCAAACGCTGAACACACAAGCCACGGAGATAGATTGCATGGGACGCACCCTTTACGACAAAATTTGGGACGAGCATGTCGTCCACACCGAAGAAGACGGCACCTCTGTTCTGTACATAGACCGTCACTTGGTGCACGAAGTCACCAGCCCGCAAGCCTTTGAAGGGTTGCGCGTGGCCAAGCGCCCGGTCTGGCGCATCAGCTCTGTCGTTGCCACCGCCGACCACAACACGCCGACCACCGGCTGGGAACTCGGCTACGACGGCATCACCGATCCCGTCAGCAAAGCCCAAATCACCACGCTTGACGACAATATGCGCGAATACGGCGCGGCCGCCTACTTTCCGTTTTTGTCCAAGCGACAAGGCATTGTTCACGTCATCGGCCCTGAAAATGGCGCCACCCTGCCCGGCATGACCGTGGTCTGTGGCGACTCGCATACATCGACACACGGCGCGTTCGGCGCACTCGCGCACGGCATAGGCACATCCGAGGTTGAACACGTGTTGGCCACGCAAACCTTGTTGGCGAAAAAAGCCAAAAACCTGTTGGTACAAGTCGACGGGCAAGCCGCCAAGGGCATCACCGCCAAAGATATCGTGCTGGCCATCATCGGCAAGATTGGCACGGCGGGCGGCACCGGTTACACCATCGAATTCGGCGGCGCGGCCATTCGCGCACTGAGCATGGAAGGTCGCATGACCTTGTGCAACATGGCGATCGAAGCCGGTGCCCGCGCAGGTTTGGTGGCTGTCGATGAAAAAACCATTGCCTATGTGAAAGGCCGCCCCATGGCGCCCGGCACCGACCGGGTCAGCGGAAAGTTTGTCGGCGGCGTGGAATGGGACCAAGCGGTTGCGTATTGGCAGACCTTGCAGTCCGATGCTGATGCGCATTTCGATGCCGTCGTCAAACTCGACGCGGCGCAGATCGCGCCGCAAGTCACCTGGGGCACTTCGCCTGAAATGGTCTTGTCCGTGCTGGACAAAGTGCCTGACCCCGACAGAGAAAAAGACGCGAATAAACGCGATGCGATTGAACGTGCGTTGGCCTACATGGGCTTGCAACCCGGCAAAGCATTGAACGATGTGTTTGTCGACAAAGTGTTCATCGGTTCTTGCACCAACAGCCGCATTGAAGACATGCGCGAAGCGGCAGCCATCGTCAAACACCTGGGCCAAAAAGTCGCGGGCAACATCAAACTCGCCATGGTCGTTCCCGGCTCCGGTTTGGTGAAAGCACAAGCCGAGAGCGAAGGTTTGCACGAGATATTCAAAGCCGCCGGTTTTGAGTGGCGCGAACCCGGTTGCTCCATGTGCTTGGCCATGAACGCCGACAAACTCGAGCCCGGAGAGCGTTGCGCGTCCACCAGCAACCGCAACTTCGAAGGCCGCCAAGGCAACGGCGGGCGCACCCATTTGGTCAGCCCGGCCATGGCTGCCGCTGCGGCTATTCACGGTCATTTTGTTGATGTGCGGCAGTTCAGCTAAAAAACAATCATGCAAAAATTCAATGTACACAAAGGCCTGGTCGCTCCCATGGACCGCGAGAACGTCGACACTGACGCCATCATTCCCAAGCAGTTTTTGAAGTCCATCAAAAAAACCGGCTTCGGTCCCAACCTGTTTGACGAATGGCGTTACCTGGACAAAGGCGAACCGGGCCAAGACCCCAGCATTCGCAAACCCAACCCAGACTTTGTACTGAACCAGCCGCGCTACAGCGGTGCGTCCATTTTGTTGGCACGCAAAAATTTCGGTTGCGGCTCATCCCGCGAACACGCGCCTTGGGCATTAGACCAATACGGTTTTCGCGCCATCATCGCGCCCAGCTTTGCCGACATTTTTTTCAACAACTGTTTCAAAAACGGCTTGTTGCCCATCGTGCTGCCTGACGCGGCAGTCGCCAAACTGTTCAACGACTGTTTGGCATTTCCCGGCTACCAACTGACCGTGGACTTAGAGCGCCAAGTGGTCATTCAATCGCCGGGCGAAGAACTGCCGTTTGAAGTACAGGCGTTTCGCAAATACTGTTTGATCAACGGCTTGGACGACATTGGCCTGACCTTGAAACACGCCGACAAGATCCGCGCCTTCGAGGCCGCACGTTTGACCGCCAAGCCTTGGCTGGCACACACATTGACAGAAAGCAAGGCATGAAAATCGCAGTTCTCCCCGGTGACGGCATTGGCACCGAAATCGTCGCAGAAGCGGTCAAGGTTTTAAACGCCTTGGACATGAAATTCGAGATGGAAACCGCTTTGGTCGGCGGCGCTGCCTACGACGCGCACGGCCACCCGCTGCCCGAGTCCACATTGAAGCTGGCCATGGCGTCTGACGCCGTGTTGTTCGGCGCGGTCGGCGACTGGAAATACGACACGCTGGACCGTCCTTTGCGCCCCGAACAAGCCATTTTGGGTTTGCGCAAAAACATGGGGCTGTTCGCCAACTTCCGCCCCGCTATTTGCTACAAAGAACTGGTGAACGCGTCCAGTCTCAAGCCCGAGTTGATTGCCGGTTTGGACATACTCATCATCCGCGAATTGACCGGTGATATTTATTTTGGCCAACCGCGCGGCAGACGTGTGTCACCCGACGGCGCGTTCGCCGGTGCAGAAGAAGCCTTCGACACCATGCGCTACACCCGCCCCGAGGTCGAGCGCATTGCGCGTGTGGCATTTGAAGCCGCACGCAAACGCAGCAAGCGTGTGACCAGCGTGGACAAAGCCAATGTCTTAGAGACATTTCAGTTCTGGAAAGACATCGTTACCGAGGTGCACAAAGACTACCCCGACATCGCGCTGGACCACATGTATGTGGACAACGCCGCCATGCAATTGGTGAAAGAGCCCAAGCGGTTTGACGTGGTGGTGACGGGCAATATGTTTGGTGACATCCTCAGCGATGAAGCGTCCATGCTCACCGGCTCCATTGGCATGCTGCCCTCGGCTTCACTCAACGCCAGCCGTCAAGGTTTGTACGAGCCCAGCCACGGCAGTGCACCCGATATTGCAGGCAAAGGTGTGGCCAATCCGCTGGCCACCATACTCAGCGCCGCCATGATGCTGCGTTTTTCTTTGAACCAGGAAGAAGCCGCGGTGCGGATTGAAGACGCTGTGAAAAAAGTATTGGCGCTTGGACTTCGCACCGGGGACATCTTCAGCGAAGGCACGACCCGCGTTGGCACACGCGAAATGGGTGACGCGGTGGTCAAGGCACTGTAAACCAGTCAGCCGCTGCAAGCGTGTTGCTGCGCCCCAAGCTTGACGTAACGTCATCAAAGCTTGGGGATTTTTTTTATTGAACGACCAATCGCCCTTCTTCCAACATTTTTTGCAGCAATGCATTGGTTGATTCGGTGCCGTTCAAGAGCGACATGTCAGCTTGATTCGCTTGGTAAGTACCACTGCCGACCGAACCGATCAAATCGGTCATGGTGAACAGCTTGGAGAAATTGCTGCTACCGTCCTTATCCACAGAGCAAACCATTTGCAAATTGTTGTCCAGCTTGGTCCATTCCAATTTCAAGTAGGCCGACAGCGTGGAGGCGTCGTTGCTTGCGCCTTTGCCCAGTTGATTGACCACGGTGCTGTCAAACAATTGGTACAAACTGATGGTGTCGGCATTCGTGCCGCCAGTTTTGCCAAAATTGAAATCTTTGATCACATCGCCGGTCACGCCAGCAATGTCTCCGCTGTCTTTGGCAAAGACAAAGGTGTCACTGCCCAAGCCACCTGTCAACGTATCGCTGTCTAAGCCCCCGACCAAGGTGTCTGCGCCCAAGCCCCCAGTCAACTCATCTTCACCGCCGCCGCCGAGGACCATGACCCCTGCCTTTTGCTCCGCTTGCGTCAGCCTGTTGGCATTCAAGATTTGGTAGTTATCGTAATCTTGGTTCGGAAGGTCTGAACCGATCATCCATGTATAACTGGGAATGGGGCGACCTTGCCTAACCTGACCAATGAATGCAAAGACCAGCTTTTCAGCAAGGCGTCATTGATCAGTTCATTGCTGACCTGTTCGCTGTAGGTATCAGCCAGCGACGCATAAAAAATACCGGTTTGTTGGTTACCCTCGCCGAGCAAAACCGTTTGCTCATGCCTGACCAATTTCATAAAGGGTATGTAAGGGTACATATTGCTTTGCACCGCAGGCCAGACGGTTTGCGCTTGCAGCCAACCACAAGACAACAGCAGCACGCTGAAAAAAAGTTTTCTGATCCACATAAAAGCATCCTCTGGCAATGAATTGGTGAATTGGCAAAGCGTTTGGGGTCAGCCCATCGACGACAGCCACCCACAGTCGAATACAGAAAAGAGCACTTATACGCCCATTTCCTTCGATGTAAGTTTACTTAGATTTGTTATTTAATAAAAAATTAGTTCTTTGAAATTATTAAATTAAGTCAAAATCCACACTAATTAAATAAATTATGGGGATTTTTTTAAATTAACTCAAAAAATAAATACTAAATAATTAGCCAATCAAAGGCTATTGGTTGTTTTTTGCAAATATGTTGTTTTCTAATGACGCGGCATGTCTGTGCTTGCAGCCTCGGCAAACGGTTCACCGGAAAAACACAGCGCGAAAACCACCGCTTAAAAACAAACGATTGGTCTGACCGGCTGTGTCTGGGCGGTCAAACGCCTACCGCTTGCCCATCGCTTCTGGGATCGGCGCCGCCGGTGCGCAAACCGGAGTGCGGATCCAGTGTGATGCCATGGGCATGACCCGCCAACTCATTCCATGGTCCCCAGCGGTTGAGCAAATGGCCGCGTTGGTCTAGTGCCGCCAAGGTTTGCTCGCCCAAACGGCTCTCAACATGCAAGGTGTCGCGTGCTTCGCCCAAGGCAAACCGCCCGGACAGCCAGCGCGGTGCTTGCACGGCTTGTTGAATATCCAAGCCATGGTCGACCATGGCGCTGTAGGTTTGAAACTGAATTTGCGGCTGCCCGTCCGCGCCCATGCAACCCATCACACTCCACAGCTTTTGCTGTTTGAAACCGATGGAAGCAATCAAGGTATGCAAAGGCACCTTGCCGGGCGCCAAGGCATTCGGGTGACCGGGTGTCAATGAGAAATACGCACTGCGGTTTTGCAGCAACACACCGGTGGCTTCGTCGACCATGCCGGAACCGAAAGCGCCATACAAGCTGTGTATCAAAGACACCGCTTGGCCTTGCGCATCCACCGTAGCGATGTAGACCGTGTCCCCGGTCAGGCTGCCGTAGGACGGTACTTTGTCCCACGCCAAGGCATGGTGCGGGTCGATCAACTGTCTGCGTTTGTCCAAATACGCATCGCTCAGCAACATGTCCATCGGCACATCCGCAAATGCGGGGTCGCCCAGCCACCGGTCGCGGTCGTGGTAACTGATTTGTTTGGCCTGAACCATGCAATGAATACGTTGGGGATCAAGCAAATCCATGCGGTGGAATTCAAACGGCTCTACCAATTTGAGCATTTGCAACACCGTAAAGCCTTGGGTTGGCGCAGGCGTTTGGTACAGCGTCAAGTCACGGTATTGACCCACCAAGGGCTGGCCCCACTGCGCTTGTTGCGCGGCCAAATCTGACAGCTTGAAAAAACCACCGTTTTGCTGAGAAAAAGCCGCCAACGATTGGCCCACCTCGCCCGCGTAAAAAGCTTGGGAACCGCCCTCTGCCACGGCTTGCAAGGTGCGCGCAAGCGCCGGGTTGCGCAACCGACTGCCTGCTGCAGGCAACTGGCCGTTTGGCATGAACAAGCTGCGCCAGCCGCTCAGTGTGTGTAAATCGGCTTGGGTGTGTTGAATCCAGCCTGCCAGACGGTCGCTGACCGGGTAGCCCTCTTTGGCATAACCGATTGCCGCCTCCAAACTGCGTGGCAAGGGCAATTTGCCATACGCAGCATGAGCCGCCAGCCAACTCGATACCGCGCCGGGTGTGGTGAGTGTGGCGGGCAAGATTCCGCGAAATGGCACCTCTTTCATGCCTCTGTCAGAGAAGTACCCGATATCGGCGTTTGCAGCTGCACGGCCACCGCCATCCAAATAGCGGACTTGACCACTCAGCGGGTCATGGATCAACCAAAAAGCATCGCCACCCATACCCGTCATGTGCGGATAAATCACCGCCAGCACAGCAGCCGTGGCCAAGGCGGCATCGACCGCCGAGCCCCCGGCACGCAACACCTCTGCGCCCGCTTCAGACGCCAAATAATGCGGCGATGTCACCATGCCGTGCTGTGCAGTGACCGCACTGCGTTCTTCAAAATGCACCATGTGTTCTTTCAGGGTTGCGGGCCGTCATAGCCTTCGATAACGACCAGGTCGATGGTGGACACCGCTTCGCGCAACTTGATGGCTGCTTGGTATGGCGGGGAATGCCAACAGTCCAGTGCCGCCTGATACGAAGGGAATTCCAGCACCACGTTGCGTGATCGGCTGTTGCCTTCGGGGGTTTCAAACGCGCCACCACGCACCAGGAATTTGGCGCCATAGGTTTTGAACGCCTCGGCATTGGCGGCCACATACAGTTTGTACTGCTCGGGGTCTGAGACATCCACCCGACCTATCCAATATCCCTTGGCCATTTTTTCTCCTATTTGAAACTGGTTCGATTCTAGGCACGACGGCGCATGTTGCCGTCAACAGCTGTCGTTAGAATCTGTGGTTATGAAAACCAAGCCAGACAGCTATTCGTCTGCAGCCAACTTAGGCTGCGCTGTGGTGCATCTGTCTGGCATTTCCACCAAAACCACGACCACCGGCTGACAAGCCACGGTTCGTCGTGCCCTTCCCGGCCGAACGAGCCGGGGGTCAACAACACACTGACTGAAAGGGCAACCCCATGAAAAAAATAGGCAATCGCGTAGGACTGGTTGGTTGGCGCGGCATGGTCGGCTCGGTCCTGATGGACCGCATGCTGGCAGAAAATGATTTTGACCTGATCGAACCAGTCTTCTTTTCTACCTCCAATGCAGGCGGTGCAGCACCGTCCATGGCCAAAAACGAAACCCGTTTGCTGGACGGCAACGATACCAAGGCGTTGAAAGCCTGCGACATCATCATCACCTGCCAGGGCGGCGACTACACCAGCGAAGTGTTTCCAAAATTGCGAGCGGCAGGCTGGCACGGTCACTGGATAGATGCAGCCTCTACCCTGCGCATGAACGACGATGCGGTCATCATCTTGGATCCGGTCAACTTACCGGTCATTGAAAACGCCTTGGTCAAAGGCGGCAATAACTGGATAGGTGGCAACTGCACCGTCAGCTGCATGCTGATGGGCGTGGGTGCCCTGTACAAAGCAGGTTTGGTCGAGTGGATGAGCACACAAACTTACCAAGCAGCTTCCGGTGGGGGTGCCGCGCACATGCGCGAGCTGTTGACGCAGTACGGCACTCTCAATGGAGAAGTCAAAGCGCTGCTGGATGACCCGAAATCTGCCATTTTGGATATTGACCGCCAAGTCATTTCCAGACAACGCGCCATGGGTGCCGCTGAAACCGAGCATTTCGGGGTGCCTCTGGGTGGCTCGCTGATTCCTTGGATCGACAAAGACCTGGGATTGGGCAAACAGCAAGGCGACGACGGCTGGGGCATCAGCCGCGAAGAATGGAAAGGCATGGCCGAAACCAACAAAATCCTGGGCCAAGGCGCTGGGTTTTCTGCCCCGGCAGTTCCGGTGGACGGGTTTTGCGTTCGCGTCGGTGCCATGCGCTGCCACAGCCAAGCGCTGACCTTCAAGCTGACCAAGAATGTGCCACTGGCAGACATAGAAGCCATGATTGAAGCCGACAACCCGTGGGTGAAAGTGATCGCTAACACCCGTGAAGAAACCATCAAACACCTCACACCTGTGGCTGTGACCGGCACCATGGACATTCCTGTGGGCAGGATCCGCCACATGGCGTTTGGGCCGCAATATCTGGGCGCATTCACCATCGGCGACCAATTGTTGTGGGGAGCGGCAGAACCGCTGCGCCGCATGTTGCGAATTTTGTTGCGTGGATGAGTCAAACCGCCGGATACAGGGTGATTCGTTTATGATCCAGCCTCCTAAGACACTAGAGAATTTGTGCGTATGTCTCTGTCGTTGAACCACTTTATCCGTTTTGGCTTTACCTTCGTTGGGTTTTTTCTGACCGCCAGCGCTTGGGC
>CAMDXA010000014.1 GCA_945878065.1 Bordetella parapertussis | reverse complement strand
CCGCCCTTGCCGCGACCACCGGCGTGTATTTGGGCTTTCACCACCCACACGGGGCCGCCGAGTTTTTGCGCGGCTTCCACCGCTTCTTGGACCGTGAAAGCCGCATGCCCGCGGGGCACGGGCACGCCAAACTGGCGCAGAATTTCTTTGCCTTGGTATTCGTGAATCTTCATGGGATCTCTCTGGGGACTTGCAAGGTATGAGGGCAGCGCAAAAGATGGGGCTCCTGGGCGCAGGCGCACGGATCTTTCAACGCCCAGAAATGTATCATGCACCTCCACCTCAAGCTTTTGGCTGGCTTACACAATGGACCCAAAGGCTTTTGAACACGGCTCTCACCCTCTCATTGATATAAGCGGCCTTGACCCTGACCATTCATGAAGACAGTATTCATTGACGGCGAAGCCGGAACCACCGGGCTGCTCATCCGTGAGCGCTTGGCATCGCTATCAAATGTCAAATTGGTCAGCATTGACCCGGCCCAGCGCAAAGACCCCGCGGCCAAACGCGCCCTGATGGCGGGGGTGGATGCGGTCATCCTGTGTTTGCACGATGACGCGGCGCGTGAATCGGTGGCCATGATCGACGCCATGTCCGGCCATCAACCGCGCATCATCGATGCATCCACTGCGCACCGCACCCAGCCAGACTGGGTGTATGGCTTTCCCGAGCTGACACCGGGCCAGGCCGATCGGGTGCGCCAAGCCAGCCGCGTGGCCAACCCGGGCTGCTACGCCACCGGCGCGATTGCGCTGATTCGCCCACTCATCGACGCTGGCTTATTGCCACGCGACATGCCGCTTTGCTTGCCCAGCGTCAGCGGCTATTCGGGCGCCGGGCGCAGCATGATCGAGGCCTTTGAAGCCGGCCAAGCCCCCCTGTTTGAGGCCTATGCCCTGGGCTTGTCGCACAAACACGTGCCCGAAATCATGCATTGCACGGGCCTCAACTGCCGCCCGCTGTTTGTGCCCAGTGTGGGCAACTTTCGCCAAGGCATGATCGTGCAGCTACCGCTGCACTTGGCCAGCTTGCCCCAACGGGTGAGCGCCGCCGATTTGCACGACGCACTGGCTGCCCACTACGCCCACACCAACGACCCCACCGACCCGAGCGTGGCCGTGCTGCCCCCCACTGACGATTTGAAGTTGGACGCCACCGCTTTGAACGACACCAACCGCATGGAATTGCGGGTGTTTGCCAATGAAGCCCACGGCCATGTGGTGCTGATGGCGCGCCTGGACAACCTGGGCAAAGGCGCCAGCGGCGCTGCGGTGCAAAACCTGCGCTTGATGTTGGGCGTTTAGTCGTCCGACAAACCCGCCACCACCTGGCGCACCACATCGCCCGAAAAGCCCCGGCTGGCCAAAAACCTCGCCTGCTTGTTGCGCTCGGCACTGGTCGCGGCGAGTTGGCCAAACTTCTTTTGCCACACCGCCTGGGCCCGTGCCAGCTCGGTGCCTTTCAGGCTGGCCATGGTTTCGGCCACCAATTCTGGGGACACGCCTTTGGCTTGCAACTCTTGGCGCAGCCGGCTGGCACCCAGCTTGCCCGAGCGCCGGTTGACCAAGGTTTCGACCACCCTGGCATCGTCCACCAAGCCCTTGGCCTCCAGTTGCGCCAAGGCTTGTTCAACTTCTTCGGGGCTGGCCTGCGCTGCCGTGAGTTTGTCGGTCAACTCTTGGCGCGAGTACTCGCGCTGCGCCAGCAAGCTGACCGCGCGGGCCTTGACCGATGGGGCTTTGTCTAGTGCCCCACCTTGGATGAGCTGAAAGGGCGCGCTCACTTGACCGCTTGCAATTTGGCCGGCTCGACCTCACCCGCCAACAAGGGAATGCCCAGCGACTCGCGCACTTTGTTTTCGATCTCGTAGGACAAATCGGGGTTTTCGCGCAAAAACTCACGGGCGTTGTCGCGGCCTTGGCCGATCTTTTCGCCCTGGTAGGCATACCAAGCGCCCGATTTTTCGATGATGCGCGCTTCCACGCCCATGTCGATGATCTCGCCATGGCGGCTGATGCCCTCACCAAACAAGATGTCGAACTCGGCGGTTTTGAACGGGGGGGCCACTGTGTTTTTGACCACTTTGACCTTGGTCTCGTTGCCAATCGCGTCCTCGCCCTTTTTGATGGTGCCGGTGCGGCGAATGTCCAAGCGCACAGAGGCGTAGAACTTGAGTGCATTGCCGCCGGTGGTGGTTTCGGGTGAGCCGAACATGACGCCGATCTTCATGCGGATTTGGTTGATGAAGATGACGGTGCAGTTGGTTTTCTTGATGTGCGCGGTGAGCTTGCGCAGGGCTTGGCTCATGAGGCGGGCTTGCAGGCCGGGCAAGGAGTCGCCCATTTCGCCTTCCAACTCGGCCTTGGGGGTGAGTGCAGCCACCGAGTCGATAACGATCAGGTCGACCGCGCCGGAGCGCACCAAGCTGTCCACAATTTCCAAGGCTTGCTCACCCGTGTCCGGCTGACTGATCAGCAGGTCTTGCAAATTGACACCTAATTTTTGTGCGTATTGCACATCCAACGCGTGCTCGGCATCCACAAACGCACAGGTGCCCGCCATTTTTTGCATTTCGGCAATGACTTGCAAAGTGAGCGTGGTTTTGCCTGAGGATTCGGGGCCGTAGATCTCGATGACCCGACCGCGGGGCAGACCGCCGACACCCAAAGCCACGTCCAGTCCCAGTGAACCGGTAGACACGACTTGTATGTCTTCGATCACTTCGCCTTCGCCCAAGCGCATGATGGTGCCCTTGCCGAACTGCTTTTCAATTTGTGCCAGTGCGGCTTGCAGGGCTTTGGCTTTTTCTCCGGCGGCGGCGATACTTTTGACGTTATCCATGAAAAACTCCTTTTATATCAATGGTTTAAAAAAACTTTGGGGGGCTGTGTTGAAACACAGGCTGGATGCATGAACAGTACTGTATCTGGCAGATGTAGATCTGTAAATGGTTTTTTTGGTCAGTTTGCCTTACTATATAGCCATGTCATTTAACCTGCTGTCTTCGTCCCAAGATTGGCGGCAAGCGCACTTGGGCCGCTTGTTGGGCCACGCCATGCGGCGCTTTGACGACCGGGTGTTGGCACTGATGGCCAGGCATATCGATGTGCCTTTGGCCTTGTCCCATTTGGCGGCGCGCGACAAGGTCAGCGCCGCACACATTCACATCACACGGCATTTGCCACTCAATGGAGCGCGTTTGGTGGAGCTAGCCGCCATGGCCGGCATGAGCAAGCAAGCCATGGGCGACTTGGTGACGCAATGCGAAGCTTGGGGCTTGGTGCAACGCATCGCGGACACGCAGGACAGCCGAGCCAAACGCATTGTGTTCACTGACACTGGACTGGATTGGGTGCGCGCATTCGAGCAAGCGGTGTCCCAAGCCGAGGAAGAATTTCGACAAGAGGTCGGTGATGACGTGGCCACGGTGGTCAGCCTTGGCCTTGAAGCCTATGGGAACGCCTATCGTTAACCCGTAGGCATGGACGTTGAACCGGTTACAACACGAATGCTGCACCTAGAATGAAAAACAGCGGCTTTGCTATACCCCGGGAGTTGGTTGATGCGCATACTTATCGCCGAAGATGACCAGGTACTCGCCGATGGTCTGCTGCGCACATTGCGTGCATCCGGCGCTGCAGTGGACCATGTGGCCAACGGCAGCGAAGCCGATGCGGCACTCATGACATCGAGCGAATTTGACCTGATCATTCTTGATTTGGGTTTGCCCAAGATGCATGGCCTTGAGGTACTCAAGCGCTTGCGTGCACGGGGCAACAGCATGCCGGTGCTGATACTCACGGCCGCTGACAGTGTCGACGAACGCGTCAAAGGTTTGGACTACGGGGCTGATGACTACATGGCCAAACCGTTTTCCTTGCAAGAGCTCGAAGCCCGGGTGCGTGCCCTCACGCGTCGCGGCATGGGCAGCACCACCGCCACCATCAAGCATGGTCCTTTGGTCTATGACCAGGCCGGCCGCATGGCCACCATCGACGGGCGCATGGTCGAACTGTCTGCGCGTGAACTGGGTTTGCTTGAAGTGCTGTTGCAACGTGTGGGGCGCCTGGTCAGCAAAGACCAGTTGGTCGAACGTTTGTGTGAATGGGGCGAAGAGGTGAGCAACAACGCAATTGAGGTTTACATACACCGCTTGCGTAAAAAAATCGAGAAGGGCCCGATCCGCATAGCTACCGTGCGCGGCTTGGGCTATTGTTTGGAAAAAATTCTGCCGCCACCGACTTGATGCTTGTGCACGCATGGTGAAACTGTTCCAAGGGCGGCAACGCTCGCTGTTTGGCGAAATCCTCGATTGGATGCTCACCCCTTTTCTGCTGCTGTGGCCCATCACATTTGGCTTGACTTGGCTGGTGGCCGAAGGCATCGCCAAAGTTCCGTTCGATCGCAGCTTGCAACAAAACGTGAGCGTGTTGGCGCAATTGGTGCAAAGCGATGATCAACATGTCAGCTTTCAATTGCCCGCCACCGCCCACCAAATTCTGCATGCCGATGCCACCGACACGGTGTATTACCAGGTGCTCGGTGCGCACAGTGAATTGCTGGGCGGAGACGCCGATTTGCCGCCACCGCAAGACGATGAAAAACTGGTGACCGATGAGTTGCGTGTGCGCGATGACACCTTGAACGGCGCGCCGATTCGGGTGGCTTATATGTGGGTGCGGGTGCAACCGCCACAAGCACGCCCGGCACTGGTGCAAGTCGCTGAAACTTTGGAAAAGCGCTCGGTGTTGGCGCGAGAAATCATCCGTGGCGTGATGTTGCCTCTGTTTGTGATCTTGCCCTTGTCGGTGCTGCTGGTCTGGTTGGCGCTGACGCGCGGCATCAAACCCTTGAATGAACTGGAAGACCGAATTCGCCAGCGCAAACCTGGCGACATGAGTCCGATGGATGAAAACACCGTGCCCTCTGAAGTTGTGCCCTTGGTGTCTTCTATCAACGATTTGCTGTTGCGATTGCAAGGGTCCATCGCCACGCAAAAGCGCTTTTTGGCAGATGCCGCCCACCAACTGAAAACCCCGTTGGCCGGGCTGCGTATGCAGGCCGATCTGGCGCAACGCAGCGACGCCAACGCACAAGATTTGAAGCAATCGCTCAAGCAAATTGGCCGCGCCAGCATGCGCGCCACGCACACCGTCAATCAATTGCTGGCACTGGCCCGCGCTGAAAGCAGTGGTGTGGGCATGGCCACGCATGCTTGCGACTTGTCGGTGTTGACCATGGAGGTGGTGAAAGACTCGTTGCCGCGCGCCATGGAGCAACGCATTGACCTCGGATTTGAAGGGCCTGAGCCACATCAAGCCATGCTGTCGGGCAACCCGACCTTGCTCAAAGAAATGGTGCGCAACTTGATTGATAACGCATTGAACTACACCCCTTCGAATGAAACCCACCCTGGCGTGGTCACTGCCCGCGTGTGTGGGGACGCGCACAACGGCTGGCGCTTGGAAGTGGAGGACTCCGGACCTGGCATTGCCGCCTCTGAGCGTGAACGCGTGTTTGAACCTTTTTACAGGGCCTTGGGTAACGAGGCCGATGGCTCCGGACTGGGCTTGGCGATCGTGCTGGAGATTGCTGACAAACACCAGGCCAAGGTCAGCGTCAGCGACACCCGGGCTGGTCATATGCCGCCTGGTGCGCGGTTCAGCGTCAGTTTTGCACCGAGTGAGCGCAACAGTTGACTGCGCGTTAAAAATATCCCCAAGAGCACCGCAACGAGATGCCTTAGAAAAAAAGCCAGCGCTGTTACTTGTCTTTTGCGCCAAATACCACCACGTGGTCGGCTTGCAAGCGGATGCCGATCCACTCACCCACATGGTGGTCGTGGTGACTGGGCACATGGGCCATGAGAGTTTGTCCGCTGGCCAACCGGAGTGTGTATAAAAACTCAGAACCCCGAAATGCTTTGCGAAGAATTTCGGCTTTCACCGGCGCTTCGTCGTCATGCACGATGTCATCGGCACGCAGCAAGACTTCACAGGCACCATCCGCTGCAATAGGGTGTTGGGCAATGTCTTCATCCATGTCTTGCAAATCGCCCAACGGCGTGTGCAACACCATGTGTTGACCTTCTTGTTTGGCCTTGGCCTGCGCAAACACACCGTGACCGATGAACTCGGCCACAAACCGTGTCTTGGGGCGGTGGTAGAGCTGATAAGCGTCGTCCCATTGCTCTAATTTGCCTTGGTGCATCACGCCGATAAGGTCGCCCAAGGCAAAGGCTTCCATTTGGTCGTGCGTGACAAACAAGGCCGTGATTTGTGCCTGTTGCAATATCTCGCGCAGTTCGTGCGCCAGTCGCTCGCGCAAATCCACATCAAGGTTGGAAAACGGCTCGTCTAGCAACAACAACAACGGTTCAGGTGCCAAAGCACGTGCCAGGGCGACGCGCTGTTGCTGGCCGCCGGATAACTCGTGCGGGTAGCGTCGCGCCGCTGAGGTCAGGCCAACCAATGAAAGCATGTCTTGCACACGTGCCTCGCGCTTGGTGGCGTTCCAATGCGACAGGCCAAAGGCGATGTTTTTTTCGACATTGAGATGGGGGAACAAGGCGTAATCTTGGAACACCATGCCTATGCGGCGGTTTTCTGCGGCATGGTGCAGCGCCGGGCTGCTGATGGCTTGGCCGTTCATTGATATGACGCCGCCACTGACGGGCTCCAAGCCAGCGACAGCTCTGAGCAAGGTGGTCTTGCCGCACCCAGAGGGCCCGATCAACACACCCATTTGGCCTTGGTGCAAACCAAAACTCACGCGGTCCACCGCTGCTTGGTCGCGGCCCGGGTAACGCACTTGCAAATCAGAGACATCGATAAACATGGGCGCGATTGTAGGCAGGCACCTGACCCACTGCCTACAATCGCTGCTTACCCTTGCCCGCCTACGCGGCGATTCACGCCATGCCTTTGTTTACTGTTCTTCGCGGGTTCACCGTTTGCATGCTCGTCACACCGATACTGATGGTGCTGGGCGCATGGTTGCAGTGGGATGCCGCGTCTGCAGGTATTTGGCAGGGTTTGCTGCAAACCGTCTTGCCCGAATACACATTGACAAGTTTGCTCTTGTGTCTGCTGGTGGCCGTTGGCGTGGTGGGCATGGGCAGCGTGGGCGCTGCTGCAGTCAGTTTGTTTGATTTTCCAGGCCGCCAATCCTTGAGTTGGTTGCTATTGCTCCCCTTGGCCATGCCGGCATATGTGGTGGCCTATGCCTACACCGATTTCTTGCAATACAGCGGGCCGCTGCAAAACTGGTTGCGATTGCACATGGGTTGGCAAGGTGCTTTATGGCCCGATGTACGCAGCACCTGGGGCGCAGCGGTGGTGTTGAGCTTGAGTTTGTATCCCTATGTTTATTTGCTCTGCCGCAGCGCCTTGGCAGAGCGTGCGCCGCAATTGATGGAAGCCGCGCGTTTGCTAGGGGCGGGGCTAACCAGGCGAATGTTTAGCGTGGCCTTGCCCTTGGCGCGTCCGGCCATTGCAGCTGGTTTGGCTTTGGCCATGATGGAGACCTTGGCCGATTTTGGGGTCAGCAGTTATTTTGGTGTGCAAACGTTTTCCACCGGCATTTACAAAGCTTGGCTGGTGATGGACAACCGCGTGGCGGCAGCTCAGCTGTCCTCCTTTTTGTTGTTACTGGTTGCCTTGGTGCTTTGGCTGGAATACCGCGCGCAGTCACGTTTGCGGTTTGTCACCCGACGCGGTGCATCACGTACCCATGAATCACAAGCATTGCGTTTGTATGGGTGGCGCGCTGCGCTGGCCTTTGTCTTGTGTGTATTGCCTGTGCTGCTGGGTTTTGTGTTCCCACTGTTGATCATGGGCCATGCACTGTGGGTGGGCAGCCAGCAACAGGCCTTGCCATGGGGCGCATTCATGGGCTGGTTTTGGAACAGCCTGAAGTTGGGCGGTATCAGCGCCATGCTGGCGGTGGGCCTGGCCTTGGTGTTGGCCCATGGCGTGCGCACTCGGCCGACCTGGTGGCGTCGTTTCAGCACCCAGTTGGCGGGTTTGGGTTATGCCGTGCCCGGCGTGGTGATCGTGGTCGGCTTGTTATTGCCTTTGTCTTGGGTACAAGAACGCTGGCCAGACAGCGGTGCCGGTTACTGGTTGACCGCCACTTTACTTGGGGTGTTGTGGGCGTATCTGGTGCGATTTATTGCTGTTGCTTTGCAAAGCATTCAAAGCGGCTATTCACGCATTTCACTCAGCGCCGATGAAAGTGCCCGCATGTTGGGGTCAAGCGGCCGAGATGTTTTTTGGCGGGTGCATTGGCCACTGCTGCGCCCAGCCGCGGCGTCGGCCTTGCTGCTGGTTTGGGTGGATGTGATGAAAGAGTTGCCTGCCACCTTGGTGTTGCGTCCGTTCAATACCGACACCTTGGCAGTGATGGCCTACCAACTGGCCCGCGACGAACGTCTGGGTGAAGCCGCGCTGCCATCGCTAGCCCTTGTAGTGGCTGGCTTGTTACCGGTTTTGTTGATGGCGCGGGCGCAAAAAAAGGCCGGTTAATAAGCGCTCGACCAACCCAAATGCGAATAATTCGCATTTGGGTTATGATGGCATCTGATCCTATGAAAAGGTGCCTCTATGCGTTCACTTTCCCTTTGGTGCTCCAAAGCCCGACTGGCCATGGTATCAGGTGGTTTGTTGCTCGGTAGTCTGACCTGTTTTGCGGCCGAAGAAGCAGTGCTCAACCTGTATTCGGCGCGCCATTACGCCACTGACGAAGCGTTGTACGACAACTTCACCCGCGCCACCGGCATCAAAATCAACCGGGTCGATGCGGATGACGCCGGCATCTTGGCCCGTCTCAAGGCCGAAGGCGCGGCGTCGCCCGCAGACGTGATCCTCTTGGTAGATGCCGCTCGGTTGTGGAAAGGCGAGATCGAGGATTTATTCGCGCCTGTGCAGTCGCCCGCATTGCTCAAAGCGGTTCCCGAACATTTGCGTGGCAAGCAGCGGCCTGAAGGCACGCGCTGGTTTGGCTTATCCACCCGCGCACGTGTGATTGTTTATGACAAACAAAAATTCAAAGCTGCCGATGTCGATACGTATGAAAAGTTGGCAGATGCGAAATTTGCGGGGCGCTTGTGCATTCGCTCGGGCTCACACCCCTACAACCTGTCTTTGTTCGGCGCGATGCTCGAGCATTTGGGCGCAGCAGCCACAGAAACCTGGCTCAAGGGTTTGGTGGCCAATTTGGCGCGCCCGCCCAGAGGCGGCGACACCGACCAGATCAAAGGTGTGGCCAGTGGCGAATGCGGCGTGGCGCTGACCAACTCGTACTACTTGGCCCGGCTCTACCGCAGTGCCAATCCACAAGACAAGGCAATCTTCGAACGCATTGGCGTGGTGTTTCCCAACCAAAACAGCTGGGGCACGCATGTCAATATCGCCGGTGGTGCGGTTGCGCGTCACGCCAAGCACCCGCAAAACGCGGTGGCTTTTCTCAACTATTTGGTGAGTGAACAGGCGCAAAATTATTTTGCTGACGGCAACAATGAATGGCCGGTGGTCAAAGGCATCAACATCAACAACCCGGCGCTCAAAGCCATGGGTGGCGCTACGTTCAAAAGCGAAAAGCTGGCCGCCAGCGTGGTCGGAATGAACCAGATCAAGGTGCAGCAAATGCTGGACCGTGTCGGTTTGAGGTGATCATGTGCGCAAGTTCACAGGCGTGAGCCGGTGGCTTTTTTGCACGACCTCACTGACGCGGACTTGGTGCCTCGGGTTGCATTGCTTGCGGGTTCAACTGTTGTTGCAAACGCTGCGGCTCGCGCGGGTCCGCCGGTTGCCAACCCCAAGGCTGTAGCCAACCGTTAGCCCAAGCAGCAAACAGCAAATTGGCGGTCAGCAACACAGCCGCGCAAAGCCACAGCATTTTTTTCATGATGCCGTTCCAGACACGCTGACTTCATCACTGCTGACTTGAATCCGCCCTTGGTTGCTGTCGATTTGCAACACGCCTTGGCTGTCCACCCCAGCTGCCCTGCCCTGTTTGCCGTTGGACAACGTCAGCGTTTGGCCGGCCAGCGCATCGCGCCGCATGAAAGCGGAGTGAAACGACGCAAAGCCTGCGCGCTCAAAACGCTGCAAGCCTTCCATCAAATCGGGCATCAGCGTATGCAGAACTTCATGCGGTTGCAATCCTTGACCCAGCCATTCACGCAAACCGGCAGGCTCGTTGCGGTAGTCACCCGCCGCCGGGGGCGACAGGTTCAATCCAATGCCGATGACCACAAATCGCGAGAGATGACCGGGCTCTTGTCGCACCACGGTCTCAATCAAAATACCGCCAAGCTTGCGCATATTGGGACCTGGTTTGACGACCAAATCGTTAGGCCATTTCAAGCCTATGCCCAGTGTGTGTGACGGGTCTAGGCTGTCTGCCAAACAGCAACCAACCGCCAAAGACAAACCCGACCAATCTGCGGGTGACAACAAAGTACCCAAAGAAAATGTCAGCGCGTCGCCCGCCTGACCTTGCCATTGCCGACCCATGCGACCCCGTCCTGCAGACTGCTGGTCTGCCCACAACAAACAGGTGCCGGTGTCGCCTGCGCGGGCGCGACGCATGAGTTCGGTGTTGGTGGAGCCAATGGTCGGCACATGCTCAAAGCGGGCCAACGGGTCCAAACTGTGCAATAGCGTTGGTAGGGAATCAACCGAATGAGCCATGCGGGCATTGTCAGACATGGGCGCTTGCAGGCCGTAGGTAAAAGCGCTCAGTCCTTGGGTGACAACAAGGTGCCGCGACACATTTTGTAGCCGCAACGGCACGGGTATTCAGCCAGCAACTCGGGCGTGTATTTCTCGTCAATCACCAGGCCGTAGTCGTAGTTGAGTTCTTCACCGGCTTTGATTTTGCGCAGCGTGCGTATGAAAATACGTCCGCCTGCTTCATCGGCTTCGCAATTGGGGGCACACGCATGGTTGATCCAACGTGCGTCATTGCCGCCGTAAAGCGCATCAATCACATTTTTTTTGCTGACATGGAAGTAAAACGTGTGGTTGGGGTCGTTCGGGTCGTGGGGATGGCGCTTTTGCGCTTTCTTCCAACTGATGACCTCGCCGGTGTATTCGATGATGATTTCGCCTTTGGCGATAGGCAACAGGGCAAACACCCCTTTGCCATGCACGCCTGAACTGCGGACTTCTATGCGCTTGCCATGGGCGGGTGCGATGATGGGGGAGGTCAAGTTGAAAACTCTGTTAAGTTGAATACGTACATGTGCGCGTGCGCGCGCACGCGAGAAAGCCAATTGTATGCAAGGAACACATTCATGAGTAAAACCCTGGTCATCGCCGAAAAGCCATCTGTGGCGCAAGACATTGTCAAAGCGCTCACCCCGACCGCAGGCAAGTTTGAAAAGCATGACGACCATTTTGAAAACGATACCTATGTGGTCACCAGCGCGGTCGGTCACTTGGTAGAAATTCAAGCACCCGAAGAATTCGATGTGAAACGCGGCAAATGGAGTTTTGCCCACCTGCCGGTCATTCCACCGTATTTCGATTTGAAGCCGGTCGAAAAAACCAAATCTCGCTTGGCCGCCGTGGTCAAGCAAGCCAAGCGCAAAGACGTGAGCGCCATCATCAATGCGTGTGACGCGGGCCGCGAAGGCGAGCTGATCTTTCGTTTGATTGAACAATACGCCGGCGGTAAAAAATCGCTGGATAAACCAGTCAAACGCCTGTGGTTGCAGTCGATGACACCGCAAGCCATACGCGACGGTTTCGGCAGTTTGCGCACCGCCGCGCAAATGCAAGGTTTGGCGGATGCAGCACGCAGCCGCTCCGAAGCCGATTGGCTGGTCGGCATCAACGGCACCCGCGCGTTCACCGCGTTCAATTCGCGCGACGGCGGTTTTTTCCTCACCACCGTCGGTCGGGTGCAAACGCCGACGCTGTCGGTCGTGGTCGAGCGCGAAGAACTGATCCGCAAATTCATCAGCCGCGACTTCTGGGAGATCCACGCGCAGTTTGGCGCCGCCGCCGGCACTTACGCGGGCAAATGGTTCAACCCGCAACACAAAAAAGACGCGGACGACGCCGAGAAAAAAGAAGACCGTGTGTGGACGCTGGCAGAAGCCAAAGCCATCGCCGACGCAGTGCGCAAACAAACCGCCACGGTCACCGAAGAGAGCAAGCCCAGCAGCAAAGGCAGCCCGGGTTTGTTCGATCTGACCAGCTTGCAGCGCGAGGCCAATGGCCGTTTCGGTTTTTCTGCGAAAACCACCTTGTCGCTGGCGCAAAACCTGTACGAACGCCACAAAGCGCTGACCTACCCGCGTACCGATTCGCGCCATTTGCCGGAAGACTATTTGCCGACCGTCAAAGACACCATGCAAATGCTGGCCAAGAGCAGCATGGGCCACCTGGCACCGTTTGCCAAAACCGCTATCGCCGAGGGCTATATCAAGCCAACAAAGAAGGTGTTTGACAACACCAAGGTCAGCGATCACTTTGCCATCATTCCCACGCTGGAAGCGCCCAGCGGTTTGTCCGACGCAGAACAAAAGCTGTACGACTTCGTGGTGCGCCGCTTCATCGCCGTGTTCTATCCGGCTGCGCAATTCATGGACACCACGCGCATCAGCCAAGTGTCTGCTGCGGGCAAAGACCACCATTTCAAAACCACCGGGCGCGTGTTGATTGATCCGGGCTGGCAAGCGATTTACGGCAAAGAAGTGGACGAGGAAGAAGACAAAGAGTCCGGCAAGATTCTGGTGAAACTGGCCGCCGGTGAACAACCGCGGGTTGACGATGCCGAACCCAAAGGCCTGAAAACCCGTCCGCCTGCGCGCTACAGCGAGGCCACGTTGCTGGGCGCAATGGAAGGTGCGGGCAAAACCGTGGAAGACGATGAGCTGCGCGAGGCCATGCAGGAAAAAGGCTTGGGCACACCGGCCACGCGCTCTTCCATCATCGAAGGTTTGCTGAACGAAAAATACATGTTGCGCGAAGGCCGCGAATTGATACCGACCGCCAAAGCGTTTCAACTCATGACCTTGCTGCGCGGCTTGGGCGTAGAAGAACTTTCACGCGCCGACCTGACCGGCGACTGGGAATTCAAACTCTCGCAAATGGAAAAAGGCAAGCTGTCGCGCGAAGCCTTTATGCAAGACATTGCCGAGATGACCGGGCGCATGGTGAAAAAAGCCAAGGAATACGACCGCGACACCATTCCCGGCGACTACGCCACGCTGACCACGCCCTGCCCGAATTGCGGCGGTGTGGTGAAAGAAAATTACCGCCGTTACACCTGCATCGGCAAGCCTGGCGCGGTGGCCAAAGTCAATGCCGAGGGCGAAACCGAAGGCCCGGGCTGCGGCTTTTCGTTCGGCAAAACACCGGCCGGGCGCACCTTTGAGCCTGCCGAGGTGGAGCAGTTTGTGCACGACAAGAAAATCGGGCCGCTCGATGGTTTTCGCTCTAAAGCAGGTTGGCCGTTCGCCGCCGAGATTGCATTGAAATTCAGCGACGAAGACAAAAACTGGAAGCTGGAGTTTGATTTCGGCGACGACAAAAACGCCGAGAGCGGCGAGATTGTGGAGTTTGGCGACGCTGAAAACCTGGGCGCTTGCCCCAAGTGCGGCAGCCCGGTGCACGAGCACGGCGCGAACTATGTGTGCAGCAAATCCGTGCCGACCAACGCCCAGCCCACCCCGAGTTGTGATTTCAAAACCGGCCGCGTCATCCTGCAACAAGTGATTGAACACGACCAGGTGAGAAAACTGCTGAATGAAGGCAAAACCGATTTGCTGGAAAAGTTTGTGTCTATGCGCACCCGCCGCGCGTTCAAAGCCTACCTGGCCTACGACGCGGAAGCCGGCAAAGTGAGTTTCGCGTTCGAGCCAAGCAAGTACCCGAAAAAAGGCGGCGCGCCAACCACCGCTGCGCTGGCGAAAGCGGCAGGCAAAGCCATGCCCGGCAAGAAAACGCCTGCGGCCAAAAAAGCGGCCAAGGCTGTGAAAGAAGCCAAGCCCAAAGCCCCGCGCAAAGCCGCAGCAGGCAAAGCGCCAAGCGCGGCTTTGGCAGCGGTGATCGGCAATGAGGCCGTGGCCCGTACCGAGGTGATGAAAAAGCTGTGGGACTACATCAAGGCCAACAACTTGCAAGACCCGAAAGACAAACGCACCATCCAATGCGACGCCAAACTCAAAACCGTGTTTGGCAAGGATTCAGTGGGGATGTTTGAGTTGGCGGGCTTGATTGGGGCGCATTTGAGTTGATTCACTCGGTAGCTTTGCTTAGCTCTTACTTGGTTTCTTAGAGACTTTTGATACACCGCGCCCGAAGCAGGCTCGGCCTCGCCTCCACGCTTGCGCAACGTCGGCTACGGCCGACCTGCTTCAGATGCCGCTAGAAATCACCCCATATCCGGCGGATAAATGCTGTCACGCTTGGGGTTGCTCACGTGCAGCAAGGGGGTTTGCCATTGCATCAGGGCTGCATCGGCCACGCCTTGCGGGGTGGCGGTGGGGTTGGTGAACTTCAGGTGTTCGCAGTCGTTCAAGATGGTCAGCACGTATTCGGCGCATTGGCCTTGCAGGTCTTTGCCGATGGGGAGTCGGCCCAGCCAGCCTGTGAATGCTTGCCAGCGCGAGTAGGTCCATTCGCCGAAGAAGCTTTGTGCTCGCCACAGGGCTTCTTTGCTCAGGGCTTGTGGTGCGGCGATCCAAGCAAAGTCGCCGGTCAGTGACAGCAGCCTGGGCGCACAGCCTCGGGTGGTGATCTCCATCACCCACACGCGCCCGCCTTCCACCCAGCACATGCCGACATGGATGTAGGGCGACATGGTGCCCGCTTGCACGATGAATCGCTCCAGGTAGCCGATGGTGGGGCCGCCCTTGTGGTTGCGCCAAAACAGCAGGTCACCGGTTTTCATCTGCGGGCGTATGTAGGCGTAGCTGGTCATGTGTATGGCGAGGTATTGAAGAAAAATTGATCTTCAATTTTGGCTTTTTGTGCAGCACTTTTTTGCCGGCAAGTGTGTCTGTACGCTTTTGGCCTGAACCCGCGAAATCACGGGTTTTCAAACAGACACACACAAACCGACAGGTCATACCAACCGCATACAATCGCCGGTTGCCTATTTACGGAGAATTTTCGTGCTCATATCTTCCGCCTACGCCCAATCTGCCCCCGCTGCTGCGCCTGCTAGCGATTTATCGTCATCCCTCATGAGCATGCTGCCGCTGGTGCTGATGTTTGTGGTGCTGTATTTCATCATGATCCGCCCGCAAATGAAGCGCCAAAAAGAGCTCAAAGCCATGCTCGAAGCGCTGGCCAAAGGCGATGAAGTGGTCACCACCGGCGGCATGCTCGGCAAGATCGCTCAGTTGGGCGACAACCAAATTGGTTTGGAGGTCGGCAACGGCGTGGTGCTGCAGTTACAACGCAGCGCGGTGATTCAAGTGCTGCCCAAAGGCACTATTAAATAAGTCATCGCCATGAACCGTTACGCACTCTGGAAATACCTGGTCATTGCCATTGCCGTTTTGCTGGGCACCGTCTACACGTTGCCTAACTTTTTCGGTGAAGCCCCTGCGGTTCAGGTGTCGCCGGGTCGCAGCAGCGCAAAAGTTGACCTAGACACCCAAGGCAAAGTAGAGGATGCGCTGAAAGTCGCCGGGCTCACACCGGAACTGATCAGCCTTGAAAACAATTCTCTGCGCGTGCGGTTTGACACCACTGACCAGCAACTCAAGGCCAAAGACGCGATTCAACGCACGCTGAATACCGATGCCGAGAACCCGTCTTACATCGTGGCGCTCAATCTGATTGCGCGCACGCCCACGTGGCTCAGCAGCTTACGCGCCGCTCCCATGTATTTGGGCCTCGATTTACGCGGTGGTGTGCACTTCATGTTGCAAGTGGACATGCAAGCGGCGCTCACCAAAAAGGCCGAAGCCACGGCGGGCGATTTGCGCACCGCCATGCGTGAGAAATCCATCCGCCATGGCGGTATTTCGCGCAACGGCCAAGACATTGACATTGTGTTCAGCGATCAGGCAGGCGCGGATGCCGCCTCTGTGCTGATCCGTGACCAGTTTCCCGAACTGGATACCACTGCAGCCCCAATCGCTGGCAGTGGCATCGGCATCAACGCCAAGCTAAAACCCGAAGCCGCGCGTCGCGTGCAAGACCAAGCGCTGAAACAAAACATCACCACGCTGCACAACCGAATCAACGAACTCGGCGTGGCCGAACCGGTGATTCAACAACAGGGCCTGGACCGCATCGTGGTGCAACTGCCTGGTGTGCAAGACACCGCCAAAGCCAAAGATATTTTGGGCCGCACTGCGACGCTTGAAGTTCGCATGGTCGATGAAAGCAGCGAAGCACGTTTGGCCGAAACAGGCAGTGGCATGGTGCCGTTTGGCACAGAAAAATACTTGGACAGCAACGGCCAAGGCGTGGTTGTGAAAAAGCAAGTGGTGCTGACTGGCGAAAACCTGACCGATGCGCAACCAGGTTTTGACACCCAAACCCAAGAAGCTGCGGTGCACCTGACGCTAGACGCCAAGGGCGCGCGAATTTTCAAAGATGTGACGCGTGAAAACGTTGGCAAACGCATGGCGATTTTGCTGTTTGAAAAAGGCAAGGGCGAGGTGGTGACTGCGCCGGTCATCCGCACTGAAATTGGTGGCGGACGGGTTCAAATTTCAGGCAGCATGACCTCCATGGAAGCGGCTGACACGGCGTTGTTGCTGCGCGCCGGTTCACTGGCTGCGCCCATGGAAATCATTGAAGAACGCACCATCGGCCCCTCCTTGGGCGCTGAAAACATCGCGAAAGGATTCAACAGTGTCACTTGGGGCTTTGCCGCGGTGGCTCTGTTCATGTGCATTTATTACATGTTGTTTGGTGTCATTTCAAGCATTGCGCTGGCGGTCAATTTGCTGCTGCTGGTCGCTGTACTGTCCATGTTGCAAGCCACACTCACACTGCCTGGCATGGCCGCGATGGCGCTGGTGCTGGGCATGGCAATTGACGCCAATGTGCTGATCAACGAGCGTGTTCGTGAAGAGTTGCGCAACGGCGCAGCGCCGCAAACCGCCATCCACATTGGCTATGACCGCGCGTGGTCCACCATTCTGGATTCCAACGTCACCACCTTGATTGCCGGCTTGGCTTTGCTGGCATTTGGCTCTGGTCCGGTGCGCGGTTTCGCGGTGGTGCATTGCTTGGGCATTCTCACCAGCATGTTCTCCGCCGTGTTTTTCTCGCGCGGTTTGGTCAACCTTTGGTATGGCCGCCAAAAACGTTTGCAATCGGTATCCATCGGTACCGTGTGGCGTCCTGACGATTTGACCCACAAAGCCATTGAACGCGCCAAGGGCGACTGACAACACCCCATCTGACGTTGCAGCCGCAGCCCTGACGAACAAGGAAACACCATGGAATTTTTCAAAATCAAACGCGACATCCCGTTCATGCGCCATGCGCTGATTTTTAACGCGGTCTCATTCCTCACGTTTTTTCTGGCGGTGTTTTTTCTGTTCAGCAGGGGTTTGCATTTGTCGGTCGAATTCACCGGCGGCACGCTGATGGAAGTCAGCTTTAGCCAGCCGGTGGCGCTGGACCCGATGCGCGAACGTATTGCTGGCTTGGGTTACACCGATGTTCAAGTGCAGCACTTTGGCTCGGCGCGCGATGTGCTCATTCGCATGCCTGCCGCCAAAGGCTCAACCGCCACCGAGCAAAGCACGCGCGTCATGACTGCGCTCAAACAAACCGATGAGCAGGCGACGCTCAAGCGCAGCGAATTTGTCGGACCGCAAGTGGGTGACGAACTCGCCATTGACGGCTTGAAAGCCCTGGCCTTTGTGGTGGTGGGCATCATGATTTACTTGGCCATTCGCTTTGAATGGAAATACGCGGTCGCAGGCATCATTGCCAATTTGCATGACGTCATCATCATTCTCGGTTTTTTCGCCTTTTTCCAATGGGAGTTTTCATTGCCAGTGCTGGCGGCGGTGTTGGCCGTGCTGGGTTATTCGGTGAACGAATCGGTGGTGATTTTTGACCGGGTACGAGAAAACTTCCGGCGCTTTCGCAAAATGAACACGGTAGAAATCATCGACAACGCCATCACTTCGACCATCAGTCGCACCATCATCACGCACGGCAGCACCCAGTTGATGGTGCTGTCTATGTTGCTGTTCGGTGGTGCCACGCTGCATTACTTTGCGCTGGCGTTGACCATCGGTATCTTGTTTGGTATTTACTCATCAGTGTTTGTCGCGGCAGCCATCGCCATGTGGCTAGGCATCAAGCGTGAAGACCTGATCAAGGTTGTGAAAAAAGACGGTCCCGACGAAGACCCGAACGACCCGAATGCCGGTGCGATGGTTTAAGGGCCCACCGAAACCAGTTCCTGTAAAAAAGGCAGCCTAGGCTGCCTTTTTTTGCGCTCCGCTGAAGCCACTCAGTGGGCCAATCGGTCTTGGTTATCCTCACACAATTCATCGAGCACCAGTGCGTCAGGTTCGATGCCTGCGCTCCAAAACACCATCAGCACAATGATCTTTAAATCGTCCAATTCGACAGGATGATCGGTCACGGCCATGGCGCGGTCCACCACGATTTCACGCATTTGCGCTGACATGATGCCAGCGCTTTCCATGAAGGTCATGAAGCCCAAGCATTCTGAGCCCAAGTGTTTTTGCTCGGCATCAGAATAAATACGCATACTCAGCGGTGATTGCACATAGGGGGACGGCATGCGCGGTGGTTGCAGCTGAATCAAGTCAGCATGTTGCGCGGCGCTGTTGAGGCCCGCCAACCAGGACAAGGCTTGTTGAATTTCATCGGCGTCGAATCCTGCAGCGCTGAGCTTGCGACCCAGGAGCGGCAATTCGGGACAAACGTCACCGCGCCAATAGTGTTCGTACACATACACAAGAACATCAAACATGGCATCAATATACCCTTTTTTAAGGAAGCCCTGTCGAGTGCATTGGCGCATGGTTTTATCGATGTTGGTGTGTGCACAATTTGCGATGTCTCAATGTATCAATTGGTACATACCGCCCGGCATGGCCACCACGCGTTTGCGGTCTTGCAATTGCTGCAACGCCATCAATGCGTCTTCTAAGGTGAGGCCACTGTGCAACAACAATGATTCAAAGTGCTGTGGTTCATGGCCGAGGGCCTTGCACACCGCCAGTTGGTTCTGATCTGCGGGCGGGGTGGTTCCGGGTACTGCAACCGTATCGGGCAACACCGTGGTGAAAAATGGCAATTCTTCCAACACATCTTGTGCGGTTTCTACCAGCTTGGCGCCTTGCCGCAGCAAAGCATGGCAACCGCGCGACAAGACAGAATGGATGGATCCCGGAATGGCAAAGACTTCTTTGCCTTGCGACAGTGCCAAATCTGCCGTGATCAACGACCCAGACTTCAGCGCTGCTTCAACCACTATGACACCATGGCTCAAACCTGCAATCAAGCGATTTCGCCTGGGGAAATGGTGCGGCAACGGCGGTGTGCCCGGCGGCAACTCGCTGAGCAGCCAACCGTGTTGCGCCACTTGCTTGGCCAAGCTGTGGTTTTGTCTTGGGTACACCAAGTCTAGACCACAGCCCACCACAGCGACCGTGACACAGCGTTCGCTGTTGGCGGTCTCCATGGCCCCTTGATGCGCGGCTGCGTCTATGCCCATCGCCAAGCCCGACACAATGCAGCAACCCGATTGCTGCAACTGGCTGGCAAAGCGACGTGCGTTTTCTTTGCCCTGCGGTGTCGGGTTGCGGCTGCCGACCATCGCTACACCCTGCCAGCATGCATGCTGCAACTGACCCTGTGCAAACAAAACCCATGGCGGTTCATCGATGTTGCGCAAAGACTCGGGGTAGCGCGGATGGTCCCAGCCCCAAACCTCTTGTTGTATCCCTTGCGGTGTTGTATCCAACCACGCTTGGGTGCGTTCACAAATGGCCTCCCACTCGGGCGGTATGCGTTGCAAGGACCGGGCTTGCGCCTCATTCACAAACCGCTGCAATATCGACACCGGTTGCGCAAACACGGCGGCGGGATGTCTGAATTCGCTGATCAATGTGCGCTGCGCTTGCGCACCCAGTAAGGGGGTGATGCCAAGGCGCAGCCAATCGCGCCAGTGGTGTGGGTCAGGGTCTTTGTCAACCCGAGCATTGTGAGAAGAACTGTCCATTGGAAAACCATCCTGCAGTTGTTTGCAGCAAGCTTAGGCAGACAGCTGTTCGATGCGGTGAACCGCCACTGTGTTTTTATGAAACCGCGACGCGCCTGCGGGGTTTTCAAAAAAGCGACAATAGGCCCATGGCTTTACTACCCATTCTTTCCTACCCAGACCCGCGCTTACATACCGTGGCCAAACCAGTAGCTGTCGTGGATGACCGTATTCGTGCGCTGGCTGCAGACATGATTGAGACCATGTACGACTCCAAAGGTGTCGGCCTGGCCGCCACCCAAGTCAATGTGCATGAACGGCTGCTGGTGATGGATGTGTCCGAAGACCGCGACCAACCCATGGTGCTGATCAACCCCGAGTTGTTGTGGGCCAGCAAAGAGCGCATCAAAAACGAAGAAGGCTGTTTGTCGGTGCCCGGCATTTTTGACGGCGTTGAGCGGCCTGAGCGGGTCAAAGTGCAGGCATTGAACGAACACGGCGAAACCGTCACCATCGAAGCCGAAGGATTGATGTCCATTTGCATTCAACACGAAATGGACCACTTGATGGGCAAGGTGTTTGTTGAATACCTGTCCGCACTCAAACGCATGCGCATCAAAGGCAAATTGCTCAAAGCCCAACGCGAACTCGAGCGCTGATACATGCGCCTTGTGTTCGCCGGCACCCCGGAATTTGCCCGCACCGCACTCACTTCCCTGCATCACGCCGGTCATGAGATCGCACTGGTGCTGACCCAACCCGACCGCCCCGCCGGTCGCGGTATGAAGCTGCAAGCGTCTGCGGTCAAGCAATACGCCCTTGAACACCACATGACGGTGTGCCAACCGCACAGCTTGCGCTTGGATGGCAAATATCCCGATGAAGCCTTGGCCTCACAACAAGCCATTGCTGATGCACACGCCGAATTGATGGTGGTGGTCGCCTACGGTTTGTTGCTTCCTGAATGGACATTGCACAGCGTGCCACACGGTTGTTTGAACATACACGCGTCCTTGTTGCCGCGCTGGCGCGGCGCCGCACCCATACAACGTGCCATCGAAGCTGGCGACAGTGACACCGGCGTGTGCATCATGCACATGGACGCGGGCCTGGACACTGGCGCGGTGCTGATGCGCGAGAGTTTGCCCATCAGCAACACAGACACCAGCGCCAGCTTGCACGACAAAATCGCTGCTTTAGGTTCGCGTTTGATTGTGGACACGCTGTCTTCGTTGCCGCAACTGCATGCGAAAGAGCAAACCACCGAAGGTGTCACCTACGCCGCGAAAATTTTGAAAGACGAAGCGCTGATCGATTGGCAATTGCCCGCTGTGCGTTTGTCGCAGCGCATACGCGCCTTCGATCCGTTTCCCGGTGCACACACTTTTTGTGAAGGTCAGGTTTTGAAAATCTGGTCTGCCACTGCGTTTAATTCAGACACTCATGCAACACCCGGTAGCGTGGTGCAGCTGCATTCGGATGCCTTCGATGTCGCCACCGGTGACGGCGTGTTGCGCGTGATGCAAGTGCAACGCCCCGGCGGCAAACGCATCAGCGCCGCCGAGTTTTTGCACAGCCACGCGTTGAGCGTTGGCATGTTGCTCGGTGCATCAGCCAACTGAACATGTTTTTCGACCCCGCCAATTTCCGCCATCCCGCGTTTCGCCAAGGCATGGTCGACACACTCAAAGTCGCGCCCGGCATTTGGGCCTGGGGCTTGATGACCGGCGTGGCCATGGTGCAAGCCGGTTTGAGCCCGGCCATGGCCACCTTGATGACCTTGGCGATTTACGGTGGCAGCGCGCAACTGGCCGCCATTCCATTGCTGGCCGCAGGCGCACCTGCTTGGGTGATTTTGGCCACAGCGTTTTGTGTGAACCTGCGCTTTGCGGTGTTCAGTTTGCATTTGCGCCAATACATGATGGCTTGGCCGCGCTTGCAGCGTCTGTCGATTGGATATTTCATCGCTGACCTGAACTACGTGCAGTTTGTTCAAGCCTACCCACAAGCTTCAGACAAAAGCGAAGGGCAGCGCAGCGAAATGGCCTATCTCAGCGGCAATTGTTTTTTGAACTGGATAGGCTGGCAAGTCGCGAGCTTGGGCGGCATTGTGTTGGCCGCGCAAGTGCCGCTGCAATGGGGACTGGGTTTTGCCGGTGTGCTGGCGCTGGTCGGCATTTTGTGTTCGCTTTGCCAGACACGTATGCGCGCTATTTCGCTGGTGGTCTCTGGCGCGGCCGCCGTGGTGGCATTTGCTTTGCCCTTGCGTTTGAACATACTCGTGGCGATTGCCGCTGCGGTTGCGGTGTGCCTGGTGATTGAACAAACATCGCTGTCCGGCAAAGAGGCCAACACCTGATGGATTGGTCTGATGTTTTCACAGCGATTGGCTTGGGTGTGATCACTTTGGTGACCCGCTGTTTTTTCTTTATCTCCGATCGTGAATTGCCGTTCCCGTCATGGGCGCATCGCGGCTTGCAATACGCACCCATCGCTGCGCTGGCCGCTGTGGTGATACCTGAAATAGTGGTGAGCCACGGCGCGTTGGTGACCACATGGATGGATGCGCGGCTTTTTGGCGCGGTCGCTGGTGCGGGGTTTTATTTCTTTAAGCGTGGCAAAGGGCAGGCGGTACTGGGCACCATCATTGTGGGCATGGCGGTGTATTTGCCGTTGCATATTGGTTTGGGGTGGTGATAGATTTTTGCTGAACACATCAGTCACCCCCTCCCGCCTAAAATGTCATGAAAAATTCACACGGAGACAAACCCCATGCAAATCATCCGCTTCGCCGATCAGTGCGCACAGGGCCAAGCCCGTGGCAAACGCGTCTTCATCCGCGCCGACTTGAACGTGCCTTTTGACGACCAAGGCCGCATTTCCGAGGACACGCGCATCCGCGCCTCGGTTCCCGCCATTCAAATGGCGCTGGACGCTGGCGCCGCCGTCATGGTCACTTCTCACTTGGGTCGACCCACTGAAGGCGCGTTCAAACCCGAAGACTCATTAGCCCCTGTCGCCAAGCGCTTGGCCGAGTTGCTGGGCCGCGAGGTGCCGCTGGTGGCGGACTGGGTGGGCGGTGTGTCTGTCGCCGCCGGTCAGGTGGTGATGCTGGAAAACTGCCGGGTCAATGTCGGCGAAAAGAAAAACAGCGAAGCACTGGCCAAGCAAATGGCGGCACTTTGCGACATTTATGTGAACGACGCATTCGGCACCGCGCACCGCGCCGAGGGCACCACTTACGGCATCGCGCAGTTCGCGCCTGTGGCTTGCGCCGGGCCTTTGTTGTCCGCCGAAATCGATGCCATCAGCAAAGCGCTGGCCGCGCCCAAACGCCCGTTGGCCGCGATCGTCGCCGGTTCCAAGGTCAGCACCAAACTCACCATCCTGCAAGCGCTGGCGAAAAATGTGGATCAGTTGATTGTGGGCGGCGGCATTGCCAACACCTTCATGTTGGCTGCGGGTTTGAAGATCGGCAAAAGTCTGGCCGAGCCAGACTTGGTGGGCGAAGCCAAAGCGGTGATCGAAGCCATGAAAGCGCGCGGCGCCGAGGTGCCGATTCCCACCGACGTGGTGTGCGCCAAAACCTTTTCTGCCGACGCAGTAGCCACAGTGAAAAAAGCCACCGAGGTGGACGACGACGATTTGATTCTGGACATCGGCCCGGACACCGCGGCTCGCTTGGCGGCGCAACTCAAAGCCGCCGGCACGGTTGTGTGGAACGGCCCCATGGGCGTGTTCGAGTTCGCGGCTTTCGAGAACGGCACCAAGGTGGTGGCGCATGCGATTGCCACGTCCTCTGCGTTCAGCATTGCAGGCGGCGGCGACACGCTGGCCGCGATCGCCAAGTACGGCATTGAAAAAGACATCGGCTATATCTCTACCGGCGGCGGTGCGTTTTTGGAAGTGCTGGAAGGCAAAACCTTGCCCGCGTTTGAGATATTGATGAAACGCGCGGCTGGCTGATCTGCTTTAGCGAGCGCTGGCGAACCGCTCT
Organism: Bordetella parapertussis; assembly: GCA_945878065.1. Lineage (GTDB taxonomy): Bacteria > Pseudomonadota > Gammaproteobacteria > Burkholderiales > Burkholderiaceae_C > Limnohabitans > Limnohabitans parapertussis_B. The sequence goes on along the minus strand of CAMDXA010000014.1, from coordinate 23,076 downwards.
TTGCAGCGGTTGTTGATATAAAACTTAAAGAACAGTTTGTCTTGGCCGGTTTTGTCTTTGGCAAACGCCCACAGTTGCTCAATCACCCAGGTTTGAACCTGACGGTTGACCGCATCTGCTTCCGTGTTGTCTGCTTGGACAGGCATGTTTTGCAAAGCCTGGGTTTTGAATGCATCGTGCATGGCTTGCATCTCTTGCAAACGCTGCGCCTGTTCGCCCGGGTTGTCTCTGGTCTGGTGATTCATCAATTTGAGCGCATCACTGAAGCGCTCTGTTTGCAATGCATATTGCGTGGCAGCTGCTGCACACGAACTGCGAGCGAGCGCCTGAGCATCAGGACTGGTTTGGGCGAACACTACATTGACACCGCCCAAGCACATCAGCGCTGTTGTCAGCAGTCGCCGATAGGTTTTGTGCATCAAGCCGCTGTCAAGGCCGGCGAGCTGGTGGCGCGGCCTTTGTAATCGGTCCAGCACTGACGGGTGAAGTCATACAGCTTGCAAGAGCGTGCGGTTTGGAAATACCAGCGCCATGAAAAACGCTGCACAATGATGCGACCGGGCAACAGGTTTTCCAGCTTGGATTGCGCTTGCTTCAAACGGTACAAAGGAATGCTCATGTCCACATGGTGAGCGGTGTGCTCCATGATGTGGTGCATCAACGCGCCTATCTTGAATGGGAAGGTCAGGTGCACGGTGGTGGACACGAAAGGCTGAGCCTTGGCCCAAGCACTGCGGTCATCGTGCCAGGACACTTTCACATGGGTATGGTGGACGTACACCACAAAACCGATCATGGCACACCAGAATAAGAACGGAATAGCAACGCTGAATAATAAAATCCAGGCAACGTTTTGACCGGTAGCCAACGCAGCGGCAACCATGCCGCCGACCCAAACCGCGGCAAAGCCGGTGATCAACCAACTGTCTTTGGTGAAGATAGGGCGACGAGTAGGCATTTCTTTGGCGCTGGGGAACACCATTTTTTTCCACCAGATTTCAATCATGTAATACAGGCCGGGGGCCCAACCGCTGCGGTAAGCACGATCGAGCAGGCGGCCTGCAAATGACAGTTTGGCAAATTCTTCGCGGGTAAGCGGTGCCCACACAAAATCGAAACCTTTGAGGTTTGTATAGCCGTGGTGCACCACGTTGTGGCCGATGTCCCACAAACTGAAGGTAGTCAACGATGGCAGAAAAGCAATGCGGCCGACCCATTTGTTGAGGCCACGGTGCGGCGTCAGGCTCTGGTGGCAGGCATCATGGCCGATGATGAACAAGCGCCCAATGGTGAAACCCATGGCCACAGCACACAATAATTTGGCCCACCAGGACTCGAACAAAACAGTACCGGCCAACAAAGCCGCCCATACCGAATAGTCAAGCAGCAACAACGCCATGGCGCGCCAAGTGACTCGTTCGGACAGAGGCACCAGCCATTCGCGGATCACCTTGCGGTGGGGCATGGGTTGCTCAGGAGAAATAGGTTGTTCAGTAGGGTTCATAAGTTAGGCAAAAGGCACCAAAACAGGCAAGTGCGCTGAGTCTAGCGCCGCCTTGGGGCAACTGCTCAGTTCCACACTGATTGTAGCCAACCCAAGCTTATACGGGCCTTACCCCTACCAACGCTCGGGTAAGCGCTTGCAGACCCTGTAAACCTTGTCACGCTCGCGCACCACATAGCCGCCATTGATGAGTTCTTTCATGATTCGGCTGACCATTTCGCGGCTGCAGCCGATGTGTTGGGCAATTTGGGCGTGGGTCATGGGCTGGCAACGCATGTCGGCATGGGGGTCGATAGCGATGTCGATTTGTCCTTGCAAAAGTGCAACCAATCGGCTGTAAGCGTCAGAAAACAGTGCCCGGCGGGTGGTTTCAGTGGCCAAGCGCACCCGTTGCAAGGCCATTTTCAGCACGTCCATGGCCATGGCCGGGGTGTGCTGTATCACTGCCAACGCCGACTCGCGCGACACCGCCACGCACACCACCGGTGTCAACGTGATGACGCTTGCACAATGCGGCCCGCCATCCAAAGCCGGCGCGCCCACCAATTGGCCGGGGCCCCAAATGGACAAGGTGATTTCGCGCGGCTTGCTGTCATGCGACATGCTGAATTCACGCAAACGTCCGGCGACCACCAGGTAAATTTGGTGCCCGAAGTCACCCTGCTGAATCAGCAACATATGCTTGCGGTAGTGCCGCACTTGGCCCTGGCGTGCCAGCGTCAACAAGCCCGGCTGTCCCGTGTCAGACCACAAGCTGTCGATAGGAGGCAAGTTTTTTTCCATGCCGCCCACTTTAGGTAGCAAGTCAAAGCCCGTGTCTGAGCGGCACTGACGAAATTTGCATACCAAACTTGCAAATATTTAACGAATCGCAACAGGCGTTTTAACAAAAGGGACTTCTTTTGCGTGTGACAATGCAGACTCGTTTTACAGGACAAACATGCCAAATCACGCCACCAAAATCGTCGCCACCCTGGGGCCCGCATCCAGCGACCCCGAAGTGCTGGAAGCCATGATTCGCGCCGGCGTGAATGTGGTTCGGCTCAATTTCAGCCATGGCAAGGCCCAAGACCATGTCGACCGCGCCACTTTGGTGCGTGAAGCCGCCAAACGCGCGGGGCGCGTGGTCGCCATCATGGCCGACTTGCAAGGGCCAAAAATCCGCGTCGGCAAATTTGCCGAAGGCAAGGTCATGTTGCAAGCCGGCGCGCCGTTTGTGCTTGACGCCTCGCGCACAGAACCAGGGGATATCAAAGGCGTAGGGCTCGATTACAAAGAACTGCCGCGCGACGTGAAACCTGGCGATTTACTGCTGCTCAACGACGGTTTGATTGTGTTGACGGTGGACAAAGTCACTGGCGAACAAGTGCACACCACGGTGAAGATGGGCGGCGAACTCTCCAACAACAAAGGCATCAACAAACAAGGCGGTGGACTGACCGCGCCAGCCTTAACCGGCAAGGACATGGAAGACATCAAAACCGCCATGTCTTTCCAGGCCGACTACGTGGCTGTGAGCTTTCCGAAAAACGCCACCGACATGGAAATGGCGCGACAACTGTGCAATGTCGCGGCCGAGCCGTTTAAACACAAACCTGGCTTGATCGCCAAAATCGAACGCTTTGAAGCCATTCCTCACTTAGAAGAAATTTTGCGGGCGTCAGACGGCATCATGGTCGCACGCGGCGACCTGGCCGTTGAAGTCGGCAATGCCGCGGTTCCGGCTTTGCAAAAACGCATGATCAAACTCGCACGCGAAATGGACAAAGTCGCCATCACCGCCACGCAAATGATGGAGAGCATGATCACCAATCCGGTGCCGACCCGCGCCGAGGTCAGCGACGTGGCCAACGCCGTGCTCGATGGCACCGACGCTGTCATGCTGAGCGCGGAAACTGCCGTTGGCAAATACCCGCTGGAAACCGTGCTGCAAATGGTGCAGATTTGCCGCGCGGCTGAAGATGCCGAAGAGGTTGCCTTGGACGCAGACTTCACGGGCAAAACATTCACTTACATCGACCAATCCATCGCCATGGGCGCGTTATTCACTGCCCACCATTTAGGCGCCAAGGCTATCGTGGCGCTGACCGACTCTGGCTCCACCGCGCTGTGGATGAGCCGCCGCCGCATACACATTCCCATCTACGCACTGACCGCGCGCGAAAATACACAACGCCGCATGGCGCTGTACCGCAACGTGCACGCCTTGCTGGTGGAATCGAGCACCGACCGCGACACCGCACTGCGCCAAGCCGAGCAACACCTGAAGTCGCGCGGCATTGTCAACAGCGGCGATGTCTATGCCATCACTTGCGGCGAACCCATGGGCTCGCCCGGAGGCACTAACATGCTGAAAATTTGCAGAGTTGGCTGACGTCGGCCCATTTTTTCTTTAGAGGAAACACCACATCATGGCACTGGTTTCTATGCGCGAGCTGCTTGACCATGCGGCACAACACGACTATGGCATTCCCGCGTTCAACGTCAACAATTTAGAGCAAGTGCAGGCGGTCATGTCTGCGGCTGATGAGGTCGGTGCACCGGTGATATTGCAAGCCAGTGCAGGGGCACGTAAATATGCCGGCGAGTCTTTCATCAAGCATTTGATTCAAGCCGCGGTTGAAGAATACCCGCATGTGCCGCTGGTGATGCACCAAGACCATGGACAAAGCCCCATGGTGTGTCGCGGCGCGATTGACCTGGGCTTCACCTCGGTGATGATGGACGGCAGTTTGGAAGGCGACGGCAAAACCATTGCCAGCTATGACTACAACGTCAGCGTGACCAGCGAAGTGGTGAAGATGGCGCACAAACTCGGCATCACCGTGGAGGGCGAGCTCGGTTGTCTGGGCTCGTTGGAAACCATGAAAGGCGACAAAGAAGACGGCCACGGCACCGACGCCACCATGACCCGCGAGCAGTTACTGACCGATCCCGAGCAAGCGGCTGATTTTGTTAAGCGCACTCAACTGGATGCGTTGGCCATTGCCATCGGCACCAGCCACGGCGCCTACAAATTCACCCGCAAGCCCACGGGTGACATTTTGGCCATGGACCGCATTCAAGCCATCAATAAACGCATTCCCAACACGCATTTGGTGATGCACGGTTCTTCCAGCGTGCCGCAGGACCTGCTCGCCAAGATCCGCCAGTTCGGTGGCGACATGAAAGAAACCTATGGCGTGCCGGTCGAAGAAATTCAAAAAGCCATTCGTTTTGGTGTGCGCAAAATCAACATCGACACCGATATCCGTTTGGCCATGACCGCTGCGGTACGCCAGTTTTTGTTTGAAAACCCGGACAAATTTGACGCCCGCGAATGGCTAAAACCTGCACGCGAAGCGGCCAAACAGATTTGCAAACAACGCTACCTCGAATTCGGCTGCGAGGGACAAGGCAGCAAAATCAAACTGACGCCGTTGCCCATGATGGCAGCCAAATACCAGCAAGGCATGTTGGCTCAAAGCGTGCACTGATGTCCACAGGTCTGCGCCTCATGCAACGGGGAGTTTTATCTGGCTGTGCCCATGGCCCAGATGAAACACCGGCCATTCACCTGCCATGAACCCTACGCTGCATTCCCACACCCTCGGGTCCTTGCCTCTTTTGGCGCGCGGCAAAGTACGTGACAACTACGCCGTGGGGGACGACCGTATCCTGATGGTGGCATCTGACCGCATCAGCGCGTTTGATGTGGTGATGAACGAGCCCATCCCCGGCAAAGGCGCATTGCTCACCCAAATGGCTTTGTTTTGGTTTGACAAGCTGGGCCATATTTGCCCCAACCACTTAACCACACAAGCCCCGGAGTCCGTGGTCTCTGATGCCGAGAAGCCCTATGTCGCGCAACGCTCCATGCTGGTCAAACGCTTGCAGCCCATTCCTGTGGAAGCGGTGGTGCGCGGCTACCTCGCCGGCAGCGGCTGGAAGGAATACCAGCATAGCCGCTCCGTCTGTGGCGTGCCCTTGCCTGACGGTTTGCACAATGCCTCGCGTTTGCCAGAGCCCATCTTCACGCCCGCGGCAAAAGCGCCGGCTGGCTCTCATGATGAAAACATCAGCTTTGCACAAACGGTGGACATGATCGGCGCGGACCTGGCCGAACGGATTCGCACCATCAGCATCGCGCTGTATGAAACCGCGTATGACATCGCTGCGGCCAAAGGCATTTTGATTGCCGACACCAAGTTTGAATTTGGCTTGAGTCCAGACGGCACACTGGTGCTGATGGACGAAGTGTTGACGCCGGATTCATCGCGCTATTGGCCGGCAGACGCTTACCGCGAAGGCGCCAACCCGCCGAGTTTTGACAAACAGTATTTGCGCGACTGGCTGGAAACGGCGCAAGTGGATGGGGCCGCCTGGGACAAATCCCCGCCTGCGCCGACCCTGCCAGAAGAAGTCATTTCCCTGACCGCCGCCAAATACCAAGAAGCGTGGGCGCGCTTACAGGCCGCCGACTGATCAAGCTCAGTTAAGCGCCATGCTCAATTTACGGCGGTAGCGCGATACCAATTCGGCTTGCGGGTCGTCCAGCGCCGCCGCTTTGCCAGTCAGCTCGATGCCGCCCGCGCTTTTGCCGGGCACTGGTTGTTCGCCTTTGGGCTTGACCGGGGTCAGCAGTTCCAACACGGCGACGATATTTTTGCGGGCCACGCCTTCGCTCCATGTTTTGTCGCGCATGACAATTTCTAGCAATTCGTCCATGGCCGCTGTCCATTCGGCGGCAGCCATGAGCAAACGTGCTTTGGCCAGACGGGTATCGAAATCGCGTTTGTTTTTTTCGATCAAGGCATCAAACTGCGACATCTGCCATTGGGCGCGTTCATCGGTGTGGGCAAATTGCAGGGCTTGGCCCCAATGGTGCAACGCCTCAAAGCGCAGTTGCAGCGGGATTTGTGCCAAGGCTGGCGCCAGCGCAGCCTGGGCCTTGTCCAACTCGCCCACCGCCATCAGCAATTTCACATACTCATAGCGCGCTTCGTCATTGGCCGGATTGACCGCCAAGGCTTCTTGCAACTTCTCCAGTGCTGCGTCGGCATTGCCTTCGGCCAGCAAGGCTTCGGCGGCATTGACATCTTCTTCAGCGATCAATTCATCCGCACCGGGCAAATGCTTGTCCAAAAATTCGCGCACTTTGCCTTCCGGCAACGCGCCCATGAAACCGTCAGCAGGCTTGCCGTCTTTCATCAGCACACAGGTGGGAATGCTGCGAATGCCAAAGGCTTGCGAGAGTTGTTGCTCGTCGTCGGAATTGATCTTCACCAATTTAAAACGACCGGCATATTCGACTTCCAGTTTTTCCAAAACCGGGCCCAGCGATTTGCATGGGCCGCACCAAGGCGCCCAAAAGTCCACCAGCACAGGCAATTCGTTCGACGCCAAAATCACTTCAGCCTCAAAATTCTCAACAGTCACATCAATCATGGTTGTCAGGTCCGCAGGAATAAAATCAATGAATCTACCGTGCAGGGCGCACTTGCCCCGCACATCTTTCAACCGTTAGCTTACCCGCAGTTCAACTGCCCCACATCATGGCCTCTATTCTTGTCGGTGTTGTCATGGGCTCCAGCTCTGACTGGGACACCATGCAACACGCTGCCGAACTGTTGCAATCTTTTGGCGTTGCGCACGAAACCCGCGTGGTGTCAGCCCACCGCATGCCTGACGATATGTTCGAGTACGCGGCTTTGGCGCAATCACGCGGACTGCAAGCCATCATCGCCGGGGCGGGCGGTGCAGCACATCTGCCGGGCATGCTGGCGGCCAAAACCACCGTGCCGGTGCTCGGTGTGCCGGTGCCCAGCAAGCATTTGCAAGGGGTGGATTCGCTGCACAGCATCGTGCAAATGCCCAAAGGCGTGCCGGTGGCCACCTTTGCCATTGGGGCAGCCGGCGCTGCCAACGCGGCGCTGTTTGCCGTGGCCATGCTGGCGCAAGTGGACGACGACTTGCGCCAGCGGCTCGACGCCTACCGCGCTGAGCAAACTCAGGTGGCGCGTGGCATGACCCTGCCCCCGGTGTTATGAGCATGCCCGCGATCCTGCCCGGCGGCGCCAGCACGGGCCAGCCAACCACGCTGGGCGTGATGGGCGGTGGTCAGCTCGGCCGCATGTTTGCGCACGCAGCGCAGCGCATGGGCTATTTCACCGCGGTACTCGACCCGGACGTGGCCAGCCCGGCTGGCCTGGTTAGCCATGAACACATCCAGACCGACTACCTGGATGAGCCGGGGCTGGCGCAGCTGATGCAGCGCTGCGCCGCCATCACCACCGAATTTGAAAACGTGCCCGCACCTGCCCTGCACACGCTGGGAGCGCGCCGGCCGGTAGCCCCGAGTGCAGAGTCGGTGGCGATTGCGCAGGACCGCATCAAAGAAAAAGCCCATTTTGTGCGTTGCGGCGTGCCTTGCGCGCCCTACGCCGTGTTGCAGACCGAGGCCGATCTGGCTGCCGTGGCGGACGCGCTGCTGCCTGGCATCCTGAAGACGGCCCGCCTCGGTTACGACGGCCGTGGTCAGGTGCGGGTGCGCACCCGGGCTGAGCTGCAGGCGGCCTGGGCCAGCCTGCAGGGCGTGCCCTGTGTGCTGGAACAGTTGCTGCCGCTGCAAGCCGAGGTGTCGGTGATCGTGGCGCGGGGCTGGGACGGTGCCATGGTGAGCTACCCGCCGCAGGCCAATCTGCACCGTGACGGCATTCTGGCAGTTACCTCCGTCTATGAGGGAAATCTGGCACCAGCCCTTGCCCAGCAAGCGATTGACGCTACAAAATCGATAGCAAATGGCCTGTCCTACGTGGGTGTGCTGTGCGTCGAATTCTTTGTGTTGCAAGATGGCACGCTGATCGTCAACGAGATGGCGCCCCGCCCGCACAACAGTGGTCATTACACGCTGGACGCCTGTGACGTGTCGCAGTTTGAGCTGCAGGTGCGTACCCTGGTGGGGCTGCCTTTGGCTGCGCCGCGCCAGCACAGCCCGGCCATCATGCTCAACCTGCTTGGGGACCTGTGGCTGCAAGGGAGCCCGGATTTCGCGCAGGTGCTGGCGCTGCCCGGGGCCCATCTGCACCTGTACGGCAAGCTGCAGCCCAAGCCGGGCCGCAAGATGGGGCATCTGACCCTGACTGCGGCCACGGTGGTCGAGGTTCAGGCCAAGGCCTTGGCGGCTTGCCGTGTGCTGGGGATTGAGCCGCTGTCGGCCTGGCTGGCGCCATGATTCTGGCGGGTCAGGCTGCAGCGTCGATTACTGCTGCTGCCGAGACGCTGCGCACGGGCGGCCTGCTCGGGCTGCCAACCGAAACGGTCTACGGGCTGGCCGCTGACGCCCAGAGCCCGGTCGCAGTCGCTCGGATTTTTGCAGCCAAGGGTCGCCCGGCCGACCACCCACTGATCGTGCATGTGGCCGATGCCGCCGCCGTGGCCCACTTTACCAGCGAGGTACCGGCCTTTGCCCAAGCCCTGATGCAGGCTTTTTGGCCAGGGCCGTTGACCCTGATCTTGCCGCGCCGACAGGGCGTAGCGGCGGCGGCGGCGGGGGGGCAGGATTCCATTGGGCTGCGTTGTCCGGCGCACCCGGTCGCACAGGCTGTGCTGGCCGCCTGCGCTGGCCTGGTGCCGCCGGTGCACGGGCTGGCCGCGCCCAGCGCCAACCGGTTTGGCCGGGTCAGCCCCACCACCGCGGCCCATGTGCAGGAAGAATTGGGGCCGAAGCTGCTCATTCTGGATGGCGGTCCGTGCATGGTGGGCATCGAGTCCACCATTGTCGATTGCACGCGCGGCCGGCCGGTGCTGCTGCGTCCGGGTGCCATCATGCTCACTGAGTTGGCAGCCGCCTGCGGCCAGGCTGTGCTGCAGCCGCAGGACCTGGCCGCCACCACCCCGGCCGCGCCGCGCGCTTCGGGTACGCTGGCATCGCACTACGCGCCACGGGCGCGGGTGCGGCTGTTCACTGCGGCGGCGCTGCAGGCAGCACTGCAGGGTGAAGCAGTCCAAATGGCTGAGGTCGCGGTCTACGCCCGCACCTTGGTGCAGTCAGATCGGGCGCCGGGCGCACCGCTGCAGTGGCGCAAGATGCCGCAGTCCGCCGCCGATACGGCGCAGCAGCTGTTTGGCGTGCTGCGCGAGCTTGACAGCACCGGTGTGGCCGAAATCTGGGTCGAGACACTGCCCGATGCGCCCGACTGGGCCGGTGTGAGAGATCGGTTGAAGCGGGCGGCGGCTTAATTTCAGGCCTTTGCCCCAGTCCGACCGGGGCACGAGCACAGGATTCCGACCGGCTTATGCGTGTTTACCCTGTGGGAGTACATGCACAACCGTCATATCCTACGAGAAGAAAAAAACGGTCGTGCTTTTTTATTCGGAGACATAAGTGAAACACATCAAGAACCATCTTGCCGCGCTACTTTTGGCCACCATCCTGGTCGGCTGCGGTGGCGGGTACAACAACACCGTGGCTTTGTCAGTCCCAGTGTCGTCGGGGTATCCCATCCTTGGCAGCACGGTGACACTCAAAGGCGCCAATGGGATTTCAGTCTCCGCCAAGGGCAGTGACACCACTGGCATAGCCACCTTTGCGGTCTCGCAGGTTGAGATCCTCGGGAACCCCCCATACCTGGTGAAAAGTACTGGAGGCACCGCCAATGGTGTGGTGGTGCCGCCCACCAGTGATTATTACTCCATTGCCACCGCTGCTACAGGTCGCGTCAATGTGACGCCGATTACCCATATGATGGCTGTGCAGGCCACTGGCGCCACCAATTTGGATGGTATGGCAGCACTATTCAATGCTTCTGGCACGAACGGGTTTAACGCCACTAAAGCGGCGGGCCTGACGACTGCGGCCCTGGAAACTGCGCTGACGTCCGTCAAAGAGACGCTCAAAGCCACTAACCCATTGATCGATCTCGGTACAGATAACCCGTTGACGGTTGTATTCTCATTTGGCGACGCGCACGATGGGCTGTTGGACCAGTTGAAGCTAACCCTTAAGAATGCCCCGACCGGAACCACTTTGGACACCATCCAGGGCTTGGTCGCGACAAAGGCCTCGGGTGGGACACCCAATACGACTGCCTTCAGACCCTTCACACGGCTGGTGGTGTTTGGGGACAGCTTGAGTGACGGCGGTGCTTACACGGTGTGGGCATCAGGGGCTGCCAGTGGTGCGAACCGGTTTGGCGACTTACCTAGCCTTGCGGCCTTGGCTGCTGCCGCTCCCTACGGCGGCAAGTTCACCACCAATGGCGGCAAGGTTTGGGTGGAGAACCTGGCGGCAAGTATTGGCTATGAGCTCAAACCCGCCAACCTGATGGGTGGCGGCATTCCGTCTATGGACCTTACAAAGTTGATCGGCTGCACCAGTTGCACCAATTACGCCCAAGGTGGCTCGCGTGTTACCTTGCAGCCTGGCATCGGCAATGTGGGTACGACGGCTAACCCGGCAAACCCTGCAGTGGCTCCTGCTGGGTTTGCTGGTAACTCGACTGGCGGTCGGGTCGACGCCAACGCAGTGCTGCTTGGCGCGGCCACCGCTGATTACAGCGTGACCAATGCCTTCCAGGGTGCATCGACCCTGCCGGTGGTGCAGCAAATTGAACAGCATCTGAGCAGCAGCTACGTCACGGCTGGCAAATTTGCCGCGACAGACCTGGTGATTGTGTTGGCTGGCGCCAATGACGTCTTTACCCAGGCCGGTCTGGCAGGGGGCGGTGCGATCACGTCCACAGCGGCTGGAACGGCTGTTGCCACCGCTGCGGGTCAGTTGGCTGCTCAAGTTGCCAGAATCAAGGCCGCGGGCGCCAAGCACGTGATGGTGTTCGGTTTGCCCGACATGGGCTACACGCCCTATGGTGTCTCGGGCGGCGCGGCGACCGCTGGTGCCCTGACTTCAATGTCCCAAAGCGTGTTCAACCCGACCTTGAAAGCAGCTGTGGCGGCTATCACAGGAGTGGCTTACGTTGACCCCGTTCCCATGTTCGCTAAGGTGGTGGCCAGCCCCGCTACTTATGGTTTCACCAAGACCATCGATGCGACTTCGGCGGAGACTGCCATTGGCAGCACGGCGTGCGGCCCCAATGCGATTGCCCAAACGGCAGCTGGTGACAGTGCTGCTTCGCCAAGTTCCCTGTTCTGTTCGGTGCCCAGCACCAGCCCGAGTATTGCCGGTACGCTGCGGGCCGTTAATGCCGACCAGACCTACATGTTCGCCGACGGTGTGCACCCGAGCGCCGGCATGCACAAGGTATTCGCCCAACTGATCAAGGACAAGATGGGCCTGCTGTTGGCAGCTGCCCTGGGCTCCTGAGACTTAGCGAAACCGCAACTTCATCACCAGGATGCTGATCGCCAGCGTCAGGGTGATGGCGTTGGCGATGATGATGGGCCAGGCGCCCAGCAGCAGGCCGTAGACCAGCCAGCAGCTCACGCCCACGGTGAACACGCTGTACATGCTCAGCGAGACGCCGCTGACGTCACGGGTTTTGAAGGTGTGCCAAACCTGGGGCACAAAGCTGGCGGTGGAAATGACGGCGGCGAGTGTGCCGATGGTGTTGATCAGGGACATGGCCTTGTGTGTCGGTTCAGCGCTCGGCGTAGGTTTGCCCCAGCGCCAGCAGCTCTGGGGTGCCGATCAGGGCGTTGAGTTGGTCAAAGTCGAGCATGGCGTCGCGCATGGGCGCGGTGGTCTGGTGGCTGTGCAATGAGGCGTAGTAGCGTTGCAGGGTGTGCGCCACGGCGCGCGCCGTGCCGCCCGGGAAAATCACGATCCGGAAGCCGCGCTGCCCCAGCTCATGGGCGCTTTGCACCGGCGTCTTGCCGCCTTCGACCATGTTGGCCAGCAGCGGCACGCGCTGCGCAAAGCGCTGGCAGGCGGCGTCCATCTGCTCTGGTGTGCGCAGGGCCTCGATGAACAGCGCGTCAACGCCACAGGCCAGGTAGGCTTCGGCTCGGTCGAGCGCGGCGTCCAGGCCCTCGATGGCCAGTGCGTCGGTGCGGGCCAAGATCAGCGTTTGGTCGCTGTGGCGGGCGTCGAGTGCAGCGCGCAGTTTGCCGCACATCTCTGCGGTGCTGACCACTGATTTACCGTCCAGGTGACCGCAGCGCTTGGGAAAACTCTGGTCTTCCAGCTGCACCATGGCGGCCCCAGCGCGCTCAAAGCCGCGCACCGTGCGCTGCACGTTCAGGGCATTGCCAAAGCCGGTGTCGCCGTCGACGATCACAGGGGTGCGCACCCGCTCGGTGATGCGGGCCAGCGTGTCCTCCACCTCGCTGAAGGTGGTCAGGCCGATGTCGGAGCGGCCCAGTCGGGTGTAGGCGATTGAGGCGCCCGACAGGTACAGCGCTTCAAAGCCGGCCTGCTCGGCCATCAGCGCGCTCAGCGCGTCAAAGATGCCGGGGGCCAGCAGGGCTTGCGGCTGGGTCAGCCGGGATTTGAGTGTGTTCATGGCCGGCATTGTGTCACCGCCGTTTGCGCGGCAATCCTGCCGCCAGCCACCGCGCTGAGAAGGCCATTGCCCGACAGATAACCCCAGACGGCATTGCCGGAGACGCCGCGCGCCGCGCCGCCAGCGGCCAGCAGGTTGGGCAGCGGTCTGCCATCCTCACGCAGCACCCGGCAGTGGGCGTCGATGTCGAGCCCGCCCTGCGTGTGGAACAGCGCGCCGGTGACCTTGACGGCGTAGAACGGGGCTTGCAGCGCCCGCTTCATGCCGGCTGGCGACACCTCTCCGTCTTTGGTATCAAATTGGCCTATAGCCCTTGTCGTGCTTGAATAGTTTGCTATTATTTTTGAAACATCTGCACCGATCAGTGTGGCCAGTGCCTCGGCATCGGCACAGGTTTTGACCGCGCCGGCCGCCTCAGCGTCCAAAAAGTCTGGAAATCCGCGCGCCAGCGCCAGGATAGGGCCGTCAAACACATTCCAGGCCACGCCACCGGGCTGCGCCAGCACGTGCACCGCCGCCTCTGAGTAGCCGCCGGTCTCATCGTGAAAGCGCTCGCCGCGGGCGTTGAGCTGGATGCCGCCCTCCATCATCAGGGCCCAGCTGATCAGCGTGCCGTGCGGTGTGGCCCAGGAACCGTGCCCCTGGTAGCCACCTAGGTCGGCCAGCCTGGCGCCCAGCGCGCGGCCCCAGGCAATTGCACTGCCGTCATTGCCGGTGTGCCCGGCAAAGGGCGCGTCGCGCATCTCGGGCAGCAGCTCGTGCACCATGGCGGTATTGCCACCAAAACCGTTGCAGGCCAGCACCAGCAGGTCGCAGTGCAGGTGCTCCAGCGTTCCGTCAGGCCGCTCGTAGCTCAGGCCGGTGACACGCTGGTCCGCATCAACCCAAAGGGTACGCACGGTGGCTTCCGTGAGCAGGTCAGCACCGGCGGCCAGGGCGGCCCGTTCCAGTTGGGCCACCAGCGCAGCACCTGTTTTTTCCGGCACGGCGTGCATGCGCCGCAAGCTGTGGCCGGGGTACAAAAACCCGTCCAGCACCTGCAGCGTGATGCCGTGCCGCTCGGCCAGTTGGTCCAGCGCCGGCCCAACGGCCTGCGCGTAGGCCTCAACCAGATGCGGCGCTGCCGTGCCATGCGCCTTGGCCTGAATGTCCTTGGCAAACAGCGCCGGGCTGTCGCCGCTGATGCCAGCCTCGCGCTGCATGCGGGTGCCGGGCGCCGGGATAAAGCCCGAAGACAGCGCGGTGGAGCCGCTGGGGCTGGCGTCGCGCTCCAGCAACACGCAGTCCAGCCCGGCGTCACGCAGCGTCAGCGCGGTGACCAGGCCGCAGGCACCTGCGCCGACGATGGCCACCATGACATGGGGGGCGTCGGCGGGCGGCTGACCGACTTGGGTGGCGGGCGCAATGGGCATGGGGCTTACCTGGGCGAGGGGGTGCGGGGTGGGGTGTCGGTGACTTTGGCAGCTTGAGTCGCCAGGCGTTGCTTGAGCTGGTTGAACAGGCCGCCGGCCTGCACCATGGCCATCAGGAAGTCGGGCACGGGCTCGCAGGCGAGCCGCCCACTGAGGGCGGAAACGATGCTGGACTCTTGTGGCTCCAGCATGATGCGCTCATTTTCTTGTAGCAGATCGGCTTGAGGGCAGGTCAGCAGCAGCAGCCCGACATTGAAGGCGTTGCGGAAGTACAGCCCGTTGTAGGACGGCGCGATGACCGCCGCCACGCCCAGGTGCACCAGGGCGGCGGCGGCCTGTTCGCGCGACGAGCCGATACCGAAGTTGGGCCCGGCCACGATGACATCACCGCGCTGCACGCTGCCAGCGAACTCAGGCCGCACGCTCTCCAGGCAGTGCGGCGCAATGCCCTCGATGCCGAGTTTCATGTAGGCGCCGGGCGCCAGCACATCGGTGTCGATGTCGGCGCCAAATCGCCAGACCCGGTGCTCTTGCGGTTCGCGCACAGACCCGCTCATGCGGCAATTCCATTGGTGTCAAGGGCGCTGGCAAAGGCGCGCGGGTCGCTGATGCGGCCGGAGATGGCAGAGGCTGCCACGGTGTAGGGCGATGCCAGATAGACCTGGGCCTCGGCCGAGCCCATGCGGCCCTTGAAGTTGCGGGCCGTGGTCGATATCACCGTGCTGGCGCCGCCCAAGGCGTCGCCGTAACCGGCGCAGGCGCCGCAGGCGGTGGCGCCAATCTCGGCGCCGGCGTCGCGCAGCACATTCATCACGCCCTCCTGTTCGGCCAGTCGCTGGTCGTGCTGGCTCGCAGGCGCCACGATCAGCTTCACGCCTGGGGCGGCGCGGTGGCCCCGCAGCATGCTGGCGGCGGCTCGCAGGTCGTCGAGCTTGGCACCGGTACAGGCGCCGATGTAGGCCACGTCCACCGGCAACCCGACCCACCGTGTCACGTCGCCGGCGTTGGCCGGGCTGTGCGGCGCCGCCACTTGTGGCGCCAGCGTGCTGGCGTCAAAGTCATACCGGGTCAGGGTCGCGCCAGCGTCGGTCCACCATTGCTCGGTGTCGCCTACCTCGGTGCCGGTGGCGCGCAGCCAGTCCCGGGTGGTGGCGTCGGGCGCGATCAGGCCCACCTGCGAGCCAAGCTCGGCGCTCATGTTGGACAGGGTCATACGCTCCTGCATGCTCAAACCCTGCACCGTGTCGCCGGCAAATTCAATCGCCTGATACTGGCCGCCGTTCATGCCGAAGCGACCGGTCATGTGCAGCATCATGTCTTTGGCGCAAACGCCGTCGGCCAATCGGCCCTGCCAGACCATCTGGATGGTCTGCGGGACGCGCAGCCAAATCTCGCCGGTGACGACCACGCCCAGCATCTCGGTGCTGCCAATGCCGAACATGTAGGCGCCAAAGGCGCCGCCGGTGGGCGAATGCGAGTCGCCGCCCACGCAAAACATGCCGGGCCGGATGTGGCCGCCCTGCGGCACCACCACATGGCAGATGCCCTGGCCGTCATAGACGTGAGGCAGTGCCTGCTCACGGGCCCAGTCGCGGGCGATTTTGACGATGCGGCGCGACTCGTCGTCGCGCTCGGGCACGTAGTGGTCCATCACCAGCACCACGCGCGAGGTGTCCCAGATCGGCGCCTTGAGTTCTTCCAGCATCGGCTTGAGCCGGCGTGGCCCTGAGGAGTCATGGAACATGGCCAGGTCAACCCGGCAGTTGACGATCTCGCCGGGGCTGACATGGTCACGCCCGGCGGCACGCGCACTCAGTTTTTGGGCCAGTGTGCTGGGTGGCGGAGGTGTGAAGGTCATACCGGCTCGTGTTGCGTAAGAGGTATCGGGCGGCTCAGCCCGACAGGTTTTCCTGGACCGAAATGGTGGCGTTGCTGCTGCCGACCTGCGAGATCTCTATCTGGTACTCGTAACGGTCTGGTCGGTACAGGCCGTGCAACCATTGCACCGGCCGGTCTTGCGTGTCAAACACCAGCCGGCGCACGGCCAGCAGCGCGGTGCCCACCGCCACATCGAGCGCCTGTGCCACCTGGGCGTCGGCCTGCCGCGCAGACACCGTCTGGTGGGCGCGGCCAAGCTCGATGCCCGACTCTTCGAGCAGGCGCAGGATGGGTTTATTGCTGAGCTCGAGCCGCCCGAAGCCGCTGACCAGTTCTTCCGGGACATAGGTGGTGATGTGCGACAGCGGTCCCTCGGGCAGACTGCGCCGGCGCACCCCCTTGCGGACTTTGGCCCCCAACGGAATTTGTAGCGCCGCGGCGATGCTGGGCGAGGCGCGGATGGTGCGCCACTCGAGCACCTTGACCGAGGTGCGAAGGCTGGCCGTCACGATTTTTTCCAGCAGGCCGTTCAACCGGCTGGTCTTGGCTGAGTCAGGTGAGCTGGCCATGCCATCGGCCGGGCCGGCGGTGGCCGGGGCCGGCCGGGTGCCGCGGCCCGCCTGCCGGATGATCAGGCCCTCGGCCGACAACTGCTCCAGGGCCCGCCGCACCGTGACGCGACCGGCACCAAATTGCCGGCTCAGCGCGGTCTCGGCCGGTAGGCCATCGGCGAACTGGCCCTCGT
This sequence comes from Bordetella parapertussis, assembly GCA_945878065.1. Taxonomy (GTDB): domain Bacteria; phylum Pseudomonadota; class Gammaproteobacteria; order Burkholderiales; family Burkholderiaceae_C; genus Limnohabitans; species Limnohabitans parapertussis_B. Next base: position 6,099 of record CAMDXA010000014.1, on the reverse strand, counting down.
GCAGTTGTTCGCGCAGCACCAGGTAGATCTGGTGGTATTTGGGCAGCGGCAGGGCAGCGTTCATCGGCGTGCGCCAGACGGGCTGCCGTCCACGGTACAGGTCTCGATCTGGAACAGCGCCGCCAGCGGCGTCGCCTGCATCACGTGGTACAGCACAAAGCGGTAGGCGGTGCCAGCATTGAGCTCGCTCGGTGTGAAAGCAAACGCCAGATTACCCGCGCTGCAGTGCCGCCCGGCAAAGCCGTGGTGCAGCAGGTTTTGCTTGAACACACCGGCCGCGGTACGGGCCAGGTCGGCGCTGGGGGCGATGAATTCGGCGACGAGTCCGGCCTCGTGCCGGCTGTGCTGGGCCGGCGGCAGCGGCCGGACCGCGCCCTGGCCATAAACGTGGGGGTACAGGGCCCAGTCGCCCGGCACCAGCTGGCGCACCCGAGTCTCGACAGCCTGCAAGATGTTGTCCAGTTGAGCCAACAGGGTCGGGTCGGCCACGCCGGCCAGCAGCACGCAGCGCTCACCGACGCGGGCTGCGCCTTCGATCTTGAGCGTCGCTTGCCCCCGCGGCCGCCATTGCGCGCCGCTGACCCGCGTGCGGTGCGCATCCAGCGCCTGGTACTGCGCTTGCTGCAAGAGCAGGGTGCCGGTGGGTTCGTCCACCTCGAATGGGTCAGCCTGCTCGTACAGGGCGTGGGCCGCGACCGAGGCCGGTGTGGCATGTGCCAGCGGGTTCATACTCTCTAGCGTGAAGCCGTCCATGTCCAGCTCGGCCAGCATGGCGTCGCGCGCCGACGGTTGACAGCACAGCGAGGTGCACTCGATGATCTTGGCCATGTGCTGGCACAGCCCGACGGGATAGCCCAGCATCTCGGGCAAGGTGGCAAAAACGGCGGTGTCGCAGGCCCGACCGGCGACCAGCACGTCGGTAGGCTCGCGCAGCGCACGCGCCAGCGTCTCGGTGCCGCACTGGCCCACGATGTGGCTGCATTGCCGGATCTCGGCCTCGGATGGCAGCGGCATCGGCCCGATCGGTGTGAGCTGGCCCGCCAGCAGGGCCTGCACCACCGGCTCGGGCGCCACATCACTGGCGACCGTGGTCAGGCGAAAGCGCAGACCCCGGGCCTGCGCGATGGCGCGCACCATGGCCACTGTGGCGTCCAGTTGCGGCCGGGCCCCGGCGGTGCCGGCGCTGCCGATGATCAGCGGGATGCCCTGCGCCACGGCGGCAGTCAGTACCAGCTCAAGGTCGCGATAAACCATGGCGGCGGGCGCCGCCATCTCACCCGAGCCCAGGTAGTAGGGGCCGGGGTCGATCGAACCCATGTCGCAGCCGATCAGATGCGGCTGGCGTGCCAGGCCGCGCTGCAGCGCAGCCTCAGGGATGCCGTAGCCGAGCTGCCCGGAGGCGGCCAGGACGCGCAGCGGCCCGTCCTGTGCGCGGTGCTGCAGCAGCAGGCGCTCGCTCGCCGTCATGGCACGATGCCCAGCAAGGGCGCGTGTTGCTGCGCGCCATACACGTCGCCGTCGCCGGGCGCACCGGCACAGACCTTGCGCGGTAGCGCGTACTTGATGGCCAGCAGCGTGGGCAGCAAATGGCGCTGCACCTGGGCGGGCGCGACCTGGTAGAGCGCCGCCACCGCAGGGGCCGACAGCGCTGGGCTCGCCGCCGCGCGGGCGTAGCCGGCAGCGTCCTTGAAAAACAAGTCGAGCGTGAGCAGGGTCGGGCCGGCGTTCTTGCTGCGCAGCACCTGGGTCAGGTCGGCCAGCGTGGCCGGCGGCGGGGCGGCATCGTCGGTCCTCATCGGGCAGGCTCAGCGCGCGGTAAAGCCGCCGTCGGCGCAGATCACCTGGCCGGTCACAAACGAGGCCCGGTGCGACAGCAAGAAGCTGACCAGTTCGGCGATCTCGGCGGGTTGGCCCAGCCGACCCATCGGGATGCTCTGGCGCATGGCAGCCAGTGCCACCGGGTCGGCCATTACGCCGGCGACCATGGCGGTCTCGACCGGGCCGGGGCCGACTGCATTGACGCGGATGTTCTGCTGCGCCCACTCCAGCGCCAGCGACATGACCATGCCGTTGAGCCCGGCCTTGGAGGCGGCATAGGCCGCGCCCCGCGCGTGCCCCACCAGCCCGATCTGGCTGCTGATCACCACCACGCTGCCGCTTTGGCCGGCGTTGGCGCGCATCTGCGCAATGGCGGCCCGGGTCAGCACAAAGGTGGCGGTCAGGTTCAGGTCAATCGTTTGGCGCCACTCATCGAGCGTGGTGTCGTCGGAGCCTTTTTTGACAAAAATACCAGCGCAACAGGCCAGGGCATCGAGCCCGCCCAGGCCCTGTGCCGCCTGCGCCGGCAGGGCCGCACAGGCCGCGCTGTCGCGCAGGTCTTGGACCAGAACCAGCGCCCCGGGCAACTGCTGCTTCGCCAGGCTGGCTTGCTCGTCGTTCTGCACCACGGCGGCAATCTGCGCGCCGCGCTGCAGGAGCAGTTTGGCGGTGGCCAGACCAATGCCTGAACCTGCGCCGGTGACCAGGGCGCGGCGGCCAGCAAGTTCCAAGGGTTCAGCCATGCGCGTCAAAGCCCGAGGTAGTTCTTCCGCAACTCGGGGTCGCGCGCCAGCTCGGAGGCCACGCCCTGCATCGCCACGCGCCCGTTCTCGATGATGTAGCCCCGGTGCGCAATCGCCAGCGTCTGCACCGCGTTCTGCTCCATCAGCAAAATAGACTGGCCTTCGCGGTTGATGCGCTGGATCAGGGCAAACATCTCCTCCACCAGCAGTGGCGACAGGCCGAGCGATGGCTCATCCATGATCAGTAGCTCAGGTTCGGACATCAGGCCGCGGCCTATGGCCAGCATCTGCTGCTCGCCGCCTGACAGCGTGCCGGCCGACTGTGTAAAGCGCTCTTTGAGGCGCGGGAAGATGCCCACCACCTTCTCTAGGTTGCGCGCGCGGTTGGCCTTGCCGCGCACCAGGCTGCCCAGCTCCAGATTTTCCAGCACATTCAGGTTGGGGAATACGCGCCGCCCTTCGGGCACGTGGATCACACCCCGGCGCACGATGTCCGACGAGCTTAAGCCCACCAGTTCCTGGCCCTGGAAGCGGATCGAGCCGGCAAACGGCCGGTACAGCGCCGAGATGTTGTTGTTCAGCGTGGACTTGCCCACCCCGTTGCTGCCGAGCACGGCCACAATCTCGCCCTGGCCGACATCAAGGTCGATGCCGCGCAGGATTTCCACGCTGCCGTAACCGGCGTGCAGTTGACGGATTTCAAGCATGGGTCGCTCCTGCTGCTGCGTCGGCTGCTTCGGTGCTGCCGCGCCCGAGGTAAGCCTCGACCACAGCCTGGTTGCTCACCACCTGCTGCGGACTGCCCTCGGCGATGATCTTCCCGTAGGACAGCACATGGATGTGGTCGGACAGGCTCATCACCGCATGCATCACATGCTCGATCAGCAGCACGGTGACGCCGCTGTCGCGGATATGCCGGATGATGGCAATGATCTCCAGGATCTCCGACGGGTTGAGCCCGGCCATCACTTCATCGAGCAACAGCAGCCGGGGCGAGGTGGCCAGCGCACGTGCCAGCTCCAGCCGCTTGCGCCCGGCCACGGTGAGCTCGGATGCCGGCTGCGCCAGCATGTGCGCCATGCCGACCTGCTCGGCGATGGCCTGCGCGTGGGCCCAAGCCTGGGCCCGGTTGCTGAACTTTTGATAGGCGCCCACCGCGATGTTTTCGTGCACCGTGAGCTTGGCAAAGGGCTGGGTGATCTGGAAGGTGCGCACCATGCCGGCGCGGGCAATCTCGTGCACCGCCAGCCCGGTGATGTCGCGGCCTAGAAACTTTACCCGGCCCGCGTTGAGCGGCAAAAAGCCGGCGATGCAGGCAAACAGCGTGGTCTTGCCGGCGCCGTTGGGACCGATCAGCGCCACAATGCGGCCCTCGTCAACCCCCAGGCTGGCGTTGTCGACCGCGCGCAGGCCGCCGAAGATTTTGGTGAGGCCGGTGACTTGCAGCATCATGCCTGCCCCCCGGTGGGCTTGCGCCGGCGCTTGAACAGGTCGATCAAACCGTTGGGCAGGTAGGCAATGATCACCACCAGCAGGCTGCCATAGAGCACCAGTGACAGACCTTGCACTTGCGTGAGCACCCGGGTGATGTCGCTGATGGAGGCCAGTAGCAGTGCCCCGACCAGCGGGCCGTAGACCGTGCCGGCGCCGCCGATCATGCTGACCAGCAGCATCTCGACCGATTTGTCCACGCCAAACACCACCAGCGGGTCGATATAGAGAAAATACTGGGCAAAAAAGCAGCCGCCCATGCCGCTGATGGCGCCTGAGAGAAGCATCACCTTGACCTTCTCGCGAAACACATTGATGCCCAGCGCCTTGGCCGAGTCCTCGTTCTCGCGGATGGCCGCCAGCTGCGCGCCAAAGCGCGAGCGGCGCAGCCATTCCGCCAGCGCCACCGACAGCGCCGCCAGCATCAGGATCACGAAATAAAACCCGATGCGTTCTGCAAACTGGAAGTTGGTGGCACTGGCCTTCATCGGGATCAGCAGGCCCAGACCGCCGCCGGTGAAGCTGACCGAGTTGGTGACGATGCGCAGCACCTCGGCAAAGGCCAGCGTGATCAGGGCAAAGTAGGAGCCCTTGAGGCCGGCCCGGAACGACAGCACCGCGATCACGCCGCCAACCAAGGCGCCGGCCAGCGCCGAGACCGGAAGCCCGAGCCAGGGTGACCAGCCGAAGCGCAGTTGCATGATGGTCGAGGCATAAGCGCCCACGCCGAAAAAGGCGACGTGGCCGAACGACAACTGCCCAGCGAAGCCGCCCGAGATGTTCCATGACTGGCCGATGAAGGCATAAAATAGCGCCATCACGCCGAAATTCACCATGAAGCTCGACGGAAAGACAAACGGAAAGGCCATGGCAATGGCCAGCACTGCCAGGTGCAGCGCCCAGGGCACGGGTTTGAGGGTGGAGGTCATTGGCGCGCTCCAAACAGACCCGACGGCCGAAACAGCAAAATCAGGATAAAAATCAGCGAAATACCGATCTGGCCCAGGCTTTCGCCCAGATACAGACCGCCAAAGGACTCGGTCAGGCCAACGATCATGCCGCCCACCACCGCGCCCAAAAAGCTGCCCATGCCGCCCAGTACCACCACCGTGAAGGCCACCAGCACAAACACATGGCCGATGGTGGGTGACACGTAGAAGATCGGCATCAGCAGACAGGCGGCGGCGCCCAGGGTGGCCAGCCCGATGCCGTAAGAAATGGCAAAAATGCGGTCCACGTCGATGCCGACCAGCCGGGCGCCAACGCGCTCCTTGGCCACGGCACGGATGGCGCGCCCCAGGTCGGTGCGTTGCATGAACAGGCCCAGAGCGGCGCACAGCGCCAGGGCCACGGCAAACGAGATCAGTTTGGGCAGCGGCACCAGCGTGGGGCCGAGTTCGATCATGCGGTCGGAGTAGCTGACTGAAATGGTGCGCGAGTCACCCTTGAACAACATAAGCGCCACGTTCTCAATCAGGATCGACAGGCCCAGCGTGATCAGCAGGATGTTCTCGTCCTTGCCGTTGGAGAGTTTGCCGATCACGCCTTTGTACAGGGCATAACCGAAGACGTACATCACCGGCACCATCACCACCATCGCCAGATAGGGGTCAACGCCGAACTTGGTGAGCAGGTAAAACACGCCAAACATGGCCAGCATCAGCATGCTGCCGTGGGCGAAATTGATGATGTGCAGCACCCCGTAAATCAGGGTCAGGCCGCTGGCCACCAGCGTGTACATGCCGCCGAGCAGCAGGCCGTTGATGGTGGCTGCGGCGAGGATGGTTGGGTCCAAGGCTTTTCTCCAGGCAAAGACAGGGCCCAGCGCGCCCCCGCGACAGGGGTGCGCCGGGTCAGAAGGGCAGCTGGATCAGCCGAACTTGGGCCGCGGGAACACCGGCTTGACGCCGGCGAACTCATTGGGCCAGACCACATCGATGTCGGTCTTGGAGGCTTGCAGCAGTGCGGCACGGCCGCCCTGGTTCTGGCCGTTGACAAACTTGGTCGGGCCGTAGGGCATGAAGTGATCCGACCAGGTGCTGACCTC
>CAMDXA010000013.1 GCA_945878065.1 Bordetella parapertussis | reverse complement strand
ACCGTGACCAATACCTGTCCCTTGATAACCGGTTCTTTTTCGACAACCAGCCATTTATCTAGCAAGGCCTGTGTATCGTCCTGCGTGCCCTCCCATGAGACCTCTTCAAGTTTTATCTCCATCACTGCGGCTCCAACAATGCCACTTTCTTCAGCATTAATTCTTGCGCAGCAAGCACGATGTCGGAGACTTGCGGAATGACAAATTGCTCCAGCGGGCGACTATAGGGAATAGGCACATTGGGCACTGCCAGCCGCCGGACAGGTGCTTTCAACGAAACACTGTCGAGGTTTTCTGCAATGACCGCAGATATCTCGCCACTTAAACCAAACCCCAAGTAATCTTCATCCACAATCAATAAACGGCCTGTTTTTCGCACCGACTTGAGAACACTTTCAGTGTCCATGGGAACAAGGGTTCGCAAATCAATCACTTCGGCATGAATGCTCTGCTCTTTCAAAATATGGGCAGCCAACACAGCTTTTTGCACCATTTGGCTAATGGTCACAATGGTGATGTCGGAGCCTTCTGTCACGAAGCTGGCTTTGCCAAATGGAACAACATACAAGTCCTCAGGAACTGCATTGCTACTGCCTTCAAAGTAGGCCATCCAAGGCAAGCCCATGATGCCTTTGTGGTACATAAAAATGACTGGGTTGTTGTCTCGAATTGCCTGAATCATCAAGCCCTTGGCATCGTAGGCGTTTGACGGAACGACCACTTTGATACCAGGTATGTGCGCGAAGATTGAATACAAACACTGCGAGTGTTGCGCCGCATCGCCGTAACCGCCGCCGATGGCTGTGGTGATGACGACTGGCAAACTCACATGCCCACCCGACATGTAAGTATTTTTGGCCAAGTGGTTGTAAATCTGGTCCATGCACACGCCGAAGAAATCAACAAACATCAACTCCACAATGGGGCGCAATCCGGCCGCCGCAGCGCCGGTTGCTGCGCCAATGAACGCCGTCTCAGAAATAGGCGTGTCCATGATGCGGTCCTTGCCAAACTTGTCCAGCAATCCGCCCGTGGCCCCAAAAATTCCACCGTACGATCCAACGTCTTCTCCCATGACAAAGACATTTGTATCCCGCGTCATTTCTTGTGCAATGCCTTCTGAAATGGCTTGCGCCATGGTCAAGATGCGATTTGTTTTCATACCAAAGCCCTCGTGGTCGTTTGACCGTTGACAAACATATCTTGCAAAGCATCTTTTGCATCGGGATAGGCACTCTTGCGTGCAAAATCAAACGCAGCGTCGACTTGGCCATGCATTTTTTTCAAAATCATTGACTCTTGCTCGACGGTTAAAAATCCCTTGTCCTTGAGCATTTGCGACAGTTTGGGAATCGGATCGTTTTTGCGCAAATTACTCACCTCGTCTTTGGGACGATAGGTTTCCGGATCGCCCTGAAAGTGGCCAAAGTAGCGATCGGTTTTGATTTCAATCAGCGTGGGGCCTTCTCCACTTCTGGCCCGCGCGACAGCGGGTGCCACCGCTTCGAAAATATGCAATGCATCGTTTTCGGGTACTCGAATACCCGGTATGCCGTAACCCGCAGCGCGGTCTGCAATCCACTCCACCGAGGTGGCTTTGGGCTTGGGCACTGAAATAGCCCATTGATTGTCTTCACAGACAAATATCACTGGCAATTTCCACAAGGCAGCCAGGTTAAGTGACTCATGGAATGCGCCTTGATTCGCCGCGCCTTCACCGAAGAACGCGACCGAGACCCAATTTTTGCCCAGCTTCTTAGCCGCCAATGCAGCGCCACAAGCGATCGGCATGCTGGCACCAATGATGCCGCTGCAACTGAACTTATGCGCGTTGTCAAACAAGTGCATATGACCGCCCTTGCCTTTGCCCAGCCCCGTGACCTTGCCAAACATTTCAGCTGTCATGGGATCGAGCGGCACGCCTTTGGCGATGGCGAAATGGTGCGGTCGGTGGGTACCCACCACTGTGTCATCGTCGGACAAGTGCGCGCAAATCCCCACTGCCACAGGCTCTTGTCCGGCAGCTAAATGCATCTCACCCGGCACGGGTCCAGCCCCAATGTCAAACGCCAAACCTTTTTGAATTGCAGGAGGCAGCTTGCCTTCCATGTACACCGCCGCCATGGTCTCTTCGTAATAGCGAATCTGAACCATCTTCTCGAACATCCAGAGAAGTTTTTCTTTGCCGACTTGCATGATGAACCCTTTGGGTCAATGTGAACCCCAAGTCGCGAACAGATCAGTATTCGTCATCAACATCAGGGGTGGGGGCATAGTAAGACCCCGCCTCATATTGCGTTTGATCTATGTCAATCAAGCCACTCCTTTCTTGGAGATTGGCTTTGACATCGACACGATTCAGTCCCTACATATAAAACCACCGAATACACATCCCCGCCAATCCACTGGCGGCAATGACATAAATCACATGCGTTTTGTATCTAAACAGTGCGATAGTTGCGGCCAATGCTATGGCTGATGATGGCCAGTCAAATGCGCCGTTCCATCCATCAGGCCACAAGACGTGATAGCCAAAAAACAGGGCAACACCGCATTGACATAGCCCCAACAAAAGACGCGGGACATGGTGGCGTGTTCTCTGCTAACCGTTGAAGCCTAGATTGCTACTTCGGAACAGGCGTTGCAGACACAACACCGACGAGTGGGTCAGTGACGCCGACCACATGCAAGGCGAGCATGCCGAGCACACCAGCAAGCACCAGATAGTAGATAGTCGGAATGATGGTGATACGCAAGGTAACCCCTTCGCGTCCGAGCAAGCCAACAGTCGCCGATGCTGCAACGACATTGTGAATCGCAATCATGTTGACAGCCGCAGCGCCCACACTCTGAATCGCCACCATCAATGCACCTGAAAGTCCAAGCAAGCCGGCGGTTTCAAAATGGAACTGGCTGAGCATGAGGTTGCTCACTGTATTTGAGCCCGCGAGGAAGGCACCCACTGCGCCGACGGTCGGCGCAAAAAGAGGGTAAATTTGTCCCATCAGATATGCAACGCCACGTGCCATGGCAATGGGCATACTTGCCAGATCGTAAGCATTGACACCCGAGTTGATCATCACCCGCACCATCGGCACCGTGAAAATCAGAACAAAGCCAGCGCCGATGATGGTACTGCCGGAGTCGCGTATGGCACGACCAAAATCCGAAATCCGCATCTGATGCAGGAAGTAGGTAGCGATGCAGACCAAGATCAGCAGACCGCCCGGCAGGTAGAGCACTTGGAAATTGCCGCTGATACCTTGTTCGCCCAAAATATCGACAAATTTCAGATCGACGGTTTTCAGTGCGTCGCCCAGCGGTTTGATCGTGCGCGACAGTACCAGTACCAACGCCAGCAAGATGTAGGGCAGCCAAGCCATGAAGCTGCTGATTTTCTTTTCGGTAAGGCTGTCCAGAGACATTTGCAGATTGCCGACCCAGGCGGAAGGCCATTCCGATGCAGGGGCAAAGTCCCAGTGATCTTTCGGCACCAGAAAACCCACTTTGACCGCCAGCGTGACGATACCCAAACCGAGCAGGCCACCAAGAATCGAAGGGAACTCGGGGCCGAGGAAAACGCCGGCGAGCATGTAAGGCACAGTGAAACTGAACGCGGCAAAAATGGCGAAAGGCAGAATCGACAGGCCTTCGGTCCAGGAACTGTTGCGTCCGAAAAAGCGGGTCATGACCATCACCAGCAGCAAGGGCATCAGCGTGCCGCAAATGCCGTGAATGATGGCCACTTCGGAGACGATGATGTTAAAAAACGTATCCCATTCCAAGCCACGTGCCGCGAGCTGTTCAGTCAGTGCGATCTTATCCAGACCCGCTTGCACACCCACCAGCATGGGCGTGCCGACCGCACCAAAAGAGACAGGCGTGGATTGAATCATCATCCCGAAGACCACCGCGGCCAGTGCAGGAAAGCCGGCAGCGACCATCAGCGGCGCAGCAACAGCGGCAGGAGTTCCAAAGCCGGAGGCTCACTCAATAAAGCTGCCAAACAGCCAGGCGATTAGGATGACTTGGATACGACGGTCGGGACTGATATTGGAGAAGCCTGCGCGTATGGTGGTGATAGCGCCCGAATATTTGAGCGTATTGAGCAGCATGATCGCGCCAAAAATAATCCAAAGCAGACCCACGGTCATGATAAGACCCTGAATCGTCGAAGCAACCACACGGTTGATACTGACGCCCCATACGCTCATCGCTATCGCACAAGTGATGACGAACACCGCCGGCATGGTGTACTTGGCTGGCAAGCGAAAACCGACAAGCAATACACCCGACAATAAAATAGGCGCAAACGCGAGTAACGCCATTAAGCCGCTATCCATAGTCATCTCCTCATTCTGATTTTTCTTTTCAAGGTGTCAAATGTCGAACCGGAACTCGCCGACACATGCCCTCACTGATAATTTATTATAGGGGGCTGCCCCAGTATCCAAGGCTAGGCAAACCCTATTTAGGACTTCTGTCACTTAATCTATTCCCACTCGATGGTCGCAGGCGGTTTGCTACTGACATCCATCACCACCCTGTTGATACCGCGCACCTCATTGATGATGCGCCCGGATACTTTTTTGAGCAAACCATAAGGCAGTTCTGCCCAATCAGCGGTCATGAAGTCGCTGGTGATGACGGCTCGCAGCGCCACCACGTAATCGTAGGTGCGGCCGTCACCCATGACGCCAACAGACTTGACCGGCAGAAAAACCGCAAACGCCTGGCTGGTGGCTTCGTACCAATTGCGTGGCGCTTGCGTGCCGCCAAAGGCCACAACTGATGCGTCACCCGTGAATGGTGTGTTGCGAAGTTCTTCAATGAAGATGGCGTCTGCACGGCGCAGCAAATCGGCATATTCAGATTTCACTTCGCCGAGTATGCGCACGCCCAGGCCCGGTCCCGGAAACGGATGGCGATACACCATGTCGTAAGGCAGACCCAGCGCCACGCCAAGTTCACGCACTTCGTCTTTGAACAAATCGCGCAGCGGTTCTAAGAGTTTCAAACCGAGTTGCTCGGGCAGTCCGCCCACGTTGTGATGGCTTTTGATGGTCACCGCTTTTTTGCTTTTCGCGCCGCCACTCTCAATCACATCCGGGTATATCGTGCCTTGCGCCAAAAATGTCGCGCCCTTGTGACCACCGTCACTGGTTTTGAGCTTGGCGGCTTGCTCTTTGAACACAGTGACAAATTCAGCGCCGATGATTTTGCGTTTGGCTTCAGGGTCGCTCACACCTGCGAGCTTGCCTAGAAACAATTCGCTGGCATCCACACGAATGACGCGAGCATGCAGTTGCCCGGCGAACATCTGCATAACTGCATCGCCTTCGTTCAACCGCAGCAAACCGTGGTCAACAAACACGCAGGTCAATTGATCGCCAATGGCGCGGTGTATCAAAGCGGCCGCGACCGAAGAATCCACGCCACCGGACAAACCCAGAATGACTTCTTCATCACCGACTTGTTGGCGGATACGCGCCACGGCTTCTTCCACATAACCGGTCATCACCCAATCGGCGCGTGCTTGGCAAATCTGATGGGCAAAGCGATGCAGCATGGCTTTGCCTTGCACCGTGTGTGTCACTTCGGGGTGAAATTGCACCCCGTAAAAATGCCTTGCTTCATCAGCCATGCCCGCAATCGGACAACTGTCGGTGCTGGCCATCAGCTTGAAGCCGGGGGGAAGTTCTGTGACTTTGTCGCCGTGGCTCATCCACACTTTGAGCATGCCCTGGCCATCATCCGTGGTGAAGTCAGCGATGTCTTTCAACAAATCGGTGTGGCCTCGGGCACGCACTTCGGCGTAACCAAATTCACGCTGATGCCCGCTTTCCACTTTGCCACCCAATTGCTGCGCCATGGTTTGCATGCCGTAGCAAATACCCAGCACAGGTATCCCCAACTCGAACACCAAAGAGGGTGCGCTATCCGTGTCTTGCTCGTACACGCTGGCGTGGCTGCCGGACAAAATAATGCCTTTGAGCATGCCGTCGGCAGCGTAGTCGCGCAGCCATTCGTTACTGACATCGCAAGGATGGACTTCGCAATACACATGCGCTTCGCGCACACGCCGTGCAATCAGCTGCGTGACTTGCGAGCCGAAATCAAGAATCAGAATTTTGTGGTGTGACATGGCAAACTATTCAGAGTCCAACTGCAACATGGTTTTTACGCATTCAAGCAGTTGGGGAAGATGATTAAGGACAACTAAATTGACTGTAATAGGATCAATATCGCCCAAATAATTGTGGACAAGAATATTACGAAATCCACTTATTTCATTCCAATAAATGTGAGGGTATTGAGCTTTTAGATGTTCTGGAAGCCTTTGGGTCGCTTCTGCCATGGTTTGTAAATTACGCAGCGTTGCGTCATACAACACTTCGTCCTTGGCTAAATCTCCACGTGCTTGAATACGCGCAATTTTTTCAATAGCGTCAATCACATGGTGTGCATAGACTTGCCATTGCTTGCTCATAGGCTGATGGATTCCTTCAAAATTTGATCTCTCAAATGTTCATTGAGCTCATGCTCAGGGATCAAATCTATTTTCCGTTTAACGATGTCTTGCAACCCAGATACCAAGGGTAAACGTTGGCTAAACAAGTCATAACCTCTGGGCAATTCAACCAAGAAATCTACGTCGCTCTCTTCATTTTCTTCACCTCTGGCAACAGAACCAAAAACGCGCAGACGTGTAGCGCCATAGCGTGTCATCAATGTTTGGAATTGAGGTTTTAAATGGAGTAATTCGTCTAGCAACATATTGAGTGAATTTTTTTCAATCCGCGCGGTAATTGGGCGCTTCTTTGGTGATTTGCACATCGTGCACATGGCTTTCGCGCATACCGGCTGCGGATATCTCAACAAACTCGGCACGCTCGCGCATTTCTTCAATGGAGACACAACCGCAATACCCCATGGCAGCTCGAACACCCCCAGCCATTTGGTACACGATGCTGACCATGGAGCCTTTGTAAGGCACACGACCCTCAATGCCTTCAGGTACCAATTTGTCTGCGTTCGGGTTGCCGGTGGTGGCCTCTTGGAAATAACGGTCTGCGCTGCCTTGTTGCATGGCACCTATGCTGCCCATGCCGCGATAGCTTTTGTAGCTGCGGCCCTGGTACAAAATAATTTCGCCAGGCGCTTCTTCGGTGCCCGCAAACATACCGCCCATCATGATGCTGGATGCACCCGCTGCGATGGCCTTGGCAATATCGCCGCTGTAACGAATTCCCCCATCGGCAATCAAGGGAACACCTGTGCCTTTGAGTGCGGTAGCGACATTGTCGATGGCGGTGATTTGCGGCACACCGACACCGGCGACGATGCGCGTGGTGCAAATCGAGCCTGGACCGATGCCTACCTTGACCGCATCCGCACCGGCTTCTGCCAAAGCCAACGCCGCCGCACCGGTGGCGATGTTGCCACCGACCACATCAATGTCGGGATAGTGTTGCTTGACCCAGCGAACCCGTTCGATCACGCCGTGGCTGTGACCATGTGCCGTATCCACGACGATGGCGTCTACACCGGCGCGTACCAAAGCTTCCACGCGTTCTTCTGTCCCGGGGCCGACGCCCACCGCAGCCCCGACACGCAATCGCCCTGCACTGTCGCGTGCAGCATTCGGGAAACTGGTTTGCTTGGTGATGTCTTTGACGGTGATCAGACCTTTGAGTTCAAACGCATCGTTGATCACCAGCAGGCGTTCTAACTTGTGTTTGTTCAACAAGGCCTTGGCCTGTTCGGGCGTGGTGCCTTCGCTCACGGTGATGAGCCGCTCGCGCGGTGTCATGATGTCTTTGATTTGCAAGTCGTAACGGGATTCAAATCTCAAATCGCGGTTGGTGACGATGCCAACCACCTTGCCCGCATCGCACACCGGAAAACCTGAAATACCCAATTCATCGGACAAAGCCATGACCTGCCTGACCGTGTGAGTGGGCGTGATGATGACCGGATCAAGCAACACACCACTTTCGTAACGCTTGACTTTGGCGACTTCTGCGGCTTGTTGTTGCGGCGTGAGGTTCTTATGAACGATACCCATGCCACCTTCTTGCGCTATGGCAATGGCGAGTCTGGCTTCGGTGACCGTGTCCATGGCCGCTGACACCAAGGGCAGGTTCAAGGCAATTCGTCGCGAAAACTGGGTGGAAAGGCGGGTGTCCTTGGGCAGGACTTGGGAGTATGCGGGGACCAGCAACACATCGTCGAAGGTCAGCGCTTTGCCGAGGAGGCGCATAAGGTAGATCTCCAAAAAATAGATTCTACCGACCCACCGGCCGGGTGCTGCTCAAACCCTCAGCAGCCGGAAAAATGAATAGAAAAGCATCGTTATGTCTGGCTAATAACCGGCTTTGGCGCCTGCACGTCGCTTGGCAAACAAGCCCGCAGTTTTTGCACCTTGGCGTTGGAAGCGCTCGCGTCGCGCGACTTTGGGATCGACCCGCAAAGGGCGCAGGATTTCCAGCCGGTCGCCCTCTTGCAAAACATGCAGGGCTTCAACCGGTTTGCCCCATACCGCGGCGTGCCATTGTTGCGCCGGCTGCGCAGCAAAATCCGCTGACTGCGCTGACAAAAAAGCCATGGCCTGCGCAACAGTGGCACCGGCGTCTGCCTGCCACACCAATGCCTGCACCTGACGCTGGGCGGGAGACCAAATAATGTCGATATTCACCGCTGATAAACCTCTTCAGCGCGTTTGACAAAAGCATCCACCAAGGTCGAAGCGATTTTGTCGAACACCGGGCCCACAAGCGCGCCGAATACTGAATCAAAGCTGTAGGACAACTTCAACTCGACCCGACAGGCCTGCTCTTGTCCGAGCGGAATGAAATCCCACACCCCGCTCAAATGCTTGAACGGACCGTCAATCAATTCGAGTTGGACTTGTCGTCCGTCAATATGGGTGTTTTGTGTGGTGAAGCTTTTGTGCAAACCGCTAAACGCCATGCCGATGCGTGCGGTCATGCCGCTGTCGGTTTGGGTGAGTATTTCAGCCTTGTCGCACCAAGGAAGAAACTGGGGATAGGTCGGCACATCGACAATCAAATCGAACATTTCACGGGCACTGAACCAGATCAATACAGACTTCTCAATGGTTTTCATAGAATGCAGTTCAAGCCACACTGGCGTTGCGGGCAATTGTAAAGACCCCGTCTTGTTTATTTTCCTCTCTCATGGCCAGCAAAACAGCACCCCAAACCCGGATCGCGGACAACAAAAAAGCCGCTTTCAATTATTTTTTTGAAGAACGCCTTGAGGCAGGCATGGTGCTGGAAGGCTGGGAGGTGAAGGCTGCGCGCGAGGGAAAAGTCCAGCTGACAGACGGCTATGTGGTGATTCGTAATGGCGAGATGTATGTGATTGGTTGCCAAATCAATCCGTTGAAAACTGCCTCAACGCATGTCAACCCTGACGCCGTGCGCTCGCGAAAATTGCTGCTGCACAAAGAAGAAATACGCAGACTCATCGGCAAAGTAGAGCAAAAAGGCTATACGCTGGTGCCCTTGAATTTACATTGGAAAAATGGCCGCATCAAATGTGAAATTGCGTTGGCCAAAGGCAAAGCCGAACACGATAAACGCGACACCATCAAAGACCGCGAAGGCAAGCGCGAGGTTGAGCGCGCGATGAAACAACGCACTCGCTAACGCTCAGGGCTGCCAACTCGCCCGCCCCGCTTCCATCACCAAGCGACGGTCGCAGCGCCGGCTCAGCGCCAAGTCGTGCGTGACCAACACCAATGTGGTGCCCAACTCTTGGTTCAAATTCAACATCAATTGCATGATGGTCTCGCCTGTGGCGTGGTCCAAACTGCCCGTAGGCTCGTCAGCCAGCAGCACCTGCGGTTTGACCACAAAAGCGCGGGCCAAGGCCACACGTTGTTGTTCTCCGCCGCTCATGACTTTGGGATAGTGGTTCAAGCGCTCTGCCAAGCCCACCCGAGCCAGCATGTCACGGGCCAAGGGCTTGGGGTCTGAATGCCCGGCGAGCTCCAAGGGCAGCATGACGTTTTCAAGCGCAGTCAAAGGTGCCAGCAGCTGAAAACTTTGAAAGACGAATCCGATATGTTTGGCGCGCATCGCGGCACGCTGGTCTTCGTCCAGCGCAAACATATCCTGGCCAGCCAAATGCACCGTCCCGCGTGTGGGAGTGTCCAAGCCCGCCATGATGGTGAGCAAGGTGCTTTTTCCAGAACCCGACGCGCCGACAATCGCCACAGTCTCCTGCGGCATCAAGGTGAAATCAATATCGCGGAGAATGTCCAAAGTACCGGCGGCATCCGTCACCGATTTGAACAAATGTGAGACCGAGATCAAAGCTGAGGACATTGCGTGAATTCCGTGTTGAGACGAAGGGACTTTAACCGGCTGGCTGTAGGCTTGTTTGCGCTAGGTCTTTCATCGCATGCCGTGGGCACCGCAAAGTCAGCGAATATTTTGGTGGTGGGCGACTCTTTGAGCGCGGAATACGGCATTGCCAGGGGCACGGGTTGGGTGGCTTTGCTGGACAAACAATTGGCCAAAGATAAGCCGCAATGGCAAGTGGTCAATGCCAGCATCAGTGGCGACACCACCGCAGGCGGCTTGGCGCGTTTGTCCGCACTGCTGCAGCAGCACCAGCCGAAAGTGGTGGTGATTGAGCTCGGGGGCAACGATGCCTTGCGCGGCTTTCCACTCAAAACCACAGAAAACAACCTCATACAAATGGTGACCGCCTGCTACAAGGCCAAGGCAAGTGTGCTCTTGATAGGCATGCAAGTTCCCCCCAACTACGGCCAAGAGTACGCGAAAGAATTCAGCCGAATGTTTGTTCGCATCAGCCAGCAGAAACGCACGCAACTCGTCCCTTTCTTGCTCAAAGGTGTTGCCGATGCCGCTGACCCCACCGCGTTGTTTCAACCCGACCGTATCCATCCCAAAGCACAGGCGCATCCCATCATCTTGTCCAATGTGTGGCCCGTGCTCAAACGAATGCTCTGATGGCAGCACACCCCATCAGCGCCCAAGCCGCTATCGAACGCATGGGGCGCCTACCCTCTGACAACGGATTCAGCGACATCATTGATGCACGAACTGAAGATGAATTTGCGCTCGACCATTTGCCTGGTGCCGTCAATTGGCCGTCATTGACCAACGAAGAGCGTATCCGCGTCGGGACGCTGTACAAACAGGTCAGTCCCTTTGAAGCCAACAAAATCGGGGCCATGCTAGTGGCCTCCAACATTGCCCGGCATATCGAGCACTCGGTCATGGGTTTGTCCAAAGATTGGCAGCCGTTGATCTATTGTTGGCGCGGCGGTAAACGCAGTGGCTCGTTAGCTTTGGTGCTCGGGCAAATAGGTTTTCGGGTGTGGTTGGTTGAAGGCGGCTACAAAGCATTTCGAGCGGCCATGTTGCACGATATTTCTCGCTTGGTCGAAGGATTGCATCTGCGCATCATCACAGGGCCCACGGGGTCGGGCAAAACCCGCTTGCTGCACGCATTGGCAGCCTGCGGTGCGCAGGTGCTTGATCTGGAAGATCTGGCCTGCCATCGCAGTTCTGTGCTGGGCCGTATTCCCGGTGTGCCACAACCCAGCCAAAAACATTTCGACACATTGGTCTGGAACAAACTGCGACAGTTTGATCCTCAAAAAACAGTTTTCGTCGAGGCGGAAAGTAAAAAAGTGGGCAACGTGGCGGTGCCTCAGGTGCTGATGGATGCCATGCGACAAAGCCCTTGCATTGACTTGCAACTGAGTGACGATGAACGCGTGAAGTTGTTGTTAGAAGACTATGCGTTTTTTGCCAATGACCATGAATTGTTTGCGCAACGGCTGTCTTTGCTGACAGCACTCAAAGGCAACGCCGTGGTGAATGCATGGCGAGCGCAATTGGAAAGAGCTGAGATTGAACCCGTGGTGAGAGACTTATTAATGCACCACTACGACCCGACTTACGCCAAATCGGTGGAGAGAAATTTTGTGCACATTTCAAAAGCTGAACCTGCACAATTGGCAGACCGGCACAGCACCAGCATGCAAGCCCTGGCCATCAAACTCATGGGGCAATTTGGTCAATGAAACGGCGCTAAGGCTTGCGCTAAATCGTCAATCAAATCTTGGGGGTTTTCTAAGCCAATGGAAAGACGTACATAACCGCCTTCGAGCAGGGCAGGCTTGGCCATTTGACGCATAGATTTCAATGCATATGGCACGACCAAGCTGACGGGGCCGGCCCAGCTGAAAGCCAACTTGAATAATGTCAATCGGTCGCAAAAATCATCGACTTGCGCTGGCTTGAACCGCGAATGAAAACGCAAGCCCAGCAAACTGGCGGCGGCCCCTGCCGCGTGCACGGGGGAGTTATCGCGTTGCCCATTTGCACACAGTTCGCGCCAATGCACGTGGCCAGGTGAAGTCGCAACCGCCGGGTGCAGTACCTGTGCGAATGCAGGCTGCTGCAAACACCATGCAGCCACTTGGCGACAACTTGCATCCTGTGCTTTGTAGCGTATGTCCATGGTGGGCAAAGAGCGCAATACCAACTCTGCGTCGTTGGCACCCACGCCATACCCCAAACGCATATGGCTGAGCTTGAGCGTCTTGGCCAAATCGTCGCGGCAAGTGGTGACACTGCCCATCAGCACATCTCCCCCGCCACTGGGGTATTTGGTCAAGGCATGCACGCTGATATCAACGCCGCGTTGGTGGGGGTCTGCTGCATCGCAAAAATCGAATGGAGGGAACGCCACGCCTGCACCCCATGTGTTGTCCAATGCAGTCAACACGCCATGCGATTGGCATATGCGAAGCAACGCGGGTAAATCGGGGAACTCAAGTGTGACCGAACCAGGTACCTCTAACCACACCAATCGGGTTTGCGGGCCGATGGCTTGCGCCAAACTCTCGGGATGCATCGGGTCGTAATATTGGTGATTGATGCCCCAACGCGCCAACTCCACCTCTGCCAACGATTTCAAAGGGGCATAGGCGTTGTCTGGAATCAGAATTTCATCCCCCGACTTGAGCAACGCCAAATTTACCTGTGCCAATGCCGCCAAGCCACTGGGCAAGAGCACCGCATGCTTGGCACCTTCAAGCTGACACAGTCTTTCTTCTAGGGTGAACGTGGTCGGCGTGCCATGCAAGCCGTAGGTGTAGCCGGTTTTGTCCAGCCAATTGCGATCGCGCAAGGCGGCGACGTTGGGGAAAAAAACCGATGATGCCTTGTGAACCGCTATTTGCGGGGACTGAAAGTCCTGCGGTGCAACGTAACCGTGGTGAATCAGCGCAGTATCAGGCTTCATGCCTCAAACCCGCCATTTCTCCAGCAAATGTTCAGGGCGCAAGGTGTCGTAGGCTTCAAACGGTTGATGTATCCATGGATTGGTAGGTAAAAATTCCACCGAAAAATCCGGCATAAAGCTGGAAACGCCTTTGGTCCAAATCACAGCACTGCGCAGTTCAGTGATCGGCGAATAATTGTTTTTCAATAAATCGATGACCGCATTTAATGTGTGGCCAGAGTCGGCCAAATCATCGACCAGCAATACCCGTCCGGCAATCTCACCTTTGGGGGTGGTGATGTAACGCGCAATGTCCAAATGCCCTTGCACAGTGCCGCCTTCAGAACGGTATGAACTGGTAGACATGATGGCCAAAGGTTTGTCAAAAATGCGTGACAGCACGTCGCCGGGACGCATGCCGCCTCTGGCCAAACACAAGATGGTGTCGAACTCCCATCCGGATTGGTGAATTTTTATCGCCAGTTTTTCTACCAGGTTGTTGTATTCGTCGTAGGACACATACAGGTGTTTACCGTCTTCAGTCAGCATGGCAGGGCTCGCATTTCAAGGTTGAAAAGGATCGCGGATCAAAATGGTGTGGTCGCGGTCCGGACTCGTGGAAATCATGTGGATGGGCACACCGGTGACTTCTTCGATGCGCCTGAGATAGGCCTGCGCCTGCACAGGCAGGCGGTTGTAATCGGTGATGCCCACTGTGCTGTCGGTCCAGCCCGCCATGGTTTCATACACCGGCTGACAGTCCGCAATATCGTCAGCGCCCATTGGCAATATATCGGTGTATTGGCCGCGCAATTGGTAACCCGTGCAAAGTTTGAGCTCGCTCAAACCATCCAACACATCCAGTTTGGTGATGCACAAACCCGTCAATCCATTGACCTGTGCACTGCGTTTGAGCAAAGCCGCATCAAACCATCCACAACGGCGGTATCGGCCTGTGGTGGTACCTTTTTCAGCACCCACAGTACTCATGTGCCAGCCAGGGGTGTTGGGCACATCCCAATCGAGTTCGGTGGGAAAAGGCCCACCGCCAACGCGCGTGCAATAAGCCTTGGTGATACCCAATATGTAGTGCAACAGGCCGGGACCCACGCCAGCGCCTGCCGCAGCATTGCCCGCCACGCAATTGCTTGACGTGACGAAAGGATAAGTGCCGTGATCCACATCGAGCAAAGTGCCTTGCGCACCTTCAAACAACAAATTGGCGCCACCGGCATGCGCATCGTTGAGTTCGCGCGACACATCAGCCATCATGGGTTTGAGCAGCTCTGCATGCCGCATGGCTTCATCGAACACCGCTTGAAACTGCACCTCACCGTTGTGCAAATAGGGTTGCAATGCCTCACCGAATGAAAACTGTTGCGAGCCCAAGAAAGTAGTCAACACATGGTTGTGCAGTCGCAGCAGTTCGCGCAGCTTGTCTGCAAACCGAGCTGGGTATTTCAAATCTTGAACGCGTAATGCGCGTCTGGCAATTTTGTCTTCATATGCCGGACCAATGCCTCGGCCTGTGGTGCCAATTTTTTCAGAGCCCCCTTGTTCACGCGCGGCTTCCCGGGCAACATCAAGTGCCGCATGAAAAGGCAATATCAGGGGACACGCCTCGCTGATACGCAATCGGGAACGCACCTCGACACCGGCTTTTTCCAGACCTTCAATTTCTTCAAACAGCTTGCCCGCAGACAACACCACGCCGTTGCCGATATAGCAGCGGATACCCGGGCGCATGATGCCGCTGGGAATCAAATGCAACGCGGTTTTGACGCCGTTGATGACCAGCGTATGACCGGCGTTGTGACCACCTTGAAACCGCACGACACCTTGTGCACGTTCGGTCAACCAATCCACCAATTTCCCTTTGCCTTCATCGCCCCATTGGGTTCCCACCACCACCACATGTCTCGCCAGCTTGGTATTCATAACTTCTTCTTTGTCTCAGTTGGTGTTCAAAGAGCGTACTGTCCACACACCTTGGTGTTGGGTCAATTCACGGTCGCAGTGGAATTCATCGACTTCGCTCTCGTGGCCGGGCAAGAGGCACACCACGGTGTGTCCTTGGGCGCGCAACTGCGCAATCGTTTGGCTCAAGCTGGGGTCTTCGCTCCATGGGGCCCGAATGGCCGCTTGGGGTTGGGGATGCGGCAATAAGCCCACCAGTACTTTGATATCTAAGCTAAAGCCTACTGCGGAACGCTTGCGACCGAACACTGCGCCGATTTCATCGTATCTGCCGCCACGCACCAATGCGTCGCTGGTGTCAGGCACAAAGATAGAAAATCTCGGTCCGCTGTAGTACGCATAACCGCGCAAATCGGCCAAATCGATACTGACAGCCTGGTCGGCATGGCCAGCCAGCCAGGTCAATTCGTCGAGCGCCTTGAGCACTTGCGGCCATGCGGCGAATTCGGTTTTGGCGTGTGTCAACACCTCGAGCCCACCGTACATTTGCACCAAAGCCAAAAGTGCCTGGGCCAAATTGCTTGGTAATTGCTTGCCCAATTCGCGCATGGCACTGATGTTTTTGTGGGTCAGCGCAGCAGTTACTGATTGGTGCTGCCCCTCGGTCAATGCGTGGCCCGCAAGCAAGGCTGGCAATATGCGCGCATGGCTCAGGTCCACATGGAAATCGGTCAAGTGACTGGCACGAAGACTTTGGGTGGCCAATTGCAAAATCTCAAGGTCGGCTTCAAGGCCGTCGTGGCCGTAAATTTCTGCGCCCATTTGCAGCGGCTCTCGGGTTGCATAAGGGCTTGCAGGCAAGGTGTGGACCACGGGGCCGCAATAGCAAAGCCGGGTCACACCTTGGCGGTTGAGCAAATGGGCATCAATGCGCGCCGTTTGAGGGGTGGTGTCTATGCGCAAACCCAAGGTGCGGCCAGAGAGTTGGTCGACCATCTTGAAGGTTTGTAAGTCCAGTGCGCTGTTGCTGCCAGGCAGCAAGGATTCGGTGTGTTCAAGCAAAGGCGGCATGACCAATTCATAACCAAAGCCACGCGCAGTGTCCAAGCACAAACGCCTTAGTTCTTCAATGTGCCGAGCCTCAGAAGGCAAGATGTCAGCGATGTGATCCGGCAAAACCCAAGCAGCCATAGTGTGCAATGCTGTTAAAAAGAAGATTCTACCGATCTGAGAGAGGGCTCAGGCAAAGAGCCGAGACGGGGCGCGGTCAGCGTGTTAACCGAGCACCCCACCCCGGGAATAAGCTGCTAACAGGCCTGTTCCGCGCAATGTGAATGCGAAATTATTTCTTGGAGGGTGCGCCACCCCGCATGGCCTTGAAAAATTCACTGCTGGGGTCAAGCACCATCACATCCGATTTTTTATTGAAACTGGATTTGTAGGCTTCAATGCTTTGGTAGAACTGTGCAAATTGCACGTCCTTGCCAAATGCGTCGGCGTATAAACGGGCCGCTTCTGCATCGCCCTCACCTTTGATTTTCTGGGCTTCACGGTATGCATTGGCCAATGTCACTTCGCGCTGGCGGTCTGCATCGGCACGGATTTTTTCACCCTCGGCAGCACCGGTAGAGCGCAATTCATTGGCTACACGCTTTCGTTCGGCTTCCATGCGGCGATACACAGACTCGGTGATGGTGTCCACATAGTCCGCTCGTGTGATGCGCACATCGACCACGTCAATACCCCAGGGGTTTGAACCTTTGACGATTTCGATCACTTCGCGCTTGACGTCTACCATCAAATCCTCGCGCTTGAGCGACAACAGATCTTTGACGGTTCGTTTGTTGATTTCTTCTTGGAACGCATTGCGAACCACGCGGGTCAATTGTTGCGCCCCAGCTTTTTCGTCCAAACCGACGTTTCGGATGTACTGGGAAGGGTCGGAAATACGCCAGCGCACAAACCAGTCAATCACCATGCGTTGCTTTTCTGCGGTCAACATGGGCTCAGAGTCCACGTTGTCTAGCGTCAGCAAGCGCTTGTCGATGAAATTCACGTTTTGAAACGGCGGGGGCAATTTGAAATTCAGCCCCGGTTCGGTGATCACTTTTTTGATCTGTCCCAGTGAGTACACCACCCCATACTGTCGTTGGTCCACGACAAACACAGTAGAGCTAAAGAGGAGCAGTGCCAACAATAGCGTTGAAATATATAAACCAATTTTGTTCATGTCTGGTACGCCTTAACGGGAATCACGTTCGCGCTGCCGAATGTCGCGGCTGCGGCTGGTGCTTTCAATGGTGGCCGGAGATGGCACAGAACCGTTGGAAGATGAATCGTTCATGGTGGATGCTGCAGGTGCCGACAAGTCAGCGCCGCTGGCATTGTTCAATTGCATGATTTTGTCCAGCGGTAGATACAGCATGTTTGAGCCTTGTCGCGATTCCACCAACACTTTGGTGACATTGCTGTACATCTCTTTCATGGCATTGATATACAGACGATCGCGGGTGACTTGTGGCGCCTTTTGGTATTCACTGTAAAGGGAACGAAAACGCTGGGCATCACCCTGGGCTTGCGCCACGATACGGGACTTATATGCGTCGGCTTCTTCCTTCAAACGGGAGGCTGAACCGACCGCGCGCGGTATCACGTCATTGGCATAAGCCTGGGCTTCGTTCTTGGCACGTTCGCGTTCTTGGCCGGCCTTGAGCACATCGTCAAACGCAGCCTGCACCTGCTCGGGAGGCCTCACACCGCCTTGCTGCAAATTGATACCCACAACCTCTATGCCCACTTTGTAGCGGTCCAAGATGGTTTGCATGATTGTGCGCACACGCGGTGCAATTTGCTCTCGGTCTTCTGACAAAGCCGCGTCCATGCGCATTTTTCCAACCACCTCGCGCACGGCGGTTTCTGCCGCTTGCATCACCGCATCCGTCGGGTTTTTGCTTTCAAACAAATAGGCGCGGGCATCGGTCAAACGGTATTGAACGGCAAATTTGATCTCGACAATGTTTTCATCCTCGGTCAGCATGGCCGACTCACGCAAACCGGTGGCTTTGATGATGGCGTCGCGGCCAATGTCCAAGGAACGAATTTGCGTGACGAACACCACTTCGTGGCGTTGGATCGGGTAAGGCATGCGCCAATTGAAACCAGCGCCTGCGGTGCTGTGGTAGCGCCCGAACTGGGTAATCACGGCTTGCTGACCCTCTTGCACAATGAAAAATCCAGTAGCCAGCCAAATAAGAAAAAACACACCCAGTATCAAACTAAGACCTAAACCGGGATTTTTGAAGGGCTCAGGAAAGCCGCCGCCGGAACCGGGCGGGGGCGCACCAGGTCCGCGTTTGCCACCAAATAACTGTCCCAGTTTTCGGTTCAAATCACGCCACAATTCGTCCAGATCTGGCGGACCGTTGTTGCCGCTAGGCGGTCTGCGGTTTCCTTCGGGTGGCGGGTTGCTGCCTGGTTCGGAGCCGTTAGAAATGTTTTGGGGCTGCCCATCGCTACGGCCCCAACGACCGTCGTTCAAGTTGAACGCGCCTAACAATTTGCGCCACAGCGCGATAAAAACCAAACGCATCCACTGGGCAAACCACTGCATGTGGGTCACCCAGTTTGTCAAAGGCCAGGCTGAGGTTTTAAGGTTCATTTGAAATCAGTCAAAAAAGCTGTAAGTCGACATTGTGCCTAAAGTGGCATGACACTTGAATTTGCCTTAGGTTACATGCGCCGACTGAAGGGTTAAAAGGGAATCTGCATGGGCCTGGGCCTGCTGCAAAATGCGTTGACGCAAACCATCCAGATTGAAACCGGTGCCTGCGCTCAAAAACAGTCGAGGAAAAGCTTGACCATCGTGCACATACACATCATGCAGCATTTGGGGTTGGTTTTCCGGGGCCAAGGCATCTATTTTGTTGAAGATCAACCATTGCGGCACATCTTGTGCCCCGATGTCTTGCAAAACAGACATGACTTGATCAATTTGTTCTGGATAGTTTGGATGCGACGCATCCACCACATGCAACAACAAATCTGCCGAGGTGGCTTCTTGCAGGGTGGCTTCAAATGCATCGACCAGACCGTGTGGCAAATCGCGAATGAATCCCACGGTGTCTGACAGCGACAAATGCGATCCGCCGCCACCGTCGTGCGGCAAATACAACTGGCGTGTGGTGGTGTCCAAGGTGGCGAACAATTGGTCAGCCGCATAGGCGCGGGCTTTGACCAAAGCATTGAAAAGTGTGGATTTGCCCGCGTTGGTATAGCCCACCAGCGACACGTTAAACACCTGGTTACGCTGACGTTGCTTGCGTTGCGTGTTGCGCTGGCGCTTGACCTTGGTCAAGCGTTCTTTGGTGCGCTTGATAGATTCGCCAATCATGCGCCGGTCAAGTTCAATCTGCGTTTCGCCCGGACCGCCACGGTTGCCAATACCGCCACGCTGGCGCTCAAGGTGCGACCAGCGCCTGACCAATCGGGTGCTGAGGTATTGCAACCTGGCCAATTCGACCTGCAATTTACCCTCGTGGCTGCGAGCGCGCTGGGCAAAGATTTGCAAAATCAGCATGGTCCGATCGTTGACCGGCATGCCCAAATGGCGCTCGAGGTTACGTTGTTGCGCCGGTGACAAAGACTGGTCAAACAGCACCTCAGAAGCGCCATGAAGCAGCGCCAACTCCTTGATTTCATCGGCTTTGCCAGAGCCGACAAACATCGCGGCATCCGGCGCTTTTCGGTGACAGGTGAGGCGGTGCACCGGCGCCAGACCCGCGGTCAACGACAGTTGCGCCAATTCATTCAATTCTTCATCGAAATGCGGTGCACCGAAATCCACACCAACAAGCAAAGCTGTGGCGGAAGTTGACAAGTCAGTGGGCGTCAAGTGGGCTGTGTAAAGGGGTTAAGTGTTGCTTATTCGGCGGTTTCGCCGCCTTCAACTTGCGCAAAATTGACAGGCCTGCCGGGAACAATGGTGGAAATGGCATGCTTGTAGACCATTTGCGTCACGGTATTGCGCAACAAAACCACGTATTGGTCGAAGGACTCGATTTGCCCTTGTAACTTAATGCCGTTGATCAGGTAAATGGACACAGGCACATGTTCTTTGCGCAAAATATTGAGGAACGGGTCTTGTAAAAGTTGCCCTTTTTGATTCACGATATTCTCCGTGTTTGATGAGGAAGTACTTAACATACCACAGCTGAAATAGCCTCTGAATAACGCGGGTTGAAGCTTATTCCTTATCAGTGTAAGGATTCTGGGAAGTTTTCATTTCGATCCTCAAAGGGGTGCCTTCGAGTGAAAAAGCTTTACGAAAACGTCCTTCCAGAAAACGCTTGTACGAATCCGTGACATGCTCAAGAGAGTTGCCGTGCACCACAATGACTGGCGGGTTCATACCACCTTGGTGGGCATAACGCAGTTTGGGGCGGAACATGCCACCGCGTTTTGGCGCTTGAAATTGCACCGCTTCAAGCAGCAAACGTGTCAACACTGGGGTGGACATTTTGCACATGGCCGACTGGTGCGCCTGTGCAATCGATAACCACACCGGACCGAGCCCTTGGCGCTTGGTGGCGGAAATATGGTGCAACTTGGCAAACTTCAAAAATGCCAAGCGGTTTTCAATCGAACGCGCCACCAATTCGCGCTGGTAAGCATCAATCGCGTCCCATTTGTTGATCGCCAACACCACAGCGCGGCCAGTTTCAAGAATAAAGCCAGCGATGTGCGCGTCTTGGTCGGTCACGCCTTGCGTGGCATCCAGCAATAGCAAGGCCACGTTGGCAGACTCAATCGCTTGCAAGGTTTTGACGACTGAGAATTTTTCTATCGCTTCAAACACCTTGCCACGGCGGCGCAAACCTGCGGTGTCAATCAATTCAAATGCCTGTCCATTGCGCTCAAAAGGCACGCTGATAGCGTCGCGTGTGGTGCCCGGCAAGTCAAATGCCACCAAACGCTCTTCACCCAACCAGGTGTTGATCAATGTGGATTTGCCTACGTTGGGACGACCGACAACCGCCAGTTTCAAAGGCTTGGGGCTACCGTCATCTTCAGCGTCTTCATCATCATCTTCAGGCAAGTGCAACGGTTCAAGCGCTGCCTCGATCATGCTGCGAATACCTTGTCCGTGCGACGAAGACACCGGCATGACCTCGCCTAAACCCAGTTCAAAAAACTCGCCCAGCTTGACGCCGTTTTGCATGCCTTCGGCTTTGTTGGCCACCAATAAGCAAGGTTTCCCCAAGCGCCTCAGGTAGTTGCCAATATCGTGGTCTTGCGCTGACAAACCCTCACGCGCATCCACCACAAAAATAACCGCATCAGATTCAGCCACGGCCTGACGCGTTTGCTTGGCCATTTCTTTGTAAATGCCGCTGTCGGCGGTCGGCTCAAAGCCACCGGTGTCAATAACGATGAACTCTTGTTTGCCGTGGCGGGCGCTGCCGTAATGCCGGTCGCGGGTCAGCCCTGCATAGTCCGCCACGATGGCATCGCGGGTTTTGGTGATGCGGTTAAACAGCGTTGATTTGCCGACGTTGGGGCGGCCGACGATGGCCAAGACAGGTTTCACGGCATCAGCCCAATGCTCAAGGCAGTTGGTAAGCCAGCAGTTGACCGTTGCGCGTCAAAATCACAAAGCCTCCATTGGCCAATGGGGTGGGCGCGGATGCGAATCCGGCGGAAGCGGTTTGCACGCGATTGAGCAATACCCCGTCAGTGGCAGACAGCAGATACAACCAGCCGCCTTCGTCACCCAGTACCACGCCTTTTGGCGTGACCAGCGGAGATGTCAATTCGCGGTACTTGAGACGGTCCGTGTCCCATGCACGTTCTCCGCCAGCGCGGGTCCATGCACGCACCACGCCGTTGGATTCTGCGCCCACGAGTAACTTGGCATCGCCATCCACCCCTTGGACACCGACAGAAGCCCGGTTCCAGAGCAAGGCACCGCGGGTGACATTGACGCATCCCACTTGAGACTGGAAAGCCCGAACACATACGGAGTCATTGACACGGGAAGCCGTGGCCACCAAGTCCACCAAACGCTCCAAATCGTTGACGCCACGGGGGTTGGCCATGGCCACCTCCCAAATGATTTGCCCGTTGTCAGGGTTCAAGGCGACAAGCCTGCCACCCAGCCCAGCGATCAAGGCATTTTGATAGGGCAACAACACACCGTTTTGCTTGAGAACCAAGGGTTCTCCGGGACGTTGCTGCGTCCATAAGAACTGTCCATTCAAGGCGTCAAAAGCTGCCACAGAACGGTCGGCCAACAAAACAAAAACCCGCCCGCCAGCCACCAAAGGATTGGTGTATGACTGCGCCTTCAATCGCTTGCGCCAAAGCACATTGCCCTCGCTGAGCACCACCAATTCATTGCTAACCGTGACGACAGCCAGTTGTTCGCCGTTGAAGCCCGCACCAGACAACAACTTACTTTTGATGTCGTGCTTCCAAACCAATTTTCCGCTCTCGGTGTTGACCACCGCCACAGCACCATCCGCTGCAGCGATGGCGACCTTGTCATTGACCACCAGCAAACTTTGATTCAACTGATTGGCTGAAGAAAACTTGAAGCTCCAAGCCGCTGTCATGGCCTGCTGGACTTTGAAGTCCCCAATGGCAACAGGTGTCGGCCTGGGTGGCGAACCACAAGCGGCCAAAAACACCAATGCCAACGCCCAGATGGCGTAACGAAAGCCTGTGAATCGCAACATACTCATGGCTTATCTGCTTCACTCGGGTTAACGCCCAACGCAGCCAACTTGACTTCTATCAAGCGGCGGTATTCGTTCGTTTCTTCCATGCTTTTCCAAGCCGCCAAAAAGTGGCGCTTGGCATCGTCATTTTTCTTTTGCAACACAGCGATATCGCCCAATCGGTCGTCAAACAAGGCTTGGAATCCGGCCGGGGCTTTATGACCTTGGACCCATTCCTGCGCTTTGGGCAAATTTTTGCGCTCAATTTCGAGCCCCGACAAACGCAATCGAGCCAGCGCCACGAAACCCAGGTCTTTGTTCAATTCAACGACCCAACGCAAGGTTTTTTCTGCTTCGCTCAGATTGGCTCTGTCAACATATATCCGAGCCGCCAACAATGAGGCTTGTTGGGTGACCGTGGTACGGGCGAACTGGTCTTGCAAATCTGCCAAAGAACGCGCCATGAGGGCATCGTCCTTGCCGCGCACAGCTTTTTCAAAGGTGTCATAAAGCACGGAGGCTTGTGTGGCTTGGCGTTGCTGCCAGTAATTCCATCCGTTCCAACTGGCGTAAATCAGCAGCACCACCGTGATCAAACCGGTAATGAGGTTGCCCCAACGGCTCCAAAAATGTTTGAATTGGTCTAGTTGTTCTTGTTCTTCAAGGTCAAGATGGGTAGCCATGCGGTTCCAAATAATCTATGGTCAAAGGATTGATTGTAGGCCTTGGCCCCACTGGGCGACCTGCGTCAGAGATTCACTGCGCTGAGCCCCTTGCCCATCGCGCAAGGCCTTGACAGTGACCTGCCCGGCGGTCAGTTCATCCGGGCCAAACACCAAGGCATAGCGGGCACCACTGGCATCGGCCTTTTTAAATTGCGACTTCATGCTCCCCATGCCCTCAGAAGCACCAGTGGGCGCATGCATTTGCACCGACACGCCCATGCTGCGCAGGGTTTGCAGCACCGGCATGACCAGCGGCAAAGAAGCCGCATCTGGCACGATGGCATAAGCATCCGCGGCAAGATCAGGCGCTTGGCTGCCCTGCTCTTTTAGCAACTCCAGTACACGCTCAACACCCAGCGCCCAACCGACCGCAGGTGCGTGTTTGCCGCCGATTTCGCCGATCAAATAGTCATAGCGACCACCACCGCACACCGTGCCCTGCGAGCCGAGTCGTTCGGTGATGAACTCAAACACGGTCAGGTTGTAATAGTCCATGCCGCGCACCAATCGCGGGTTGATGCTGTAGGCCACGCCATTCGCCTCCAGAATGGCGCGCACTGCGTTGAAATGCGCCAAGCTGTCATCGCCCAGAAAATCGAGCAACTTGGGTGCAGCCTCGTTCAAGGATTTCATCGCCGGATTCTTGCTATCCAATATGCGCAAGGGGTTGGTGTGCAAACGTCGCTTGGCATCTTCGTCCAACTGGTCTGCGTGTTGCTCGAAATAAGCAATCAAAGCCGCGCGGTGCTGCAAGCGCTCGGGCGGTTGACCTAGGCTGTTGAGCTCCAAACGCACATCCTGCAAACCAATGGCTTGCCACAAAGCGCAGGCCAGCAAAATCAACTCAGCGTCCACCTCAGCACCGCCAAAACCCAGCGCCTCGGCGCCAATTTGGTGAAATTGCCGGTAGCGGCCGCGTTGCGGGCGTTCATGGCGAAACATCGGCCCCATGTAATACAAGCGCTTGCCGCCTTCGTACAACAAGTTGTGCTCGACGACTGCGCGCACCACACCGGCGGTGGACTCGGGGCGCAGTGTCAATTGCTCGCCGTTCAACCGGTCTTCAAAGGAATACATTTCCTTTTCCACAATGTCGGTCACTTCACCCAAGCCCCGCACGAACAAGGCCGTAGGTTCAACAATAGGCGTGCGTATATTGCGGTAGGCATGCAAGCGCATGACTTCGCGCACAGCGGTTTCCAAAGCCTCCCATCGTGCGGACTCGGGCGGCAATATGTCGTTCATGCCTTTGACGGCGGTTAATTTGTCAGCCATGGTTTTCAGCAGCAGTCAGCTATCAAGCCTGAACCGCGTATTTTTTATGAACGTAGTTTTCGACAATGTCGTGAAATTCTTTGGCGATATTGTCGCCGCGCAGTGTGAGTGCCTTCTCGCCATCGATAAACACCGGCGCAGCAGGCGCTTCTCCCGTACCGGGCAGGCTGATACCAATATCGGCATGCTTGCTTTCACCGGGGCCATTGACGATGCAGCCCATGACCGCGACTTTGAGGTTTTCCACACCCGGGTATTGCTTGCGCCACACCGGCATTTGGTAACGCAGGTAATCGTCAATTTGCATGGCGAGTTCCTGGAAGGTTGTGCTGGTGGTGCGCCCGCAACCCGGGCAAGCGGTCACGCTGGGCACAAAAGTACGCAGCCCCAATGCTTGCAAAATTTCTGTGGCAATCAGCACTTCCTGTGTCCGCGCTTCGCCGGGTTGCGGTGTCAAGGACACGCGGATGGTGTCGCCAATTCCCTCTTGCAACAACACACCCAGCGCCACACTGGACGCTGCCGTGCCTTTGGTGCCCATGCCGGCCTCGGTCAAGCCCAGATGCAACGGGTGATCGGTGCAGCGCGCCAGTTCGCGGTAGACGGCGATCAAGTCTTGCACGCCGCTCATCTTGCAACTCAAAATAATTTGGTGCCGCGCCAAGCCTAAGCGCTCGGCCAATTCTGCGGACTCCAATGCTGAGGTGACCAGCGCCTCGTACATCACCTGCTTGGCGTCCCACGGCAGATCGCGCCCGGCATTGACGTCCATCAAACGCGCCAACAATTCCTGGTCCAGACTGCCCCAGTTCACCCCGATACGCACCACTTTGTCATAGCGAATTGCCGCCTCGATCATCTGTGCAAACTGCTTATCGTGCTTATCGCCCTTGCCCACATTGCCGGGGTTGATGCGGTATTTGGAAAGCGCTTTGGCGCATTCAGGAAACTCTGTGAGCAAACGGTGGCCGTTGTAATGAAAGTCACCGACGAGCGGCACGTGCACGCCCATTTTGTCGAGCTGTTCGCGGATATAGGGAACGGCTTTGGCCGACTCGGGCGTGTCGACCGTGATGCGAACCATTTCGGACCCGGCCAGAGCCAGTTCTTTGACTTGTATGGCCGTGCCGATGGCGTCGCCGGTGTCGGTGTTGGTCATGGATTGCACCCTGACAGGCGCGTCACCACCCACCGTGACCACGTGTTCACCCCAACTCACACGCGCTTGCAGACTGCGGTGACGATGCGGCTTGGAAAAAGGTATGGGCTGTTGCATGCGTTGATTTTGCCGTAATCAGGCGTGAATCTGTATGGTTTTGGCGCGTCTGCCCGCAACGTCCGTGCGGTCTTGCACATCGCCCGCCAGTTGACCGCAGGCGGCGGCAATGTCGTCACCTCGTGTTTTGCGCACGGTGGTGACGATACCAGCGGCTGATAACACGGCGGCGAACGCTTTGACGCGCTCTGGCGGGGAGCGCAACAAACCTGAGGCTGGAAACGGATTGAAGGGGATGAGATTGAATTTGCAAGGCAGCGGTTCGCCGTGCAGCGGACGCACCAGTTCGACCAGTGCGCGTGCTTGCGCATCAGAGTCGTTCACGCCGTCAAGCATGCAATATTCGAATGTGATGAAGTCGCGCGGCGCGAATGCCAGGTAATCGCAGCAGGCTTGCAACAACTCGGCCAGCGGGTATTTCTGGTTCAGCGGCACCAAGCGGTCGCGAAGCAAATCATCAGGGGCATGCAATGAAACCGCCAAAGCCACCGGGCAATCCTGACCCAAGCGCCCGATCATGGGAACCACCCCGGAGGTGGACACGGTGACCCGGCGGCGCGACATGCCGTAAGCGTGATCGTCGAGCATGGTTTTCAAAGCCGGCACCAAGGCTGCGTAGTTTTGCAAGGGCTCGCCCATGCCCATCATCACCACATTGGAGATAACGCGTTCATCGGTGCCAAGTTCACGCCGCAAAGTGGTTTCGGCAAACCACAATTGAGCCAGTATTTCAGCGGTGGTCAGGTTGCGGCTAAAACCTTGCGCACCGGTGGAGCAAAACGGGCAACCGACAGCACATCCGGCTTGGGATGACACACACAAGGTGCCGCGGTCGGTTTCGGGAATAAAGACGGTTTCGATGGCATTACCCTGACCGACATCAAACATCCACTTGATGGTGCCGTCAGCAGAGTCATGTCGGGTGACCACGGGCAAGGGGCGTACTTCAGCTTTGTCTTGAAGGGTTTGGCGCAAACTGTGCGCCAAGTCGGTCATGGCGGAAAAATCGGCCACGCCCTTGTGGTGGATCCAGCGAAACAACTGGACCGCACGGAATTTTTTTTCGCCCTGCGCTTGGCACCAAGCCACCAAACCATCGAGATCGAAATCCAACAGATTGGTTTTCATGGCGCGGCAGGGCGAGCCGTTTTCAGCGGTTAAAAACGTTCATGCCGGCAAAGAAAAAAGCAATTTCTTGCGCCGCAGTGTCTGCGCCATCAGATCCGTGAACCGCATTGGCATCGATGCTGTCTGCGAAGTCAGCGCGGATGGTGCCTTTGTCTGCTTTTTTGGGATCGGTCGCGCCCATCAGGTCACGGTTTTTCAAAATGGCGTTTTCGCCTTCGAGTACTTGAATCATCACCGGGCCGGAGACCATGAAGTCGACCAAGTCTTTGAAAAAAGGACGGGCTTTGTGGACGCCGTAAAAGGCTTCGGCTTCGCCACGGCTCAGGTGGGCCATGCGCGACGCGATGATTTTCAGGCCAGCGCCTTCGAAGCGGCTGTAGATTTGGCCGATGACGTTTTTAGCCACAGCGTCTGGTTTGATGATGGAGAGGGTGCGTTCAATAGCCATGTGAAAAGTTTCCAGAAAGTTGACAAAAATAATGGCGAATAACCAATATCAGATGATTTTAGCCCTGCGCGGTGAAGCCTTTGTGCGTGAGGCTTTCGATTTCTGGTCGCGCCGCTGACGCGACAAGCTGTCAGCACCAATGAATTCGGGCTTGGGAGCCACAAGCGGATTGGCTGAACGGGTTTTCCGTGCCGTCGACGGCGCTGGGGTGGATTGGCGAGCGCCTGCAGGTTTCGCCGAAACCCTGCCCAAACCGGCGCTTCGAATCAATTGCTCGGTGTCCGCACCGTCAAGCTCCATGCACTCGCCGCGCTTCAACCCGCGCGGCAAAAGCATTTTTCCGTAACGTATGCGGATCAGGCGGCTGACCGCATGACCGACCGCCTCAAACATACGGCGCACTTCGCGGTTTCTGCCTTCTTGGATGGTGACGCGGTACCAGCAATTGGCGCCCTCTCCTCCGCCTTCTTCCAAGCTGCCAAAACGGGCGTCACCGTCTTCGAGTCGCACGCCTTCGAGCAATTTGGCTTTTTCAATATTGCTCAGATGGCCTAATACGCGCACCGCGTATTCGCGCTCCAAGCCAAACCGCGGGTGCATCAATTTATTGGCCAACTCACCCGAATTGGTGAACAACAACAAGCCTTCGGTGTTCAGGTCAAGACGGCCCACTGACTGCCATTTGCCGGTCTGCAAGCGCGGCAATTTGCGAAATACCGTGGGACGGCTTTGCGGGTCGTCTCGGCTCACGATTTCACCGGCGGGCTTGTGATAGGCGATCACGCGCGGCGGCGGCGGCTCGATGCGTACAAACAATGGTTTGCCGTTGACTTTGATGCGGTCGCCGTACTGAATGCGTTGGCCCACATGGGCGGGTTGGTCGTTGACCAGCACTTTGCCGTCTGCAATGAGCTGCTCCATGTCCAAGCGCGAACCCATGCCGGATTGCGCCAGCACTTTATGTAACTTCGGGGTTTCCGGTTGGGCGCTGAGCACACGCTTGGGTGCAAGGGCTAAGGGATCGCTCGAGGCTTGGGTGTCGTAGGCGCCGGAGACGATTTCGTCAAATTGAATGCCGGGTTTAGTCACAGAGGAGAACCCGCCGCGGGTGAGGCCGTGTCAGGCAAGGTCTCTTGCGCAACAAATTCGCTGCTTTCAACATCAAGCGGCATGGCCATTTGGGAAGGGTCAGTGTCTTGCGGTGAGTGTGCGAGTTGCTCAAAAAAGCCTTCGGTGGCGCCCTGTGTCTCCAAGGGGGGAAGTTGGTCCAGCGAAGAAATGCCCAAGTCGTCTAAAAACTGGCGGGTGGTGGCGTAAAGCATAGGCCGACCAACGGTTTCACGCTGCCCGATCACTTCCACCCAGCCCCGGTCTTCGAGTTGCTTGATGACCAGGGAATTGACGGTCACGCCCCGTATGTCTTCCATGTCACCACGGGTCACTGGCTGGCGGTAGGCAATGATGGCCAAAGTCTCCATGGCGGCGCGGGAGTATTTGGGCGGTTTTTCAGGGTGCAAACGGTCAAGAAAATCGCGCATGTCGGGGCGGCTTTGCATACGCCAACCACTGGCCACGTTCACCAACTCTAAGCCGCGTTGCTGCCAGTCCAGTTGCAGCGATTCAAGCAATGTTTTGAGGGTGTCTGCGCCGAGTTCGTCATGGAAAAGTTGACGCAATTCCCGCACCTGCAAAGGTTGGGAGGCGCACAACAAAGCCGTCTCAAGGACACGCTTGGCATCCAGGGTGTTCATCATCAAGTATCCGGGGGAAATTAATATCCCATTCTAGCCGAGGGGGGTTGTGCAGGCCCATGCGGTCTAGCGCCTGAAGAATATCCGGCGGCAAGGGCGAATTGAATTGCAATTCCTGTTGGCTAAATGGGTGGATAAAGCCCAGCTTGAATGCATGCAACGCTTGTCTGTCCAAGGGCAAAAAACCAGCGCCGCCATACAAACCATCGGCCAGCAACGGCAATCCTATGGCCGACATATGGACCCGAATTTGGTGGGTTCGACCAGTGTGTAAGGTGCAATGCACCAAGCAGCCTTGGTCGTTGCTGTCCAAGCATTGCAAAGAGGTATGGGCGTGTTTGCCAGACTGCCGCTCCAAATCGATCACCGCCATGCGCAAACGCTGACGAGGATCGCGCCCGATAGGCAACTCGACCTCACGGTGCAATTCGCCGCGCCACGGCCGTTGGCTCAGGGCCAAATATTCTCGTTGCACGTCACGCGCCGCGATCATGGCCACCAAGGCGTCCATGCAAGCCCGGGTACGCGCCACCACCATCAATCCGCTGGTGTCCTTGTCCAACCGGTGAACAATGCCAGCACGCGGCACCTGTGCTGCCCCGGGGTCTAAGGCCAGCAAACCGTTGAGCAGGGTTCCGCTCCAGTTCCCGGGCGCTGGATGGACCACCAGTCCGGCCGGTTTGTCGATGATGCGCAGATACGCGTCTTCATAAACCACATGAATCGGCATGGCCTGCGCGACATAAGCTTGCGACATTTCTGTCGGCTGTAACCGAACCGTGATGATTTCAGCGGCTTTCACCAAATACGCCACTTTGCCAATTGCGTGGGCCTGCGCCTCGGCACGCACAAAACCGTCCTCAATCAAATGCTTGAGGTGGTTACGGGAAAATTCTGGCATCAACTGAACCAGTGCGCGGTCTAAACGCTGTCGGTGCAAGTGGGGGGGGATTTCCAGTCGTCGCTCTTCAATCTCGGTGTCCAACTCTTCAATCACCTGGTCTTCGGCGGTAAACAAGGGTGACGGGGCTGGCTCAGTAGGATGCATCGTTGATAATCGCGTCAGTTCAAAGTTCGAAGGGTTAATGTGCAGAGATTTCTTTCATTATCAATGGTGGCGGTGGTTTTGCTCTTGGGTGCATGCGCCACGGACGAGAAAGACGCAACCGCCAAGATGTCCCCCGAGCAAATATATGCCGAAGCCAAGGACATCATGAAGGGCAATATTTACGACAAAGCCATTGTCTTGCTCGACAAACTGGAAGGCCGCGCAGCAGGTACACCATTGGCTCAACAGGCACAGTTGGACAAAGCCTACGCACAGTACAAAAACGGTGACCGTGTGGCTGCGCTCATGACGCTCGACCGGTTCATGAAACTCAATCCTGCCAACCCGGCATTTGACTACGCGCTTTACCTCAAAGGCACCATCAATTTCAACGACGACCTGGGTCTGATGTCCAAATGGTTCAAACAAGACTTGGCCGAGCGTGACCAATTGGCAGCCCGCGATTCGTTTGAAGCCTACAAGGAACTCGTGACACGTTTTCCAGATTCCAAATATTCACCGGATGCCACCTTGCGGATGCGACACATTGTCAACCTGCTGGCCAAATCCGAACTCAAAGTGGCCAGGCATTACTACAACAAAGGCGCCTATGTTGCAGCTGTTAACCGCGCCCAAGCCACCTTGAACGATTACCCCAACAGCGAGGCGGCTGAAACCGCGCTGATCATCCTGATTGACGCTTACCAAGCGCTGGGTTTAACCCAATTGAGCGACGACACGCAGCGGGTGCTCAAAGCTTCATTTCCGGAAAGCCGGTATTTCCCGCAACCTGCCAAAGCGCAAGACCCGAAGAAAAGCTGGTTCAAGTTTTGGTGATGCCGGCTAACGCGTCGAGCAAAGCAAGAAACTGATCCACTCGTTTCATCGGCGGCAACACCGCCAATAAGCGTCGGCCGTACGGTGTGTTGACCAAGCGGTTGTCGCAAATCACCAAGGCGCCTCGGTCGGTTTCGCGGCGTATCAAACGCCCTGCCCCCTGCTTGAGCGACACACCGGCTTCGGGCAGAAAATAATCGTTAAAGGAACTTCTTCCTTGTGACTCCA
This sequence comes from Bordetella parapertussis, assembly GCA_945878065.1. GTDB lineage: Bacteria > Pseudomonadota > Gammaproteobacteria > Burkholderiales > Burkholderiaceae_C > Limnohabitans > Limnohabitans parapertussis_B. The sequence goes on along the minus strand of CAMDXA010000013.1, from coordinate 24,093 downwards.
AGCGCTGGCTGCGCGCCTCGACCAAGGGATCGTTCGGCGGGGGAAAAGGCAATTTGTCGATGATGACGGCCTGAAGCGCATCGCCCGGTACATCAAAGCCTTCCCAAAAACTGGCAGTGGCCACCAGCACCGTGCCTTTGGCGCCGGGCTCAATAGCTTGACGAAAACGCTGCATCAATTCGCGCTTGGGGTGCTGGCCTTGCACCAGTATGTCCAACTCACTGTTATCTTTCGCAGCCTCCATCAGTTGATCGCCAATGGCACGCAATGCGCGTGTGGTCGTGGTCAGCACCAATGTGCGCCCGCCCAAGGTACATGCCACTTGCCAACTGAGCGAGGCCACTTGTTCGCTGTGCTGCGGGTCTTTGGGTGACACCATGCCGCGAGGCACATACAGCCATGCCTGATTTTCATAATCGAACGGACTTTGCACTTGCAGTACCTGAGCATTTTGCAAGCCGCAAGGCTCGGTGAACCAACGCAATTTTGGCTCTGAACCCAGGGTGGCAGAAGTGAATATCCAACTGCGCGGCAGCGCTGTGGGCTGCTGTTGAGCGTCTGGCACTGTGATCACCTGCGCGTCTAACAATTTGGACTGCACCACATCGGCAATGTCCAAGGGGGCCTCCATGCAGCGCATTTGTGCGCCCACATCCAACCAACGCACACTGCCCAAGGCGCAGGGGTTGGAGAAGTAATCGATCAACCCCAGCACATCGCTCAAGCGTTCGTGCAGACGCTGGAAATCAGGCGCGGCGTCCATCACACGGTCCAAGGCATTTTGCAAAGCAGCGGCAGCCTGCGACACATCGGCCAACGCCTGTTGCCAGTCATGGGCATCAACGTCTTGTGGCTGCGCCTGGCTCCAGCGCAGTTTGGCATTGGCGGGTTGCTTGCCCACCACCAAGCGCCAATCGCGTATGGATTTTTCAAAGGCTGCGGTGACCACTTGCCAGTCCACCAAGCCGCGGGCCAATTGCAAACCGGCAGTCAGCGTGTCGCGTGCGAGGTCCAGCAACTGGCTGGTGCTGAGTTGTTTGCCTAAAAACTGAATGCCTGTTTCATTGAGTTGGTGGGCCTCGTCAAAAATCACCACGCGCACCGTGGGCAACAACTCGGCCATGCCAGATTCGCGAACCGCCATGTCGGCAAAAAATAAATGGTGGTTGATCACCACCACATCGGCGGCCATGGCTTCACGCCGGGCGTGATTGACATGGCAATCACGCCAATGCGGACAGGGTGAACCCAAGCAGTTGTCGCGGTTTGAAGTGATCAGGGGAATAAGCGCTGACTGCTCATCCAAACTGGGCACTTCTGCCAAATCGCCGCTGCTGGTTGTTCTGGCCCATTGCTGCACCACCGCCAAGGTTTTGACCGCGTGCCGGTCTGGCAACGTGGCAGATGTCAACGCCAGTTCTAGGCGTTGCTGGCACAGATAACTGCCTCGGCCTTTGAGCATGGCCAATTTCAATGGCAGGCCCAGCGCTTTGATAACGTCGGGAATATCGCGCGAGAACAATTGGTCTTGCAATGTTTTGGTCGCGGTCGATAACAGCACTCGCTCTGCGCTCAAAAGTGCTGGCACCAAATAAGCAAAAGTTTTGCCCACGCCAGTGCCTGCCTCGACCACCAGGGAACCACCCTTTTCGAGCGTGTCTGCCACGGCCAACGCCATGTCGGTTTGACCTTGGCGAGGCTGAAAAAAAGCGGTGGCTCTGGCCAGTGGACCGTGTGGTGTGAACATTTCGCGCACCACATCGCTCAGACGTTCAGTCAAACCAACTCCTGGTCACCGCGGTATGTCCGCAGGCTGAGGGGTGGGCAGGGCTTGCACATTGGGGTTTCGTTCGGCTGCGTCTTTTTCGACATTTTTTCTATGCTTGTCGGCTTCTTCTTGTTTGCGCAGAAGTTCAGCCCGCTTTTGGGCGGATTGCGCTGCTTTTTCTTCGTGCTTGCGCCGGCGCTCTTGCAGTTCTTGCAATCGCTGTTGGTATTTTTCTTGGTTGGCTTCACTTTCGAGTTGCTTGTCTAAGTGTTTTTCATTTTTTTCAATGTTCTCTTGCAATTTATCGAGGTGAACATTGCGTTGCTCCATGCGATCTTCTTCATCCCGCAGTTGTTTTTCCTGACTTTGCTTGTCTTCCAAGCGCAACAAAGCCTTGTCACCCCGTTGCTTTCTGAGCGCGTTATTGAGGATGGTTTCTTGGCTGCGCAATTGGTTATCGCGTTTGATTTTCTCGTCTAAAGCGTCTTGCTTGCAACTATTGACTGCAAATTTTTGGTAGCACAACTTGAGAGCCGCTTTGTATTGAGCGTCTGCCGCAGCGCGCTCTGCGCGAATGCGTTTTCGCTCTGCCTCCAGGTCAAGTCCTTGCAACAAGTCGGCACTGGCTGGCGTGGCACCAAGGGGCGCAGTAGATTGCGCGGACGCATTGCCCGCCAACTGCAAAACACACCCCAACAACAGATAGAGAAAGTATTTCATGTGAGTGAAGTATCCACCAGTCTGCGACCCAAGGTCAAAAATGCCCCAGATTGCATTTCACGCAACCGGGAAGCGGTTCTTGGAAACTCATGTGACATCGGTCCTTCTGTGTATAAATCCTCGGGCTCGACATCGGCTTGTATGACCAATTTAACGCGGCGGTCGTACAACACGTCTATCAACCAAGTGAAGCGCCGGGCTTCGGACGACATGCGAACTTCCATTTTCGGCACACCGCTCAGAAACACCGTGTGAAACTGACTGGCAATTTCTAAAAAATCGTTTTGTGAGCGGGGCCCACCGCACAGCACCTTGAAATCAAACCAGACCATGCCACCGGCACGGCGTTTGGCCCACAGCTTGCGCTCCTCGATCATCAGCAGCCCGTCTTGGTCGGGCGTTTCAGCCAACCGGTCAAAGGTCTGGTGCATCAGGGCTTCGGTATGGGTGTCACAAGGCGTCAGATAAAGCTGCGCCTGCTCAAGCATGCGCCCTCTGTAATCGGTGCCATTGTCCACATTGACCACTTCCATGGTGGCATTGAGCAAGTCAATGGCGGGCAGCAACCGCTCGCGGTGCAAACCATCCGGGTACAACTCATCGGGCTTGAAATTGGATGTGGTGACAAAGCCAATATCGTTGTGCTGCATGGCCATGAGCAATCGGTGAAGAATCATGGCATCTGTGATGTCAGCGATATGGAATTCGTCAAAACAAATCAACTTAAAGCGCTTGGCCATGCGAACACCAAGTACATCCAGCGGGTTGACCGTGCCTTGCAAGTCACGCAACTCGCGGTGCACTTCGCGCATGAATTCGTGGAAATGCAAACGCGTTTTGCGCTCGATCGGCACAGCGTTGAAAAAACAATCCATCAAAAAACTTTTGCCGCGCCCGACGCCGCCATACAAATACACGCCTTTGGGAATGTCAGGGTGATTGATCAGCTTTTTCAAAGAATTGCCGCGTTTGTGTTTGTAGTGCGTCCACTCGCTCGCACAAAGGTCTAGGGCTTGCACCGCGCGCAGTTGCGCGGGATCAGCCGTGTAGCCGCGGGTTTTCAGTTCTTGCTGGTAAATATCGGCGACTGACATGGCTGGGCTGGCTATTTAAGTGGGTGCTGCGGTGGGTGAGAAAAACGATTCAGTGGCGAACGAAGCTAACGCCATGGGGAATCAATCGGTGCGCATAAGCCTCACGCATCAAGGATTCACGAAAATCCGGATGGGCAATGGATATCAACGCCAGTGCGCGTTCGGGCACAGACTTTCCTTTGAGATTGACGATGCCGTATTCGGTCACCACATACATCATGTCGGTGCGCGGTGTGGTCACCATATTGCCCGGCGTGAGAGACAAAGCGATACGGCTTTTGCGCTCACCGCGTTTTTCAAAGGTAGACGATAAGCACATGAACGACTTGCCGCCTTCAGACGCATACGCACCGCGCACAAACTGCAATTGGCCACCAGTGCCGCTGATGTGGCGAAAACCATCCGACTCGGATGCGGCCTGGCCTTGCAAATCCATTTGCGTGGTGTTGTTGATGGCGACTACGCGGTGGTTGCGCATGATGACATGCGGCAAGTTGGTGTCAGCGACCGGCAGGCAAGCCATGTCGGGGTTGCGGTGCAAGCTGTCGTAGTAAGCCTGCGAACCCAATCCGAATGAAAACGCCATTTTCCCGGTGTGCAGTTGCTTGCGGGCATTGGTGATTTTCCCGGCGCGGTAAAGCGCCATCATGCCTTCGGTGAGCATTTCAGAATGCACGCCCAAGTCTTTGGCATTGCTGTGCAGCAGCTGTTCACACACGGCGTTCGGCATGCCACCGATGCCGATTTGCAAACACGAGCCGTCTTCAATTTCGGCGGCGATCAATTTGCCAACGGCTATATCCACGTCTGACGCCGGCGGATTGGGCAACACAGGCGCGGGCTGGTTATCGCCTTCAATGATGTAGTCGACTTCGCTGATGTGTACCCCGTTGTTGACGCCAAACACATAAGGCAGGCCGTCGGTGATTTCCACCATCACCACACGTGCGCGCTCGATGATGTCGCGGTGCCACAAATTGGCAGCGCTAAAATTGAAATAACCGTTTTCATCCATGCGGCAGGTTTTCAGCACCACGATATCCACGGGTGGAATGAAACGTTGGTAGTAGTCGGGAATCTCGCCCAGATTCACCGGCAAGTAATGGACGCGACCGGCATCGTGCATTTTGCGGTCGTAGCCGGAGAAATGCATGCTGAACAAATGAAAGTGTTTGCCCTCGGGGTCCTGGTCCAGCACCGCACGCGGACGCATGGTGATGCAGGAGCGGAACTTCACGTCCTGCAATTCTTCTTTGCGCAATGCCAGCGCTTGGTCGAACACATCGGGTTGGCACAGGGTGGCACCATAGTCGATCCACATGCCGGACTTGACCAGGGCAGCAGCTTGTTCGGCCGAAATGGTTTGGGCCGCTTGCGGGGCTTGGCGCAAAGACATGGTCATTCACTCAAGTTACATCGATAGCAAGGCTTAAAAATTTAAGGTTCTTTTGTCAACCGCCAGTGCCGCCTCTTTGGTGGACTCACTCAATGAAGGATGTGCATGGCAAATACGCGCAATGTCTTCGGCGCTGGCTTTGAATGCCATGGCGACAGTTGCTTCAGAAATCAATTCACTGGCTTGCGGACCGATGATGTGAACGCCCAAAATTTCATCTGTTTTCGCGTCCGCCAGCATCTTCACCATGCCGGTGGTGTCGCCCAAAGCGCGGGCCCGACCATTGGCTAAAAACGGGAACGTGCCGGATTTGTAGGCCACGCCGTCGGCCTTGAGTTGCTGCTCCGTGCGTCCGACCCAGGCGATTTCCGGGCTGGTGTAAATCACCCATGGCACCAAGTTGAAATCCACATGGCCATGTTGACCGGCGATGCGCTCGGCCACAGCCACGCCCTCTTCTTCAGCCTTGTGCGCGAGCATGGGGCCACGCACCACGTCACCCACGGCCCACACACCGGGCAAAGCGGTTTTGCAATCGGCGTCCACCACAATCGCACCGCGCTCGTCGAGTTTCAAACCCACCGCTTCGACATTCAAGCCGGTGGTGTTGGGCACCCTGCCGATGCTGATGATCAGCTTATCCACGTCCAGTGTTTGCGCTTCGCCTTTGGCATTGGTGTAGCTCACGCTGACACCTTTTGTGTTGCTCTTGATGTCGCCAACTTTGACGCCGAGTTGGATATTCAAACCTTGCTTGTCGAAAATCTTTTTGGCTTCTTTGGCGATTTGCTCATCCACCGCGCCCAGGAAAGTGGGCAGACCTTCCAAAATGGTGACTTCTGCGCCCAGTCGTCGCCAGACCGAACCCATCTCTAAGCCAATGACACCTGAACCAATCAAAGCCAGTTTTTTCGGCACTGCACCGACGCGCAACGCACCGTCATTGGAGAGGATGTTTTCTTCATCGAAAGGCACACCTGGCAATGCGCGTGCGCTGGAACCGGTAGCCACAATGACCTGCTTGGCGGTCAATGATTCTTCCGTTTTGCCAGACAACTTGATCTCATAACCGGCTTCGGACTTGCTGGCAAAACTGCCACGTCCGTGGAAAAACGTGACCTTGTTTTTCTTGAACAAATACAAAATGCCATCGTTGTTTTGTTTGACCACGGTGTCTTTGCGAGCGAGCATTTTGGCCACGTCCATTTTGACGCCGGTGGCGCTGATGCCGTGCTCGGCGAAATGGTGATTGGCCTGCTCGAAATGTTCGGACGATTGCAACAAGGCTTTGGAAGGAATACAGCCTACGTTGGTGCAGGTGCCGCCGGGGGCTGGGCCGCCACTGGCGTTTTGCCATTCATCGATACAGGCGACATTCATACCGAGTTGGGCGGCGCGAATCGCAGCGATATAGCCGCCGGGACCGGCACCGATGACGATGACATCAAATGTTTTGCTCATGGTTTTGTTCTTTTCAGATATCAAACAACAAACGCGCCGGATCTTCCAACGCCTCTTTCATCGCCACCAAACCCAACACAGCTTCGCGGCCGTCGATGATGCGGTGGTCGTAAGACAGGGCGAAATAGTTCATCGGACGCACCACAACTTGGCCGTTTTCCACCACGGCGCGGTCCTTGGTGGCGTGCACGCCCAAAATGGCCGACTGCGGCGGGTTGATGATGGGCGTGGACAACATGGAGCCGAACACGCCGCCGTTGCTGATGGAGAAGGTGCCGCCGGTCATCTCTTCGATGCCAAGTTTGCCGTCGCGCGCTTTGGCACCGTATTCGGCGATCTTCTTTTCAATATCGGCAAAGCTCATCTGGTCGGCGTTGCGCAGAATGGGCACCACCAAACCGCGTGGCGAACCCACTGCAATGCCGATGTCGAAATAGCCGTGGTAAACGATGTCGTTTCCGTCCACCGAAGCGTTGAGCACCGGGTATTTTTTCAACGCATGCACCGCGGCTTTGACAAAAAAGCTCATGAAGCCGATCTTCACGCCGTGCTCTTTTTCAAACTTCTCCTGGAAACGCTTGCGCATTTCCATCACCGGCGCCATGTTGATTTCATTGAACGTGGTAAGAATGGCGTTGGTGGCTTGCGACTGCAACAAACGCTCGGCCACACGGGCACGCAAGCGGCTCATGGGCACGCGTTGCTCGGGGCGCTCGCCTAAATTCACTGACGGGCCGTCGACTTGCGGCAATACTTTGGTGGGCGCGCCGGTTGGAATAGCAACAGGTGCGGGCTTGACACCCGCAGCCACCGCACCGATCACATCGCCTTTGGTGACGCGTCCGTCTTTGCCAGTGCCAGTGACTGAACCGGCAGCGAGTTGGTTGTCCGCCATCCATTTGGCAGCGGCTGGCATGAGCACATCGGATTTGGAAGAAGATGCAGCAGGAGCGGCAGTTGCAGCGACTGAAGCCGCAACAGGAGCCGCTGCCGCAGGCGCTGCGCCAGCAGTTGCAGTGGCTGCGGTGTCAATGCGTGCAATCAATTGATCGGCCATCACGGTGCTGCCGTCGCCGCACAAAATTTCTACCAATACGCCAGCTGAAGGCGCTGGTACTTCGAGCACCACTTTGTCGGTTTCGACATCAATGAGGATTTCGTCAGCGCTGACGGCTTCGCCGATTTTCTTTTTCCATTGCAACAAGGTGGCTTCCGCCACCGATTCGGACAACTGCGGGACTTTGACTTCTACGATAGACATGTTGAATTCCTGAATGTGTGAAGGGCTGAGCTCTGCGCGCACACGCGCTGCATGAGCGGCTTACTTGGTCAATATGAAACCTTTGAGACGGCCGAACGCGCCATCGACCAGGGCTTTTTGTTGCTCCTGGTGCAAGTGCGAATAACCGACAGCAGGTGAGGCGGAAGCGGCGCGACCGCTGTAGCCCAGCTTCTGGCCACTGGCCATGTTTTCAAACAAGTAGTGCTGCACAAAAAACCAGGCACCCTGGTTTTGCGGCTCGTCTTGGCACCACAACACCTCATTCGCATTCGGGTATTTTTTCAACTCGGCGGCAAACACTTTGTGTGGGAACGGATAGAGCTGCTCCAAACGCAACAGCACCGTGTCGTCATGCCCGCCCTCCTCACGTTTTTTGGACAAGTCGTAATACACCTTGCCTGAGCAAATCACGATGCGCTTGACTTTGTCGGCCTTCAGGTCTTTGGACTCAGGAATGATGGTCTGAAAACCGCCCTTGGTGAACTCGGACACCGGTGACGCGGCATCTTTGTTACGCAACAAAGACTTGGGCGTGAAGATGATCAGTGGCTTACGCAAATTGCGCACCATTTGGCGCCGCAGCACGTGGAAAATTTGGCTGGCCGTGGTCGGTTGCACGATTTGCATATTGGTGTCGGCCGCCAACTGCATGAATCGCTCGACCCGCGCCGAACTGTGCTCCGGCCCTTGGCCCTCGTAACCGTGCGGCAGCATCAAAGTGATGCCATTCACGCGGCCCCATTTCACTTCGCCAGAGGCAATGAACTGGTCGATCACCACTTGCGCACCGTTGGCGAAATCACCGAACTGCGCTTCCCAAATCACCAAGGTGTTTGGGTCGTTAGAGGCATAGCCGTACTCAAATCCCAGCACCGCTTCTTCCGACAAAATGGAGTCGATCACGACAAACGGCGACTGGTTGTCAGTCACGTTTTGCAAAGGAATATATGTGCCCGTATCCCACTTTTCGCGGTTCTGGTCGTGAATCACCGCATGGCGGTGGGTGAAGGTGCCACGGCCTGAATCTTCCCCGGACAAGCGCACCGGAAAACCACTGGCCACCAGCGAAGCAAACGCCATGTGTTCGCCCATGCCCCAGTCCACTGGCAGATCACCCCGCCCCATGGCAGCGCGGTCGTCCAACACTTTTTTCACCAATGAATGCGGTGTCACACCGGCTGGCAATGTGGTGATGCGTTCAGCCAATCGTTTCCATTCAGCCATGGGCAACGCGGTGTCTGCTGCATCTGTCCATTTCTTGCCGAGGAATGGACTCCAGTCCACGGTGAATTTGGTTTTGAAATTGGTCAACACCGGCTCTGAAGTGTTTTTGCCTGCATCCAATGCGGCACGATAGGTTTTCACCATGTCGTCGCCAATGCTCTCCCCCAAGCCTTGCGCACTCAAACGGTCCGCATAAATTTTTCGGGTACCTGGGTGTGCCGCGATCTTTTTGTACATCAGCGGTTGCGTGAGGCTGGGTGTGTCTTGCTCGTTGTGGCCAAGTTTGCGGAAACACGTGATGTCCACCACCACGTCCTGACGGAAGGTCATGCGGTATTCCAACGCCAATTGCGTGGCCAACACCACGGCTTCTGGATCGTCCGCATTCACATGCAATACCGGCGCTTCCACCATCTTGACGATGTCGGTGCAAAACGCAGATGAACGCATGTCGCGCGGGTCTGAGGTGGTGAAGCCGATTTGGTTATTGATGATGATGTGCACCGTGCCGCCGGTGGTGTAGCCACGGGTTTGCGCCAGCGCCAAGGTTTCCTGATTGACGCCTTGGCCGCCAAACGCGGCGTCGCCGTGCACCAGCACAGGCAGCACCTGGCTGCCGGTAGGGTCGCTGCGGCGGTCCATGCGCGAACGCACCGAGCCTTCAACCACCGGGTTGACGATTTCAAGGTGTGAGGGGTTGAAAGCCAGCGACAAATGCACCGGGCCGCCGGGCGTGGGCATATCGGAGCTGAAGCCCTGGTGGTATTTGACGTCACCAGCAGGTAACTCTTCGGGGGCGGTGTGGTCAAACTCAGCAAACAAATCCTTGGGCATTTTGCCCATGATGTTGACCAGCACATTCAAACGGCCACGGTGGGCCATGCCGATGACGACTTCTTGCACGCCTTGTTTACCGGCGGCTTGAATCAGTTCATCCATGGCGGCGATAAAGCTCTCACCGCCTTCCAGGGAAAAGCGTTTTTGTCCAACATATTTGGTGTGCAAATAACGCTCCAATCCCTCTGCTGCGGTGAGCCGCTCAAGGATGCGCTTTTGTTGCTCGGCAGTCAATTTAGGGTGGCTGCGAATGCTTTCAAGCTTTTGCTGCCACCAGCGTTTTTGCTGCATGTCAGTGGTGTACATGTACTCCGCGCCCAAGGTGCCGCAATAGGTCTGGCGCAAGGCGTTGAGCAACTCGCGCAAGCTCATGCGGTCTTTGCCGAAAAACGTGTTGCTGGTGTCGAACACGGTTTCCTGATCGGCGTCAGTAAAGCCGTAAAACGAGGGGTCCAATTCTGGAATGTCCGGGCGCTCGGTGCGTTGCAGCGGGTCCAGGTTCGCCCATAGCTGACCCACGTTACGGTAAGCCGCGATCAACTGCTGCACCGCAGTGCGCTTGCGGCCCATTTCTTGATCGGCGCTGGCCATGACGACACGCGTGCCGCCTTGCTTGGCGCGCTCGGCAAACGCATTGATCACCGGCAGGTGCGGCACATCTTTGGTCTGGCTGCCATCGACGGCGGGCACGTGCTGAAGCGCATCGAAATACTGGCGCCAAGTGTCTGGCACGCTGCCGGGGTTGAGGAGATAGTTTTCGTACATCTCTTCGACGTAAGGGGCGTTGCCCCCGAAGAGATAAGTGTTGCCTGCATAGGCTTGATAGACGGACGAACCCGTCTGCGGTGAATCGCTCATTGCTGACCTCCGTTTCCCTGCAGGAAACATAAGCTTGGTTGATAAACCCTCCGCGACACGGCTGAACCGGTTAGCGGATGCGACCGGTGCCTTGAAGAACACCGGTATGTGCTGGACATTGTGCCACCAAAGTCTGACCGATTTGCGACAAGCTTTAAACCAGTTGCTCTTTGATCTGTTGCAACGGCGTGGGGTCGTCAATGGTGGTCAAGTCGCCGGGATCGCGCTTTTCGCACACCGCTTGTATCGCGCGGCGCAGCAACTTGCCGCTACGGGTTTTGGGCAACAGGCTGAGAAACAGCACGCGTGACGGTCTGGCCACCGCGCCTAACTGGCTGTCAACCAGTTTCATGATCTCGCCTTCCAGCTTCAATCGGGCAGCTGCATCGCCCAGCGCAGAGGCGTCTTTCGCCACAACAAACGCCATCGCCACCTGACCTTTGAGTTGATCCGCCACACCGACCACCGCCACCTCGGCCACATTCGGGTGGCTGGATATGCTTTCCTCGATTTCTCTCGTACCCAAGCGATGACCGGCGACGTTGATCACATCATCCGTGCGACCCAAAATATAAAAATACCCGTCTTCATCGCGCACGCCCCAGTCGAACGTGGAATACACCAGCTTGCCGGGTACGCTTTGCCAATAGGTTTTCACATATCGCTCATCGTCGCCCCACAAGGTTTGCAAACAGCCTGGGGGCAAAGGTCCTTCGATGACAACCACGCCTTTTTCATTGGCGCCGGTCAGTTCTTCGCCGGTACTGTCGCTCAATAGCTTCACATTGAAACCGTACATGGGTATGCCTGGACTGCCAAATTTGCTGGGCATTTTTTGTACGCCGTTGGCCACGGTCAAAATCGGCCAGCCGGTTTCGGTCTGCCAATAGTTATCGATGATCGGTTTGCCCAGTCCGTCGGCAATCCATTGCGCGGTCGGTTCATCCAACGGTTCACCGGCCAGGTACAAAGCTTTGAGGCTGGAAATATCGTATTTGGACAAAAGCGCCGGGTCTTGCTTTTTCAACACCCGCACCGCGGTCGGCGCACTGAACATGTGCGTGACTTTGTATTTCTCAACCAACTCCCACCAGACGCCGCCGTGCGGGCGCGTGGGCAGGCCTTCATACATCAGCGTCGCCATGCCCGCGAGCAGCGGGCCATAAATAATGTAGCTGTGGCCGACCACCCAACCGATGTCGCTGGTACTGAAATAGACATCGCCGGGCTGGCCTTCAAAAATATGTCGCATGCTGGCCGCCAAGGCCACGGTGTAACCGCCTGTGTCGCGTTGCACGCCCTTGGGTTTGCCGGTCGTGCCGGACGTGTACAAGGTGTAGCTGGGGTGCGCGCTGTCCAACCAGACACAAGGCACTTTCGCGTTGAGGTGTTGCTGACGCAATTCAGCGTATGCGTGGTCTCGCCCCGGCACAGAGGTGAAAGCAGATAAACCTCGGTCCACCATCAACACCGCCGACGGTTTGTGTTGGCTGAGAGATATCGCTTCATCCAACAGCGGTTTGTAGGGCACGACCTTGCCGCCGCGCGAACCGGCATCCGCGCTGATGATCAACACCGGGGTGGCGTCTTCAATCCGTGTTGCCAAAGAATGCGAAGCGAAGCCACCGAACACCACTGAATGAATCGCGCCAATGCGCACACAAGCCAGCATGGCAAACGCCGCCTCGGCAATCATCGGCATGTAAATCAGCACCCTGTCACCCTGCTTCACACCCAGGCTTTGCAAGATGGCCGCCATGCGCTGCACTTCGTCGCTGAGTTGCGCAAAGCTGTAAGTGATTTCCTGGCCGGTTTCGGTGGACACATAAATCAAAGCCGGCTGATCGGCACGGTCTTTCACATGCCGGTCCACCGCGTTGTGGCACAAATTGGTGGTGCCGCCGACAAACCAGTGGGCAAAAGGCGGTTTGTTGTAGTCGCAGATTTGCGAAGGTTTGACCTGCCAGTCAATCAAAGCCGCTTGTTCTGCCCAAAAACCGTCGCGGTCTTCGATGGATCGTTGGTAAAAACTGGCGTACTTGGTCACAACTCTCTCCCTTGACTTTCTTATTTGATGAGGGCTTGCACTTCTTTGAAATGCTCATGTTCTGCGGTGCGCAACCATTCAAACAACACCATTTCCGTGGTCAGCAACTCTGCACCTGCTGCAGCCAAGCGGTCGTAAGCCGCGTCACGGTTGCGCTCGGTACGTGAGGTGCACGCATCGGTCACCACCCACACGTCAAACTCGTCATCCAACAAATCCAGCGCGGTTTGCAACAAACACACATGCGCTTCTGCGCCAGCCAAAACAATGCTTGAAGGGACTGGCTCGGCAGCCGCCGGTTTTTGCAAATGCTTGGGCAGGCTGCGTGCGTTGCCCGCAGGTTTGCTTTTGACCTCGGGACGCAACCATTCGACCAAGCCTTCTTCGCAGGCGCTGAATTGCATTTTGGCCAAGGTCTGTTTGCACAAGGCTTTCATCGCAGCCGGGTTGCTGCCGAGCTTGCCCGGGTTTTGCTCCGTGCCCCACACCGGCACACCCAATATTTGTGCGGCCTGCGCCAGTCTCATGGCGTTGGCAAGACAAGCATCGCCTTGGAACAACGCAGGCATCAAACGCTCCTGGTAATCGATAAGCACGAGTTGGGAGTCTTCAGCGTCAAGCAACATGGTTTAAATCTTCACCACAATGCGACCGCGCACTTGACCCGCCATCAGCGCGTGGGCTTTTTCAACAACCTGGTCCAAAGTGATGTCTTCGATCATGCTTTCCAGCTTGGCCAAGTCCAGATCTTGCGCCAACCTGTCCCAAGCTTTCTGGCGCAAGGCCAGCGGGGCCATCACCGAATCGACGCCTATCAAGCGCACATTGCGCAAGATGAACGGCATGACGGTGGTGGGCAAATCCATGCCTTGGGCCAAGCCGCAAGCCGCCACCGCACCGCCATAGCGGGTTTGTGCCAGCACATTGGCCAGTGTGTGTGAACCGACCGCATCGACCACACCGGCCCAGCGTTCTTTTTGAAACGGCTTGCCGGGGGCCGACAGTTCCGCGCGGTCGATGATGCTTTGGGCACCCAGCGATTTCAAATAGGCTTCTTCGCTGGTTTTGCCAGTGGCTGCCACCACGTTGAACCCCAATTTGGAAAGCAAAGCCACGGCCACGCTGCCAACCCCGCCGGTCGCGCCAGTGACCAGCACTTCGCCATTTCCGGGCTGAACACCTTGCTGCTCTAACGCCATCACGCAGAGCATGGCGGTATAGCCAGCAGTACCAATGGCCATGGCCTGGCGCGGCGTGAAAGCTTGGGGCAGTTTCACCAGCCAATCGCCTTTCAAACGCGCCTGCTCGGACAAACAGCCCCAATGGGTTTCACCCACGCCCCAGCCGTTGTGCACGAAATGGTCACCAGCTTTCCAGCCAGCGTGGGCCGAGGAAATCACAGTTCCCGAGCCGTCAATACCGGCCACCATCGGCCAGACCCGAACGACCGGGCTTTTGTTGGTGATGGCCAGACCATCTTTGAAATTCAAAGTCGAATAAGCCACTTGCACGTGCACATCGGCCTCGGGCAACTGAGCGGGATCCAGCATTTGGACGCTGGCATTGAAAACGGGTTCTTTTTGCAGGGTAATAGCGCGAAACATACAAAATTCCTTTGAACGGCAGTGATTGTCAAGGTGCAGATTGTGCGACAGGCTGGAAAACAACGGCCAACCGTTATGATCTAGCTCTATGTTTCGCCTGATTTTTCTCTGTTGCCTGTCCATCGGCATTGCCCATGCAGCCCCTGCGCCTGCAGACACTGACGACTTGGAAGCGCTGATCAACCAGTCCTCGGTCGCCTCAGAAATCAGCCAAATCGGCCAACGTGTGGGCAACCAAGCCTCCGAACTGGTGGTCAACGCCATGGGGTTTTTGGGTGTCCCCTACAAACGCGGCGGCACCGGCGTCAGTGGTTTTGATTGCAGCGGTTTTGTCCGCGCCATGTATGCAAGCACCTTGGGCCTGGTCTTGCCGCACAACGCCAAAGAACAAGCCGCGGTCACCCAAACCATCGACAAGGACGAACTTCAACCCGGCGATTTGGTGTTTTTCAACACCTTGCGCAGAGCCTTCAGCCATGTGGGCATTTATGTCGGAGAAGGCAGATTCATCCATTCACCACGGGCTGGTGGAGAAGTACGTATAGAGAATATGTCCGACAGCTACTGGCGCAAACGCTTCAACGGTGCGCGTCGGGTCAGCCCCTCCACTCTTAGCAACCCATCGGATTCCGCGCTTCGCTGACCCGATGTCTGGGGACCAGACCATGGCTGATCCAATTCTCATCCCCCGACAGCCCGCAGACCGGTGACCGCCGTGTCGTCTTTTCTCCGTGGCTTAGGCCGCCGTTGCGTGTTGCTTGCTGCCGTTTGTTTACCGGCGATGGCGTGGGCCCAAACCCCTTGGCCAGCGATGCAAGTGGACATGTACCCGTATGTCGAGACCATGCTGCAAACCCGGCCGGAGCAAACCGTGTTGCTTGGAGAAGGCGAGCTACAAACCGGCATCTTTTATGCCAGCGTGGCAGAGGCTTACAGCGAAGAGGTGCAATCTGCGCTGATCGCCGATGCCGAGGAAAAGGACTGGCGACTGTTGTCGCTGGTGCGTTTGGGCACGAGTTACATCATGACACTGACAAAAAACAACCGCATACTGGACCTGCGATTGACCAACACAGAGCGTGGCGTGGATGTGGTGTATTCGGTGCTGATGAGCCAACAGCCCAAACGCCAATGAATCTGACCGTGCACGGCCCCATCAATTCAACCCATGGAATCCTTGTTTAATCAATTTATTTGCATCTAACCATCAAATAAAGGCAATGATTTTGTTCAATTCAAACCTAAACTTATCAACATGACCAACGAAGCAACCCCCAACCCCTCCCCGTCCACTGGCTTCAGCCTGATGGCTGTGGTGCTGCATTGGCTGCTTGGCGCAGCCTTGATTGCGATGTTTACGGTCGGCTATTACATGGAAGATTTGCCGGTCTCTCCTGAGCGGCTCAAGCTGTTCAATTGGCACAAATGGGCGGGCATTTGCATACTTAGCCTTTCTCTGTGGCGCTTGGTCTGGCGTATCACGCACCGCCCGCCGCCCTTGTCTGCAGACATCCAACAAAGCATGCCTCGCTGGCAACACCATGCGCATTACCTGACCCAGTACAGCATGTATGCCTTGTTTTTCATCGTGCCTTTGGCGGGTTGGGCGTACAGCTCTGCAGCTGGTTACCCCGTGGTGATGTTTGGCGTGTTGCCCTTGCCTGACTTTGTCCCCGCGAACGAGGCCTTGGCCGAATCCATCAAACCCCTGCACGAATACACCGCCATGGCGTTGGCTCTGCTGATCATGCTGCATGTGGCAGCAGCCTTGAAGCACCAGTGGTGGGACAAGCACGCCTTGTTGCAACGCATGTGGCCGCGCCGCTGATCCTCACCTTTTGGAGCCCTGATGTTTTTCATGAACCGACTACTTGTGCTGATGTGCGTGATGTTTGCCGCCTTGGGCAGCGCCAACTCTTACGCCGAGCAAAAATTGCAAGCGGCAAAAAGCGATATTGTGTTTGTCAGCAAACAAATGGGCGTGCCGGTAGAGGGACGCTTCAAATCATTTGATGCGCAAATCAGTTTCGATCCAGCCAAACCTGCCACAGCCAAAATCAGCTTCAGCGTCGACATGGCCAGCGCCAGCTTAGGCGCCAAAGAAACCGATGCCGAAGTGCAAAAAGCCGATTGGTTCAGCACCGCCAAATTTGCCAAAGCCGGGTTTCAGTCCACGACCATCAAAAATACCGCGCCCGGCAAATACGAAGTCTGCGGCAAACTCTCCATCAAAGGCTTGAGCCAGGACATTGTGGTCCCGGTCAGCCTAACCCAAACCGGCGGGCTCACCACCGCTGTGGGCTCATTCGCCATCAAGCGTTTGGGCTTCAAGATCGGTGACAACGAATGGTCAGACACTTCCATGGTGGCTGACGAAGTACAAGTGAAATTCAAATTTGTACTGACAGGCGTTGCCAAGCTTTAATCTTTTTCCCAACCTCAGGAGTTTTTTCTATGCGTCATTTGTCACTTGCTTGCGCCCTCACGGCCAGCGTGTTTGCGTCCGTGTCTGCCCAAGCAGCCACTTACAACATCGACCCCACCCATACGTTTGTCACTTTTGAAGTCACCCATTTCGGCACGTCCACCAACCGTGGCCGGTTTGACAAAAAAGAAGGCTCTGTGCAATTTGACCGCGCTGCAAAAACCGGCAAAGTGAACCTGACCATCCAAGCCGACTCTATCAACACCGGCACAGAGGCATTCAACGCGCACCTGAAAAAGCCAGATTTTTTTGATGCTGCCAAGCACCCCACCATGACATTCAATGCAGACAAGTTCAGCTTCAGCGGCGACAAAGTGTCTGAAGTGACTGGCCAACTGACCCTGTTGGGCAAGACCTTACCCGTGGTTCTGAAAGCCACCAATTTCAATTGCTATGACCACCCCATGCTCAAGCGCGAAGTGTGCGGCGGCGATTTTGAAAC
The DNA here is from genome assembly GCA_945878065.1 of Bordetella parapertussis. Taxonomy (GTDB): domain Bacteria; phylum Pseudomonadota; class Gammaproteobacteria; order Burkholderiales; family Burkholderiaceae_C; genus Limnohabitans; species Limnohabitans parapertussis_B. The sequence goes on along the minus strand of CAMDXA010000013.1, from coordinate 6,875 downwards.
CACCATCATGCGCAGCCAATGGGGCATGAAATGGGGCATCGATTTCGGTATCCCTGACAAAGTCAAATTGCTGATCCAAGTCGAAGCTGTCAAGCAGTAATCAACTCAAAAAGCAACCCGTACGATATGTAATCGACGGGTTGCCACCCATTCTTTCGGCCAGGAGTTATTCCTCCAAAACCCTTATGAAATTTAAGGGTTTATGCGTATTTAATTCTTAGTTTTTAAATTGAAGATGGGCCAGCTTACAAGCACTTGCAAGCGCAACCATCCAAGGAGAACGAATGAAATCCATCGCAGACCAGACCATCACTGCTGTTGCTAACAAGGCAGAAGCCAAGCCGCCATCGCTTGCACGCCGTGGCTTTTTGGCCAGTGCCGCTGCAGGTGTGGCAGCCGCTACCGCCACCGCTGCAGGCGCCAACGACAAATTCCAGCAAGGCCGTGATTGGACGGGAAATCATCCCGTGACTTACCCTGAGCCCGCATTCGAAGTGCTGGACAAGCGCTTCACAGGCCGCCAAGGCAATTCCACCTTGCAACGCATTTGGCACGGCCAAGGCCATAACGCCGCTTTGTGGTGTGAAGGACCCGTTTGGATGGGCGACTGGGGCAATTTGCTGTGGAGCGACATACCGAACAACCGCGTATTGCGCTGGAACGAAGAAAACGGTGAAGTCAGTACTTTTCAAACAGATTCAGGCTACTCCAATGGACACAGCCGTGACATCCAAGGCCGCTTGATCGCCATGGAACACGACACACGCCGCGTGCGTCGTCGCAACTACGACGGCACATGGACCATTTTGTGCGACGGCTTTGGCGGTAAAAAACTCAATGCACCTAACGATGCAGCCACCACACCTGACGGCTCCATCTATTTCACCGACCCCGGCTACGGCATCATGGGTCCTTACGAAGGCCACAAGGCTGAGTTTGAACTGCCCACACGCGTCTACCGCATTGCGCCGGACGGCAAGGTCACTGTGGCTGCTGAAGGTCCGATGCGTCGCCCCAACGGCATTTGCTTCTCACCTGACTTCAAGAAGTGCTATGTGGTTGACACTGGCGCGACTGACGGCCCGGGCAACCCAGCCAACATCATCGTGTTTGATGTGAAAGACCAAAAACTCAGCAACCCCAAAATCTTCGCCGACTTTGCACCTGGTTTCACCGACGGTATCCGTTGTGACACCGATGGCAACGTATGGTGCGGTTGGGGCTGGGGCGGCATGGAAACCAATGGCGTGCGTGTCCATCACCCCGATGGCACCTTGCTGGCCTTCCTGCACACCCCGGAGGTGATTGCCAACCTGTGCTTCGGCGGCACCAAGCGCAACCGTTTGTTCATGACAGGCTCTACCTCCATTTACGCCCTGTACGTGAATGCACAAGGTCACGCACTCAGCTGATCTGCTTCAAGCCTTCATGGCTGATCAAACCCCGCACCGTGAAAGCGTTGCGGGGTTTTTTATGGTGATGGTTTGATAAAGGGAAAACCCCTGAATCGCCTCTGTATAAACTCATTGATGAAAAAGACATCGGGGGCTTCAATGACTTCATCCATATTGAGCGAAAAAGAAGTTTCAGATTACCGTCTGAACGGCTATGTCGTGCCCTCTTTCACTTTGCCCGCTGACATGGTCAATGCGCTGCAAACCACCTTGCAGCAATTGATCGATGCCAATCCGGGTGTACGCCCGGAAAAACTTGTCAGCGCACATATTGAAGGCAAAAATGATGACGGTGTGGTGGGCAAGCGCGATTTTCTAGAACTCGCCATGTACCCGCCGCTGGTTGACATGGTGTCTCAAGTCATAGGCAACGATGTGGCCTTGTGGGGCTGCCAAGTGTTTTGCAAACCACCCGAAGAAGGCTATGAAACACCCTGGCACCAGGACGGTCAGTATTGGCCGATACGCCCACTGGCAACTTGCACCGTGTGGGTGGCACTAGAGCCAAGCTTGGTCAGCAACGGTTGCTTGCGTGTTATTCCTGGTTCGCACACCCACAAAATCTTGCATCCTCATTTGCACAAAGACAGAGCGGAACTGGTACTCAACCAAGCGGTAGACACAGACTGCTTTGACCCAAATGACTCTGTGGACTTGGAATTGCAACCCGGACAAATGTCCATGCACGATGTGTTCATGATTCATGGTGCCAAGGCCAACACCTCCAACATTCGGCGCACGGGTGTCGCCATCAGGTACATGCCCACCACGTCGCACTTTGACCGCGAGCTGCATCCAGCAAAAGGCACCAGTGGCTTGAACCTCAATTTCGCCACCCGCCCGCTGTGGTTGCTCAAAGGCCGTGATGTGTGTGGACGCAATGATTTTCAGATCGGGCACCGTCCCGCTGTACGCTCATAGGCGAGAGTTTTGTTTAGCGAGCCTTAGCCCAGACGTTTTTTCAACTCCGGCGGATTGGCAAAGGTTTTGCGAAAGTGGTTGTCGTCTGCATGGGCATGCTTCACGCCTGCGGCTTTCACCGCGTCGTCACTGACTTTGTCCAACGGCGTGTACTGCGGATGGTGGTGTTCTAAGTAAGGGTTGTTTCGGGCGGCGTTGTAGCAAAACAAAACCGTCCACCGTCTTTGGTCTGAGCTGTTTTGGTCTGAGCGGTGCATCAAGTTCGCATGAAAAAACAAACCGTCGCCTGGTTCGAGTTCGGCATACACCAACTCCATGGTCTTGAGCATTTGCTCCACCCGGCGCGGGTCTGCACCCACTTGTTCTCCGGGTAACACACCGTGGTCAACCCGACCGGCCACATGTGAGCCGCGAAGCACCTGCAAACAACCGTTCTCGCGCGTGGTTTTGTCCAGCGCCACCATGACGCTGGCCATGTAAGGAAACATGCATCCGTTGTGGTACCAGTAACCATAGTCTTGGTGCCATTCCCAGGCGCCGCCGACGCGCGGCTCTTTGGCAGTCAATTTGGAGTGGTAGTGGTACACCTCGCCGCCAAGCATGTCTTCCATGGTGTCCACCACACGGTGCGTTCGTGCGGCCAAACCGTACACACTGTCGCCGGGGTGGTTCCAAGTTGCCATGCGTGTGGACTTGCCGCTGGCGTCATGACGGTCGTACAGGCTTTCGCGCAACTGCGGGTCGGTTTCGATGGCGTCACGCAATAAACCGATTTCCACCGGGTCAAACAATGAGCGGATGACGACAAAGCCGTCACGTTCATAAGCAGCTCGCTGAAGGTCTGTGAACAAGCTGGGCATGACGGTCTCCTGTGAATCTTGTAATGTCTGACGCATGCATCAGATCTTGGGAATGCAACTTGGAATGTATAGCTTTTAGCCGGGTCTGAATATGGCTGCAAATACTGACTGCGTGAAAGCTCTCTGATGAATGAGCCAGCTTTGTCAGAGCAACGTGACTCTTGCCCGACAATCACAGGCTATGCACGCTCACCACCCCACGCCAGACAAAGACGCCATCGCTTTGCTGCCAGCGTTTGAACGCTTAAACCTTGACCGCATACATCTGGTGAGCAATGAAAAACAAGCTTTGCATGCACGGGAACAATTGATTCAACACCCGGCCTGGGGGTTTGACACCGAGTCCAAACCTACGTTCAAGGTCGGCGAGTTATCCGACGGCCCCCATGTCTTGCAATTGGCCACAGCAGATGCGGGTTGGGTGATTCAATTGCATGACTCTGCGTGCAGAAAGATTGCCGCTGAATTGCTGGCCATGCCGGGCATCGTCAAAGCTGGCTTCGGGTTGGGCGATGACCGCAAACGCATCATGCACAAACTGGGCGTTGACATCGTGGAGATGTTGGAGCTCAACACCGTGTTTCGCGAACGCGGTTACCGCAAAGACATGGGTGTCAAAGGCGCGGTGGCGGTGTTGTTCGAAAAACGTTTCATCAAATCGAAGAAGGCGGCCACCAGCAATTGGGCTAATGCAGTTTTGTCAGAGGCGCAACTCATTTACGCTGCAAATGATGCGTATGCCGCATTCAGAGTGTGGCACGCACTGAACGCCACGGCGTTGACCAAGAAAAGCTGAGCTGGCTTTTGGATGGTCATTACCCGACCATGAGTATTTTTTGCAATGCCAGCATCAACGGCACAGACACCACCGCACACATCACTGACAAAGACAAACTCAGCGACACCTCGGCTTCCATTACCCGGTAACGCGTGGCAAACAAATACGAATTGATGCCAACGGGCATGCAAGCGGTGACCATCATCACGGTCATGGGCAACAAGGGCAAACCCAGCCACCAACCACCCGCCAAAATCAGCAAAGGATGAAGCAGGTTTTTCAGCGCCACAACCTGAAACACCTCGTGCCAGCGGATGGATGACTCCATGGTGTTGGAAGACGAACGCCAAGGCAAGCCTTTGCCCAACACCTGAAACAACTGTATGCCCACCAACAGCAAGGCCAAGGGCGAATAAGCCTGGCCCATCCACCCCATGGGTTTGTAGATGGCTTCAGGCAGCACCCAACCGGTTTGGGCAAACATCAAACCCGCGAATGCAGGCAGCGACACAGGGTGCAGCACAGCGCCTTTGATGGTCTTCCATAAGGTGACAAGCAGTGACTGCGGCGCGGCAGTCTGTCCAGCTTGGTTATGTTCACGCGCACCGGCAAGTTCAAACAACAAGGTGGCATAGGTCAAGATGATGAGTGCATGCACCGACACCAAGGTCATGATGTAGACCTGCCCCTCGGGCCCATAGGCCAAGCTAATGAGTGGAATGCCGATCATCACGGCGTTGCTATAGGTGCCCGCCAATGCCCGCATGCAACCGCGTTGCGTCAAACCGTACACCGCCACCCACAGCGTGAGCCACACCAATGTCAGCGTGTGATACATCATCACCGGCTGCAAATCGAGTTGCTCTAAATGCACCCCTGACAAGGTGTGAAACAACAACGCAGGACCCAGCACATTGAACAGCAGCTTGTTCAAATCTTGCAAGCCTTGGGCCGACACCCAGCCCAGGCGACCGGTGAAATAGCCGCAAGCGATCAACACAATCACAGGAAGCAGGGCTTGAAAGATGGCGGGCATGCAATGATGTTAACGGGCGCTCAACATCATGGCGATCATTCCCAAGGGTTGATGACGATCACCCCGGCAGCCTCAAAAGGACGGGTGTCGCGGCTGACAACGGTGCGACTTGAACTGCCTCAAACCTCTTCTTCTGTATAGCCCACTTCTCGCTGGTGGCGAATGCGGGCGACCAGGACCCGGTCCAAGGCTTCATCCCAGGCATAGCGCGCCAAATAGCCGCTGCGTTGGCGGGAGATGATCAGTTCACGCAAACCATCTTCAACCGGACGGCCAATGCCGGGTTGATGCGTCAACACGTCGAGCGCATCCAGAATGAAATCAAGCAGCTCCCCGGCCAAGGGGTCTTCTGACTCATGTAGAAACATTTCCAGGCGCACCAAATCCTGAAATGCCGCTGGGCTCAGAAATACGGTGCTCACACCTCAGCCCATTTTTTTCGGACGCAAGGGTGCTGGCGGCACGCTCTTCCCCTGGCGATGTTCTTTCAATTGAGAAAAATAACCCCGAACATCCGCCAACGCATGACCTGTGCCGGTGGCCTTCATGACCGCCAGCGCATCGGCCGAGTCTTGTGCAAATGTTTGCCGCAAGCGCTTGCGCTTCGCGGCATCGGCCAGTGTGCTCACCATGAAAGCGTGCAGGCTCATGCCCATTTGCTTGGCATCTTCTTCAAGCTGCTGCTTGAGTGCGCCGGGCAGTTTGAGACTGGTGGGAATACTGGCAGGAACAGCGGGCATCTCAAGCTCCATTGAAAGGTAGTCAGATGTGACTACTGAAAAGATTCTATCCATCTGGCGATTGAACGTTGGCGACTCGCAGCCGCCATGCTCAGCAACCCATCAGGTTCGTATCGAGCAGGATTCCACACATATTAATTAAATAACAATATCGCCTATAGAAATAAACATACTTTCGAGTACTATCCATGCTCAATTAATGAGTACTAAATGAGTCTGAACTGGAACGAAATTGAATCTAGGGCATTGCTTTTCAGCAAGACCTGGGACGACGCCTGCAACGAAAACAGCCAGGCCAAGCCCTTTTGGATTGATTTCTTTGAAATCTTTGGCATCACCAACAAACGCGTCGCCACCTTCGAGCTGAACGTCAAAAAGCTGGGCGGCGCACAAGGCTTTGTGGATTTGTTCTGGCCGGGCATGCTGTTGGTGGAGCACAAGTCACTCGGCAAAAACCTGGACGACGCGGTGGACCAAGCCGTGGGCTACCTGCACCACCTGAAAGAGCATGAACTGCCGCAACTGGTGGTGGTCTGCGACTTTGCCCACTTTCGGGTGTACCGCCTGGCCACGGGCGAGACGGTGGCGTTTGAGCTTAAGCACCTGCACAAACACATCAAGCTGTTTGGCCTGCTGGCGGGCTACAAGGTGCAAGACATTCGGGCAGAAGACCCGGTCAACATCAAAGCGGCCGAGCGCATGGGCCGTTTGCACGACGCCCTGAAAGCCAGCGGCTACAGCGGCCACGCGCTGGAAGTGCTGCTGGTGCGCCTGCTGTTTTGTTTGTTTGCCGACGACACCGGCATCTTTCAACCCGCGCAATCCTTCCGAGACTTTGTAGAAGAACGCACCGCACCCGACGGCTCGGACCTGGGGCCGCGCTTGGGGCAACTGTTTCAGGTGCTCAACACGCCAGAGCGCCAACGCAGCAAAAACATAGACGAACAACTGGGCCAGTTTGCGTACATCAACGGCAAGTTGTTTGAAGAAACCCTGCCCATGGCCGACTTCAGCACCGCCATGCGCGAAGCCCTGCTGGATGCGTGTGCCTTGGACTGGTCGGCCATCAGCCCGGCGATTTTTGGC
>CAMDXA010000012.1 GCA_945878065.1 Bordetella parapertussis | reverse complement strand
AACCAACTGAACTACCACTCCTGGTAGATAGCTTTGTTTCAACTGACGCTGAAACCAAGTGCTACAAACTTGGCGACCCTACGGGGATTCGAACCCCGGTACTCACCGTGAAAGGGTGATGTCCTAGGCCTCTAGACGATAGGGTCAAAACCTGGACGCTCGATATTCTGGTGGAGGTAAGCGGGATCGAACCGCTGACCTCTTGCATGCCATGCAAGCGCTCTCCCAGCTGAGCTATACCCCCGGCAAACATCGAGTCCACGATTATAGCCAGATATTTTTCACCCTTTGAGACGCGAAAAAACCTCTTCTCGCGGGAACAGAGCAATCACCGCATCAAGCGATGGGGTTTGAGGCGTACCCAACAACAAAACACGCACCGGCATTGCCAGCTGAGGCATTTTCAAACCTTGGACTTGCAACACGTTTTTGATCACCATAGAAATAGTCGCTTTGTCCCACTCGCATGTTTGCAAGCCTTCCACCAGTGCTTGCAATGCAGGACGAATAACTGACGTGACATGCTGCTCTAGGTCTGTTGTGCTTGGCGACACGGGTTGGTAAAAACGCACCGCCCAATCAGCCAACACCTTGGTGGTGTCGCATCGGTCTTTAAACAAATCACAAATTTCTGCCAGGCGTTGGTCGGCCGTGATTCCTTGCGCCAACAAATGGGATTGCACAATGTCAGCCAATGCAGCGCCAGGCATGGCTTTTAAATGCTGCGCATTGACCCAGCGCAATTTGGCTTCATCAAATTGCGCCGCACTTTTACCCAAGTGGTCTAAGCTGAACCATTGCACAAACTGTTCACGCGAGAAAATTTCATCGTCTCCATGGCTCCAGCCAAGCCGTGCCAAGTAGTTGACCATAGCCTCCGCTAAAAAACCCTCGTCACGAAATTGGGTGACGGCTTTGGCGCCATTTCGCTTGCTGAGTTTTTCACCTTGCTCGTTGAGCACCGTTGGCAAATGCGCATAGACCGGTGGTTCATGTCCCAACGCCTGAAAAATATGAATTTGTCTAGGCGTGTTGTTGACATGGTCATCGCCGCGAATGACATGTGTAATGGCCATGTCAATATCATCCACCACGACGCAAAAGTTGTAGGTGGGCGTGCCGTCCGGGCGGGCAATGACCAAGTCGTCTAACTCGAGGTTGCTGATTTCAATCTGGCCTTTGACTTTGTCGTCCCATGCCACGGTGCCAGTCAGCGGCGTTTTAAATCGCAACACAGGCTTGATGCCAGCAGGTACCGCAGGCAAAATTTTACCGGGCTCAGGACGCCAAGTTCCGTCGTAACGCGGTTTTTCCTTGGCTGCCATTTGGCGTTCACGCAATGCATCCAGTTCGCTCACGCTCGTGTAGCACGGGTACACAAACCCACGGTCTTGCAATTGCGAAAGCACTTGCTTGTAGCGGTCCATCCGCTGCATTTGGTAGAAAGGGCCTTCATCATGCGTGAGGCCCAACCAAGACATGCCTTGCAAAATCACATCAACTGCTTCTTGTGAAGAGCGATCAACATCGGTGTCTTCAATGCGCAAAATGAACTTACCGCCAGTGGCTCTGGCGAATGCCCATGGGTAAAGTGCTGAACGAATATTGCCAAGATGGATAAAGCCTGTCGGTGAAGGCGCAAAGCGGGTACGCGTGCTCATGCTGTGGCCTTGATCTGATCTAGTCCGCGGGACAAATCGTTTTTCAAATCATCGAGATGCTCAAGGCCAACGGCCACTCTCACTAAACTTTGTTGGATACCAGCCAACTGTCGATTGGCTTCAGTCAAGCGCCCGTGCGATGTGCTTGCAGGATGGGTAATGATGGTTTTCACGTCGCCCAAATTGGCGGTGATAGACATCAGCTGAGTGCTGTCAATGACTGTAAATGCGTTGCTGCGGCAATGCACAGGGTCAGCACCCACCACATCAAACGACAACACTGGGCCGCCCTTGCCAGACTGTTGCGCCATAGCAAGCGCATGTTGCGGGTGAGAACTCAGGCCAGGGAAATGCACTTTGGCTACTTTGGGGTGTTGCTCTAACCATGCGGCAAGGGCCAAGGCTTGATCTGACTGCGCTTTCATACGCAGGGACAAGGTTTCCAAACCCTTGAGCACGACCCAGGCATTGAAAGGCGACAGGCTCATGCCAGCACTGCGCATAACAGGAATGAATTTTTCACTGACCATGGTTTGCGAGGCACACAAGGCTCCCGCGACCACCCTGCCTTGACCATCCAGGTATTTGGTGCCCGAATGAACAATCACATCAGCACCGAAAGCAATCGGCGTTTGCAAAGCTGGGGTACAAAAACAATTGTCGACCGCCAGCACCGCATTGGCTGCATGGGCAATGTCAGCCAATGCGCGTATGTCACAAACTTCAGTGAGTGGATTGGTCGGCGTTTCGGCAAAAAGCAAACGGGTATTGGGTTGGATGGCCTGCTTCCACTCAGCCACGTCGGTCTGCGAAACAAATGTGGTTTGAACACCAAACTTGGCAAATTCAGTGCTGAGTAACTTGTGCGTGGATCCAAATACTGAATGCGAGCACACCACATGGTCGCCACTTTTCAGCAATGCCATGCACAACAATAAAACGGCCGCCATGCCGCTGGAGGTACCCACACACGCTTGTGCCCCTTCAAGAGCGGCCAAGCGTTTTTCAAAACTGGCAACAGTCGGGTTGGTAAACCGAGAATAGATGTAGCCGTCTTGTTCTCCTGCAAAACGGCGTGCTGCGGTTTCACTGTCAGGTTGGACAAAACTGCTGGTTAAAAACAAGGCCTCAGAATTTTCGCCATACTGGGTTTTATCAACCGCAGTGCGAACTGCCAAGGTTTCTTTGTGAAAGTGTTCGGGATGTAGAGAGTCAGTCATAAAAGGTCAACGCACGTCGGCATTGGGTAAGGCAAGGCGGGAATGGTCTGCAGTATCTTCTTCAACACCAACCCGGTGTTGACCCAAACGTGTGATGTCTTCGACGCTCACATCGCCAGTGATGTAGACACCGTCAAAACACGATGCATCAAAGCCATGGATAGTTGGAGCGCCAGGCAAGGCAGCACGTTTGACGGCATCAAGCATAGGCGCTATGTCTTGGTAAATCAGTGCATCGCATCCAATCAATTCGCGCACTTGCTCAACGCTGCGACCAAACGCTACCAATTCTTCAGAGGTTGGCATATCAATCCCATAGACATTGGGATAACGAACGGGTGGCGCAGCACTTGCCAAATAGACTTTTTTGGCGCCAGCATCACGGGCCATTTGAACAATCTCTTTACTGGTGGTCCCACGCACGATGGAGTCATCCACCAACAATACATTGCGGCCTTTGAATTCGCTAACGATGACATTGAGCTTTTGGCGCACAGAACGTTTACGTACCGCTTGGCCGGGCATGATGAATGTGCGGCCCACATAGCGATTTTTGACAAAGCCTTCGCGGTAAGGCTTGCCCAACAAATGCGCCAATTGGGTGGCGCTGGGTCGACTGGATTCAGGAATGGGAATCACCACATCAATATCAGAAGGTGGCAAGGTGGACACCACCCGTTTGGCCAGTGACTCTCCCAAATTTAACCGCGCTTGATACACCGAAATGCCATCCATGGTTGAGTCCGGGCGCGCCAAATACACGTATTCAAAAATACATGGCATCAAGCGGCTAGCGTTGGCGCATTGGCTGGCATGTAACTGTCCTTGCATGTCGATGAACACGGCCTCGCCTGGTGCGACATCGCGCACAAATACATGACCGGTGCCTTCCAGCGCTACCGATTCGCTGCCAACCATCCACGTGCCATCGCTGCCTTGGCCCAAACACAAAGGACGAATGCCAAAGGGATCGCGAAAAGCCAACAAGCCGTGTCCGGCGATCATGGCAATCACCGCATAAGAACCTTTGATTCTTCGATGCACTCCGCTGATGGCAGCAAACACATCGACCACTGCCAGGGTATTGCCACGTGTGGTTTTTTCAAGCTCATGGGCAAGCACATTGAGCAATACCTCGGAGTCACTTTCTGTATTGATATGGCGGTGATCGGTTGAAAACAATTCGGCTTTGAGCGCATGCGCATTGGTCAAATTACCGTTGTGCACCATCACCAAACCAAATGGTGCATTCACATAAAAAGGTTGCGCTTCCTCTTCGCTGTAGGCGTTACCTGCTGTCGGGTAACGCACCTGCCCGAGTCCGATATTGCCGGGCAAGGCCCGCATGTTGCGCGTACGAAAAACATCGCGCACCATGCCCTTGGCTTTTTGCATGAAAAACTTGCGATCCAATTGGGTGACGATGCCGGCAGCATCCTGACCGCGATGTTGTAACAACAGCAAAGCGTCGTAGATCAATTGGTTCACATGCGAAGGACTGACAATCCCCACTATGCCGCACATCAAGTCACCAACCTTTCCAATGGCGCCGGCAAGACCGGCTTTAAATACACAAGCAATTGATGAACCGACTGGGCGACCTGAGAATTAACCCAAACCTCTGCCTGTCGCCACGGTGTGAGTCCGACCAATACTGCAATGGCCAACCACATGATGGATGCACGCGCCAAACCAAACACCGTGCCCAGCAGTCGATCCGCCAATCCCAAACCTGCAAGTGACAACAAACGCTTCATCACACTGCCAATCAATGCCATCACCAGCATGACCAACAGAAAAATCAATACCCAAGCAACAGCCTCGCGCATGGCTTGGGCCCAAACAGGCAAAGGCAATTCGCGGCTCCATTCGAAGGCGTATCGGCTGCAAACCACAAATCCCACTACCCAAGCCAAGAGCGCAAAAAATTCTTTGACCACGCCCCGCCAAAACCCCAACGCACCGGACAACAGCATCAGGCCGATCAACACCCAATCAACAGCATTCATCCCTTAGAGCGTCAGCACCACTGCATTCAATTGCAGCGACTTGGTTTTATTGATGATTTTTTGGGCTTCTTCGCGTGAGGCAAACGGACCAGCACGCACCCGTGTGCGTTTGCCCTCAGAGGTTTGCGCCACGTGTATGTAAGTTTTGACACCGGATTTTTCAAGCTTGCTGCGGATATCCTTGACCTTGGCTTCATCCGAAAAAGCACCAAATTGCACGATAAAACGCTCGGCCACAGTTTCTTTGGCGGTCGGTTTTGAGGCGTTAGCAGTGTCTGAGGGTGCGGCCGCCGTTTTCTCTGGTTCTGATTTGGGCTTGGGGTCTGGAGACCTCACCTCAGCCACCGGGCGCTCAGATACAGCCGGTGTATCCAAAGGCGCAGAGGATTTTTTGCTGTCCTCAGCCACCACTTGTTCGTTGCCGCTGACCGCTTCTGAAGGAGGAACCTTGGCATTGACCAATTCATCTGGAATAGCAACGCTTGGCGGTTGCGAAGGACGTACCGCATCCCTGTCGGGCATATCGATTCGAATGTCTGCCGCCATATCGCGCGGTTTGGTATCAAAAACCAGCGGAAAACCCACCACGGCAATCACGACCAGCACGGTAGCGCCAATGAGTCTGTGACGCGCTTGTTTGCGCAGACTGTCCATGCTTTGTGCGTCATCTTTGTTGGATTCGGCGGGCGACGAGGTGGAAGCGCGGGACTTGAAAAAGGCCATGGGCAGGTTCAGGTGGGTGAAGCGGCGGGTAGACGGCCTTCAATACCGTGCTGCAACACCCCGCCAACAGTGAAAAACGAACCAAAAATAAGAATTCTATCAGCGGGGTCAGCCGCAATTAAGGCCTGGTTCATGGCTTCAGCGGGCCCACTGCACAAGCTAGCAGTCGCTGTTGCAGCTGGCTTCAATGACTGCCAGACATCTTTCAAGGCTTGGGCGCTGGCCGCTCTGGGCGTGGGCAGGTCGCAAAAGTACCAACATTCCACGAGCGGCATCAACCGCCGCAGCAATCCCGTGAGATCTTTGTCCGCCATGGCGCCCACCACCGCATGGGTGCGGGGATAAAACCCCATGGCGTCCAAGTTGTGTGACAAAGCAGCCGCCGCATGCGGGTTGTGCGCGACATCAAGCACGATAGCCGGTTGCCCCGGCAACAATTGAAAACGCCCTGGCCAAGTCACCAAAGACAATCCCGCGCGTATGGCTTGCGCCGTGACTGGCAACTGCGAACGCATGGCCTCCATCACAGCAATCACACCTGCCGCGTTCAAGAGTTGATTGGCACCGCGCAAGGCAGGATATGCCAAGCCACTGTAAGTGCGGCCACGGGCGCGCCATGTCCATTGCTGGTTATCGCCCGAAAACTGCACATCCTTCATCACCTGCCAGATATCTGTTTGCAATTTGCCTGCATGCATCAACAGGGAATGGGGAGGGGAAGGATCGCTGATCACCACCGGTTTTCCCGCACGCATGATGCCGGCTTTTTCAGCGCCTATGGCTTCCCGGTCTGGCCCAAGTAATTCCATATGGTCCAGGTCAACGCTGGTGATGACCGCACAGTCTGTGTCAATCACGTTGACCGCATCGAGGCGACCACCCAAACCTACTTCCAGAATCACGACATCCAGCTTGGCAGATGCCAAGCAACTGAACAAGGCCAAACTGGTGAACTCAAAATAACTGAGCGTGACCTCGCCTCTGGCTGCCTCAACCCGCTCGAAATGCCCCACCAAATCAGCCTCGGCCACAGGTTGACCGTTGATGCAGCAACGCTCTTGAAAATACACCAAATGCGGGGATGTATACAAACCCGTTTTGTAACCAGATTGTCGGTAAACAGACTCCAGCATCGCGCAGGTAGAGCCTTTTCCGTTGGTTCCTGCCACGGTAACAACCGGGCAATCAAATTTCAAACCCATGGTGTTTGCCACCACGGCGACACGATCAAGCCCCATCTCAATGGTTTGCGGGTGCAAGCGCTCACAATGGCTGAGCCAATCATTTAAATTCATAGAAATGATTGTCCCTCAAAGCACGCAAAACCCTGTCAACCCCATGGCTTGCATTTTCGTTAGAGTGTGGGAACATCATGCAACTAAGGAACCTGCCCATGAAAAAACTCATCAGCGTTTTGGGTTTATTGCCCGTTTGCTTCTTTCCCCCCTCGCACGCCCAAGAAGTCGGGCGGGTGATTTCTTCGGTGCCCATCATCCAACAAGTCGCAGTGCCACGCCAAGTCTGCACACAACAACAAGTCACCTCACAGCCCAGCAAGTCTGGGGCCGGCGCCCTCATGGGTGCCATCGCTGGTGGCACAGTCGGTCATGCCATCGGTCGCGACGGGCTTGGCACAGCGATCGGTATATTTGGTGGCGCCATTTTGGGCGACAAAATTGAAGGTAAGCCAGCGCCAGAGGTCAAAAACGTTCAAACTTGCAGCACCCAAAATTTTTACGAAAGCCGCACCATGGCTTACAACGTAACCTACGAATACGCGGGCAAACAGTACATGGTGCAAATGCCGCAGGATCCAGGCCCTACTGTTCGGTTGCAAATCACGCCCGTGGTGTCGAGCAGTCCAAACTACATCTACCCGCCCTTGCCGGCCGCCAGCGCCGTGCCGCCACCGGGATCAGCACCACTAAGCTGGTAATTCTTCTTTCTCCTCACCACAGCCGCTCACTTCGAGCGGTTTTTTGCTTTCAGGGCATGGCCTAGAATCCCGCCTTTGCTTACTCACGGTATGTTTCATGCGTAAAAACACAACAAAATCAGACACAGCCAAAGCACCTCAACGCGTGGTGCTGGCCTATTCAGGCGGCTTAGATACCTCCATCATCCTCAAGTGGCTGCAAGACGAATACCACTGCGAAGTCGTCACTTTCACCGCCGATATCGGTCAGGGTGAAGAAATTGAACCGGCGCGCGCCAAAGCCATCAAGATGGGCATCAAGCCGTCAAATATTTTCATTGAAGATTTGCGCGAAGAATTTGTGCGCGATTTTGTCTTCCCTATGTTCCGCGCCAATGCCTTGTACGAAGGCGAGTATTTACTAGGCACTTCCATCGCCCGTCCTTTGATTGCCAAACGCCTGGTGGAAATTGCCCGCAAAACCAAAGCCGACGCGATCAGCCACGGCGCCACCGGTAAAGGCAATGACCAGGTTCGTTTTGAACTTGGCGCTTATGCATTGATGCCTAACGTGAAAATCATTGCACCTTGGCGCGAGTGGGATTTGCTCTCCCGCGAAAAACTCATGCGCTATGCCGATCAACACGGTATACCGGTTGACGGTGCCAAGCGCAAAGGACCACCCCCCTACTCTATGGATGCCAATTTGCTGCACATCAGCTATGAGGGCGGCATTTTGGAAGACCCGAACTACGCGCCCGACGACAGCATGTGGCGCTTGACGGTCAGCCCGGAAAAAGCACCGAACAAACCGCAAATCGTTGAGCTCACTTACAAGCATGGCGACGTGGTGGCGATTGACGGCGTTCGCATGTCACCGGCCAAAGTGTTGACCCACTTGAACACATTGGGCGGCAAACACGGCATCGGCCGTTTGGACAAAGTGGAAAACCGCTACGTCGGCATGAAGAGCCGGGGCTGCTATGAAACACCCGGCGGCACGATTTTGTTGGCTGGTCATCGCGCCATCGAATCCATCACGCTCGACCGCGAAGTGCTGGCACTTAAAGAAGACCTGATGCCGCGTTATGCGCGTCTGGTTTACAACGGTTATTGGTTCAGCCCCGAACGCGAATTGCTGCAAGGCTTGATCGACGCATCCCAAGCCACTGCTAACGGCAAGGTGCGCTTGAAGCTCTACAAAGGCACCGTCATGTGTGTGGGCCGTGAAAGCAAAACCGACAGTTTGTTTGACACGCGCATCGCCACGTTTGATGACGATGGCGGCGCTTACAACCAGGCAGACGCAGGAGGCTTCATCAAGCTCAACGCATTGCGCATGCGCATTGCTGGCAATCTGAAAAATGAACGCGCTGCCAAATCAGCGTCCCGCACAAGCACTGTCAAGAAAAGGGCCTGACCATGGTGACCGAACAACTGCAAGGCGCGAGCGTCGCCTCCAAAGCCAATGTGTTTTTCGACGGCAAGTGCGTCAGCCACACCGTGATTTTGGCCAATGGCGAGAAAAAATCCGTGGGGGTGGTGCTGCCCTCGCACCTGACTTTCAACACGGCTGCGGCTGAAATCATGGAATGCGTGGCCGGTGCTTGCGAATACAAATTGGCTGGTACCGATGCTTGGCAGCACGCAGGGCCGGGTGACAAGTTCAATGTCGCGGCCAACTCTTCGTTTGAAATCAAAGTGGCTGAGGCTTATCACTACATCTGCCACTTTGGTTGATGCGTTTGATGTTTACAAAAAAGGCCCCGCGAGGGGCCTTTTTTTCGCCTGCCAAAGAAGGGCTTTCAGGAAAACTTAACGCCGCCCAGAGAGCGGGCAGTTTGTTTAATAGTGCGCCAAGTGGGCTTTGGCTTTGGCAAATTCGCTTTTGAACTGCGCCACCAAGTCAGCCGTGGATTGCACCTTGTTGATGACACCAATGCCTTGGCCACAACCCCAAATGTCTTTCCATGCTTTGCTCTTGTCACCACCAAAGTCCATTTTGCTGGGGTCGCTCTCAGGCAGGTTATCAGGGTCCATCCCTGCATTACGCACCGATGGAGCCAAGTAGTTGCCATGCACGCCGGTGAAAAGATTGCTATAGATGATGTCGTCTGAGTTGCTGTTGACGATGCATTGCTTGTACTCTTCGGCAGCACGCGCTTCGTCGGTGGCAATGAAGGCTGAACCTATGTAGGCGAAATCAGCGCCCATGGCCAATGCCGCCAAAATGGCTTGGCCACTGGCAATCGAACCACTGAGCGCAAGCGGGCCGTCAAACCACTGGCGAATTTCTTGTACCAAGGCAAACGGGCTTTTCACACCCGCATGGCCACCTGCACCAGCGGCCACTGCGACCAAACCATCCGCACCCTTTTCAATGGCTTTGTGGGCAAATTTGTTGTTGATGATGTCGTGCAAAACAACACCCCCGTAGCTGTGCGCCGCTTGGTTGATCTCTTCACGCGCACCCAGCGAAGTGATGATGATCGGTACTTTGTATTTGACGCACATGGCCATGTCGTGTTCCAAGCGGTCATTGCTTTTGTGGACGATTTGGTTGATAGCAAATGGCGCAGCTGGTTGGTCCGGGTGCGCCTTGTTATACGCCGCCAAGGTTTCCGTGATCTCTGACAACCATTCATCCAACTGAGAAGCTGGCCGCGCATTGAGCGCTGGCATAGAACCCACCACGCCTGCAATGCACTGGGCAATCACCAATTTGGGATTGCTGATGATGAAAAGCGGCGAAGCAATCACGGGAAAAGGAACAGCGGCAAGTGCGGGAGGCAGTTTGGACATGTCAGGCCTTGGTAAAAAATTGGATGAAGTTGATAGCTGTCTTGATACAGCGCAGGAGATTTTCTAAAACGCCTCTAAAGCCATCGCGGTCACGCTCTCAGCGCCTTGCACAATGCTGTCACGCATTGACGGTGCTTTGCTCAAAATGTGGTCGGCATAAAAACGTGCGGTAACTTGTTTGGCCTGCAAGAAGGCTGTGTCAGAGTCACCATTGGCCAAGGCTTGGTGCGCGGCGGCATAACTGCGGGCCAGTTGCCATCCACTGATTACGTTTCCAGCAAGCATCAAATAGGGCACGCTGCCCGCATAAGCGGCATTGGGGTTGCTGCTTGCTGTCTCAACAATGAAATTCACCACATCCAACAGCGCACTGCGCGCGGCAGCCAAACGGTGAGCAATGGCTTTCGCGTCGTCGGAACCGATCTTGAGCAACTCGGCTTCGGTTTTTTCCATTTGCGCGGCCAAGGCTTTGGGTGTTTGCCCACCATCACGCGCGGTTTTTCGTCCTACCAAATCGTTGGCCTGAATGGCAGTGGTGCCTTCATAAATCGTCAAAATTTTTGCGTCACGGTAGTACTGCGCTGCGCCAGTTTCTTCAATGAAACCCATGCCGCCGTGCACTTGCACGCCAAGCGAGGTGACTTCCAGACTCATCTCGGTGCTGAAGCCTTTGACCAAGGGCACCATGAATTCGTACACCGCGTTGTTTTGTTTGCGTGTGTCTGCATCGGTGTGGTGGTGCGCTGCGTCATAGGCTGCAGCAGCCACGCTGGCCATGGCGCGGCAGCCTTCGGTGTAAGCGCGCATGGTCATGAGCATGCGGCGCACATCCGGGTGGTGAATGATCGGCGCTGAGGCTTTGATGGAACCATCGACCGGGCGGCTTTGCACTCGATCACGGGCATATTGAACGGCTTTTTGGTAAGCGCGATCGGCTATGGCGATACCTTGCACGCCGACCGCGTAACGTGCGGCGTTCATCATGATGAACATGTATTCCAAACCACGGTTTTCCTGTCCCACCAGAAAACCGGTGGCGCCACCATGGTCGCCGTATTGCAGCACCGCGGTCGGACTGGCTTTGATGCCCAGCTTGTGTTCGATGCTGACGCAATGCACATCGTTGCGTGCGCCCAACGAACCGTCTTTGTTGACCATGAATTTAGGCACGACGAACAAGCTGATGCCTTTGATGCCTTCGGGCGCACCGCTCACGCGTGCGAGCACCAGGTGCACGATGTTCTCGGCCATGTCGTGTTCACCATAGGTGATGTAGATTTTGGTACCGAACACTTTGTAAGTGCCATCGGCTTGCGGCTCGGCGCGTGAGCGCACCAGCGACAAATCAGAACCGGCTTGCGGTTCGGTCAGGTTCATGGTGCCGGTCCATTCGCCACTGACCAGTTTGTCAAGGTAAGTGGCTTTCAAATCATCACTGCCTGCGGTCAACAAAGCTTCGATCGCACCATCTGTCAGCAAAGGACACAGCGCAAAACTTAGGCTGGCGGCGTTCAACATTTCCACGCAAGCCGCGCCTATGGTTTTCGGCAAGCCTTGACCGCCGCAATCGAGCGGGTGTTGCAAACCTTGCCAACCGCCTTCTGAATATTGTTTGTAAGCCTGCTTGAAACCGGGCGCGGTCGTGACATGTCCGTCTTTCAAACTCGAGGGCTGCTTATCGCTTTCCCAATTCAAAGGAGCCACCACATCTTGATTGAATCGGGCGCATTCTTCGAGCACCGCTTGTGCGGTTTCTAGACCTGCATCTTCAAAGCCGGGCATGGCAGCAATGCGTTCGATACCAGCCAAATGCTGCATATTGAACAGCATGTCTTTCACGGGTGCGGTGTAGCTCACGGTCAATCTCCAAAATCAGAATAAAAAAAGGCACCACTGGATGCCTTTGTCATAAGTGTTTAAAGGGCAGCGACCAGCTCGGGCACAGCCACAAACAAATCGGCCTCTAAGCCGTAGTCAGCGACGCTGAAAATCGGGGCTTCCGGGTCTTTGTTGATGGCCACAATGACTTTGCTGTCTTTCATACCCGCCAAATGTTGGATGGCTCCGCTGATGCCGCAAGCCACATACAACTGCGGCGCGACGATCTTGCCGGTTTGACCCACTTGCCAATCGTTGGGCGCATAACCAGCGTCTACCGCGGCGCGACTTGCACCGAGTGCGGCACCCAATTTGTCTGCCAATGGCGTGATGACTTCATTGAATTTTTCTGCGCTGCCCAAAGCCCGACCGCCAGACACAATCACTTTGGCTGCCGTTAATTCGGGGCGGTCGTTCTTGGCAATTTCGCTGCCCATGAACTGGCTTTTCGCATCTGCGGTAGTCGCTTGAATCACTTCCACCGCAGCGCTGCCGCCAGTGGCTGCCGCGTCAAAACCAGTGGTGCGGACGGTGATGACTTTGGTGGCGTCTGTGGCTTGTACCGTGGCCATGGCGTTGCCCGCATAAATGGGGCGCTCGAACATGTCCGGGCTGTCCACGCGTGTGATGTCGCTGACCTGTGCCACATCCAGTTTGGCAGCCACGCGCGGCGCAATGTTTTTGCCGCTGGCTGTTGCGGCAAACAAAATGTGGCTATAGCCTGAGGCCAATGCCAATACTTGCGCGGCCATGTGCTCGGCCAGACCGTGGGCAAACACATCGGCTTCTGCGTGTAATACCTTGCTCACACCTGCAATCTGCGCGGCAGCAGTGGCAACGGCGCCAGCGTCTTTGCCCGCCACCAACACATGTATGTCACCGCCGCAGGCGATGGCTGCGGTCACGGTGTTCAAAGTCGCCGGTTTCAGGCTGTGGTTGTCGTGTTCTGCAATCACTAAGGAGGCCATGTCAAATCACCTTTGCTTCGTTTTTGAGTTTGTCCACCAACGCGGCCACATCGGCCACCTTGATACCGGCGCTGCGCTTGGGCGGCTCGCTGACTTTCAATGTTTTGATACGCGGTGCGACGTCCACACCCAAGTCTTCGGGTTTGAAAATATCGATCTGTTTTTTCTTGGCCTTCATGATGTTGGGCAAGGTCACATAACGCGGCTCGTTCAGGCGCAAATCGGTGGTGATAACGGCTGGCATTGACAGCTTCAAAGTTTCGAGTCCGCCATCGACTTCGCGCGTCACATGCAGACTGCCGTCAAGCATTTCCACTTTGGAAGCGAACGTGGCTTGCGGCCAATCGGCCAGCGCGGCCAACATTTGGCCGGTCTGGTTGCAATCGTCGTCAATCGCTTGCTTGCCCAAAATCACCATGCCGGGTTGTTCTTTGTCGGCCAGCGCTTTGAGCAATTTGGCCACAGCCAAGGGTTGCAATTCTTCTGTGGTTTCCACCAGAATGCCGCGGTCTGCGCCTATGGCCATGGCAGTGCGTAAGGTTTCCTGGCACTGGGTCACGCCACAAGAAACCACCACAACTTCTGTCAATATGCCTTTTTCTTTCAACCGAACCGCTTCTTCCACAGCGATTTCGTCGAACGGGTTCATGCTCATTTTGACGTTGGCGATATCCACGCCGGTCTGGTCAGATTTGACCCGCACCTTGACGTTGTAATCCACCACTCGCTTAACGGCGACCAATGCCTTCATGGGTTTGCTCCAAGAAATAAAGGTAAGTAAAAGTCATGCCTTCCAAGGGTTGGAAGTTGACGTGCACGTCATTCTAGACGAATCCATTTGCATTTCTGAACGGTCGTGCTTTTTTAACCCATGGTAACTTAAGGCATGGCGTGCCAAAGATTATTCCGGTCAGGAATTGCCTGCAGCTGACAAGGGTTTGGGTGGCGGCAATGTGATGCCAGCAGACTGCAAAGCGGCCCAAGCTGCGCCATGAACCCGTGAAACCACAGCCAACCGAGACGTCAAACGATCTGCCACCGAAAATTGCAAGGTAAATTCCAAACCATCGGCGCTGATACGGCTGAAATGCACTTGGGCCGCTGGTTCTTCGATCACATCTTGCACGGTGTGCAAGGCGTCCAACAAAATTGTTTGAACCTTTTCAACAGAGCTGTCCAGCGCCACCGCTACCGTGGTTTGCAAAGCAACGGCCGAGTCAGACAGGGAAAAGTTGTCGACCCTTTGCGTTATCAGCAACTCATTGGGAATAATGGATTCGCGGCCATTCGGGTCACGGATCAAGGTGTAGCGGGTTTTGATGTCGCTCACCTGACCTTCCACGCCATCGACCCGAATATGGTCACCGATACGCACAGATCGCTCAACCAAGACCACAAAACCACTGACATAGTTGGCGGCGAGTTTTTGCAAGCCCAGCCCCAACCCCACGCCCAAAGCACCGCCCAACACTGACAACGCGGTCAAGTCCACCCCAACCGCAGACAAAGCCAACAGTAAGCCCAACAAAAGAATGATCGCGCGAAGTACGTTCGCCGCCACTTTGCGCATGGACAAATCACTAACAGTTTGCGACAAGATGCGAGCTTCAATGGCAGCTGATAGCCACAAGCTGAGCACCAGTACCAAGCCAGAGGACAACATGCCCTCAAACAAGGTGCGTAAATCCAGTTTGACCCGACCAAAGTTCAAATGGATACTTTCCATTTCCGTGGCTACCAAAGGCAGTAAATCGGTGATCCACAGCACCGCCACGCCCCAGGCCAACCACGACACCAAACGCTCGGTCAACACCGCCAGCGGAGAGCGCGGAAACACCGCCATCAACACGCGAGCGCACAAACGGATCAGCGCCAGAGATAAGAACACAGGAATTGCTAATTTGAGCAAGATAAGCGGTTGCTGCTTAAAGAACAGTACCTGCACAAAAAATGTCAGCAGCAACGCCAACAAAGGAAACAGCAAGCCATCAATGACTTGCTTGCCAAATAACACTGATTCGGTTTTTGAATGCCGACCCAATACCCAAGCGGTCAACCATGCAAACAGAACAATCACCAACAAATAAACAGCCTCTTTGATCAAACCTGTAGGCAGGCTTTCTTGGGTCAGGGCTGACAGCAGTAAATTGAGATTTTCCATGTTGCAAATCAGCTTAACACGAGCCTGTGTCCAAGTGCCTCAATGTGTTTGGCTACACTCACGGGCGATGTCAGAAAAACAGACTTACCTCAACGCCAAGCATTTTTTGGCAACCACTGCAGCCCTACTTCTGACGCTTGGCGCTTTGTGTTTTACCCACGCCCATGCCACGACAAAAAATACCCCGGCCGGCACGTCTAAATCCGCCGCATTGGCCGCTGCCAAGAAAAAGCACAAACCCGCCAAAGCCGTTAAAGCGCCTAAAAGAAAAGCCTTTGGCAAGACTGCTGCCGTGCGTGAATTGGCCCGCACCATTGCCCGCCAGCAGAAACTGCCCGCCGCTTGGGTCACGCAACAAATTTCGCAAGCGCGGCAAATCCCAACCATCTTGCCCATGGTGCTGCCACCCGCATCGGCGCAACAAAAAAATTGGACCGCTTATCGGGCCAGGTTTCTGAGTGATTGCCGCATTCAATCCGGCGTGAAATTTTGGCGTGACCATAGTTTGTTGCTTGACCAAGCCCAGACCATTTATGGCGTTGCGCCGCATTACATCGTTGGCATCATGGGCGTGGAAACTTTTTACGGACAGCACATGGGCACATACAAATTGCTGGACGCGTTGACCACGCTCAGTCTGATGTTTCCTGCAGCGCATCCACAAGCCGCTGAACGACAGGCATTTTTTCAAAACGAATTGGCTTATTTTTTAAAGCAACAAAAAACGCAGCCCAGCAAACCAGCGCCGCTGGGAAGCTATGCTGGTGCGAGCGGATTGCCTCAGTTCATGCCATCAAGTATTGCGCGGTTTGCCGTGGACTTTGATGGCGATGGCCGCATTGACCTGAGCAAGAGTGCCGCTGATGCGATTGGCTCAGTCGCCAACTATTTCAAGGCCTATGGCTGGCAACCTGCCATGCCCACCCATTTTGAAGTGGATGTGGCGGCCATCCAAGAAGACGATTTGAATGCATTGCTAGCCCCTGACATTGTTCCTTCATGGTCAGCATCGCATTTGCAAAACAAACAAGCGGTGTTGTCGCAGGCAGCCATGGCTTTTGACAAGCCGTTGGCGTTGGTGCAGCTGTACAACGGCGGCAACCCACCCAGTTATGTGGCGGGCACCGAAAATTTCTACGTCATCACGCGCTACAACCGCAGCAGTTATTACGCATTGGCAGTGATCGAGTTGGGCCAAGCAGTGGCCCAAGCGATGGCAGATCCAACGTATCAGGCAGGCTCTTGCCCCTGAGAAATTGGAGAAATTGGGGTCAGGAAATTGGGGTCAGATACCGATTAATTGATGAATCAGAAATTGGGGGAATTAATTGGTATCTGACCCCAATTTCCCCGCCAACTCCCGCAACACATTTTTCTGCACTTTGCCCATGGCATTGCGCGGCAACTCGGTCACCACATGGCAATGCTTAGGCACTTTGAAATTGGCCAGTTGGTTTTTTAGTGCGATCAACAGCGTTTGAGGCTGTAGCTCCACGCCGGCTTTGGCAAGCACAAAAGCAAACCCCACCTCACCAAAATCCGCATGCGGCAAGCCCACCACCGCGCTCTCGGCGACACCGAGCATGTTGTTCAATGCATCCTCAATTTCCGCCGGATACACATTCAAGCCGCCGCTGATGATCAGGTCTTTGCTACGTCCCACAATCCGCACATAGCCCTGTTCATCAAGCGTCCCCATGTCGCCTGTGATGAAGTAGCCGTCAGCGGTGAACTCCTGCGCGTTTTTCTCGGGCATACGCCAGTAACCGGCAAACACATTCGGCCCCTTGACTTGAATGCTGCCCACCTCACCGCAGACCAGCGGCAAACCTTGGTCATCCACAATCCGCAAACTCACGCCGGGCAGAGGAAAACCCACGCTGCCGCCCATGCGCTGAGAAGCGCCAACAAATCGTTCATCTGAAGTGCAAGGATTGGATGTCAGCATGACGGTTTCACTCATGCCGTAACGCTCTAACACGGTGTGCCCGGTGCGCTGCTGCCAACTCTCAAAGGTATCGACCAGCATCGGGGCAGAGCCCGATATAAACAAACGCATACGCGCACACACCTGCGCATTCAAACCGGGCAAGGCCAGTAGCCTTGTGTAGAAAGTGGGAACACCCATCAAGACGGTGGCGCGCGGCATGTCCGCTAAAACCCGCTGTGCATCAAAGCGGCTGTGCCACATCATTTGGCTGCCATTGATCAAGGCGCCATGAATGGCAACAAACAAACCGTGCACATGAAAAACCGGCAAGGCATGGATCAGCACATCGTCCTCGCGCCAATCCCAATAGTCTTTCAACATTTGCGCGTTGCTCAATAGGTTGTGGTGCGTCAGCATGGCGCCCTTGCTGCGCCCGGTCGTGCCGCTGGTGTAGATGATGGCGGCCAAATCGTCCGGCCGTGAAATGACCGGCGTATGCACATCGCTGTGGTGCGCGGCGCGCTCGAGCAAACTGCCACCACGCTCTTCATTCAGCGTGACCACATAACGCGTGCCCGCTTGAAAAGCGATTTTGCTGACCCAGCCAAAATTGGCGGGTGTGCAAACAACCAAAGCGGGTTCTGCATTGGCCACAAAGTAAGCAATTTCAGTTTGCTGATAGGCCGGGTTCAAAGGCAGAAATACATGGCCGCTGCGCAAACACGCCAAATAGAGCATCAGCACTTCAACCGATTTTTCTGTTTGCACTGCCACACGCGAAGCAGGCGGTAATGACAGGCTTTCCAACCAATTGGCCAACATGGCGCTGCCGCGCTCCAAGTCATTCCAGCTGTAAGCCAGTCCTTGGTCGGTTTCAATCGCCGTCTGCGTCAAATCAGCCGGAAAGCCTTGGCGCAAAGCACTGTAAAGGTTGGTGTGGTTCATGTGAATGCGGGAAGAAAAATCATAGGCGCAGTGTTTGGCGTGTTGAAAACGATTTTCAGTCTGTGCACAAACGCCAGTTTGGCAGGGTTCAGGCCAGCGGTTTACGCTGAGACCACCAGACCAAGCCCGCACCTGCAATCAACATGGGCACACACAGCCACTGGCCCATAGACAAGCCCATGGACAACAAGCCCAAGTGCGCATCTGGCTCTCGGAAATACTCGGCAGTGAAACGCGTCGCACCATAGCCGATCAAAAAAATACCGGAGATCCAACCGGTGGGACGCGGCTTGCGCGCCAACCACCACAACACCACAAACAGCAGCAAACCCTCTAACAAAAACTGGTAGATCTGCGACGGATGGCGCGGCACATCAGAGCCGCTTTGCGGGAACACCATGGCCCAGGGCAAATCTGCCGAGGCTGCCCGGCCCCACAACTCGCCATTGATGAAATTGCCCAGCCGACCGGCAGCCAAACCGGTGGGCACGCAAGGAGCGATGAAATCGGTGATTTCCAGCCAGGGGCGCTTGCGCCGCCAAGCGGCTATGGCCATGGCGCTGATGACACCGAGCATGCCGCCGTGAAAACTCATGCCGCCTTGCCAGATGTAGGCAATTTCCAAAGGATGCGCCGCGTAATAACCCGGCTGATAAAACAAGCAATAACCAATGCGCCCGCCCAGCACCACACCCAGCACACCGTAAGTCATCAAATCGTCAATGTGTTGGTTAGACCAAAGCCCTTTCTGAGCCAGTGAGGCATATGGTTCTTGCCGCAAGCGAAGCCGCGCAAGCAATACAAACAGCAGAAACGCCATCAGGTAAGTCAAGCCATACCAGTGGATAGCAACAGGGCCTAGTGACAGGGCGACCGGGTCGAATTGAGGGTGTATCAGCATCAGGGCATTGTCGTTGAACTGCGCCCAAGCCCAGAGCGATTGAATTCAACTGCTTGCTAAACCAAAACAATTTAATGAATACTTTTATATTTATATTATTCAAAAAAGCAACGAATTTAATATTTTATTGACAGCTTTTAACATTAAATAATGTTTTTTATCTCAAATATAATAGGATTGATTTCTAAAGAATTACAAACCACGAAGTAAGAAACAACCTTCAACCCACTTTTTTGGAGAAAACCATGATTTCATTGAACCAATTGAAAAAAACGCGCAGCAGTGTTGCAGCGTTTAGCATCTTGATTGCAATACAAAGCCTCTATGCGCAATCAGCTGATGCCCAAGTCACATTCACGTCAACCATATCCGCTCTCACCTGTACCATCAGTATCAACAATGCTAGTGGTTCAAGTTCAGCCACACTCGCTATTGGAAATACATCCCTGGCTTCTGGTGGAAACGGCGTTGCACAATTCACCAAGTTAACAACTCCCACCGCTTTTACCTTCGGATTCAAAGGCTCTGGTGGCTCAGGCTTAGCAGCGGTGACAGATACATGTGCATATACAGGAAAACTCAACGTAGCCTTTGGTAAGGGAGCTTCAAATACAGAAACACCTATTGGGACAACAAGAGCTTTACAAAGACCTACAACCGACACAATCGGTGTTGGAATTGAAATTGAGTCAGTCAACGGCAGTACCATCACTCCCATCAAAGACTTCACTTCGATACCTACATACACAGGCGGATCATTAGTCAGCTCGCAACACGGCTTAGCGTCAGTAAATGCGGGCACTTTGCTTAATTTCCAAGCGACTGCTGTCAAACATTTTGCACTCGCCACGCCGATCACGGCTGGTACCTACCGCGACAATTACCAGACCACTACCGCAGACAGCAATCCATTGCTACAAAGCTATATACGCTATGGTTTGAATGACTTCTTCACACCGGCACTTGATAGCTTGATGAGTTCAAATTTCCAGTCATTGGGTACCCAGTTTAATTTTGGTAATTTCTTAGGCAGTCAATCCTTCAACGTCAAAACCTCGCGCTTAACCGGAAGTCGTCAAGCCCAAGGCCAGCAATACAGTATCAATATCAACAGTGCGCCCATGGGGTCGTTGACCTTTGGCAGCAATCTGTCCTACCAATCCAAGTATTTTCTGGAAGCTAACACTGGACTGAGTAATTACAGTTTTGGCAGCGACTTCAGCACAACAAACACACTGAAGTCCACGCGCAATTTGTATACCAATTTGAACTTGGACCAATGGGGAGGTTTGAGTCTGAACTTGACCCAGCAAGATGCATGGTCTAGGAACAATATCAACCAAAATTTGAATATCAACTACAGCATACGCATCAAGAGAGCCAACTTAACGACCAGCCTTGGTCGTGCTAAAAATAATTTTGGTGACAACGCCAACCGAACCTTAGATTCAGTCAGTCTGAATGTTTCCATTCCGCTTGATCTTTTTAGCAACCGTGGCAACTTAAGCGCTTACATAAGCCAAACTGGTTCCAGCCCAGTTTCCGAAAACATTTATTACAACGGCAATTATGCTGACGACATCAATTACTCACTGAGCCAATCCAAGCAGTCGAGCAATGTCTCACAAAGTGTCAGCTTGAACTTGTCGCATGCCTTAGGCTACTCGAGCCTGGGTTATGCCAATTCGCAAGCAGGCAGTTCCAGTACCTCCTTCGGCACATCAGGTGGTGTGGTGTTTCACCGAGGCGGATTGATTGCATCGCCGCCGGTGGGGGAAACATTTGGCATCATGGAAGTGCCCGGCGGCAATGGGGTCAGAGCAGCTGGAAGCAAGTCCACAATCAATCGCAGTGGCTATGGCGTGGTGCCCAATCTGTCTGCCTACGCCATGAACATAGTTGATTTGGACTTGTCACAAGCACCTCTGGACGTGGAACTTGAATCGACCTCGCAACGAATAGCACCTGTGAGCGTGCGATTGTCAAGTTGACATATGCGTCTATCACTGGCAGACCATTATTGGTTCATTTTTCGGGACAAAAAATTCCTTTTGGTGCAACTGTGATGAGTGATGCGGGTGATGAACTGGGCACACTGGGACCAGGCAACCGAGGCTTGATTCGCGTGAAATCTGACAAAGGCTTTTTGAAAGTAACTTGGGGCGACAAGCCTGAGGAGTCTTGCACCTCAGCATTTGAAGTCAAGGATTCGCAAAAAGCGCTGGACACTGGGTACACATTGGTGGACTTGTCATGCACCAAATAAACCTACGAAATCTGTTTTTATTCCTGCTCTTAGCATTCGCGTTTGCCAGCTCGGTTTGGTCTGCAAATGGAAGCTCTTGCCTTCCCAAAGGATTCGATTCATTTGGCAGCATCAGACCAAATGTCATCAATTTAAAGTCCAGTATCAGTGCAGATGAGGTGCTGTCTACCCAAACGGCAAACGATCCCTTATCGTTTATTTGCATCACTGACCCAGCAGCCGAGTTGGGTTTTTTGTTTTTGCCAAACTCGTTATTTGTAGATTCGCAACCTGGTTATTTCAATGCCGACGTCAACCCCTTGACAGACACACCAACAAGAATCAGAGTGGGGTATTCACTTCGCACAATCAATGGTGATGCATTCACTACTCCAGGCTCGCCCTATTCACTGTATATCAATTATTACGTGACTATCTTTTGTGCAGGAGGTGGGCTAAGCTTTGTCCGCAAATCAAATAATGAATTTCGAGTTCGTGGCATCAATTCTGCGGAATGTAATGGCAATTATTCTGTTTTGTATAAATATGAAATTTTCCAAAACAGTGAATCAAACCTAAAAACCAATTACGTCAGCGAAACCGCTGGTAATGGCTTTAGATTACGAACCTCTCTATTCAGAAATTCAACAGCGACGAGCCCAGTAAACACTCTAGTTTCAGCTATTGCATCGTCTAACTCGACTGTTTTTCAAACAAATTTATCATGCCGTTACTCTGTCAGCCCAAGCTCTGTAGCTTTGGGAACTTTCAGTAGTACAGATATTTTTTCAGGCAATGTCAGTTCAAAAAAATTTTCCATCAATGCTTTAGGCTGCACAAACACATCAGGCGGCGGAAGAAATCACAGAATCTTTGTCACTTTCAATTTTGATGCGGTAGACCCCGCTGACCCCACCATCTTGACGAACAATTTGAGTGGAGCCAATGCAGCAGTTAATGTAGGGCTTTCAATAGGCTGTACTTTTAACGGAGTTGAATTAGCAGTGCAGAACAATAATCTGAATTTAATGACCGGCAGGGCTTCGCCATCAAACAGCATTCCATGTTCAGTTTTCATGATCCCGACGCCCAACGTGACAAACCCTAACCAAATACGGCCAGGGTCGTTCAATGCCAGTGCTACTTTGACTTTTGTAATCAATTAAAGACTGGGTACAACGCCATGAACTTGTCGTGCACCTCGGGATCCAAATAACTTTGATGACACATGATGAGATACGCATGAAAACTATCACTCTGAATCAACGATTTAAATTTATTGATTGCAACTCAAAGAAAATATTTGGCATATTCAAATATGTAATTTTGCTTTGGCTGACATGTTGTCAGCCAACTGCAATAGCAGGTACTGCCTGCATGCCCTATTCATACAGCTCAGTTAATTTGAGTTTGAATTTCATAAACACTGCCACCGTGTATTCAGGGGCAGTAGATAAAATTTTGTCACAAAACACAGCCACAGCCCCTTTAGCCTCTTCAAGTTCGAGCGAATGCACAACCAACACTGATGCCTACTTAATTTTCGACACAGATTCTTGCCGCAATACATGCATTTACACACAGCGGGGGGCTCCTACATTCAACAATAACGGCACGTCAGTGGATATATTTTTTGTAGATGTAGAAAATTCCGCCACCCGCAGTAGTTTTTACGAACCTGCGGTTGTTTCAGGCAATCCAATTTTTAAAATAGAAAAAAAAATCACCGTTGCTTGTGCTGGCGGAGGACTCTTAGCTTCTCCCAACCCCTCGGGCGGTATCAGAGTCACCGGGATCAACGGCGCGGCTTGCGACGGGGCTTACTCCGTCACACACACAGTCACCATTTACCAAACCAGTTCAACTCCAAGATCTGGTACAGACGCAAAAAGCTTTCAATTAGGGGCTGACATCAATTTGCAAATAACCTTGATGGACGGAGGCGACAGTCCTAGACAAGTTTCTTACCGCAGTGGAGTCATTTCAGGATCTAGAAACATTTACCTGGGCTTTGTTTCGAGCAAATGCACTGTGTCTGTACCTTCCACGGTAGTTTTGCCGAATGAGAACAACAGAGCCATATTTAATAATTCAGTGCTGCGAGCCACCAATTTCACAGTGCAAATCAATGCCGATTGCAGTTCCACCTTTAACCAAATAGATCTGTTTTGGGATTACCAAAATGTTGATACTGGTGATCCCACTATTTTATTGAACGATTCAGGTGTTAACTATGCAACCAATGTGGGCGTGAGAATATCGTTAGTTGACAATGTCTCGGGTACATCTACTCCAGTTAAAAACAGAACTGCGGTACGACTATCAAGAGATACTTTTAACAACAGAAGTATCCGACACTCTGTGATATTTGTCAAAAGGTCAGGGGTAAGTGATGCAAACCTGATTACACCTGGCGTTTTCAATGCCCAAGCCACATTGAATATTCGATATCGGTAATTGACCGGCCTCATCAGCCAGCAAATTGGTCAATTGAAACTAGCTAAACTCCAGTTCTTTAGCAATTTTGGGATTCTCAATGGCCACTGCTCCTATCAAAATCAATCGCCGCTCCGCCAATATCACCGAAGGCAAATCCCGCGCACCTAACCGCTCCATGTATTACGGCATGGGCTACCAAGAAGGCGATTTCGCCAAACCCATGGTCGGCGTGGCCAACGGTCATTCCACCATCACGCCTTGCAACAGCGGCTTGCAAAAACTGGCGGACGCGGCAGTCGCTGGCATTGAAGAAGCCGGCGGCAACGCGCAAATTTTCGGTACACCCACCATCTCCGACGGCATGTCCATGGGCACCGAAGGCATGAAATATTCGCTCACCAGCCGCGAAGTCATTTCTGATTGCATTGAAACCTGTGTCGGTGGTCAATGGATGGACGGCGTGCTGGTGGTTGGCGGTTGCGACAAAAACATGCCCGGCGGCATGATGGGCATGTTGCGCGCCAATGTGCCCGCTATTTATGTGTATGGCGGCACCATTCTTCCCGGCAGTTACAAAGGCAAAGACCTCAACATCGTCAGCGTGTTTGAAGCCGTCGGTGAAAACGCAGCGGGCAAACTCAGCGACGCAGATTTGCGGGAAATTGAAATGCGCGCTATTCCAGGTACTGGCAGTTGCGGCGGCATGTACACCGCCAACACCATGTCCTCATCATTTGAGGCGCTGGGTATGTCGCTGCCTTATTCGTCCACCATGGCGAATCCGCATGACGAAACCCAGAACTCCGCCAAAGAATCAGCCAAGGTATTGATTGAAGCCATCAAAAAAGATTTGAAGCCGCGCGATATCGTGACGAAAAAAGCCATCGAAAACGCGGTCGCCGTGATCATGGCCACGGGCGGTTCCACCAACGCGGTGCTCCACTTTCTGGCGATTGCCCACACCGCAGAAGTGGACTGGACGATTGACGACTTTGAGCGCATGCGCAAGAAAGTGCCTGTCATTTGTGACTTGAAGCCTAGCGGGAAATATTTGGCCGTTGATTTACACAAAGCTGGCGGCATTCCGCAAGTGATGAAGGTGTTGCTCAAAGCCGGTTTGCTGCACGGCGACTGCATGACCATCACCGGCAAAACCGTGGCTGAGAATTTGGCTGATGTGCCAGATGCGCCTCGCGCAGACCAGGATGTGATTCGTCCGATTGACAAGCCCATGTATGCCGAAGGTCACTTGGCGATTTTGAAAGGCAATTTGTCCCCCGAAGGCGCTGTCGCCAAAATCACCGGATTGAAAAACCCGGTCATCACCGGCCCTGCGCGTGTGTTTGACGATGAGCAATCTGCCTTGAAAGCGGTGTTGGATGGAAAAATCACAGCGGGTGATGTGATGGTGTTGCGCTACCTCGGGCCCAAAGGTGGCCCTGGCATGCCTGAAATGTTGGCACCCACCAGCGCACTCATTGGTGCAGGTTTGGGTGAAAGCGTAGGTTTGATCACGGATGGCCGTTTCTCTGGCGGCACTTGGGGCATGGTGGTCGGCCATGTGGCACCAGAGGCTGCGGTGGGCGGCACGATTGCGCTGATCCACGAAGGCGACAGCATCACGATTGATGCCCACAAATTGCTGTTGCAATTGAATGTGCCGGATGCTGAAATTGCCAAACGCCGCGCGGCATGGAAAGCACCCGCGCCGCGCTACACCCGTGGGGTGCAAGCCAAATTTGCACACAATGCCAGTACTGCCAGCAAGGGTGCTGTGCTTGATTTATTCTGATCCTCTTTTTAACAAGGATTTGAAAATGAAACGTGCGCTGCTGGCTTCTTTGTTGGCTATTGGTTTGGGCCCGCTGGCTTTTGCAGATGAAAAATTGGCAGGAGCAAAAAATTGTTTGGGTTGTCATGCAGTCGGCACGCAAGTACTGGGCCCTTCATTCAAGCAAGTGGCAAAAAAATATGCGGGCAACAAAGAAGCTGCAGCCACTTTGGCAACCAAAATCCGTCAAGGTGGCGGCGGTGTCTGGGGTGCGATTCCGATGCCTGCCAACCCGCAAGTCAACGAAGCTGAAGGCAAGAAATTGGCGACTTGGATTTTGGGTCTCAAGTAATATTTTTTTCGTTCATCTAAAGAGCAACTTCGGTTGCTCTTTTTTTTGCCTGTTGCGTTATGCCGCTTCTTAGTTGGGGGCAGGTTCCAATTGATTCCGGATGGGTCGGCCTAAGCGTGACTTCTATTCAACCCAGGTGTTCACGCCATGCCGGCTCGGTCGATATATTTTCTCCGACTCATTGAAATCAGGTTCTAATTAAAGAGGAAATCAAACGCTCTCCGACAACTGCGTCAATATCGCCGGGTTCTCTAAAGTGGACACGTCTTGCGTGATCGCCTCGCCCTTGGCAATAGAGCGCAGCAACCTGCGCATGATCTTGCCGGAACGCGTTTTGGGCAAGTTCTCACCAAAGCGAATATCTTTGGGCTTGGCAATCGGTCCGATTTCTTTGCCCACATGGTCACGCAACATCTTGGCGATTTGCTTGGCTTCGTCCCCTGTCGGACGCGAACGCTTGAGCACCACAAAAGCACATATGGCCTCGCCTGTCGTGTCGTCAGGGCGACCGACCACCGCAGCTTCGGCCACCAACTCGGTGCAACTCACCAAGGCCGATTCAATTTCCATGGTGCCCATGCGGTGACCTGACACGTTCAACACATCGTCGATGCGGCCCGTGATGGTGAAGTTGCCGGTGTGTGTATCGCGGATTGCGCCGTCACCTGCCAAGTAGTATTTGCCTTGAAAGTCTTCGGGAAAATAGCTTTTCTTGAAACGCTCGGGGTCGCCCCAGATGGTGCGAATCATCGAAGGCCAAGGTTTTTTCACCACCAGAATACCGGCCTGTCCATTGGGTACATCTTTGCCTGTCTCGTCCACGATGGCCGCATGTATACCGGGGAACGGCAGTGTGCATGAACCAGGCACCAAGTGTGTGGCACCCGGCAGCGGCGTGATCATGTGACCGCCGGTTTCGGTTTGCCAAAACGTATCGACGATGGGGCAACGGTTGCCGCCCACATGCTGGTGGTACCACTCCCAGGCCGCAGGGTTGATCGGTTCGCCGACAGAACCTAACAAGCGCAAACTGTTCAAGTCGTAACGCGCCGGATGCACCGCTTCGTTGCTCTCTGCCGCTTTGATCAAGGAACGAATTGCAGTGGGTGCGGTATAAAAAATACTGACCTTGTGGTCTTGGATCATCTTCCAGAAACGACCTGCATCGGGGAAAGTGGGCACACCTTCAAACACAATTTGTGTGCCGCCCAATGCCAGTGGACCATAGGCGATGTACGTGTGGCCGGTGACCCAACCGATATCCGCCGTACACCAAAAAACGTCATCGTGTTTCAAATCGAATGTCCACTCGGTGGTGAGCGCGGCGTGCATCAGATAACCGCCGGTGCTGTGTTGCACGCCCTTCGGTTTGCCGGTCGAGCCGGATGTGTACAACAAGAACAAGGGATGCTCGGCCTCTACCCACTCAGGCGTGCATGTGGTGGCTTGCTTGTCAGCCACGTCTGATAGCCACAAGTCGCGGCCCGCATGCATTGCCACCTCTGCGCCCGAGCGTTTGGCCACTAGCACGTGCTTGATGCTGTCGCAGCCACCCAATGTCAGCGCTTCATCGACGATGGATTTCAATGGCAGTTGCTTGCCGCCGCGCAACTGGTGGTCGGCGGTGATGACAAGTTTGGCGCCGGTGTCTTCAATGCGGTCGCGCAAACTTTGCGCAGAGAAACCGCCGAACACCACCGAATGCGTCGCGCCGATGCGGGCACAGGCTTGCATCGCCGCCACGCCGTCCACCGACATAGAGATGTAGATGATGACGCGGTCGCCTTTGACCACACCCAGCGACTTCATGGCGTTAGCAATCTGGCAGGTGCGCGCCAACAATTGCGCATACGTGGTGTGTGTGACTTCACCGCCGTCGGCTTCAAAAATGATGGCGGTTTTGTCGCCCAGCCCGCGCTCGACATTGCGGTCCAGGCAGTTGTATGAGGCGTTCAAGCGACCATCTTCAAACCATGTAAAGAACGGCGCTTTGTCTTGGTTCAGCGATTTGGTAAATGGGGTTTGCCAATGCAACAACCTCTTGGCCTGCGTGGCCCAAAAACCCTCATAGTCTTCCTCTGCATGTTTGACCAATGCATGGTAGGCGTCCATGCCTGACACGGTGGCTTGCTTGGCAAATGCGGGGGGCGGTGCAATCACCGGTAAGGGGTGGTCGTGGCTCATGGCTTGTCTCCTGGTATTGAAGGCCGCTGTGCGGCTCTGGTTGAGAGAGACTGTCGTGCATGGCTCTTACATGCCACTGACTGGCTTGAAGCTTACGGCTGGGTAAATTTCGTTCCCTAGAATCAAGGTTTTAAGCAGTTTGTCTTCTCTCTGATGAAAGCGATGCATATGTCTGATTCCAGCCCTGTTAACCCACCGCGTCAAACTTCTCTGCTGTCACGCCTGATTTTCTCCAGTCGTTGGCTGCAACTGCCCCTTTACTTAGGGCTGATCGCTGCGCAAGCGGTCTACGCTTTCCATTT
The DNA here is from genome assembly GCA_945878065.1 of Bordetella parapertussis. Taxonomy (GTDB): domain Bacteria; phylum Pseudomonadota; class Gammaproteobacteria; order Burkholderiales; family Burkholderiaceae_C; genus Limnohabitans; species Limnohabitans parapertussis_B. The sequence goes on along the minus strand of CAMDXA010000012.1, from coordinate 29,097 downwards.
CTGGGTGGAATTGTTGCATTTGCTTGAAGCCACCTTTGGCAGCCAGACAGCCTTACAAGCACTGGTCAACAGCATTGGCTATAAAACCGATGTCCCGCCTACTGGGTTGAATGAAACCATCATCATGCTGGTGGTGCTGGCCTTGATTGATGTGGTGATGATCTCCAATTTGCTGATCATGGTCATCGTCGGAGGCTATGAAACTTTTGTCTCTCGCATGTACCTTGAACAGCACCCCGACCAACCGGAATGGTTAAGCCATGTGAACGCATCGGTGCTGAAAGTGAAATTGGCCATGGCCATCATTGGCATCTCATCCATTCATTTGCTCAAAACTTTCATCAATGCCGGCAACTACGATGAAAAAGTTTTGATCTGGCAAACCATTATTCATATCGCTTTTTTACTCAGTGCCATAGCGATTGCCTACACCGACAAGCTGCTGAACCAAACCCGTTCATTAGGTTCCACGCATTGATTCTCATTGGCAAGCCAACACCACAACCGACATGAGCAACATCACACAACACGACTTGATTGAATCAGTAGCCGCTGCACTGCAATACATCAGCTACTACCACCCGGCAGACTACATCGCGCACTTGGCGCGTGCCTACGAGCGCGAGCAAAGCGCTGCGGCCAAAGATGCCATTGCGCAAATTTTGACCAACAGCAAAATGAGCGCCACCGGCCACCGCCCGATTTGCCAGGACACCGGCATCGTGAATGTGTTTCTCAAAGTCGGCATGGGTGTGCGCTTCGAGGGCTTCAGCGGCAGTTTGGACGACGCCATCAACGAAGGCGTGCGTCGCGCCTACAACCACACCGACAACCGTTTGCGCGCCAGTGTGGTCGCTGACCCGCAGTTCGCTCGCAAGAACACCGGTGACAACACACCGGCAGTTATCTTCACCGAACTGGTGCCCGGCGACACTCTGGAAGTCACCGTCGCAGCCAAGGGCGGCGGCAGTGAAAACAAATCCAAGATGGTGATGCTCAACCCCAGCGACAACCTGGTGGACTGGGTGCTCAAAACCGTGCCGACCATGGGCGCCGGTTGGTGTCCGCCGGGCATGCTCGGCATTGGCATTGGCGGCACAGCAGAAAAAGCCATGTTGATGGCCAAAGAAAGTTTGATGGACGACTTGGACATGTACGAGTTGCAGGCCAAAGCAGCCAAGGGCGAGAAGCTGACGCAAACCGAAGAACTGCGTTTAGAGTTGTACGAAAAAGTCAATGCACTGGGCATAGGCGCGCAAGGCTTGGGGGGGTTGACCACTGTGCTGGACATCAAAATCAAGATGTACCCGACGCACGCAGCCAGCAAGCCGGTGGCCATGATCCCGAACTGCGCGGCCACTCGCCATGCGCATTTCTTGATGGACGGCAGCGGCCCTGTTTATCTTGATCCGCCGTCGCTGGACAGCTGGCCAAAAGTCAATTGGATGCCTGACACGCAAAAAAGCCAGCGCGTCGATTTGAATCACTTGACCCGCGAACAAGTGGCGGCTTGGAAACCGGGTCAAACCTTGCTGCTCAACGGCAAGATGCTGACCGGGCGCGATGCCGCGCACAAACGCATCCAAGACATGCTGGGCAAAGGTGAACCTCTCCCTGTGGATTTCACCAACCGCGTGATTTACTACGTCGGTCCGGTTGATCCGGTAGGCGATGAAGCCGTCGGGCCTGCCGGTCCGACCACGGCCACGCGCATGGACAAATTCACCGAAATGATGCTGGCGCAAACCGGTTTGATCGCCATGGTCGGCAAAGCCGAGCGCGGCCCCACCGCCATTGAAGCCATTCAAAAACACAAGTCGGCTTATTTGATGGCGGTCGGCGGCGCGGCCTACCTCGTGTCCAAAGCCATCAAACACGCCAAGGTGGTGGGCTTTGCCGACCTGGGCATGGAAGCGATTTATGAATTCGATGTGGTCGACATGCCGGTCACTGTCGCAGTGGATGCGGGCGGCACCAGTGCGCACATCACCGGCCCGGCCGAATGGTCCAAGCGCATCGCCAGCGGCGAGTTCAAAGGCATTGCTGTCACCAGCCATTGACCGTGTTGCAAAGCCCCAATTCGTCTCATCTAACAACCGCCTTGCCCAATGCGCCGGTGGGTGTGTTTGACAGCGGTGTCGGCGGCCTGAGCATTTTGCAAGCGCTTCAGCAGCAACTGCCAAATGAGTCATTTGTGTATTTGGCTGACAGTGGCTTTGCGCCGTATGGCGAACGTGATGAAGCATTTGTACTCGAACGCGCCCGGCATGTGCTGCATATTTTGCTGCGGCAACACCACATCAAAGCTTTTGTGTTGGCTTGCAATACCGCTACCGCTTTGGCCATCCATGTGTTGCGACAAGAGTTTGCGCAACTGCCGATTTTCGGGGTCGAGCCTGCCATCAAGCCGGCGGCTCAGCAAAGTCGCACTCGGCGCATTGGTGTGATGGCGACAGCTGGCACATTGGGCAGCGCCAAATTCCAAGAGCTACACCGCAGCTTGCAAGACCGAGCCGAATTTGTGTTGCAAGCGTGTGATGGATTGGCTGATGCCATTGAGCAGCAATGGCAGCATGCGGACAGTAGCGAGGTGCTCACTTTGTGTCGCAAGCACTTAGGTGCCATGGGCGAATTTGGCACAGAAGAACACCAAATAGACACCGTGGTGCTGGGTTGCACCCATTACCCGTTTGCCAAACCATTGATACAAAGTGTGGTCGGACCACATGTGAGCTTGCTAGACACTGGCGCCCCCGTGGCCAGACGCGTGTCCCAAGTGCTGCATGACAAACACTTGCTGGCTGGCCCTGAATACCCCCCTTCCCTGCAGTTGCTCGCCACCGGTGAGACGCGTAATTTGCAAACGGCGGCGGCGACTTGGTTGCAGATATCGCAATCTGCGTCGCTGGTCTGACTGACATCACGCCACTGCAACTGCAAAACCAATCATGGTTCCTTTGCCAAGGCTACTGTGCCAGCGGGTTTTCATACCCATTTTTTGTGCCAATTCTTTGAAACTGTACAAGCCTAAGCCGAGTGTGCGCAATGGTTGCGTACCCTTGTCGAAACGGGTGAAGGCTTCAAAACAATCTGACAACTGCGATTGAGACATGCCCAAGCCTGTGTCCATGCACCAGATCCACAACAAACTCCCTTCGCGGCGACAACCGATCAACACACTGCCGCCCGCTTGTGTGTAGCGCAAAGCATTGGTGAGCAAATTGCGCACCATGCGCCCGACTTGCAATTCATCTACCGCCACGATGCAGCGCGAGGGTTGATACCGCAACAGAATATGTTTTTGCTCTGCCAGCAAGCGCATTTCCACGACCAGTGGTTGCAACAATTCATGCGCACTTAAAGTACTTGTTTGTCCCCGTCGGTGCTGCACATCATTCACACCATCCGCCCAAATCCGTAAATGGTTCATGAAATCATCCACCGAGCGACTGGCAAGTTGCAAGCCTGAAAACAATCCCGGGCGTCTGGCTTCAGGGGCCAGAACCAAAGCCCGTGCGTAAAGCAACATACTTTGTATGGGCTGCCACAAATCATGGTGTGCCGCTGCAAACCAACGGCTGCGCTCTTTTGACAATTGCATTTCTAAGCGCAAGGCATCACGGTCTTGCAGCACATGCATACAGGCGCTCCAACCCAACAAGGTGGCCACCAACGCCCCTTGTATGAAATGTGTTCCCAGCGTAGTGACCAATGGCCACTCCCAATATCTGAACAACCAATACACCAGCATACCGAGCAAATACACCACCCAAACCACTATAAAAATGCTGCGATTGAGACTGGGTTGCAAACGGTAAAACCAAACACTCACTGCCAGCAAAAGCAATGCATGCAAACTGCCACCCAAGAGCAAGACAAACCGCATGTGCTGTGGCCACAGCCACAAACAACCCAGCAGTACCGCCCACCAGACACCGGCAAAACCATGCATACAGGCATGCAAGCGCGGATGGTTAAGAGAAGTTTTCATGAACGCCTGCGCGTGATAAATACTGACCGCAAACAATACCCCATAGGCCGTGGTGCCGATGAATGCAGCATGCTGGCGACTGAGATCTGGCCAGATCAAATGCATCAAGCCACTGATCCAAAATCCCGCCACCAGTTCCAATACCGCCAAGGCATTAAAGAGCAGCAATGTTTTTGATTTGAGTACTGGCAGAAATGTCGAACTGTAGATCACCAGCAACAAGGGCGCTGCCAAAATACCTCCGATCAATAAGCACAATTTCAAATGTTGCTGCATGAAGACCTGCGGCTTTTGCATGACCACAGGGAATTGAACACGGTTCAAACCGTGGATGCGCATCAACACGTCCATCCGCCTGTAAGTGGTGTCGTAGAGAGGCCAGGTAAAAAACAGCTGACCGCTGCCCCAGCCCAGTGAAGTGGTTTCATGCAGAGCTGCTTGATGCTGCCATGGCCCGTCATTGAAGCGCAGCCACACCTCTGCACGGTCTTGCGTGGGTGACTGCAAACTCAACCACAATGGCAATTGCTGCGCATATTCAACTGGCACCGACCATGCGGCCCAATGGGGCGCACTTTTGGCGGGTGCCAGCACCTGATGCGGTTGCGCCAATCGCAATGCGTCGGCTTGCACACTGCGATGCCAAGCTTGCTCTGGCGTCAGTTCGGCATCATGGTCAACCACCACGCGCAACAAATGCCACACGGGGAAATGGAGGTCTGGCGCATTCGCAAACACCGGGCAGGCCGCCCATGCCAACACCAACACACATTGCTTAAAGAATTTCATCGTCTGCTGCCGCGCTTTTCTGCGGTCGCCCCAAGCGGTGGACCCATTGCCAGTACACGGACGATGCCTGTGTTTTGTTTTTTACGCCCAAGCGCTGGTAAATACTGTTTTGGTGTGTTCGTACCGTGCTCTCTTCGATGCCTAATTGCATGGCGACTTCACGGCTGCGTTTGCCCTTCGCCAATTGCGACAAGACATGTAATTGCCTTTCAGACAAGCCATGCATGCGATCCACCTCAGGTTCATTTGCCACCAATCTGGAGACTGGCCATTCAGACTGTGGGGATGCCACCGATTGCTGAAGAGTGTGAAGCACCCTGTCCACCCATCGACTCACGGGTTCTGCTTTACTGAGCAGTTCAACCCCACTGCCCAAGCACATATCAGCTATGTCTTTGCTGTCGACCACGGAAAACACCAAGATGGCACCGTGTGGACGCGCATGACAAAAGGCTTGCAGTGTCTGCACCCCTTGGGCATCAGGCAAATTCAAATCCAGCAACAACAAATCGATATGCTGGTGCAACGCCAATTGTTGTAAGCCGTGCGCGAGACTGCCAGCATGGAAAAAAACCGCCGTGGGTATCAACTCACGCAGGTGCGCACACAACGCATCTACCATCATGGGATGGTCTTCAACAATCAGTATCAAAGGGCCACGCATGTTTCATCCGCCAAAGCATCAAGCGTGACAAAAATTTAAGCCCTCGACAAGTCAGCCGTATTGAAAATGAAAGTTATTCAGTCTTGCCGGTGACAGCAGTTAACTTGGATAGCGCTTGCAATTTCATCGCACACAACAACGCAAGCACCGCCGCTGGCATGGCAAACACAAACACCTGTTGCAAGCCAAAGTGGGTGCTCAATGCAGCGCCACCCAAGGCACCCACCACCCCTGTGAATCCATAGCCGATGACGGCATACAAGGCTTGTCCCCGACCGCGCAACCTGCCCGGGAAATGCTGCGACAGCCAAGCAATACTGACCGTATGTTGAACCGCAAAGGTAAATACATGCAGGCATTGGGCCAATAGCAGCACAGGCAAGACCGGCGCATAAAAAGCAGTCATGCCCATGCGCAACACCATCACACCGGTACATACACACAACCACATCGGCAAACTCAGCCAATGCAGCCATCTGCTTTGGGTGAAGAAGCCAATGATTTCAACCACCACGGACACGGCCCACAGCACACCGATCATGTCTTTGCCGTAACCCAATTCATCAAGATACAAAGAAAAGAAGGTGTAGATCGACACATGCGACAACACATGGAAAAACAAGGTTGCAAAAAACCAGCGACTGTGCGACTGGTTCAACACTTGCCAAAAACCCGCCTGGCCCTGCACATGGCTGACAGCTTCGCGCTGGTCAGGCAAGCACCAACAACTGATGTTGATCGCCACCAAAGTCAATACCGCCCAGACCGGAAAACCCGACATCCCTTCGGATTCAAACCAGGCACCCGAGACAAACACCGTCACCAAAAAACCCACTGACCCCCACAAACGGATGCGACCGTAACGGCGCACATCCAAGCTTCCCATGTGGCTGACCAAATGCGCCATGGCTGCTTCGCTCATGGGCATCATGGCACTGGTGTGTATGAACATACCAAACAACACCGCAGCCAACCACCACGGCGATGGATGCAACAACAAGCCCAAGGAAAACAACAAAGCCATGCCAGCACACCAACGCATCAGTGGCACGCGGGCACCGTTGCGGTCGCTCAACCAACCCCAGATGTAAGGGGCAAAGACGCGGGTAAAGGCTTGCATCGAGGTGAGCAAGCCGATCATCCACAAGCTCAAGCCAAGGTGCTTGAGCCACAACGGCAAGTAAGGATTGAAAAAACCGATGTGAGCGAAATAACTCGCTGATAAGACAGCAAAAGGCACCAATTGACGCCGCGTGGCACGCGGCGCTGAGACAGTGTTCATGCGGTCAATCGCTGCGTTTGGCGGGGATCGGCGACAGCGGCATGACCACATCGCCGCATTGGGCACGGTGACGCAAGGCGTGGTCCATGACCACCAGCGCCAGCAAGGCCTCGGCAATCGGCGTGGCGCGTATGCCGACGCACGGGTCGTGTCGGCCCTTGGTTTGCACTTGTGTGGCTGTTCCGTCGCTGTTGATGGTGTCGCGCGGTGTCATGATGGAACTGGTCGGCTTGATGGCAATGCTGACCTCCAAATCCTGGCCGGTACTGATGCCGCCCAATACGCCGCCTGCGTTATTACCGACAAAGCCTTCAGGCGTGAGACTGTCGCCATGGGTGGAACCGCGCTGCGCGACGCTGGCAAAGCCCGCACCGATCTCCACACCCTTGACCGCGTTCAAGCCCATCATGGCAAATGCAATATCGGCGTCCAATCGGTCATAAATGGGCTGACCCAAACCGACCGGCATGTGTTGCGCCACCACGCGGATACGCGCGCCGCAGGAGTCACCTGCTTTGCGCAAACTGTCCATGTAGCTTTCCAGATGCGACACATCAGCCACCGGCGCATAAAACGGGTTGTGCGGCACATGCGACCAGTCTTCAAAACCTATGGGGTGTTCACCGAGTTGCGTCATGCAGCCTTTGAACCTGGTGCCGTATTTCTCCAGCAACCATTTTTTAGCAACCGCACCGGCGGCCACCGTGGGCGCGGTCAAGCGCGCGGAAGAACGTCCGCCGCCGCGCGGGTCACGCACGCCGTACTTTTGCAAATAGGTGTAATCGGCGTGGCCGGGGCGGAAGGTTTGCAAAATGTCGCCGTAGTCTTGGCTGCGCTGGTCGGTGTTTTGAATCAACAGGGCGATGGGTGCGCCGGTGGTCACGCCTTGGTAAACGCCGCTCAGGATTTGCACCTGATCGGGTTCCTGGCGCTGGGTGACGTGGCGGCTAGTACCTGGGCGGCGGCGATCCAGATCATGCTGTATGTCGGCCTCGCTCAAAGCCATACCGGGCGGACAGCCGTCGATGACGCAGCCAATGGCCGGGCCGTGGGATTCACCAAAATTGGTGACTGTGAATAAGGTACCTAAGGTGTTTCCGCTCATCTGGGGGATTATCCATGAGGGGCAGGTTCAGGGGGCGAGGTGGATGTTGATCATTGCGAGAAGCTCTGATAGCACGAGGCATCGCCGCCATCGACCACCCCTCACTTCGGCTGCATGGTTTGTCAGGTCGAATGCAAGGTGTGCACTCGGTTTCCATCAACCTGTCCTACCGCATCACATTGGAGTTGCTGATTCAAGATGAAAAAATTATTCCTTTGAATGTGGGCAACCATGATGCGGTCTACTGAAACTGCCACTGAAAAAAACAGGTCGCTTGAATTTATTTAAGGATTAATATTTATCTTTTAAATTTAAATTGTTTAATTTCAAAGCAAGATTCATATTCCCCCACAATCATCACCTCCACCCTAGCCTGAGGTTTCCATGCCCGGATACGCCGATCCCCATTTCGACACGCTGGCGCTGCATGCCGGCAGCCAGCCCGACCCTGCCACTGGCGCACGCGCCGTACCGATTCACTTGACCACGTCGTTTGTGTTCGAGTCCTCGGACCAAGCGGCCTCGTTGTTTAACCTCGAGCGAGCCGGTCATGTCTACAGCCGCATCAGCAACCCGACCACTGCGGTGTTCGAGCAACGCATTGCCGCACTCGAGGGCGGCATAGGCGCGATTGCCACCGCCAGCGGCCAGGCCGCGTTGCATTTGAGCGTGGCCACGCTGATGGGTGCGGGCTCGCACATCGTTGCCAGTTCAGCCCTGTATGGCGGTTCGCACAATCTGCTGCACTACACCATGCGCCGCTTCGGTATTGAAACCACTTTCGTGCATCCCAATGACATAGACGCATGGCGTGCCGCCATCCGCCCGAACACCAAGCTGTTGTTCGGCGAGACCGTGGGCAACCCGGGCTTGGATGTGCTGGACATTCCCGTGGTCTCGCAGATTGCGCATGAACACGGTGTGCCTTTGCTGGTGGACGCGACGCTGTCCACGCCTTATTTGCTGCAACCGCTGTCGCTGGGCGCGGACCTGCTGTACCACTCGGCCACCAAATTTTTAAGCGGCCACGGCACGGTCATTGGCGGTGTGGTGGTCGACGGCGGTTCTTTCGATTGGGAGAAGAGCGGCAAATTCCCCGAGTTGACTGAGCGCTACGAAGGCTTTCACAACATGGTGTTTTCCGAGGAAAGCACGGTCGGTGCATTTTTGCTGCGTGCGCGTCGCGAAGGCTTGCGAGATTTCGGCGCGTGCCTCAGCCCGCACTCGGCCTGGTTGATTTTGCAAGGCATGGAAACACTGCCTTTGCGCATGGAACGGCATCTGGCGAACACCGAAAAAATCGTCGAGTTTTTGGCGGCGCATCCGCTGGTCTCACGCGTCGGTCACCCTTTGATGGAAAGTCACCCCAGCCATGCATTGGCGCAAAAATTGTTGCGCGGCGGTGCACGTGGTGCAGGATCGGTGTTCAGTTTTGACATCAAAGGCACGCGCGAGCAAGGACGTGCGTTCATCGAAGCGTTGAAGCTGTTCAGCCATTTGGCGAATGTGGGTGACAGCAAATCGCTGGTGATTCACCCGGCCAGTACCACGCATTTCCGCATGAGCGACGAAGCACTCGCGTCTGCAGGCATTGGCGCGGGCACTATCCGTTTGTCTGTCGGCTTGGAAGACCCCGCCGATTTGATCGATGATTTAAAGCGTGCCTTGCGTGCCGCTGAAAAAGCCGCTTAAAGGAACGCACCATGTATATCGATGTGAACGGCCACCGCAGTTACGCCTACACCGGCGGCAAGGATTTCAACCCCGCGCAACCCACGGTCGTGCTGGTGCACGGCGTGTTGTGCGACCACAGTGTGTGGTTGCTGCAAAGCCGCTATCTGGCGCACCACGGCTGGAACGTATTGGCGATTGACCTGCCCGGTCATTGCAAAAGCGCAGGTGCACCACCGGCCACGGTGCAAGAAGGCGCGGCCTTTGTCAAAGGCTTGTTGGATGTCTTGGACATCAAACACGCGGCATTGGCAGGTCACAGTTTCGGCTCGCTGATTTGCTTGCAAGCCGCCGCTGACCTCGGCGAACGTGTTTCGCATTTGGCCTTGGTCGGAACCGCTTATCCCATGCAAGTCTCGCAAGCTTTGCTGGACACGTCTCGCGACACACCAGCCAAGGCCTTGCAGATGACGAATGTGTTTTCACGCGCAACACTTGCGCCGCCATCCGGGGCGGGCAGTTGGGTGTTTGGTGCAAGCCTTGCCTTGGGTCGTCGCGTGCTGGCCAGCAACACCAGCGTGAATCTGTTTTACACCGGCTTCAACGCATGCAACAGCTACGGCCAAGGCCTAGAGGCCATGGCGGCGGTGAAGTGTCCGGTGTTGATGGTGTTGGGCGACGCCGATCAAATGACCACGCCCAAAGGCGCACAGCCTTTGATCAAACACGCCAAGGAGAACGGCATTGATTTGAAGGTGGTGATGATTCCACATGGACACCATCAGATGAGCGAGTCGCCGGATGAAACCTTGGATGCGTTGAAAGCATTTTTGCGCATTGCCTGACAAAGCTTTTGACAAAACTCATCCCTGCAGCATGCCTTAAAGCACGTCGGCCAAAAGCCAGTTGTTCCATTGCTTGTGCACGGCAGCACTGCCGGGTTCGTCCGCCAGTAGCATTCGTTTGATCAAGGGCGCCACGCGTGTGCTGCGCCAGTCCACCAAAATCACATAGCGCGGCGGGGACGACGGCTGGTTTTCGTCGAGCAATCCCACCCAATCGAGTTGTTGCAACTGCTCTAACACCAATTGCATTTGCAAGGGGTCAGCCCCTAAGCGTTCTGCCAACGATTGCAAATCATCGCCGTGCACGCCTTCGGCTTGCTTGCGCTTGAGTTCACGCAAGGTATCCAGCGCCAACTGAAAAAAAGCTCCCGGGGCTTGTCTCTCTCGCACATGCCCCATGCGTAAGCCCGGCCAACTCGCCACCAGCACCGCCCCGAGCAAGACGATCACCCATGTCATGTAAATCCACACCAACAAAATTGGCACAGTGGCAAACGCGCCGTAGACCAACGAAAACGTGGATATACGGGCCAAATACCAGGTGAGTAAACTGCGCGCAATCTCCAGCACCAAGGTGGTTCCCAAACTGCCACCTAAGACTTGCCGCCAAGGCACGTGCGTGTTCGGTACAAACCGGTACAGCGCAGAAATGCCGCCCCACAACAGCAGAAATTCGAGCGCGTCTAATGCCAGTTTCATGGTTGGGCTTTGGCTGCGCAACGAGCCGCCCGACCACAAAATCACTGACGCCATGGTGACCAAACCAGCGGCCACCAACACCGGGCCCAAGGTCAATGCCGCCCAGTAAAGCAGCAACCGTTGGCCCCAAGGACGCACCTTGTTAACACGCCAAATCGCATTAAGACTGCGGTCGATGGTGAACACCAAGGCCAAGGCAGAAAACATCAGTGCAGCAAAGCTAACCACACCAAGCCGACTGGCCTTGGTGGTGAATTGTGTGAGATAACCCAGCACTTGGCGAGAAATGCTGTCGGGTATCAGGCTTTCAATCAACCACCGCTGCAAGACATTTTGAAATTTGTCAAACAACGGGAAAGCTGTGACCACTGCCAGTGACACAGTGATCAACGGTACCAATGCAATCGTTGTGGTGAAGGTCAGTGCACCTGCGGATTGTCCCAAACGGTCTTCGGCAAACCGTTGGCGCAAACGTTGCAAAGTCTGGCGCCAGGGAAAAGCGCGCGTCTGGCGCAATAGTTTTTGGATATACGACACAATCATGGTCTCTATCATGCCATTGAATATGACGCCCACTTCCGCCGCTTACCGACACGCCCGACTCACCCGTTTCATGGCCGTGGGCAGTCTGCTCGGCCTGATTGTTCTATCTCTGGCTTGGGAGCTGTGGTTGGCACCCTTGCGACCGGGCGGTTCCTGGTTGGTGCTCAAAGCCTTGCCATTGTGTTTGCCCTTGGCCGGCTTGTTAAAAAACCGCATGTACACCTACCGCTGGGTCACCTTGGTGGTGTGGTTGTATTTTGCTGAAGGTGTCATTCGTTGGAGTGGTGACCGCTGGCCCAGCAATTTGTATGCAGCCATTGAGGTGGGTTTGTGTTTGGTGTTGTTTGCAGCCAGTGCCATGCATGTGCGGTGGCGTTTGCAGCACGCAGCTTTGGCCAAGCAAGTGGAACTCGCACAAAGCCAGCCCATCGATACATCACACAGCGCAACTGATTCGCCAAGTTCTGTTGACACAAGCAAACCATGAACAAGTTGATTGACAGCTTGCGACTGATCTGCGGTGATGTCAACGTGCTGACAGGTGATGGCTTGACTGCGTACGAGCGCGACTGGCGCGGCCGCGAACACGGAAAGGCATTGTGCGTGGTGCGCCCTGGGACAACCGCCGAAGTATCTGCCGTGGTCAAAGCATGCGCGGCGGTTGGCACGGCGATGGTGCCGCAAGGCGGCAACACCGGCTTGGTCATGGGCTCCACGCCAGACACCTCTGGTCGCGAAGTGGTGATCAATTTGCAACGCATGAACAAAGTGCGTCAGATCGACCCGGCAAACGCCACCCTCACCGCTGAAGCCGGTTGCATTCTTCAACAGGTACAACACACCGCTGAACAGGCCGGGTTTTTGTTTGCGCTGAGCCTCGCATCTGAAGGCAGTTGCACGCTGGGTGGTAACTTGGCGAGCAACGCGGGCGGCACGCAAGTGCTGCGTTACGGGAATACGCGCGACCTCTGTCTGGGGCTGGAAGTGGTGACCGCGCAAGGCGATGTGTGGGCGGGCTTAAATGGCTTGCGCAAAGACAACACCGGCTACGACTTGCGGCATTTGTTCATCGGCAGCGAAGGCACGCTGGGCATCATCACCGCAGCCACCATGAAACTGTTTCCTAAACCGGCGGCGCAACGCACCGCTTGGGCGGCGGTTCCCAGCGTGCAAGCGGCGATTGATTTGCTGGGTATGGCTCAACAACAACTCGGCGCGGGATTGACCGGCTTTGAGATGATGTCGCAAACAGCACTGGGCTTGGTCGCCAGACATTTCCATGCATTGCAAGTGCCGCTGTGGCAAGACGCGCCCTACTGCGTGTTGCTTGAACTCAGCGACACCGAGTCTGATGCGCATGCTGAACAGCGGCTCGAGCAACTGCTGGGTGCCGCACTTGAAAAGCAGGTCGCCAGCGACGTGGTCATCGCGCAAAGCCTGGCGCAGTCGCGCGAACTCTGGCAAGTGCGCGAAAGCATTTCATCGGCGCAAGCCGCTGAAGGCTTGAACATCAAACACGATATTTCACTGCCGGTGTCTGCCATTGCCGAGTTTGTGAAGCAAACCGATGTGGCATTGGCGCAGGCACTGCCCGGGATACGCGTGGTGAATTTCGGGCATTTGGGTGACGGCAATTTGCACTACAACATCCAATGCCCCGAAGGCGCGGACGCCGCAGAATTTTTAAAAGCACATGAACCCGCGGTGAACGACATGGTTTACGAGGCAGTCATGTCGTTTGGCGGATCGGTCAGCGCCGAACACGGCATTGGACGCTTGAAAGTTGACAGCCTGCCGCAGTACAAAGACCCGGTGGCGCTGCAACTGATGCGCAACATCAAACAGGCTTTGGACCCGCAAAACCTGATGAATCCGGGCCGGGTGTTGATGCGCTGATGCGTTTGCATCAGATACAATGCCAGCATGCGTACCACTTTAGACCTCGATGAAGATATTTTGGCCGCCGCCAAATCCTTGGCCAAAGCCGGTCAAACCACGGCCGGGCGGATCATCTCCGACACCATGCGCCGCGCCATTCAAATGGGCTTGGCTGATCCCTCGCAAACCATAGCCACCAAGTCTTTGGCCATGGAGCCACAAGCGGTTTACGGTTTTGTACCGCTGACATCTTCCGGACAGCAGATCGTCACCAGCGACATGGTGCGCGCCATACGCGACGACATAGGCGAATGAAACTGCGCGCCTTGCTGGACACCAGTGTGTTGATTGCGCTGCTAGATGCCAACCATGTTCACCATCGCTTGTGCAGCCAATGGCTGTCCATCCACACTGCAGGCTGGGCCAGTTGCCCCATCACCTTGAACGGCTGTGTCCGCATCATGTCGCAACCCAGCTACCCCAACCGTTTGCCGATGCAGGCCGTGGTGGCTGGATTGCAACAAGCCATGCGTCACCCGATGCATGTGTTTTGGGCGGACGAGATCAACCCCTTGGATACAAACGCTATAGATTGGCAGCAAGTGCTTCGCCCTGCGGACATCACGGATGCTTACTTGCTGGCACTCGCGGTGCGTCAGCAAGCTTGTCTTGTCACCTTGGATCAGGGCATTTCAGTGAAATGGGCGACGGGCGCTGAAGAACAGCATTTGTTGCGCTTGACTTAAACACAAGGACTTGTGGCGGGTCAAACCGGAAAAGGCAGTCATTTCATCTTCCCAGAACAACTTCCTATGGAATAATCCTATGTGTTATTCCTATATGGAGAACCTGCGCCATGCAAACAGTCAATGTATCCAGTCTGAAAAACAACCCGAGTGAAGCACTTCGCAGCGCGCGCAATGACTTGGTCGTGGTTATGAACCGAGACCAACCGGACGCGGTGATGATCGGCCTGCAGTCCGGAAAACTTTTGTCCGAGCCCGGTGCACGTGCGGCATTGGCGACTGCCTTGTTTCGGGATGGCGGTTTGTCACTGGCACGGGGCGCACGCATGGCGCAAATGCCCACGGCCGACTTCATCACCCATGTGTCCAGACTGGGCATTCCAGTGATCACACACGATGCCCAAGAAGCAACGCGCGACATGGACACTTTGGACCAATGGCTCGCTACGTCATAAGCGATGCCAGCCCGTTGATAGGGATTGCCATCGTCGATGGACTCGATTGGCTTCCCGCCTTGTTCGGCACAGTGTGGATTCCACCTTCAGTGCAGCGAGAAGTGCTGCCTGGAACCGGGGCACGCGGTGAAACGGAAATAGCCCTGGCGATTGAAAGTAAACACATCAGTATTTGGCGTAAAAAAATACCAGCGCCGCCACCAAATATGCTCAGCCTGGATCAGGGCGAAGTCGACTGCATTTGCCTGGCTTTGACACAACCCGCCGGGCAAGCCCTCGTGCTGATAGATGAACGCGCAGGCAGAGCCATTGCGAATGAGTTCGGAATACAAGTTGCGGGAACGGCTGCCGTGATCGGCTTTGCCAAAAGACATGGGCTGATCGAATCTGCCAAGGCTTGCTTTGAGCGTTTGCATTCCTCGGACTTTCGCATCAGCAAAGAAGTGATACAGACCGTGCTTCGCAACGTGAATGAGCTTTGATTGTGTCAGTGGATGACCTGCTCAACCACTGACTTTAACGCCGCCCTATCCAGCGTCAAAGGAATGTGCCCCTCGGCACAGTTCAGTTGTCGCGCAAGCCCTTGCGCTGTTTCAATGTCGTTGGCCTGACTCGATTTGCCCCCGCTCGCCAATGGTTCATCTGTTCACCTGTCAAATAAATTGAATTAAATTATATTAATAAGTTCTATTTAAATTATTAAAAATCTCATTTAAATACCATCTAAATACTCATTTAAATGATTGGGCTGAGTCTGCCACGGCCCTGCGGGCCTCGCAGTAACGAAAAGCAAGCCCCTTAAACTCTCCCCCATGAGCCCGTCCCGCCCCCTCCCTATCCCCACGCCCTACGAAGATTTCATGCGCCATGTGTACACGCATGGGGTGGAGAAGTCTGACCGCACCGGCACCGGCACGCGCAGCGTGTTTGGCCACCAAATGCGTTTCGATTTGAACGAGGGCTTTCCGCTGGTCACCACCAAAAAGGTGTTTTTGCGCGCCATCATCGTGGAGCTGCTGTGGTTTTTGCGCGGCGACAGCAATGTGAAATGGCTGCAAGAGCGTGGCTGCACCATCTGGGATGAATGGGCCCGAGAAGATGGCTCACTCGGCCCGGTTTATGGCGTGCAATGGCGCAGCTGGCCCACGCCTGGCGGTGGCCACATCGACCAGATTCAGCAGGTCATGGACACGCTCAAAAACAACCCCAACTCGCGCCGCATCATCGTGAGCGCTTGGAACGTGGCCGAACTGGACCAAATGGCCCTCATGCCTTGCCATGCGTTCTTCCAGTTTTATGTGGCTCCTCCGCAAAACCCCGGCGAGAAAGCCAAGCTCAGTTGCCAGCTTTACCAGCGCAGCGCCGACATCTTTCTGGGCGTGCCCTTCAACATCGCCAGCTATGCGCTGCTGACGCACATGGTGGCGCAGCAGTGTGATCTGGACGTGGGTGACTTTGTCTGGACCGGCGGTGATTGCCACATCTACAGCAACCACTCAGAACAGGTGGCGTTGCAACTGTCGCGGCCGCCGCTGCCCTACCCCAAGCTGCACATCAAACGCCGGCCAAAGAGCCTGTTCGATTACGAGTTCGACGACTTTGAGGTGCTGGGCTACGAATGCCACCCGGCCATCAAGGCGCCGGTCGCGGTTTGACGGCCCGCTGATGGCTCTGCACCTGATCTATGCCCGCGCCGCCAATGGCGTGATCGGCCGCAACAACGCCCTGCCCTGGCATTTGCCGGAAGACCTGGCGCATTTCAAGCGCCTCACCCTGGGCTGCCCCGTGATCATGGGCCGCAAAACCTGGGATTCACTGCCGCCAAGGTTTCGCCCCCTGCCCGGCCGGCGCAATGTCGTGGTGACGCGCCAGCCCGACTGGCAAGCCGAGGGCGTGCTGCGCGCCCACTCGCTGCCCGAAGCGCTGCAGCAGTGCCTGGACCAGCCCGATGTCTGGGTGATCGGCGGAGCAGAACTGTACGCCCAGGCCCTGCCACTGGCCGCTTCAGCGCATGTGACCGAAATCGATGCTACTTTTGAAGGCGATGCCTATGCGCCCGAATTGGACGCCAGTTGGGTCGAGACGGCGCGCCTGCCGCAGACCTCGGTGGGCGGCATGAGCTTCAGTTTTGTCACTTACCAAAAACGTCCATAAGCAGCGTACTGCCCACGCGGGCAAAAAATCAATTTTGATAGCAAACTATTGAGGCGCGACAAGGGCTAGAGGGCTAAAACCTTAAATCTTTGGCCAGGATAGTGCGGGCAATACGTGAACTGGCGTAATCCGAAATATGGTCACCGTAGCTGTAGAGAAACTGGCGCTCATGGGCAACGCCGCACAGATTGGCTGGAATGTCGCACAGCAGGGGCAACGGGTCGAACACCTGCAAGCTGGGGGTGGCCAGTTTCAGTTTTTCAACAAACTGCTGGTAGGGCAGCGTTCCCGCCAGGTGATCGCTGTATTTCAATTGGCAGCGCGGATTTTCCTTGCGAAAAAAAAGTTGATTCATGACTGCACTGCGGGTCATGCCACCCCCAATACAGCTGTCCGGATCCGGCAAGGTCGGGTTGTCTTTAACGAAGACCACGCGCCGACCCGACGCCAGCCATTTGGAAATGACCTGTGTGTAACGGGCTACTTTGTCATCCACCTGCGCTGGCGTGACCGCCCCAAGCACAAAGCCAGTCTCCGGGCTGAGTGTGAACATGCCACGCAAGGCGTTGACCAAGACAATGGTTTTCAATTCGGGATGGGCATCAATGGCCCTGTAGACGGCTTGGTTGATCGGCGTTGAAGGTTCATTCAACAGCGCGACGGGGCCCACCATGAACCCGCCAAGGTCAGGTGGTGCCTCTCGCACCAGGCCGTAAAACAGGGCATCTCCCTTGCTGTCGCCCAACACCATGTAACTGGGATTTGTGCGTCCATCGCTCCAACACCAATCCACACCAGATTGCTGTTCGGGACTCAGCAAACAGGCTCGTTTTAATTTGTCCCGGTCGGCACCGATGACCATGGTGGCCGGGTCGGCGTTGAGCAAATCATGATGGCGAAACTGAAAACCATGTTGCCTGTTGATGTTGTGCCCCGCAATGAAGAGAATCACCATCCACAGCCCAAGCAGGGGAACAGCCCACTTGCCAGGTTGGCCCGATCGAATCGGCCTCTCCACAAACCGGTAGGTCAACCATGCCAGCCCAACGCTCAGCGCCAACAAGACCGCGCGCGTCACGGCGCCTGGCGTCTCTGACTCGACAATTCTGGCCATCGACAGCAGGGGCCAGTGCCACAGGTAAAGCGGGTAGCTGATCAAGCCAACCCAGACCATAGGTTTGCTGGCCAGAATGACTCGGTTGAGGTCAGCCTGCATGCCGGCAGCGAGCACCAGGGCGGTGCCGACGGTGGGCAAAAGGGCCCAGTACCCGGGAAACGCCAGACCTTGGTGCGTCAATGCCAGCGCTGCCATCAACAAGATAAGCCCGAGCCATGCCGCCCATTGCGACCAAAATTTGGACTCAAGCCGACCGGTGCGGCCAAGATAAGCCACCAGGCCGCCCAGCATAAGCTCCCAGAACCGTGACAGCGGGGAGTAAAAATCAGCGACGATGTCCCGCCCAGCCAGCCATAGGCTGTAAGCCAATGACGCGCCAATCAGCAGGCTGAGCAGGCCTGCAAGATTAAGACGACGGCGCCAGCCCAGCAGGAGCACCAGCGGCCAAAAAACATAAAACTGCTCTTCGATGCTGAGCGACCACAGGTGCAACATGGGCTTGGTGTCGGCCGCATTGTCAAAATAACCGGCCTCTCGCCAAAACATAAAGTTGGCCAGAAATGCGGCGCCACTGGCCACGTGCCGCCCCAACTGCTCGTACTCCACCGACGTCAGAACCAGCCAGCCGTAGCCCAGACTGACGGTCATGACCAGGCACAACGCCGGGAAAATTCGCCTGACCCGCCGCGCATAAAAATGGCGAAGACTAAATTGGCCAGCCGCCAGCTCGCGCAGGATCAGGCTAGAAATCAAATAGCCGGATAGGACAAAAAAAATGTCAACGCCGACAAAGCCGCCGGGGACCAGGCCAGGAAATGCATGAAACAACAAAACGCTGGTTACCGCCAGAGCCCGCAGACCGTCAATGTCTGGACGGTACTGGACGGCGGCACTATGGCCAGGAGCAACTTGGTGAATCACGTCAGTGTTTTAGGGGAAATGCCAGGGTTGACACGAGTCTGAATGAGCCGCTGCAGTAGCATCTCCGGCCGGTGCACAGTCCCGGCCGCCGATGCACTGGATTTTCTCATGATGTTGACGCAAACCGAACATTGACCCCCTGGCTGCGGCTTGAGCCGCAGCCCTACGAAGGAACCCTTGTGAAACGCATAGCCATTGTTTTTTTCCTCTCCTGTTACGTTTGCTTGGCGCAAGCCAGGGATATCACCCCCGCCGATCCAGAAGATCCGATGTTGGTGCAGGGCAAGACGCTGATTGCCAAGAACGATTGGGCTGAAGCATCTGCGGTATTTGAAATTTTCGTCAAACAAAATCCGCAAGATGCAGACGGTTTCAATCTGCTGGGCTACAGCTACCGAAACTTGAGAAAGTACAACGAGTCATTCGCCGCCTACCGACAGGCTTTGACCTTGGACCCCAAGCACCGCGGTGCTCATGAGTACATTGGTATTGCCTATGTGCAGTCTGGCCAGTTGGACAAGGCGCGTGAACACCTGGCCATCCTCGGCAAACTCTGCCTGTCCTCTTGCGAAGAGTACCTTGACCTGAAGAAAGAGGTCGAACACGCCACCAAACCTTAAACACGCCTCAAATGCGCCTTATGACGGTGAAGACCGTTGATCCGGGTGCCGCGCCAGCCAGCGGATGCGACGGCAATAGGCCACAAAGCGGCTCGCGCGGCGCTGCAACCATCTTTTCCATGTGGCCTCTGCGTTGCGCCACCGACCCAGCCTCGATGGCAAGTGATGCATCAAACCCAGCAGCGCCGAATAGAAGATCAGCTTGCCCAGAAACACCATCAGGCCGATCAGCAGGGGCGCCACGCCGCTCAAGGCGAGTGCCGCGATAGAGGTGCGCGGTGAGTCCGGGAAGGCTGCCAAAAATACCATGCTGGCCGGCCCCCAGGTATGCACCATGGCCAGCGCTTGGTCCCATTGCGCTCCCATCAGCTGCAAACCCAGCCTTTCAGCGGACGCGCTGAGCGTACCCAGCACCAAGGCCAACAGCCATGCGCTCAAAGCCGAAGCCATGGCGAACACCAGCACGATGACTTTGACTTTTCTAGGCTGCAGGATGCCCAAGGCGACCACATAAGCTTCTGCGGGCAACATGGGAAAGAAGCTGTCCAAAGCCGAAAAGCCGGCAAGGAAAAAAATGGTTCTCGGCTGTGCGCCATAGCGCAACAGGAGCATTTCTGCCAAGTGAAGCCAGCGCCGAAGTATTGAACGCAGATATTTCATACAGTGCAAGCGGCTGATCATAATGGCCGATGCTGCTGCCGGTTTGGCGCTAAGTGCGTCGCCAAGGGTCGCCATGACCAGTAACATGTCGCTTTATATTGAATACACAAACCAATGAAACATGCCACCTGGAACGTGAAATCCCTGACGGTGCGGCTGCCGCAGGTGCTGGACTGGCTGCAAGCCAACCCGGTCGATGTGCTGGCGCTGCAAGAGCTCAAGCTGACCGACGACAAATTTCCGTTTGTCGCGCTGGCGCAGGCCGGCTACCAGGCGCAGTGCTTCGGCCAGAAAACTTATAACGGTGTGGCGCTGCTGACGCGTGAACCGGCGCTGAACGTGGTGCGCAACATCCCGGGCTTTAGTGACGACATGGCGCGCGTGATCAGCGCCGATGTCGCTGGCGTGCGCGTCATTGGCGGCTATTTCCCGAACGGCCAGGAGCCAGGCAGCGACAAGTTTGAGTACAAGATGAGCTGGCTCAAGGGCCTGCGCGACTGGGTGCGGGCCGAGTTACAGGCCCACCCACAACTGGTGCTGATGGGAGATTTCAACATTACCTTTGACGACGCCGATGTGTGGGACCCGGTCGGGCTCAAAGACACCATTCACTGCACCGAGGAAGAGCGTTACCACCTGCGCGCATTGGTGGCGCTGGGTCTGCATGATGGTGTTCGGATGTTCCCCCAACCGCCCAAAAACTACTCCTGGTGGGATTACCGCAACTTCGGCTTTCGGCGAAATCAAGGCCTGCGCATTGACCATATTTTGGTCAGTGAGGCGCTTAAGCCCCTGGTCCGCAGCTGCAGCGTTGACCGCACACCACGCAGCAACGAGCGGCCTAGCGACCACGCGCCTGTGGTGATAGACATCGCCCTGGCTTAAGGGTTCTGGCCTAGCGCGGCAAGCGCCCCGGGCAGCGGCCTACTCCAGGCCCAGCTCCTGGATCTTGCGCGTGATGGTGTTCCGGCCTATCCCCAGCTTTTGCGCCGCTTCGATACGCCGCCCACGGGTGGCAGCCAGTGCTGCCAGGATCAGGCGCGACTCAAAACGCCGGCTCAGTTCATCCCACACGTCGTTCCGCTCGCTGGCCAGCAGCGCAGTGGCATCGGCCTCCAGGCCAAGCTCCCAACTGTCGCCGCTAAGCTGAGGCACTGTGGCCGAATGCCCAGCCAGCAACTGCGGCTCGGCCGGCAGCGCCATCTCTGGCGCCGCTGCCAGCGCAACAGACACGGCCTCGGGTGCCACGGCGGTTGGCACGGGCGGGCTGCCCGCCGCCACGCCAACTTCAGGCGGCAAGTCCTTGGGCTCGACCACCTGGGCTGGGGCCATCACGGTCAGCCAGTGGCAAATGTTCTCCAGCTGGCGCACATTGCCGGGAAAACTGAAATGACCGAGCCACCCGAGCGCAGCCTCTGAAATACGCTTGGGCTCCACCCCCAGTTGGGCGGCGCTTTGCTGCAAAAAGTGACGCGTCAGCATGGCGATGTCCTCGCGCCGCTCGCGCAGCGCTGGCAGGCGTAGGCGAATCACGTTGAGCCGATGAAACAGATCCTCTCGGAAGGCGCCGTCCTTCACCCGTTGCTCCAGGTTTTGGTGGGTGGCGGCAATCACCCGCACATTGGTTTTCACCGCGCCATGACCGCCCACCCGGTAGAAATGACCGTCGCTGAGGACCCGCAGCAGGCGGGTTTGCAGGTCAAACGGCATGTCCCCGATTTCGTCAAGAAACAAGGTACCGCCGTCGGCCTGCTCAAAGCGGCCGCGGCGCATGGTCTGTGCACCGGTGAAGGCGCCGCGCTCATGGCCAAACAGCTCGGACTCCAGCAGGTCCTTCGGAATGGCCGCGGTGTTGATGGCCACAAACGGCCCGTGGGCACGCGGCGAGTGCTTGTGCAGCGCACGCGCCACCAGTTCCTTGCCCGAGCCCGACTCACCGGTGATCATTACCGTCACGTTGCTCTGGCTCAAGCGGCCAATGGCCCGAAACACATCCTGCATGGCCGGCGCCTGCCCCAGCATCTCGGGCGCATCGGCCATGCGCTCTTCAGTCACCTCCTCGCGCAGACTCTCTTCGACCGCCCGGCGAATCAGCTCGACCGCCTTCGGCAGGTCAAAGGGTTTGGGCAGGTACTCAAAGGCACCGCCCTGGAAGGCCGAAACCGCGCTGTCGAGGTCTGAGTAGGCGGTCATGATGATGACGGGCAGGCCCGGGTATTTCTTTTTGACCTGCTCCAACAGGTCGAGCCCAGAGCCACCGGGCATGCGAATATCACTCACCAGCACCTGTGGCCCAGTGTCCTCGTTGGCCAGGCTAAGCGCCGTGATGACGTCGCGCGGGTTGGTGAAGCTGCGGGTGGGCAGGCTCTCGCGCAGCAGCGCTTTCTCCAAAACGAAGCGGATAGACTGGTCATCATCTACGATCCAAATCGGCTTCATGTCGTGTGTCACCTCAGGTCAGGCTTCAGGGGAGCGGAATCAATATCTTGAAATCGGTTCGGCCCGGCGTGCTGTCGCACTCGATCAGTCCATGGTGCTGCTGAACAAAGGTTTGTGCCAATGTCAGCCCCAGCCCGGACCCCCCTTCCCTGCCCGACACCAGCGGATAGAAAATGCGGTCCTTGATCGATTCGGGGACGCCAGGCCCGTTGTCAATCACATGCAATTCCAGTGCCAGCCGGTAGCGCTGCTTGCCAAAGGTCGTCTGGCGCGCCACGCGGGTACAAAAAGTCAGGACCGCCTGGCCGTGGGCGATCTGCTCGCTCAGGGCCTCACAGGCGTTGTGTGCAATATTGAGCAGGGTCTGAATCAGCTGCTCAAAGTCGCCGCGAAACTCCGGGATCGAGGTGTCGTAGTCACGGACCACCTTCAGCCCTCGCGGAAACTCAGCCAGAATCAGCGAACGCACGCGCTCGCAAACCTCGTGGATATTGACGTCCCCCACCATGTGGGGCCGGCGGTGCGGCGCCAGCAGGCGGTCCACCAGGGTCTGCAATCGGTCGGCTTCGTGGATGATGACCTGGGTGTATTCAATGAGCTCGCGTGACTCGATCTCCATCTCCAGCAACTGCGCCGCACCGCGAATGCCGCCGAGCGGATTTTTGATCTCATGCGCCAGGTTGCGAATCAGCTCTTTGTTGGCCTGGGACTGCTCCGCCAGGCGCTCCTCCCGGTCCTTGCGGGCCTGCTGCTCCAGGGGTAGCAGCTCGACGATGAACTCATCCGCGCCTTCCGACTGGGCCACGATCACATGCACAGGCAGTGGCTCGCGATTCAAGCGCTTGAGCCAGGCGTCATAGCGCAGAGCCGCAAACTCATTGCTGCCCGCGCCGGCCAGGGCTTGGCGCAGCGGCAGGGGTTCGGTGAAGCTGTCGGGCAATGAGGCCCCCAGCAGCGTGCGGCGGGAGACGCCCAGAGCATCTTCCAGCACCGCGTTGGCAAACAGCAAGGTACCGTTGCTCCGTACCACGGCCACCAACGTGGCCAGCAGGTCAAAGGCCTGGAATCGTCCCGCCGATGCGGCGGCGGCGCTGCTGGTGGCGAGCGCTGGTTCCACGTGGGCTACTTTCCGGCGGAGGCGGCAGGTGCGCCGGGTTGGCGGGCCAGTTCACGCCGAATGCTGGCCATGTCGCTGTCGTTACGGGCCAGGTTCGCCTTGATCTCGGCCACACGGTCCAGGTATTTTTGGTAGTTGCGGGTCTCGTCGCTGCGACGTTCTGGCTCGCCATTGTTGTACTCGCGCTGTAACTCGATCTGCCGGGCTTCGGCTTTTTTCAACTCGGCGCTCAAGATCTGCCGCGCATCCGCATCCCGGGCCCGTTGCTCACTGGCGTCGACCCGTTGCCCGGCCAGGCTCGGTGTGGCCGTGCTCGCCGTCGTGGCGGCAGCTCTTGACGCCGAAACTGGTGCCGGCAAGCGTACGGCTGGCACCACAGTGACATTGGTGCCTTCGATCAGCTTGCAACCGCGCGCGGCCGGGTCGGACACCGTGTTGGTGTACTCATTGCCGCAGCGGTAGATGGCCTGCTGGGCCTGGCCGGGGCCAGAAAAAACGGCGGCGCACATGGCCAGCCAGAGGGCAATATTCATACGGGGACCAGGCATCATCAGAGCTTGCATGGTGTGGGAGTATGCGACAAATGCCTGCAGAAACCGGGACAGGGCCGTCGGCGCCAACAAAAAGGGACGGCCAAAGCCGTCCCTTTTTTGTTACCAAGTGTGGTCTGGCGGTTTAGCACCGCCGGTCCTCACAGGGAGAAGTACATGTCGTACTCAACCGGATGGGGCGCCATGCGGAAGCGGGTCACCTCCGTCATTTTGAGCTCAATATAGGCGTCCAGCATGGAGTCGGTGAAGACCCCGCCCCGGGTCAGGAAAGCACGGTCTTCATTCAGATAACCCAGCGCCTGGTCCAGGCTGTGGCACACGGTTGGCACCTTGGCATCTTCCTCGGGCGGCAGATGGTACAGGTCCTTGGTGGCGGCTTCGCCGGGGTGGATCTTGTTTTCCACGCCGTCCAGGCCAGCCATCATCAGCGCCGAGAAGCACAGGTAAGGGTTGGCGGATGGATCGGGGAAACGCGCCTCAATGCGGCGGCCCTTGGGGTTGGCCACAAACGGAATGCGGATGGAGGCCGAGCGGTTGCGCGAGCTGTAGGCCAGCTTGACCGGCGCCTCAAAACCAGGCACCAGACGCTTGTAGCTGTTGGTGCCGGGGTTGGTGATGGCGTTGAGCGCACGGGCGTGCTTGATGATGCCGCCGATGTAATACAGGGCGAAATCGCTCAGGCCGGCATAGCCGTCACCGGCAAACAGGTTCTTGCCGTCTTTCCAGATCGACTGGTGCACGTGCATGCCCGAGCCGTTGTCACCAGCGTAGGGCTTTGGCATGAAGGTGGCGGTCTTGCCATAGGCATTGGCCACGTTCCAGACCACGTACTTAAGCACCTGCGTCCAGTCGGCGCGCTGCACCAGCGTGCTGAAGCGGGTGCCGATTTCGTTCTGGCCGGCGCCCGCCACCTCGTGGTGGAACACCTCGACCGGGATGCCGAGCGATTCGAGGATCAGCGACATTTCAGCGCGCATGTCTTGCGTGCTGTCAACCGGAGGCACCGGGAAATAACCGCCCTTGACGGTGGGACGGTGGCCGCGGTTGCCGCCTTCGAGTTTGGAGCCGGAGTTCCAGGGCGCCTCGTACTCGTCGATCTCAAAAAACACCTTGCCAGGCTCGTTGCTCCAACGCACGCCGTCAAAAATGAAGAATTCGGGCTCGGGACCAAAGTAGGCGGTGTCGCCAATGCCGGAGGCCTTGAGGTAGGCCTCAGCCCGCTTGGCGATGGAACGCGGGTCGCGGTCATACGATTTGCCGTCGCTGGGCTCGACCACATCACACTGCATGAACAGGGTGGTTTCTTCAAAGAAGGGGTCCACGTTGGCGGTGTTGGGGTCGGGCATGAGCTGCATGTCCGAGGCTTCGATGCCTTTCCAGCCAGCAATCGATGAGCCGTCAAACGCGTGACCGGCGGTGAACTTGTCTTCGTCGAAATGGGACACCGGAACAGTCACGTGCTGTTCCTTGCCACGGGTGTCGGTGAAACGAAAGTCAACAAACTTGACTTCGTTGTCCTTCACCATTTTCATGACGTCTGCGACGGTCTTGGCCATCAAATTCTCCTGGGTGGGTTGTGGTTGATAAGTAGATGCAAGGGGGAATGCAGGTTTTATGCCAAGGCCGCGTCAGCGCGCAAATCGGCCCGGTGCGGTATTTTGCCTTGACTTTAGGCGGGAATGCGGGTGCCTCAAACTGCTAAGTACATTTGTTTACCGGTCGATTGCACTTTATTGGTGCAAGTCCAGACGCACCAAATCATGGCACTTATTTTTGCACCAATTCAGGGCCAAGCTGGGCGTCAAACTGCCGCAAACCCGCCAACAGGGCCGGGTACGCTTGGCTGACCAGGGCCGGCTCACCCTTGACACCAAGTTCAATGTGGCGCCCGTACTGGGGATGGTCCACACTGGGCAGGCTGAACACCTTGACGCCCACAAAATCTCGCTCCAAGGCCTCCATCAAGGGCGTCAGGGTGGCCTCCATGGCACCAAACACGATCACCGATTGTTCGATCCAGGCGGCGGTGCGGAACAGGTGCGGGTGATGGGTGTCCAGCACCCACTCGATCATGGGCCAGGCCATGACCGGAAAGCCAGGCACAAAGTACACACTGCCGCAGCTGAAGCCAGGAATATTGTTGTACGGGTTGGGGATGATCTGGGCGCCCACCGGGAAAGTGCCCATGTTGAGCCGGTGAATGTTGTCCGGCCGGTCGGGTTCATAGACCAGGCCCTGCTCCAGCGCCACATCTTGCATGCGCTGGCGGATCAGGGCTTCGGCTTGCGGGTGCAGCGCCAAATCGCACCCCAACGCCCTGGCTGCGCATTGGCGCGTGTGGTCGTCGGGGGTGGCGCCGATGCCGCCACAGGAGAACACCAGGTCGCCCGAGGCAAAGGCGCGGCTCAGGGTGCTGGTAATGCGGTCTGGCGCATCACCGACATAGTCGGCGTAATCCAGCGCTAGGCCGCGCGCCTTGAGCAGCTCGATGGTCTTGGGCAAATGCTTGTCGGCACGCTTGCCGGACAGGATCTCGTCGCCGACGATGATCAAGCCGATCCGGGGCGCTGACTCAAGTCTGGGGTGGGTTGGGGGATGACTCATGGGGCAATGCTAACGCGTCAGCGGCCAGGACGAGCGGTGGCGCTGACTGAACCGGCGCACTGTTAGCTGCGACCACACCTGCGTCCGCACCCGCCACCGCCTCCTGACGCAAAGCCTGCAGCACGGCCAGGCAATAGTGGGCGAACCACAGCGACGACAACGCAAAGACAAGGGTGTAGATCCAGATGGCCAACGGCACCAGCACCACAAAAGCGGCGGCAAACAGCGCGCCTGAGGCCCACAGCACGCTGGGCGCAGCGCCGAGGTAGCCACAAAATACGCCCATGCCCAGCAGCGCTCCCCGGTGGCGCCGGAAGATCTCACGCCGTTCCTGCGCGCTGGCATGCCCCGCCAAGGCATCAAAGGCCAGCACCCGGTAGGTCAGCCAGCCCCACACCAGCGGTGGCAGGATCAGGATCAGCGGCGGGATCAGCCAAAACGGCAGTGACAAGAGCATGACGATGATGGCCAGCAGGAGCGAGCCCAAGGACCAAAACAGGCTGTAGAACCAGGAGCCGCCGCCTTTGCGCTCCAAATCGGTAAAGCGCCGCTCGGCCACCAGCCGGGTTAAGGACGGCGTCATCAGCGTGGCCACTGCCAGCAGCGACAGGACCACAATCAGCGGCGTGACCGCAAAGATCACCAGCAGGGGCGCCAGCACCACTTTGATGCGGCCCATGCCCAGCCCATCCAGCCAGCCCCAGACGCTGTTGATGAAGGCCGAGGCCTCCAGCAGGCTACGCACCCAGTCCAGCGCCGGCTCCCAATACAAATAGCCCAGGCCCAAAGCCAGCCCCACCATCAACAACAAGGGCAAAAACGACAGGGCGATGACCCGAGGGTGCAGGCAATAAGCCACGGCGCGCCAAAAGGAACTCAACAACAGCTTCATCGCCCGAGGATAACCCCTTGTCGCGCCAAAAGGGTGCGCCAACTCAGGCCCGACCCGCCAGGCGCTTGAGACCGAGCCATTGCTGCGACCAGAAACCGCGGCCATAGTCGCGCCCCTGCTCCAACTGGTCCAAAACCCCGGTGGCGGGGTAGCGCTGCTCAAAATTGGCGGTGCCCACCAGCATGTCCCACCAAGGCAGCAACACACCAAAGTTGCAGTTTTGCCGCTCGTCCAGGCCGACCGCATGGTGCATACGGTGAAAACGCGGGCTGACCCACAGCCGCTCACCCCAACGGCCAAACCACAGGCGCAGGTTGGCGTGCTGCAGGTTTTCGCTGAGCTGCGTCAACGCCACAATCGCCACATACTGGCTGGGCGCAATGCCGATCAGTTGGGCCACCAGCACCACCAGCACGTCGCGAATCAGGTCATCCAGCAGGTGGTTGCGGTTGTCGCTCCACTGGGTCATCTGGCGTTGGGCGTGGTGCAGCGCGTGCAGCTGCCACCACCAGCCCAGGCTGTGCTGCCCACGGTGGATCAGGTAGTTAAGTGCGTCCAGCGCCACCAGGTAGAGCAGCAGGCTGACCAGCGGCAGATCCGTCACCCCCGGCCACAAGGCGTCGAGGTGCCAGGTGGCCAGCCCCGCCACCCGCCATTGGCCAAACAGTGCGTTGAGCAGCGGGTCCACCGCAAAAAACAGTGCCACCCGGAACAAACCGAGCCGGTGGATCAGTGTGTAGAGCACATCGGTGCGTACCGTGGCACGGTCAGTGATTGGCTCGACCGGGCGCCAGCGTTGCAGCGGACCAATCACCGCCACCATGACCAGCAGCTGCAACAGGCCCACCAGCAGCCAGCCCGTGGCATTGAAGCCGTCTGGCAACAGATGCCCCAGACCGATGGCGAACATCACCGGCTGCAGCACCTGCTCAAACAGCAGGCCCTGCAGGTTTGAAAAAATGTCTGCCAAACCGTCCATGTTCATCCCGCGCGGTTCAGCCGCCCGTCGCCACCCAGGCACGGTAGGCCGGGTGCTCGCGCAGGGTGGCAAAGCAAAAGCCTCGCGCCTTCAAGCCCACAATCAGCGGCTCCAGCACCGCTGGGGCCCAGGGGTCTTGGCGCGACCAGATGCCCAGGTGGGCCATCAGGATGTCGCCACTGCGGATATCACGCAAGGCTTTGGCCAGCAAAGCTGCGTTGCTGAATTTGTCGCTGGCGAGCTCGTCGCCCAAAAAGCCGGCCGCCGCCCAACCGACATGGGCATAACCGCATGACTTGGCCGCGGCCAACAGCCCGGCCGAGGTCTTGCCGCCAGGCGCCCGAAACAGGGGCAGCGGCTTTTTTCCGGTTACAG
>CAMDXA010000011.1 GCA_945878065.1 Bordetella parapertussis | reverse complement strand
TTGTTCGCGTCCGCGCGGCGTTGGCTGTTAGACGCGGGTTGCCCACCGGCCGACTTGCACCTGCACTTGGCGGCAGTGACCGCCAAGCCCGAATTGGCGCAATCGCATGGCATCAGCAGCGAGTGTTGTTTCAGCGTCTGGGATTGGGTGGGCGGTCGTTTTTCGCTGTGGTCTGCCATCGGCTTGCCCTTGGCGGCAGCCATAGGTCGCGAGGCTTATCTGCAAATGCTGCAAGGCGCACACGCCATGGACCAGCATTTTCTGCATGCTCCAACGGCACACAACATGCCGCTGGTCATGGCTTTGTTCGGCATTTGGAACCGCAACTTTTTAGGCGCCAGCACCCACCATGTGGCACCTTATCACTCGGCGCTTGGCAAATTGGTGGGGTTTTTGCAGCAGCAAGACATGGAGTCCAACGGCAAAAGGGTGCATATTGACGGCAGTGCTTGTTCGGTGGCCACTGCGCCTGTGCTCTGGGGCGGTTTGGGCAATGATGGGCAACATGCGTATTTCCAGCTGTTGCACCAAGGCCAGCACCTGGTGCCAGTGGACTTTATCGGTGTGCGACAGGGCCACACAGGCATGCCCTTGGCTGCTGAGCACCAACGCGTGGTCTTGCTCCATATGCAAGCGCAAGCCCAAGCGCTGGCATTGGGCAGAACCCCCGAGGACACGGTGCAGCAATTGCTGACGGATGGTTTGTCTCTGGCGCAGGCTCAACAGCTGGCCCCTCACCGCAGTTTCCCCGGCAATATCCCCAGCAGCAGCTTGTGGATGGACAGCCTGACCCCCTACAACCTCGGCGCCTTGATCGCGCTTTACGAACACAAGGTGTTTTGCCAAGCGGCCATCTGGGGCATCAATGCCTATGACCAATGGGGCGTAGAACTGGGCAAAACCATAGCGCTGAACTTGGACGCTTAAGCCGCCTGTGGAAACACGGCGCGGTGAATGCCGCGCGGACGCAAAGGTGTGACCGCGTCACCAATGGCCTGGATATGTTGCGGTGTGGTACCGCAACAGCCGCCGACAATATTGACCAAGCCCTCTGCCGCGAATTCATGCAACAAGCGGCTGGTGACTTCAGGCGTTTCATCAAAACCGGTATCGCTCATCGGATTGGGCAAACCGGCGTTCGGGTAGCAACTGATGAAGGTGTCACCGGCCACCTTGGCCAGCTCTTGGATATACGGGCGCATCAGCGCCGCACCCAGCGCACAGTTGAGGCCAATCGCCAAGGGATTGGCGTGGCGCACACTGTGCCAAAACGCAGTCACGGTTTGACCGCTCAAAATCCGGCCCGACGCGTCCGTCACGGTTCCGCTGATGATCAATGGCAAACGCTCGCCGCTTTCTTCGAAATACTCGTCAATCGCAAACAACGCGGCTTTGGCATTGAGCGTATCAAAAATAGTCTCTAGCAAGAGCAGGTCCACACCGCCTTCAACCAAGGCCCTGACTTGCGCCAGGTAAGCCACACGCAAGGCTTCAAAATGGATATTGCGCGCGCCGGGGTCGTTCACGTCCGGGCTGATGCTGGCGGTTTTCGGCGTGGGCCCGAGCGCCCCCGCGGCAAAACGCGGCTTGTCTGGGGTGGAATATTTGTCGCAGGCGGCGCGGGCAATGCGCGCCGAGGCCAGGTTCATTTCATCAGCCAGATCGGCCATGTCGTAATCTGCCTGGGCGATGGTGGTCGCGCCAAAGGTATTGGTCTCGATCAAATCTGCCCCGGCGGCCAGATAGCCTTCATGGATATCGCGAATGATGTCCGGTCGGGTCAGGCTGAGCAATTCGTTGTTGCCTTTGATGTCTCTTGGAAACTCACGAAAACGCGCATACATTTCGTTCGCTCCGCCCTCACCCCGGTACTGTGCCTCGGTCAATTTAAAGCGCTGGATCATGGTGCCCATGGCGCCGTCCAAAATGGCGATGCGCGTGTTCAAAATACCAGGCAAGGCCTGGCCGCGGGTGAATGGCTGAGGTGCAAGAACGCGCATAAGGTGGCCTAGAGAAAAGGAAAATGCACTGCCAGCTTCGACAGGCGGCGCAACAAAACCCGTATTCTCACAGACAGTTTGTGGTCAGCATGGGTGTCTTAGAATGGCCTTCAATTTTTGAACCCAAGGAAGCCACCATGTCCGACCATTCCCCGGCCCCGCAACCTGAAGAAGACGTTGTAGAGTCCATAGTTCCCTTGATGCACTTCGTGTTGCCTATTGGCGGTGCTGTCTTGATTTTCATGCTGGCATTCATTGCGATATTCATGGCCTGACCGCCTTGCGGGCGGCCAAGTGACAGCATTCTTTTGGTCAAAACGCCCTGCGGGCGTTTTTTGACTTTCAGCGACAGAATTAATGTGCAGCTTGCAGTTGCTGTTGTTACACAGATGACCGGCGCGCTCGCCCTGGATTTTTAGAATGCCTTGCTGCCTGTGACACGGACCGCTTCAAAGGATTGAGGTCAGTGCCTTTTCCAAAGGTACTGACCTTAATTTTTTGAATGAGGAGTGTCAGATGAATTCACCCGCTTATGTCAAGCACCCCCGGCTCATTGCCTGGGTCAATGAAATGGTCGCCTTGTGCAAACCCGACCAGGTCTATTGGTGTGACGGCAGTGAAGAAGAGTACCAGCGCCTGTGCCAGCAATTGGTCGACGCCGGTACGTTCAAAAAGCTCAACCCGGCCAAACGCCCCAATTCCTTTTTGGCCTGCTCCGACCCCAGCGACGTGGCACGGGTAGAAGACCGCACCTATATTTGTTCCGAGAAAAAAGAAGACGCCGGTCCGACCAATAACTGGATGGCCCCCGCCGAAATGCGCGACACTTTGCAGCCTTTGTTTGACGGGTGCATGAAAGGGCGCACCATGTATGTGGTGCCGTTCAGCATGGGCCCGCTGGGCTCGCCCATCGCCCACATCGGTATCGAATTGTCTGACAGCGCTTACGTGGCGGTGAACCAGCGCATCATGACCCGCATGGGCAAAGCGGTGTTCGATGTGCTGGGTGAAGATGGTGACTTTGTACCTTGCGTTCACACCGTCGGTGCGCCGTTGGCCGCCGGGCAAAAAGACGTGCCCTGGCCCTGCAACAGCACCAAGTACATCGTGCATTACCCGCAAACCCGCGAAATCTGGTCTTACGGATCGGGCTACGGCGGCAATGCTTTGCTGGGCAAAAAATGTTTTGCGCTGCGCATCGCTTCCAACATGGGACGCGACCAGGGCTGGCTGGCCGAGCACATGCTCATCCTGGGCCTGACCAACCCGCAAGGCAAAAAATTCCATGTGGCAGCGGCCTTCCCCAGCGCTTGCGGCAAGACCAATTTCTCCATGCTGGTGCCGCCCGCCGGTTTCGACGGCTGGAAGGTCACCACCATCGGCGACGACATCGCCTGGATCAAGCCCAGCAGCAATGGCGAATTGCGCGCCATCAACCCCGAGGCCGGTTACTTCGGCGTCGCGCCCGGTACCAATTTCCACACCAACCCCAATTGCATGGCCAGCCTGGATAAAAACGTCATCTTCACCAATGTGGCTTTGACCGACGACGGCGACGTTTGGTGGGAAGGCATGGAAAAAGACACCGGACACATGCCGGATCACCTGATCGATTGGCAGGGCAAAGACTGGACACCTGCGATTGCCAAAGAAACCGGCGCCAAAGCCGCGCACCCGAACGCGCGGTTCACTGTGGCCGCGACCAACAACCCGGCGCTCGACAGCGCCTGGGACGACGCACACGGCGTGAAAATTGATGCGTTCATTTTTGGCGGACGCCGTTCCACCACCGTGCCATTGGTCACGCAAGCGCGTAACTGGACCGAAGGCGTGTACATGGCGGCCACCATGGGCTCGGAAACCACCGCCGCCGCCGCCGGTCAACAAGGCGTGGTGCGACGCGACCCGTTCGCCATGCTGCCGTTCATGGGCTACAACATGAGCGACTATTTCCAGCACTGGCTGAACATGGGCGACACACTCAAAAACACGGGCGCGACCTTGCCTGCGATTTTCTGCGTCAACTGGTTCCGCAAAGGCGACGACGGCAAGTTTGTCTGGCCGGGTTACGGCGAAAACATGCGTGTTCTGAAGTGGATGATCGACCGCATTGAGGGCTCCGCCAAAGGTCGTGAAAACGTGTTTGGCATCAGCCCGGCCTACGAGGAAATCACCTGGACAGGTTTGGATTTCACACCTGCGCAATTCCAAACCGTGACCCACATCGACAAGGCCGCTTGGGTGGAAGAGTTGAAGTTGCATGAAGTGTTGTTCACGCAACTGGCTTACCACCTACCGGCCGAGTTACCCGCCACCAAAAACGCGATCGCCTTGCGGCTCAACGCCTGAAAAGCATGCGCATGTCAGACCAACTACCGTCCATTTTTTTGTGACAACTCTACCCTTGACTGACTTTCAGGTGCATTGGCCGCCGCAACAACTGGAGCAGCATTTCCAGCCACCCCGAACGCTGCGTTGCTTTGCCGACAGGCCGCGCAGTTTGCATGCGCTGCTGGCCAACGCGGTTGCCAGCCGCCCACAGGCTGAGGCCTTGGTGTGTGAAGACACGCGTCTGACCTATGCGCAACTGAACCAGCGTGTGGGCCAATTGGCCGCGGCTTGGCGCGCACTGGGTGTGCAAGCCGGGGACCGGATTGCCCTGCTGCTGGGCAACCGCGTCGAGTTTGTGCTGTGTCTGCTCGCGGCCACGCGGCTGGGCGCCATCACGGTCCCGATGAGTATTCGGGAACAAGCCCCGGGCTTGCACTACATGTTGGAACACTGCGCCGCAGTCATGCTGGTGCATGAGCCCGAGTTGTCAGACCTCTTGCCCGCAGCGTCAGACATGCCCAGCTTGCGCTGGCGTGTAGCGGTGGCGCCATGCCCCGGCTCACTGTCCTGGACGGAAATGCGTGGCGCTGATGTGCTTGACGAAGTTGTTCCCGTTCGTGAAGAAGACACGGCGGTCATTCTCTACACCTCGGGCACCACGGGTCGCCCCAAAGGTGCCATGCTCAGTCATTTGGGCATGGTCCATTCATGCATGCATTTTCAAGCGGGCATGGGCTTGGGACCGGATGATGTGAGCATTGCCGCTGTCCCGCTCAGCCATGTCACGGGCTTGGTGGCTTTGGTGGCCACTATGTTGCATTGCGCCGCCAAGCTGGTGATCATGCCGGTGTTCAAAGCCCCTAAATTTTTACAACTGGCGCAACGCGAACACATGACACACAGTTTGATGGTGCCGGCGATGTACAACCTGTGTCTGCTGCAACCCGATTTCAGCGCGACGGATTTGCAGCACTGGCGGGTAGGTGCCTATGGCGGTGCGCCCATGCCCGTGGCCAGCATTGAGGCGCTGGCACAAACGCAACCGCAACTGGTGTTGATGAATTGCTATGGCGCCACCGAAACCACCTCGCCCGCCACCATCATGCCGCCGGGCATGACTCAACGGCATAACGACACGGTCGGGCAAGCGGTGGTCTGTGCTGATATGAAAGTGGTCGACGACGACGGCCAAGAATTACCCGCCGGCAGCATGGGAGAGATCTGCATCAAAGGTCCGATGGTGGTGGCCGGTTATTGGACCAACCCCGAGGCCACGGCCAAAGAATTCGTCGACGGCTTCTGGAAATCGGGTGACATGGGAAGCATTGATGCCCAAGGCTATGTACGCATCTTGGACCGCAAAAAAGACATGCTCAACCGCGGTGGCTACAAAATTTATTGCATCGAAGTAGAAAATACCTTGTACCAACACCCTGCGGTGGTGGAATGCGCCATTGTGGCCAAACCCTGCGCGGTGTTAGGTGAACGCGTGCATGCTTTTGTCAGTGTGCGTGAACCCGTTGACGCAGACGCATTGAGCGGGTTTTGCAGCAGCCGTTTGTCGCGCGAAAAAGTCCCTGAAAGCTACACCATTGTGAGCGATGCCTTGCCGCGCAATGCCAATGGAAAATTGATGAAACGCTTGATGCGTGAACAACTGCTGCAGTCACTCGGCTTGGCTTGACACCATTGACTGGCTGAGTTGTTGGGCAAGGCTCAGGTACTGGGCCACGGGCACCTCCTCGGCGCGGCGCTGCACATCAAACAAACCGTCAAACCCTTTGGACTCTAACCACCGGCCCAAGGTGTGGCGCAGCAATTTACGCCGCTGGCTGAAAGCCACCTGCACCAATTCGCTAAGTAAGTCTTGGTTGACTTGTGCGGCCTGAGAAAAAGGCAGCATGCGCACAATGGCGCTGTCGACGCGCGGCGGCGGATCGAATGCTTGCGGCCCCACGAGCATCAACATCTCCATGTCATAACGCCACTGCAACATCACACTCAAGCGCCCATAGTGCGCGGTGCTGGGTGCGGCAACCATGCGCTGCACCACTTCCTTTTGCAGCATGAAATGCTGGTCCGCCACGGCCGACACATGGTCAAGCAAATGAAACAGTATGGGCGTGGAAATGTTGTAGGGCAAATTCCCCACCACCCGCAAGCGCGGCACCGCTAGGCGGGCGGCCAATGCGGTGAAATCGACGTTCAACACATCAGATTCAATGACCTGCAAACTGGGATGCAGGCGCAAACGACGGGCCAGGTCGCGGTCGAGTTCGATCACATGCAAATGCCCGAGTCGTTCAACCAGCGGTTGTGTCATGGCGGCCAAGCCGGGGCCGATTTCAACCATGGCCTCGCCCGCGTGTGGGGCGATCGACTGAACAATTTGCTCAATGACCGCGGTGTCTGTCAGAAAATGCTGACCAAAGCGTTTGCGCGCTTGGTGTTGTGTCATGGCCGGGCTAAACGATCACTGCGGCGGATCACGGTATTCCACATATGCGCGCCCGCGGATTTCTCGTTCCCAGTTTTTCATGGTGTCATCAAACTTGCGCTCGCGCAGAATATTTCGCGCCATGTCTTGCTTGTCGCGGATGGTCAGCGGTTCTTCGCGACGCTCCAATACCTGTACCAAGTGCACCCCAAAGCGCGACACCAAGGGATCGCTGATTTCACCCAGTTGCAATACATCCATGACTTTTTCGAACTCAGGCACCATGGCGCCCGGGTTGGCCCAGCCCAAGTCGCCGCCTTGGGTGGCGCTGGCATCTTGTGAGTGTTGCTTTGCCAACTCTTCAAACTTGGCCGCGCCGGATTCAATCTCTTTTCTGAAACCCGCCAACTGGGCGCGGGCCGCATCTTGACTGAGTTGGTTGCCCGGCCTGAGCAGAATGTGTCTGGCGCGTGTTTGCGTGATCGTAGAGGGCAAGGCATTGGGCGATTGGCGCTCCAATAGTTTGAGCACATGCAAACCTGCGCCAGAGCGGATCGGCCCGGCCAGTCCGCCTACTGGCAGCGGCATGACGGCATCCACAAACAAGGCGGGGTAACGGTCTGGGCTGCGCAAGCCGAGTTGTCCGCCATTGGCACGATCGGGTGCTTGTGAGAATTTGGCCGCCAGTTTGCCAAAGTCCTCACCCGACTTGGCCAAGCGCAATGCCTCTTCAGCCTTGCTCATCGCCAAAGTCAGTTCGTCTGGTGATGCTTTTTCAGACACCGATATCAGAATGTGTGCAATGTGAATGTCTGCTTTGCTGGTGTCCGCTTCTTTGCTATTTTCTTGTAAATACGCCTCGACCTCATGGTCTTGGATTTTGATGCGGCTGGAGACTTCTCTTTCACGCACCCGTTGCAGCAGCATCTGGCGTTTGATTTGGTTGCGGTAGCGCTCCCAAGAAATACCTTGAGAGTTCAGCCGTTGCTGCATCTCTTGCACGTTGATTTGGTTGCGCTTTGCCGTGCTCTCAATCGCTTGCTGCAACTCGGCGTTGGAGATTTGCATATTGCTTTGCCTGGCCACTTGCAATTGCGCCGATTCATTGATCAGGTTTTCCAATGCTTCGCGCAATAAATTTTCACGGCCCAATTTGTTGGCCGCCGGATCCACCATGGCGGCCAGGTTGTTGACCTCCTGGTTGGTGATCGGCTCGTTGTCAACCACGGCAACGATGAAATCAAGCGCACGCAAATCATCGTCCATGGGATCAATTGCTGGTAGCGCAGGCGCCAGCTTTAAGTTCAAACGTTCCGAGCCGGGCTTGGGCGCCGTGGGCTTGAGCGTCTGTGAAAAAGCCACGCCAGAGACAGCCATGAAACACCACACAAAAAACGCCAGCGTGAGAAGAGGAGAGGAAATGCGCATGGGGTCAATCATATTGGGCAAAAGGGCTGGGCGCGAACTGAAATGGTTCGCGAAGATTTTGGTAGCGAGAAATATTTTCTCTGGCGGCATTCATGTTGCCAAATCCCAATCGTGAGAAATCATTGAATTCCAATTGGAACATCAAGCTGCTGGTTGATGTGCTCAGGGTCAATTGGGTGCGCTGCAAAGCAAAACGGCTGACCCAGCAACCGCCATCGTATTCCACGCCCAGCATGGATTCGACCAAGCGTTTTTCCAGCAAGCTGTAATTGAAACGGCCTATGCTGTAGAGACGACCGCCGCCCAAGCCCTGTCCTTGCTGCCGGTCTATGCCCATATCGCGCCACAAATCGTTCAACGGCCACTGCCAACTCATGTCCACCACTTCAGAGGATTCTCTTTGGAAACGGTAGGCCGCGCTTAAAACCCGGTATCCACTGGGGTTGTAACGCGCCCCTACCGACTGCCTTTCCAAGCGTTTGTACTGGTCACTGTAGTCCACCAATGTGTCCAAAGAAAGTCGCTGCGTCACATTCACACTGGCGCCCGCCAAAATGTCGCTGTTACCGCTTTCCAGCGGCTTGGTGGTGGGCGTGAGCTGCACATTCTGGTCGCTCAAGCGGTAGCGCTGAGCAATGCCAAACCGCGCACCTTCTGCGCCGGTGTCGGGATTGATAAATCGCGAGGTGGCGCCCAAGGTCAAGGTGTGCGAATCGGAAATACGGTCTTGACCCGAAAACGTGTTCTCGGTGAACACGGAAGCGAAGTTGTAATCATTGGTGCCGGAGTCAAAATTGGGCAAATCACTTTGGTAACGGTAGGCGGTTTTGACATAAAAAGCCCGCGGCTCTAAGGTCTGGCTCCAATTCAGGCCAAACAAAGACACGGGCCGCTCTAGTATGGCGCCCGTGTCCAGGCTGTAAGAGGGCACCACCACCGATGAGGCATCACTGCCCACGGTGTTTTGTTGAAAGGTCCCATAGTAGGCCTTTTCATATTGGTAATGTCTGGTGTTTAACAAGACTTTGGGGGTTATGTAGCCATAGGGCGTGATAAACGGTCGGCTCAATTGGTTATTGACCACCAAGCGCGAACCGTTGGGTTGGTAGCAATACGCACTGGTCGGGTAAAAAGCACAATAAAACGCACGGTCGACGGTGAAGTGCGTGAGTTCGCTGTTCACCGACCAATCAAATCCACCCCAGTCTTGGTTCAAATAATTGACATTGATCTGCGGCAACCGGTCATAGGAAGGCGCGATGGCAGTGGTGGCGTCAGTGCCTTGCAGTGTTTGCAATTTTGAAACCGCGACGCTGGAGCTGATTCTGCCGTTGGCCCATGCCACGCTCGCCGTGTTGTTGAGAGCGCGTTGAGCCAAGGGATTGGCGGTGTTGGTGGTGAAGTCTTGCCAGTAATTGTTGTCACTCACACGGTTGACATTCAAGTTAAAGGCGATGGGGCGGACCGAATCAGGTATGCCCGTGTGCTGGTAAGACAGGCCCCAACGGCTGGTGCCACGCAAATTATCGACAGGCATCAGGTCAAACCTGGCGACTCCTTTGAGCGGTATTTGCGGTTCTTTGCGCTCAAGGTACCTGAACTCGTTACTGAACAACACACCGCGTTGCGTCATCGGGGTTGTGGTCACCGTCATGTCGCGGTTCGGCGCGATGTTCCAGTAATACGGCAAACTCATTTCGACGCCACCTAAATTGTTCAGAGAAAAAGTGGGCGGCAAGAAACCCGATTTGCGCTCGTTGTTCAGCGGAAAACTGAAGCTTGGCGCATAAAAGATTGGCACGCCTTGAAACACCAAGCTGCCATGGGTGGCCACGGCTTGGTTGGCATCTTGGTCAAAACTGATTTGGTCGGCTTTCATGAACCAATCCGGAAACCAGTCTGGTCCAGGTTTGCGTTTGCAGGTGGTGAAACGCGCCTGGGTCGCCACCGCTTTTTTGTCATTGATAAATTGAAGTTTTTGAGCGCTTCCTTCGCCATTGCCGCGCAAAAAGAAAAAAGTGGGGTCTAGCAAATAGCCGTCCATGGCGTCTAGTTGCATATCTAGCAAGCTGCCCATATAACGGTTGCCGGCGCGGTTGATATACACACCGCCTGTGGCGCGGACTTGGTCATTAGGTTGGTAGTAATCGATACGGTCGGCACGAATCAACAGGCTGCCACGACGAATTTCGACGCCACCTTGCATTTGCACATCTAAATCGCTGCGCCCGTCTATGCTCTGCGCCTGAATATAGGTTGGCGATTTGCGCTGCGCTGACGCGCCGGGTTTGCTGTTGAATACGTTGCTGGGTTTGAGGCTCAAGGCAGGCGAACGGATGGTGTGCGGTGTGTCCTCCCAGACCGGTGGCTTGTCCAGGTCCAAAAGCACTTCGGCCTCTGCCGACTGCAACAGTGGCGCGGCGGTTTGTGCATAGGACATGCCCAGCGAGAGTCCAACGACAGACAGACACAGGACAATCCTTGATATCGCAAGACACGGGCACATAGGGGAAATAAACGCAGGGAAAAGCGCAGTTTGTAGAATTTGGATTATCCATGAGCACACCTTCACCCCAATCTACCCCACCCGCCTCTGTTTCAGCGGCCGTGCACGCACTCGGATGGCCCGACGCGGCGCGTGAAATTGCCTTTGACCAGTGGCTGAAGTTGTTGGCCAACAGCCACGGCTTGGTGCCAGACAGCGTGGGCATTGCCAGTGCGGATGCCAGTTTTCGCCGCTATTTTCGCGCCCGCATGGGCACTGGCAGTTGCATAGTGATGGATGCCCCGCCAGACAAAGAAAACAACCCGGCCTTTGTGCAGATCGCGAAGTTGTTTGGGCAAGCCGGTTTGCGTGTTCCGCAGGTGTTGCAATGGGACGAGGCTCACGGCTTTATGCTGCTTGACGATTTGGGCACGCACACCATGATGCAGGTGCTTGAGACCGCAGACCCGGCAATGCGCCACTCGCTGTTTGGGCAAGCCACCGATGCACTGCTGCAGTTGCAACAGGCCTCGCGCCCGGACATATTGCCTGTGTACGACGAGGCGTTGTTGCGCCGCGAGTTAATGCTGTTTCCACAATGGTATGTGGCACAGCACAAGCAAGTGCTTTTAGATGATGAGCAATTAAACCGCCTTCACGCGGTGTTTGATGCGGTCATCGCACACAATTTGGCAGCGCCTCAGGTATTTGTTCACCGCGATTTCATGCCGCGCAATTTGATGGTCAGTTCCTCTTCACAGGCATCTCCGGTTTTAGGGGTGCTGGATTTTCAAGACGCGGTGTACGGCCCGATCACCTATGACATTGCCAGCTTGATGCGTGATGCATTTGTCAGTTGGGATGAAGATGTTTGCTTGGACGTCACGGTGCGCTATTGGGAAAAGGCGCGCCGCCAAGGCTTGCTCGATTTTGAAGATTGGCACCAGGACTTTGGCGCGTTTTACCGTGCGGTGGAATGGATGGGCTTGCAGCGACACCTGAAAGTGGCTGGTATTTTTGCGCGCTTGGGTATTCGCGATGGCAAGCCCAAATACTTGGCCGACACGCCCAGGTTCATCGCTTATTTGAGAAGCACCGCATCACGCTACCGAGAGTTGTTCCCGCTTTTGCGGCTGATCGATCAGATCGAAGACACCTCGTCTGCGGTGGCTTTTTCTTTTGGTCGCCTGTGAGCGCGAAACTTCGCGTGTTTGTGCGCAACCCTTTGCAGGCTGATACTGAATTGTTGTTAGATGACGAGGCCGCACGGCATGTGCAAGTGTTGCGGCTTCAGCCCGGTATGTGGCTGGAATTGTTCAACGGTGAAGATGGCTGCTACCCAGCGCAGGTGCTGCACATGGGCCGCCAACAGGTACAAGTGCTTGTGCACACTTTTTTGCCTGATGTTGCTAGCCTTGCGTGCCGCAGCCATTTGGTGCTTGGCATGCCCGCCAATGAACGCATGGATTGGCTGGTAGAAAAAGCCACGGAGCTTGGCGTGTCACGCATTACACCGCTGATGACGCAACGAACCGTGTTGAAGCTGCAAGGTGAACGAGCGCTCAAGCGCCAGCAACATTGGCTGGGCATCGCGCAATCGGCGTGTGCGCAATCGGGGAGAAACCGTGTCCCGCAGATTGATCTTGCGCTGACGTGGTCTGCTTGGTGGTCTCATCACAAACCCGCCGGGGATGTGCAGCAGTTTGTGCTTTCGCTGCAACCACAAGCGCGGCCTTGGCGTGATTTGTCGCGCACAACACCGGCTGCTGTTTGCATTCTCAGCGGACCCGAAGGCGGCTTAAGCGAGGAAGAAGAATCTTTGGCGATCGCCAACGGGTTTGCGCCTGTGTCACTGGGTGCGCACACATTGCGCTCGGAAACCGCACCGCTGGTGGTGTTGTCTCAGCTGCTGTGAGCGCTTGCATAGCGTGCGTCCAACCAATGGACCAGTTTTTGTAACACCACCTGTTTTTCGGGATCGTTGAATATCTCGTGGTACATCACATTGAAACAATGTGACTGCAAAACTTCTGCAGATGCCCGCTTTGAAAACTCTGCACTGCCTTGCGGATTGACCAGTTTGTCTTGACCCGCATACAACAACAATGATGGCACCTGCCATTGTTCGGCCTGTTGCACGGCTTTGATGCCTTCTTGCACAATCCAAGCGCCCAATGACGCAGAAATCAAGCGGTGCACCAAGCGGTCGTGTTTGTAATCACGCACCACCTGCGCGTCTCGGGAGAGTCCCTCCAGCTTCAAGCCGTTGTCGACACGCAAATGGGGCAGCCATTTCGGCAAGGTAGCCAGCAATAATTTTTGTAAGGCGTTGGCAAATGTCGCCAATGCCGGCGAGCTCATGACGACTGAATCGGCCAGCGATCGGTCTGACGCGGCGGCACGCTGCACCACCAAGCCTCCCATGCTGTGACCTAACAGCACCAAG
This sequence comes from Bordetella parapertussis, assembly GCA_945878065.1. Classification (GTDB taxonomy): domain Bacteria; phylum Pseudomonadota; class Gammaproteobacteria; order Burkholderiales; family Burkholderiaceae_C; genus Limnohabitans; species Limnohabitans parapertussis_B. Next base: position 46,507 of record CAMDXA010000011.1, on the reverse strand, counting down.
GGCAATCCTGTATGCAGCGATTTCACCTCTTTTGCCATGTGTTGCAAATGTTCAGTCAATTGGTCGGGGGTGTCGGTGTCTCCGCGCTTGCCGCTTGACAGACCATGTCCCACATGGTCATAGCCTATGACCCTGTATCCCGCTTGCTGCAAGGCAAACGCCACATGTTGATAGCGGCCCATGTGTTCTCCCAAACCATGTACCAACAAAACCAGCGCTTTGGCTGAGCCTGTCGGCACTGGCCAGTCGTAACGGGCCAAGGTGTGGTGGTCTATGGTGGTGTATGTGATTTCGTGGTGAAAGCTGTGCTGTGCTGCAATCTTGCTCATAAGGGTGATTTACTGCCTGACGTGAGTTGGAAAACCGCAGTGGTTGCTCTGAGATTGGGCCACCATCGTACGGTGTTTTGGTCTTGCAAGCCGAACGCTTGTTGCTTGGTCAATTGCAATTCATCCACCATGGCTTCAAAATCAGCAAATGTACCCACCCGAATATTGGGTGTGTCATACCACTGGTAAGGCAGTTTTCGTGTGATTGGCATGCGCCCCAACAACACGCTCCAGCGGTTGAACCAATGGGCAAAGTTGGGGAATGTGATGATGCCCATGCGCCCCACACGCAAGGTTTCAAGCAGCATGGTTTGCGCATTGCGCAAATGTTGCAAGGTGTCGATTTGCAAGACCACGTCAAAGCTTTGGTCATCGAACATCCGCAGACCTTGGTCCAAGTTAAGTTGTATGACATTGACGCTGCGCTCTACGCAGGCGGCGACATTGGCGTCATCAATTTCGACGCCATAGCCGGTGCAGCCACGGTGTTGTTGTAAGTGGCTGAGCAAGGTGCCGTCACCGCATCCTAAGTCGAGCACGCGGCTGCCCTGAGGCACCATGGCGGCTATGGTTTCAATCATCCAGCGGTTGCTCATGCCGCCTCCGCAGTTTGGGTTTGAATGCCTGCAAAGTAAGACCTCACCAGTTTGAGATAGCGCGGGTCGTCCATCAAAAATGCATCGTGTCCATGCGGCGCGTCTATTTCGGCATAGCTGACGTCGCGTTGGTTGGCCACCAATGCCTGCACAATTTCTCTGCTGCGTGCGGGGGCAAATCTCCAGTCAGTGGTGAAGCTCACCAATAAAAATTTGGCGCATGCAGGTGCCAAGGCTTTGGTTAAATTGCCTTGGTGTTGCGAAGCCGGATCAAAATAATCCAAGGCCCGTGTGATCAATAAATAAGTATTGGCATCAAAATACTCACTGAATTTATCGCCTTGGTAGCGCAAATAACTTTCGATCTGAAACTCTATTTCTTGGGTGCTGTACTTGAACACCTCGCCGCTTTGCAGTGCGCGTCCAAATTTGGTGTTCATCACATCATCGCTCAAATAGGTGATGTGCCCGAGCATGCGTGCGATGCGCAGACCTCTTTTCGGAACAACGCCGTGCGCGTAAAAATGCCCGCCATGAAAATCTGGGTCGGTGGTGATCGCACGGCGCGCCACTTCGTTAAATGCGATGTTTTCTGCATTCAAATTTGGTGCGCTGGCAATCACCACGGCATGGCGTACTCGGTTGGGGTATTGCAAGCTCCAACTCAATGCCTGCATGCCGCCTAAACTGCCGCCCATGACGGCCGCCAGTTGCGTGATCCCCATGTCATCCAATAACCGGGCCTGTGCATCTACCCAATCTTCAACGGTGACAACCGGAAAGTCTGCGCCATACACCTGCTGGGTTTGCGGGTGGGTGTGCATCGGGCCGGTAGAGCCAAAACACGAGCCTGGGTTGTTGACGCCAATCACAAAAAACCGATCGGTGTCCACTGGCTTACCGGGGCCGATCATGTTGTCCCACCAGCCCGTGCTTTTTGCTTGGCCCTCGTAATAGCCAGCGACGTGGTGCGAAGCATTCAGGGCATGGCAAATGAGCACCGCGTTATCGCGCTTTTCATTCAAACGGCCATAGGTTTCATACTGCAACTGGTACGTGTTCAATACCCCGCCGCCCCTGAGTGCCAAGGGTCTGTCAAAGTTCATCGATAGAGGTGTCGCAGCAAATGTCATGTGATGGTTGGCCTTGCTAAATACGCAGGCGCTTGGCATGACGTGTTTAGCTGAATTTGTTAAAGCGCCCGCAAGCGGTGGCAAATCGGCGCTGGCTCTCAGTATATCCAAGCGTTTCGCCTGTTTATCCCCTGATTTGCCGCCTGCACTGTCTCGGCGCTTTTTTTCTGTACGGTGTGGTTTTTGCTTAGTTTTGGTGCATTTCCTTTTTCTAGCAATTCACGCACTTTTTTAGAACATTTTTCCCCAGGAGTTCTCATGGACGCACTCAAACAGGGCGCTGACGCCTTGTTCATTCTGCTCGGCGCCATCATGGTTTTGGCCATGCACGCCGGATTTGCCTTTTTAGAACTTGGCACGGTCCGACATAAAAACCAAGTCAATGCCTTGGTCAAAATTTTGGTCGATTTCAGCGTGTCCACCGTGGTGTACTTTTTGGTAGGTTACGGCGTTGCTTACGGCACTGGGTTTTTTGTCTCTGCAAGTGTTTTGGCTGATCGCAATGGCTACGACTTGGTCAAGTTCTTCTTTTTGCTCACTTTTGCAGCGGCTATTCCTGCCATCGTTTCTGGAGGAATTGCTGAACGTGCGCGTTTTTATCCTCAACTGCTTGCAACTGCGGTTATCGTCGGTTTTATTTATCCTTTTTTTGAAGGCATTGCTTGGAATAAGCATTTTGGATTTCAAGCCTGGTTGGCCGAGACGGCGGGCGCTGAATTCCATGATTTCGCGGGTTCGGTGGTGGTTCATGCGGTCGGCGGATGGATTGCTTTGCCTGCGGTGATTTTGTTGGGCGCGCGCAGCAACCGGTACCGCAAAGATGGTGCCATTTCAGCGCACCCGCCTTCGAGCATCCCATTTCTGGCCTTGGGTGCATGGGTATTGTGTGTGGGCTGGTTTGGTTTCAATGTCATGAGCGCGCAAACCTTGGACAAAGTGTCTGGACTGGTGGCGGTCAATACCTTGATGGCCATGGTGGGCGGCACATTGGCCGCGCTGTGGTTCGGCAAAAATGACCCCGGCTTTGTCCACAATGGACCGCTGGCAGGACTGGTCGCGGTTTGCGCGGGTTCTGATGTGATGCATCCGATGGGCGCCTTGGTGGTCGGCGCCATCGCCGGCGCGTTGTTTGTTTATATGTTCACCTTGACGCAAAACCGCTGGAAAATTGACGATGTGTTGGGTGTGTGGCCTTTGCATGGCTTGTGTGGCACTTGGGGCGGACTGGCTGCGGGCATCTTTGGGCAGCAGTCATTGGGAGGCTTGGGCGGCGTCAGTCTGATGGCTCAGGCACTCGGCACTTTGTTGGCCGTGGTCTGGGCGCTGCTGTCTTCACTGGTCTTATACGGGCTGATCCGTCATTTTGTGGGTTTGCGCTTGAGCCAAGAAGACGAATTCCAAGGCGCTGATTTGAGTATTCATAAAATCAGCGCAAGCCCGGACAGGGAATCAAGTTGGTGATGAGTGTCGTTTTTAGGGTTTTCACGCATTTACCAGCCATAAATACTTGGCTTTTTCATCCTTTTCTGTTTCATAATGGTTCTCACTGGTGTAGCCACGGGGTGGACACACAGTGTGCGGGTGATCGGCTAGTTTCGCTTCTTGGCTTTCGTGGACAGGTGCAATCGGGACTCCATCGCTTTTTTATTCGTTTTTATGGAGTCCCTGAATGGGCAACAAACTGTACGTGGGCAATCTGCCTTATTCCGTTCGTGATGGCGATCTGGAACAATCTTTTGGTCAATTTGGTAGCGTCACAAGCGCCAAGGTCATGATGGAGCGCGACACCGGTCGCTCCAAAGGCTTCGGCTTTGTAGAGATGGCGTCTGATGCGGAGGCGCAAGCAGCCATCAGCGGCATGAATGGCCAACCACTTGGTGGTCGCAGCTTGGTGGTGAACGAAGCCCGCCCCATGGAGCCTCGCCCTCCCCGTAGTGGTGGTGGTGGCGGCTATGGTGGTGGCGGCGGCGGCGGTTACGGTGGTGGTGGTGGTGGTGGCGGCTACGGTGGTGGCGGCGGCGGCGGTTACGGTGGCGGTGGTGGTGGCGGTCGTCGTGAAGGCGGCGGCGGCTACGGCGGCGGCGGCGGTGGTCGTCGCGAAGGCGGCGGCGGCGGTCGCAACGAATACTGATCTGCGCTCACACTTGCGAAAGGCCCTTCGGGGCCTTTTTTCATGGCGATGGCATCGGAACGATTTTGACCTTGACGCGGCCCTTCAACTGCAACACTTGGCTGATATTGTCCGCACGCAAACTGTCCGCAAAGAAAAGGTCTTCTCCGCGAATGATGCTGACAGGCAAATGGGTGACCAACGTGTCGCTGTCTGCATAAAAGTGTAAGAAGTCGCTGTTGATTTGCTCGGTTTTTGAAACTGAGTTCTTGTCATCACGCCTGACCATCGCGCTACCCATCAGTTGCACCTGTGAGCCATCTTCATTGGTCAATGCCTGTTTGGCGGTGGCCGTGGTTAAGCGCTTGTCCGAAAAAATCCAGACATCGGGGGATTGCACCAAGGTGTTCAAGGTGTCTTGGAAATGTTGTGCCTTCTCGCCCTTCATGGCCGACAAAATTTTGCCGTTGATGTCGTAACTTCTTAATGTGAAGCGAGTGAATTCATAGTCTGGGGTGTGAGAAAGTGGTTGCGGCGCTTCCGGTGGCGGGCTGGTCGGCGCATTGCGCACCAACCATATCGATAACAACAGCAGCAAGCTCAACATGAACAATGGCATATAGGCCAGGGCAATGTCCCACAGCTGATACATGCGCCTTCCCAGGTGGATGGTGCTGGCAGGCTGTGGACGCGGCAGGCTGTTCATGGCGCCACTGTTTTTAATAAGCGTTCGTATGCGCCTGTGGCATGCAGCAACAAATCACAGGCCTCTCTCACGGAACCTGCGCCAGACCCTGCAGTGCACACATGGTGCACTCTGGACAAGACTTCCACATGCGCTTGCGGCGGAGCCATCGACAAGGCCGCAGGCAACAACATAGGCAAGTCGGGCCAGTCGTCCCCCATGGCTGCGGCTTGTGACCAGCTCAGCCCCATGTCTTGTAAACATGTTTGCGCTACCTTCCCTTTGTCTTCGATACCATAGAAGGCCGTGTGCAAACCCAACTCGTTCAAGCGCTTTTTCAGCGCCAGGCTGTCGCGGCCCGTGATGACCACCGGTTGCACGCCACCAGCTTGAAGCATTTTCAAACCATGGCCATCCAATGTGTGAAAGCGTTTGAATGTTTCTCCTTCGCTGCTTATAAATAAGCTGCCGTCGGTTAACACCCCGTCTACATCCAAAAAAAACACTTTGACGTGCTGTGCGCGAAGCAGCAGTGACTCGTTGAATCGAGGATCGGTGTGCATGGTCAAATCACTTTGGCACGCATCAAGTCGTTGCTGTTCACAACACCACACAACTGTTGCTGGGCATTCACCACCAACACACTGGTGATGCGTTTTTGTTCCATCAGGTCGGCGGCTTCTGCGGCCAGCGCAGTGTCTGCCAGCGTGGTTGGGTTCGGGTGCATCACATCTGCCGCACGCAGTTCACGCAAATCAATGCCTTTTTCAACCAAGCGCCGTAAATCACCGTCGGTGAATATGCCCAACACGTGCCGCTTTGCATCCACCACGGCGGTAGCACCCAAACCCTTTTGCGACATTTCGCGCATCAACTGCGTCAAGCCCGCATCTGCAACCACCATGGGGATGTTGTCGCCGGTTCGCATCACATCATTCAAGTGGGTCAGCAGCCTTCTGCCCAAACTGCCGCCGGGATGCGAGCGGGCGAAATCATCGGGTTTGAATCCTCTGGCATCCAGCACAGCCACAGCGAGCGCATCTCCCAAGGCCAATTGCGCGGTGGTGCTGGCGGTAGGTGCCAAATTCATAGGGCAGGCTTCTCTTTCAACGCTGCTGTCCAACACACAACTGGCATATTGGGCCAGGGTGGATTGTGTATTGCCGGTGATGGCCACCAGCATCACCCCTTGGCGTTTGATCAATGGCAGGATGGCCGACAACTCTTCGCTTTCGCCGCTGTTGGACAAGGCGATGACCAAATCGTCGCGCATGACCATGCCTAAATCGCCATGGCTGGCCTCGGCGGGATGCACAAAAAATGCAGGGGTTCCGGTGGAAGCAAATGTAGCGGCCATTTTGCGACCGATGTGACCGCTTTTGCCCATGCCCATGACCACGACGCGGCCCTTTACCGAAAGAATGGCTTGCACCGCTTGTACAAACGTATCGCCAAGATTTTCTCGCACACCTTCGATGGCTTGCGCTTCAATGGTCAAGGTTTGCCGGGCCAGCGCAAGAATATGGGGGGTTTGAACAGACTGTTTTATCGTCATGGTTTGTCTATTATGCGTTGCGTCAGAATCGCTTTTGCTGCTCATTTGCCAATGCAAAATCGGCTGAATATTTCACCCAGCAAGTCGTCTGGTGTGAATTTGCCCGTGAGTGCCGATAGGGCTTGGTGGGCCAGGCGGCATTCTTCGGCCAATATATCCAACGCAGGGGCTGTGTGGCTGAGCAATGCCAAGGTTTGCGCCACGTGCTCCATGGTCAGTCCAAGCGCTTCTACATGGCGGGTACGGGCAGTGAATACACCTTCATTCAATCCAGCTTGCCATCCTGCGAGTGACAGCAGTTGTTCGCGCAGCGCTGCCATGCCGTTTCCGTTTTTTGCAGATATGCAAAGCGCGCCATCCGGGGCGGTCTCAACCATATCGATTTTGTTGTGCACGGTCAGCAACACCGTATGTGCGGTGCGCGTGCGTTCGATTTTTTCGCGCAAGCGGTTTTGTGCTTCGGTGTAGTGCGCATCTTGACGGCGGCCCAAATCGTCGAGTAACACCACCAGATCCGCTTGTTCTATTTGCGACCATGCGCGTGTCATGCCAATGCGTTCGACCTCGTCGGCGTCAGCCTCGTCTCGCAAACCTGCGGTGTCAAGCACATGGATGGGCACACCTTCGATATGGATGGTTTGCGTCAAGACATCGCGCGTGGTGCCAGCCACCGGCGTGACAATGGCCACGTCCGCTCCCGCCAGTGCATTCAGCAGCGAGCTTTTTCCTGCGTTGGGTTGCCCCGCAATCACCAGTTTTAATCCGTCACGCAACAAGCGCCCTTGCTGTGCCTGCGCCAGCAAATCCGACAGCTTGTCTTGCAAGTGCTGCAGTTGTTGCTGAACTTGCATTTGCTCAATGAAGTCCAAATCTTCTTCTGGAAAATCCAAACATGCTTCGATTTGCATACGGACATGGACCAAGGCCTGCGCGATCTCGTCTACGCGTCTGGAGAACTCTCCCTCAAGGGATCGGCCCGCACTGCGAACCGCGGCCTGGGTGTGTGCATCGATCAAATCAGCCACGGCTTCGGCTTGCGCCAAATCGAGTTTGTTGTTTAAAAATGCGCGCTCTGTGAATTCACCCGGCCGTGCCATGCGCAAATTTGGCAGCAGTGCATGATGGGTGGACTCTGTTTGTTTGGCCAGCCACAAGCAATGCGACACCAGCATGTTCAACACCACCGGGCCGCCGTGGCCTTGGAGCTCCAACACATCCTCCCCTGTATAGCTGTGGGGCGCCGGGAAAAAAACCGCCAGCACTTGGTCGATGGTGTCGCCTTGCGCATCCCGAATGCTGACCAAGTGAGACTGGCGCGGTTGCAGTTCGCGCTTGGCAAGCTGTCGGACCAAGGGCCAAAGTTGTTTGCCGCTTAAACGAACCACGCCCACCGCGCCGCGGCCTGGCGGGGAGGCAATGGCAATGATGGGGTCGTCGCGCTCAAACAGCATTTCGGAACACCCGAGGCTTGCCGTGTCGGGTCAGTGTTTGATGCCAAGTTGTTTGTTGATCATCCACTGTTGGGCGATCGACAAAATATTGTTGGATAACCAGTACAACACCAAGCCCGCAGGGAAAAAGAAAAACATCACACTGAAGGCAAGTGGCATGAACCACATCAACTTGGCTTGCATCGGGTCGGGTGGTGTCGGGTTCAGCCAGGTCTGAACCAATGAGGTAGCCGTCATCAACAAAGGCAGAATGAACCATGGGTCTGGTGCTGCCAGGTCGTGCACCCAACCCACCCATGGCGCATTGCGCATTTCTACCGACGACAACAACACCCAGTACAACGCGATGAAAAAAGGCATCTGCACAAGAATTGGCAAGCATCCACCGAGAGGGTTGACCTTTTCTTCGCGGTAAATCCGCATCATCTCCGTTTGCATTTGCTGCGGGTTGTCTTTCAAGCGTTCGCGCATTTCCATGATTTTTGGGTTGATGGCTTTCATCTTTCCCATGCTTTTGTATGCCTGAGAGTTGAGCCAGTAAAAAGCAATTTTCAACACCACAACCAAGGCCACAATGGCCCAGCCCCAGTTACCGATCACGCGGTTCAATTCATACAGCAACCAATACAAGGGCTTAGACAAAATGGTCAGAAAACCATAATCCTTGAGCAATTCAAGGCCGGGGTAAATGGCTTCCAGCGTCTTTTCTTCTTGTGGTCCCACAAACAATCGCGCGGTTTGTGACATGCGTGACCCGGGTGCCAGCGCAGGCAAAGGAGCAACCATGCCCACCGAATACAAATTGGTATCTAATTTGCGGGCGAATAGCTCGCGTTGCTGTGTGTCATCCAACACCCAAGCGGAAGCAAAGTAATGCTGCACCATAGCGACATAGCCTTGCTGGCTCTGCTTTTCAAAGTCTGCATTGTTTTCTTCAATGTCGCTGAATTCAATTTTCTGGTATTTTTTTGTGCTGGTGAATACCGCCGGTCCAGTGAACGTGGAATAAAACGCGGATTCTCCTTCGGGTTTGTTGCCATCTCGGACCAATTGCACATACAACTGCGGCGAGATGCTGGCACCAGACATATTCACAATGTCATGCTTGACTTCAATGGCATAGCTACTGCGCGTGAGCACATAGGTTTTGACAAGTTTGACTTCACCTACCGGTTCAGATTCAAAGGTGATTTGTAATTCCTTGTCGCCGTCTTTGAGCACGGTGCCGCCGCTGAACTGCATGGGTGTTTTGTGTGTCGGCCATGCCGCGCCGGTTGTCGTACCGATCAACCCTGATTGCGCCAAATACACGCGCTCTTTGCTGTCGTCCATCAGCAGCATATTGCTGCCTTCGCGAAGCACGTCTTTGTGCTTTAAGAGCTCGGCCCTGACCAAGCTTCCCCCCTCTGTGCTGAACTGCAGCTTGAGCACATCGGTTTCTACATCGATGCGTTTGGCGCTTGTGTCTGCGGCTGTTTGTGCGCCGCCAACTTGTGGCAAATTCGTGACCGCGTTACCTGCCGGCGCCGGGGTTGCAGCAACGGGTGCAGTGTTCGTTGCGGAGGTTGTCTGTGGCGGTTGCGGGAAAAAGGTAGGGACTTTGCCTTGGCTGATTTGCCACTGGTCCCACAGCATGACCAAAGAAAAACCAAAAACAACCCAAAGAATAGTGCGGCGAATGTCGTTCATGGTGTTTGAGACTCAGAAGAAGAAGAGGAAGAAATGCGCTGGCGGGACAACACAGCAGGTGTCAACAGCACTGGCTCAAGCGGCACAGGGTCGTGGCCGCCATGGCACCAAGGGTGACAACGTGCGATTCGCTTAAGCGTCAAGTAACTGCCGGCGGCGGCACCATGCATGGCCAAGGCTTGCAGCCCATAGGCAGAGCATGTGGGTGTAAAGCGGCATGAAGTGCCCAACCAGGGACTCAACAGCAAGCGATAGGCTTTGATCAGCCCGATCAAAAAACGTCTCATGTGGTGTTTTGTGCCTTGTCAAACAATAGCTGCAGTTCAGTTCGCACCGCAGACTTCAACGCCAACGATGAGGCGCTGGTAAATGTGGATATGTCAAAGGCTTTTCGCAGCCTGACCACGCGGTCACTGGCCGGTTGCGGCCATTGGCAGAAGGCGGCCAGTGCATAGATTTGACGTCTGATGGCATTGCGCGTCACTGCGCGCTTGGCCCACCTTTTGGGAACCACAGCACCGATGCGGTTGTGTTCGCTTGGTGTTTTGATGTGTAGCGCAAAGTGAGGGGTGCTGGCATGTACGCCGGCATCCATGACCGCGTCAAAATCAGTTTTCTGGGTAATGCGAAGAATCACACCCATAGAAACAGCACGACTGGTCTGCGGCGCAAAACCGCTCAGACGGCCAACCGTTTGCGCCCTTTGGCACGTCTTGCGTTGATGATGGCACGCCCGCCGCGGGTTTTCATTCGTACCAAAAAGCCGTGGGTACGTGCGCGGCGCGTTTTTGAAGGTTGGTATGTGCGTTTCATGGTCTGTCTCTCAAGTTCAAAGTCTCAGGTTCAAAGGTAAACCGTGCATTATCTCTGTTTTTCGCCCGTCCCCAGCGAAAATATGCTTTAGTTGTGAGGCTTTGACAAAGAAATCGCTTGTCTTGATTGAAAATACCATGTTTCTGTGGATAAATTTTTGATAAAGTATGTCTTATGCGTTTATTCACCCTTTCTATCCACAGTTTGCCCTGCTTGAGTTTGTGCGCATGAACCCGTCGGTCGTCCCTGCAGATTCCAATGACGCTGGACAAGCTTTATGGCAGTCTTGTATCGATTTGCTCGCCCAGGAATTGCCAGAGCAGCAATTCAACACATGGATCAAGCCGCTTCAGGCCTCGGTGTCAGAGGATTTTTCTAAATTAACCCTGGTGGTGGTCAACCGCTTCAAGCTTGATTGGATCCGTGCGCAATATGCCGCGCGTATCGGCGCTTTGTTGAGTCAGTTGTACGGGCAACCGATTCAACTTGACTTCGCATTAACAGCCAAAACCCCAGCCAGCAAAACTTCATCAGCCAGAGCGCCGGTAGATGCAGAAGATTTCAACAGTGGCTTGGCTTCTCCGCCCACTGACACCACGCTGAATGTCTTCAAAAACAGGCTCAATAGCAGCTTGTGTTTTGACAGCTTGATCGAGGGAACGGCCAATCGCATGGCGCGGGCTGCTGCCATGCACGTGGCGAATGTGCCGGGGCAGTTGTACAACCCGCTTTTCATCTATGGCGGGGTCGGTCTTGGCAAAACCCATTTGATGCATGCGGTCGGCAACCAATTGCTGCAAAACAAACCTGACGCCAAAGTCCTGTATATCCATGCCGAACAATTTGTTTCTGACGTGGTCAAGGCCTACCAGCGCAAAACCTTTGACGAATTCAAGCACCACTACCATTCGCTGGATTTGCTGTTGATTGACGATGTGCAATTTTTTGCCAACAAAGACCGCACGCAAGAAGAGTTTTTCAACGCCTTTGAAGCATTGCTGGCAAAAAAATCACACATTGTCATGACCAGCGACACCTATCCCAAAGGGTTGGCAGATATCCACGAACGTTTGGTTTCCCGGTTTGATTCCGGTTTAACGGTGGCCATTGAGCCGCCAGAGCTTGAAATGCGAGTGGCCATATTGATCAATAAATCACGCTCTGAAGGGGCTGAAATGCCTGAAGAAGTGGCGTTTTTTGTGGCTAAAAATGTGCGATCAAACGTGCGTGAATTAGAAGGCGCATTGCGTAAAATCTTGGCCTATTCGCGCTTTAACCAGAAAGAAGTGTCGATTCAACTCGCACGCGATGCCTTGCGTGACCTGTTGTCTATTCAAAACCGCCAAATTTCCGTGGAAAACATTCAAAAAACAGTGGCAGACTATTACAAAATCAAGGTCGCTGACATGTACTCCAAAAAGCGTCCCGCTTCGATTGCCCGTCCGCGTCAAATCGCTATGTACCTGGCCAAAGAATTGACACAAAAAAGTCTGCCTGAAATCGGAGAATTGTTCGGTGGCCGTGACCACACCACGGTCTTGCATGCCGTGCGTAAGATTTCTGCCGAGCGCCAAACCGTCAGCGAACTGAACCAACAGTTGCATGTGCTTGAACAAACCCTCAAAGGCTGAACCATGACACGCAATTTGTCAAACGTTGTGGATAATTTTTTAATAACTACTGGGTTATCCACAGGGCGTGAGCATTTTGCAAAGTTGTTCATCTCCAGCATGTGGTTTCCGTGCCGCTTGCAAACAGTGTTTGGCAATGCCCAAGTGCTTGATATAAATGTGGAAAATAGGCTTGTCCACACAAACAGGCCTTGCTTATCTACTACTGCTATTGATTAATAAAGAATTTAAGAAGAGGATGACATGATTGTCTTGAAAGCCACCCAAGCGCAAATCGTTGCTTCGTTGCAATCGGTTGCAGGTATTGTTGAACGTCGTCATACCTTGCCGATATTGGCGAATGTGATGCTGAAAAAAACGGGTGACTCGGTTCAGCTGACCACCAGTGACCTAGAAATTCAAATCCAAACTGACGCAGCCTTGGGTGGTGACAGCGGAAATTTCAGCACCACGGTCGGTGCGCGCAAACTGATGGACATTTTGCGTTCTATGCCAGCTGACCAAACCGTCACGCTTGAGAGCAACCAAAACAAGTTGTTGCTCAAAAGCGGGAAAAGTCGCTTCACGCTGCAAACCCTGCCTGCCGAAGATTTTCCGTTGGTTCAAGAGTCCGCCAATTTCGGGCCGGTCTTCAGCGTGCCACAACAAACCTTGAAGGCGTTGTTGCAGCAAGTGTCTTTCTCTATGGCTGTACACGATATCCGTTACTACCTCAATGGCATTTTGTTTGTCGCTGAAGGCAAGCAACTCAGCTTGGTGGCCACGGACGGTCACCGCTTGGCATATACATCGGCCACACTGGCGGTAGATGTACCCAAACAAGAAGTGATACTGCCGCGCAAAACGGTGCTGGAATTGTTGCGCTTACTGAGTGACAAGGAAGGTGACATAGAGATGCAATTTGCCACCAACCAAGCGCGGTTCCGCTTCGATGGCAAAGAATTTGTGACGAAATTGGTAGAAGGTAAGTTTCCTGATTACAACCGTGTGATTCCAAAGAACCACAAAAACAGTATCACCGTTGGCAAAGCTGCGCTCTTGACCATGTTGCAGCGCACAGCTATTTTGACCAGTGACAAATTCAAAGGTGTGCGCATCAATTTAGAAACGGGTGTTCTTCGCGTCGCGTCCAGCAATGCTGAACAAGAAGAAGCCGTCGATGAAATGGAAGTCGATTTCAGCGGTGAGCCGATAGAAATAGGATTCAACGTGTCTTATTTGATCGATGTTCTGGTCAACATGGACCAGGAGATGGTGCGCATGGATTTGGCAGATTCCAACAGTTCGGTATTGGTCACTATTCCAGACAATTCCTTTTTTAAATACGTTGTGATGCCGATGCGCATTTAACTTTTTCTCACTTGGGTTACCAGTGCCTTCGCGTACTTATTGAATTGATTTATGACAACCAACGACACGGACAGCAACGACCATTCACCACTTGCGCCCATACCTGCTGACCAGGCCTATGGCGAAAGTTCTATTCAAATTCTTGAAGGCTTAGAAGCGGTTCGCAAGCGCCCGGGCATGTACATCGGCGATACGTCGGATGGTACGGGTCTGCACCATTTGGTGTTTGAAGTGGTGGATAACTCGATCGATGAAGCCTTGGCTGGTCATTGCGACGATATTGTGGTCACCATCCATTCCGACAACTCCATCAGCGTCACAGACAACGGCAGGGGCATTCCTACCGGCGTGAAAATGGACGATAAGCATGAGCCTAAGCGCAGTGCAGCTGAAATCGCTTTGACTGAATTGCACGCGGGTGGCAAATTCAATCAGAACAGCTACAAGGTGTCAGGGGGTTTGCACGGTGTCGGCGTCTCTTGTGTGAATGCTTTGTCCAAATGGCTCCGGTTGGTGGTGCGCCGTGATGGGCAGGTGTACAACTTGGAGTTTGCCAAAGGGTTTGTGCAAAACCGTTTGCTTGAAACGGTTGACGGTTTTGAAGTCTCTCCGATGCGCGTCACTGGTGCCACTGACAAGCGCGGCACAGAAGTACATTTTTTGCCAGACACGGATATCTTTACGCAAAACCACGATTTTCATTACGAAATTTTAAGCAAACGGTTGCGCGAACTCAGTTATTTGAACAATGGCGTGCGTATTCGTTTGATCGATGAGCGCACCGGCAAATCAGACGATTATTCTGGTGCTGGCGGCGTCAAGGGCTTTGTCGAGTTCATTAACTCAGGAAAAAAAATTCTGCATCCCAATGCGTTCCATGCAGAAGGTGAGCGCCCTGCCGAGACCTATGGCGGCATTCCTGGCACGCACATCGGTGTCGAAGTGGCCATGCAATGGAATGATGGCTACAACGAGAGCGTGCTTTGTTTCACCAACAATATTCCTCAGCGCGACGGTGGCACGCACCTCACGGGTTTGCGTGCGGCGATGACCCGTGTGATCAACAAATACATTGAAGAGCACGAGTTTGCCAAAAAAGCCAAGGTTGAGGTAACTGGCGACGACATGCGCGAAGGTTTGTGTTGCGTGTTGTCAGTCAAAGTCCCAGAGCCAAAATTCAGCAGCCAAACCAAAGACAAGTTGGTGTCGAGCGAAGTGCGTGCGCCTGTTGAAGACATCGTGGGCAAGGTGCTCGGCGATTATTTGCAAGAGCGCCCCAATGACGCCAAAATCATTTGCGGCAAGATCATTGATGCGGCCAGAGCGCGTGAAGCGGCGCGCAAAGCCCGTGAGATGACGCGCCGCAAAGGCGTGCTCGACGGCATGGGATTGCCCGGCAAATTAGCCGACTGCCAAGAAAAAGACCCGGCCTTGTGCGAGATTTATATCGTCGAGGGCGACTCCGCCGGTGGTTCGGCCAAGCAAGGGCGGGACAGAAAGTTTCAAGCCATACTGCCATTGCGCGGAAAAATTCTGAACGTTGAAAAAGCGCGTTATGACAAGCTATTAACCAGCAACGAAATTCTCACGCTGATCACCGCACTTGGCACAGGTATTGGCAAGGTCAGTGAAGATTCCGGCAAATCCGGCACGGATGACTTCAACATTGACAAACTGCGTTACCACCGCATCATTATCATGACCGATGCTGACGTTGACGGCGCACACATCCGTACCTTGTTGCTCACTTTCTTCTATCGGCAAATGCCCGAATTGGTAGAGCGCGGACATATTTATATCGCGCAACCGCCTTTGTACAAAGTCAAGGTCGGTAAAGAAGAGCAATACATCAAAGACCAACCGGCGTTGGATGCTTTTTTGTTGCGTATCTCATTGAAAGATGCCAGTTTGTTCACAGGCGGCGCCAATTCGCAAACATTGACCGGCGACACGCTGGCAGAGCTTGCACGCAAACACCAGTTGGCCGAAGGCGTGATCAATCGTTTGAGCAGCATCATGGACGCCGAGGCCTTGCGCGCCATGGCGGATGGCGTGTCTTTGAATTTGGACAATTTGGATGCAGCACAATTGTCTGCGGCTAGTTTGCAAACTAAGCTCAGAGAGTTGGGCAGCGGCTCTGAAGTCGCTGCTGAATTTGACCTGCGCACGGACAAGCCGGTGTTGCGCATCAGCCGGCATCACCATGGCAACGTCAGAAGCAGTGTCATCACGCAAGACTTTGTGCATGGTGCAGACTATGCGGCTTTGTCAGAGGCGGCGTCAACATTTCGCGATTTGCTGGGCGAAGGTGCACGGGTCGAGCGCGGCGAAGGCGAACGCCGCAAAGAAGACAAAGTGTTTGATTTCAGACAAGCCATGCGTTGGTTGATCGCACAGGCAGAACACGCCACGGCTCGCCAGCGTTACAAAGGCTTGGGCGAGATGAACCCAGAGCAGCTGTGGGAAACCACCATGGACCCGGCAGTGCGCCGTTTGTTGCGCGTGCAAATCGATGACGCGATTGAAGCTGATCGGGTGTTCACCATGTTGATGGGCGACGAAGTAGAGCCGCGCCGTTTATTCATTGAAGGCAATGCTCTGCGCGCCGCCAATATCGATGTGTAGTGATTGATCAATCGACCTGCGTTCCTCTGGCCATACAAACCCACCGCTTTTTGCTGTTTCATCTCGGTGCCTGAGAAGCAGCGAGTCTTCACCGCCCTCATTTCTGCCAGTTGTGTACACGCATGCTGGCGTGAATCGCGGTTGTGCCCTGCTTTGCTTGGGATGAGTCAGGCTTTTCGCGCAGCGATCTAAAATCAAGGATTTACCAAGGCAAATACATGCTTTATCCGCAGCATTTTGATGTGATCGTTGTGGGCGGCGGGCATGCTGGCACAGAGGCGGCGCTGGCAAGTGCCCGCATGGGCTGTCAAACGCTGTTGCTAACCCACAATATTGAAACCTTTGGCCAGATGAGTTGCAACCCGTCCATCGGCGGGATTGGCAAAGGCCACTTGGTCAAGGAGGTAGATGCACTGGGTGGTGCCATGGCCTTGGCCACGGATGCGGCTGGCATCCAATTTCGTATTCTCAATCGCTCTAAAGGGCCGGCGGTGCGCGCTACGCGTGCACAGGCAGACCGTTTGCTTTACAAAGCAGCGATTCGCCACCGGCTTGAAAACCAAGCCAACTTGTGGTTATTCCAACAATCGGTCGAAGACTTGATGATGGAAGGCTCAAGAATTACAGGTGTTATGACGCAAGTGGGTATTCGCTTTTCTGCCAAAGCCGTGGTGTTGACGGCAGGTACTTTTTTGGATGGAAAAATTCATGTCGGCCTGCAAAACCACGCCGCCGGAAGAGCGGGTGACCCCCCCGCGCTGCGTTTGTCCATGCGGCTTAAAGAGTTGAAGTTGCCGCAGGGGCGCTTGAAAACCGGAACCCCGCCGCGTCTGGATGGCAGAAGCATTGATTTTGACCGTTGCAAAATGCAGCCTGGAGACGGCATGGCGGGGGGTGAATCAGCACATATGCCGGTGTTCAGTGTCATGGGCACACGCGACATGCACCCGGCGCAGATGGCTTGTTGGATCACGCATACCAACGAAAAGACCCACGACATCATCCGCAGCGGATTTGACCGCAGCCCCATGTTCACAGGAAAAATTGAAGGGGTGGGTCCGCGTTATTGCCCAAGTGTCGAAGACAAAGTCAACCGGTTTGCCGATAAAACCAGCCACCAGATTTTTTTAGAGCCTGAAGGTTTGACCACGCAAGAGTATTACCCCAATGGCATTTCTACCAGCCTGCCGTTTGATGTCCAGTATGACTTGGTGCGTTCAATGGCCGGTCTTGAAAACGCGCATATTTTGCGCCCTGGTTATGCGATTGAGTACGATTATTTTGACCCGCGAGAACTCAAACCCAGCTTTGAAACAAAGCAGATTGATGGCTTGTTTTTTGCCGGACAAATCAACGGTACCACTGGCTATGAAGAAGCTGCAGCGCAAGGTTTGTATGCGGGCGTGAACGCCGCCTTGCAATGTCGTGAACAAGCGGCGTGGACACTTGGCCGAGACCAAGCCTATCTGGGTGTGTTGGTGGATGACTTGGTCACACAAGGCGTGCTTGAACCTTACCGAATGTTCACCAGCCGCGCTGAGTTCCGGTTGCAATTGCGTGAAGACAACGCGGATGCTCGCCTTACCGAAAAGGGCAGAGCGCTAGGTTTGGTAGGCGATGCACAATGGGATAGCTTTTGCCGAAAGCGTGACTTGGTTTCACGTGAAACACAACGATTGGCAAGTACTTGGGTCAATCCCAAAATCCTGTCTGAGGCAGAGGCGCTCAGGGTGTTGGGCAAAACCATCACCCATGAGCACAGTTTGGCCGATTTGCTCAGACGGCCAAATGTCAGCTACGACTTGCTTGTTGGGCTAGAAGCTGGGCGCTTTGCCAGCTTAGAAATAAATGCCTTGGATGATGTTTCACGTGAAACTGTCGCCGAGCAAGTTGACATCGCCGCAAAGTATTCGGGCTATATCCATCGGCAGCAAGAAGAGGTCAATCGCGCTGCACATTACGAAAACCTCGCCTTGCCTGAGGGCTTGGACTATTTGGCGATCCCCGCGCTCAGTATGGAGGTCAGGCAAAAGCTGAGCAAGCACCGCCCAGAAACCTTAGGGCAGGCTTCCCGAATCTCTGGCGTTACGCCTGCGGCCATTTCCTTGTTGTTGGTGCACTTGCGTCGAGCCCGTCAAGGAAGTTGGTCAACAGACAAAAACGAGGCTGCGGCTTGACGCTCTCTTTGGCGCAAGGCTTGCGTCAGGGCCTGTCCGATCTGGCACTGCCGTTAACGGATCAACAACAGGCGCAGTTATTGGACTACTTGGCCTTGTTGCTGAAGTGGAACAAGGTCTACAACCTGACTTCGGTGCGCGACCCAGAGCAGATGTTAGACCAGCACTTGATGGATTGCCTCGCGGCAATTCCTGAGCTGTTGCATGAGTTTCCTGCGGCCTGTGATGTGTTGGATGTGGGCTGTGGTGGCGGATTGCCGTCCGTCGTTTTTGCGATTGCCTGCCCGCAGTGGCGCATCACCGCCATAGATGCCGTGGCCAAAAAAACCGCCTTTGTGCAGACGGTCGCACACGCACTCAAATTGACAAACCTAAACGTCATACATGGTCGCGTGGAAGAACTTTCGCAAACATTTGACTTGGTGACTTGCCGGGCGTTTGCCGAGTTGGCCGACTTCACCCACTGGACGGCCGCTTCATTGAATCCAAGCGGCCGTTGGCTGGCCATGAAGGGAAAATACCCGCAAGCCGAAATTGAAAGATTGCCTAAAGAAGTACTGATTGAAAAAGTTCAAACCTTGAGCGTACCTGGGTTAGATGCCGACCGTTGCTTGGTCTGGCTCAGCCCAAATCGCTAGACCGCATTGTTTAAAACAGTTCGATAAATCGCAAAAGGCAGCGGCCAACCAATACTTGGCGGGCCGTGCACAACTGTCTTTGCATGGCATTTTTCGGTGGTAAGCATTCAGATAGCCAATGGCCAGTCCGGTTAAGCCACGTTTGTAATTGCCCGTCAGGTTTCACGTGAAACATTTCACAGTAAACGGCACCACAGACAGTTACACTCTGACCCCCACTGTTTCAACAAAGACCTGAGCGCACCATGGTAGGCATATCAGATTACCCGGCTTTCGTTGGAGCCGTCATTATTTTTCTGGCGCTACCCGGCCCTGGTAACTTGGCCTTGTTGGCGGCGACTGCCCAGGGTGGACGCAGAGGCGGTCTCAATGCCACATGGGGCGTGATCGCCGGTGATCAGGTGTTGATGTGGGCCGCGGTTGCTGGTTTGGCTGCAGTGTTACAGGCGTCGACGATGTGGTTCAATGTCTTGCAATGGGCGGGTGCGCTGTATTTGGCTTATTTGGGTGTTCAAATGATCCGCGCAAAATCAGAAGACGCCCCCTTGTTGGACATGTCTTCGGGCCGGTTTTTTCGCCAAACCTTTTTCAGCACCTTGCTCAACCCCAAAGCGATTGTGTTTTACATGGCATTTTTCCCGTTGTTTATCGATCCGCAGCAACAACCGGGCTGGCTGACATTCACCAGCATGGCGTTCACAGTGGCTCTGCTGACACTCCTGTATGGCGCAGGCTTGACCTTGCTGGCCCATCATCTGGCCGGACGAATGCGGCGCAGCCCGCGTCTCGGGCAATGGTTGCAGAAATTAGCCGGCGCGGTTTTATTGGGTTTTGGTTTGCGTTTGGTTTTACAGAAATAAATCACCATGGCTTATATCTTTTGTATTGCAAATCAAAAAGGCGGCGTGGGTAAAACCACCACCACTATCAACTTGGCCGCTGCACTCGCCGCCATTGGGCAGCGCGTGTTGATGATTGACCTCGACCCACAGGGCAATGCCACCATGGGTTCGGGCGTCGACAAACGCAAATTGCAGCATTCGATTTACGATGTTTTGTTGGGCGAATCCAGCCTGGCCCAATCGCGGGTAACAAGTGTCTGGGGCGAAGCCGCTGCCAAGCCGGATATGGCCACCTACCATGTGCTTGGTGCCAACCGCGATCTGGCCGGCGCAGAAGTGGAATTGGTCAACCTAGAGCATCGTGAAAAACGGCTCAAAAACGCGATTGCCGAGGTGGTGAGCGACTATGACATCGTCTTGATCGACTGCCCGCCCTCGCTGTCGTTGTTGACCCTGAATGGTTTATGCGCCGCGCACGGCGTCATCGTCCCCATGCAATGTGAATACTTTGCACTTGAGGGCTTGACCGACTTGGTCAACACCATCAAACAAGTGCACGCCAACCTGAACAAAGACCTGAAAATCATTGGCCTGTTGCGCGTCATGTTTGACCCAAGAATCACCTTGCAACAACAGGTGAGCGACCAACTGAAAGCGCATTTTGGCGACAAGGTGTTCAACACCTTGATTCCCCGCAATGTGCGCCTCGCAGAAGCACCAAGTTACGGTTTGCCGGGCGTGGTGTTCGACCCGGCCGCCAAAGGCAGCCAAGCGTTCATCGATTTCGCCAAAGAGTTGGTGCAACTCTTCAAACAAACCTGACAGACCTATCGCGCAAACGAGAGAGCACACATGGTGACGAAAAAAATCAAAGGACTGGGGCGCGGCTTAGAGGCGTTGCTCGGGCCCACGGCGGGCGAGACGGTGTTGAATGCCGCCGGCGATGCCATGCCGTCCACACTGCAGTTAGACCAAATGGTGGCGGGTGTCTACCAGCCGCGCAAGCGCATGGACGAAGGCGCGCTTTACGAACTGGCAGAAAGCATCAAAGCACAAGGCGTGATGCAGCCTATATTGGTACGAAAAATTGCCAGTGGGGGCTATGAAATCATCGCCGGCGAAAGGCGCTTTCGTGCCGCGAAATTGGCCGGTTTGACCGAGGTGCCGGTCTTGGTGCGAGACGTCAGCGACCAGAATGCCGCGGCCATGGCGCTGATAGAAAACATGCAACGCGAGGACCTCAACCCCTTGGAAGAAGCCATCGGCTTGCAGCGCCTGATCAAAGAATTTGGCTTGACCCACGAGCAAGCCGCGCAATCGGTTGGCCGTTCGCGCAGTGCAGCCAGCAACTTGTTGCGCTTGTTGAATTTGGCCGAGCCCGTGCAAACCATGTTGTTGGCAGGCGATTTGGAAATGGGCCATGCGCGGGCGTTGTTGTCATTGGACCGTGCCGCACAAATCACGGCCGCCAACCAGATCAGTGCCAAAAAAATGTCGGTGCGCGAAGCAGAAAGCCTGGTCAAAAAAATCGGTGCGGACTTTTCGTTGGTCTCACAAAAACCCACCAAAGAAAAATCGCGCGACATCAAGCGCCTCGAAGAAGAATTGTCAGACCTGCTGACCGCACAAGTGGAAATTCGCATCAAAAAGCAGACAAAACGACACGGCAAGGTCGACCAATCGGGAGAGTTGTCGATTGCTTTCGGGTCGATCGAATCGCTCAACGGATTGATAGATAAATTGCAGCGCAAATAAACCCGTCCTGTGCGCAGGCCGTTTTTTTGACGCTATGCTTATTGGTTTTGCGCAGATCCAGTTGTTGACCTCTTTTTGTGGAGCCCACCCATGACACAATTTTCACGTTTTATGACTCGCAACAAGCTTTGTGGTGTCGCTCTGGCATTCCTGTGTGCCAGTTCGGCCATGGCACAAGAAACTTTCAAAATCGGTATCGTCAGTTTTCTCTCGGGCCAGGCGGCCGAAAGTTTTGGCATACCCGCTGTCAATGGCGCCAAGGTGCTGATAGAGGCATTCAACAAAGGGCAAGCGCCGGCCCCGTTCAACAAGCCCGGCATTGGCGGCATGCAGATTGAAGCCATTTACATTGATGAAGCGGGTGGCGCGACAAAACAAGTGCAAGAACTGCGGAATTTGTACGAGCGCGAAAAGGTCGATGTGGTGGTGGGCTATGTCGGTTCGGGCGATTGCCTGGCGGTCGCGCCGGTGGCAGAAGAATTGAAGAAATTTTTGATCTTGTATGACTGCGGCACACCACGAATTTTTGAGGACAACAGCTTTCGCTATGTGTTTCGCACGGCGGCCCACGCCACCATGGACAACGTCGCCATGGCGCGGTACTTACAGGCACGCAAAATCCCGGTCAACAGCTACAGCATGATCAACCAAGATTACGCATGGGGCCAAGACTCGCGCAAAGACTTCATGCTGTCCATGGCCAATCTGTACCCACAGGCCAAACCCGCCGTGGACCAATTGCCCAAATTTGGCGCAGGCCAATATGGCACCGAAATTTCTGCACTGATGTCCAAGCCCGTTGATTTGATTCACTCCAGTTTATGGGGCGGCGATTTGCAAGCCTTCATTCTGCAATCAGCACCGCGTGGCATGTTTAAAAAATCGCAAGTGGTGTTGACCGCTGCAGACCATGTGCTGCCGGGCCTGGGCAACAAAGTGCCTGACGGCACCATCATTGGTGCACGCGGCGCTTACGGCTTGATGGCACCACCTTCTCCCCTGAATACTTGGTGGTGGGACACCTACAGCAAAGCCTATAACGTCTACCCCGTGCAAGCGCCTTACCGCATGGCGCAGGCATTGATGGGATTGAAACTGGCGGTTGAAAAAGCCATGGCCGCCAACAAGGGCAAGAAACCTTCCACCGAAATCATGGCCGCTTCGTTGCGCGGCAGTGAATGGGTGTCGCCGGCCGGCACGATTCGCATGGCCTTGTCCAACGGCCAGCAAGCCATTCAGGACACCGCCATCGGTCGCACCAAATGGAGCGAAGAGAAAAAAATGGTGTTGCTGGAAGACATTCAGCGCTTTGCCGCCACCTGCGTCAACCCGCCGCTCAATGTCAAGTCGGAAGATTGGTTGAAATCCGGTTTTGCCGGTGCGAAGTGCGACAGTCAAGTGGCCAAAGACAAAAAGCCTAAAAAATAAAGCGCGAGCTTGAAACATCCTATGCCATCCATTCCAGCAAGCAGTTCCATTTTGTGTAGGCCGCGATAAACCATGCAACTTGCATTGACCATTTTGGTAGATGGCATCAGTTATGCCTCATGGCTGTTTATCGTGGCGCTCGGCCTGACGCTGGTGTTTGGTGTGCTCAAAATCTTGAACATTGCACACGGCAGTTTTTATGCGCTTGGGGCCTATGCCACGGCAACGGCGGTTGCTTGGGTCAATGGCGCCGGTTTGCCGCCGATGTGGTCATTGCCCACCATGTTGTTGGCGGCGCTTGCGGTGGCTTTGCTGGTCGCGCCGTTGACAGAACGTGGCTTGCTGCGCTTTTACTATGGCCGTGACGAGGTCTTGCTGGTGCTGGTGACATACGCCATGTTTTTGATGCTGGAAGACATCACCAAACTGATTTGGGGTGCCAATCCTTACTACGTGTCAGAACCTTACGCCTTGTTCGGCAACATAGACATCGGCCACCAAAGTTATGTTGGCTATGACCTGTTTCTGGTGTTGCTGGCGCTGCTCGTGGGTGCCGTGGTTTGGTGGTCTTTAAACCGCACCCGAACGGGAAAAATTGTGACAGCGGTGATCCACAGTCCCGAGATCGCTTCCAGCATGGGTGTCAATGTGTCCCGGGTTTACATGGGCGCGTTTGTCGCGGGCATCTTCTTGGCGGCCTTGGGTGGCGCATTCACCGCGCCCATGATTTCTGTGCAACCCGGCGTGTCGGTCGGGGTCATCATCATTTCCTTTGCCGTCGTCATCATTGGTGGGCTCGGCAGCATAGAAGGCGCGGCCATTGGCGCATTGATCGTGGGCTTGGCGCGCGCCTGTGCCGTGCATTTGATGCCGGTGGCCGAATTGTTTTCTGTCTATCTGGTGATGGCCTTGGTGCTGGTGTTCCGCCCGCAAGGCTTGTTCCAGCGGATTCAGGCGAGAAAAATTTAAACCATGCAGCGTTTGTTTATATCTTCAGGCTTGATATTGGTGCTGGGTTGGGTGGCGGGTGCATTCCTGCCGCGTTGGTTGCAATTCATGTTCACCATGGCCATGGCCAATGGCTTGGTATCGCTGGGCATTGTCTTGCTGATGCGCGGTGGTGTGGTGGCTTTTGGCCAAGGCCTGATGGCCGCACTGGGCGGCTATGCAGCGGCACTGGTTTTCTTGCATTGGGGTTGGCAGGATGCGTTGCTTTTGCCGTTGTTCGGCGGCCTGGTGGCGTGCTTGCTCACCGCACCGTTTGGCCCATTGCTGGCTCGCTACCGAGGCATCTTTTTCTCCATGCTGACACTCGCACTGTCGATGGTCGGTTATGGCATTTTGGTCAAGACCGACAGCGTCGGCGGCTCTGACGGCTTCAACATGGGACGTGTCACCTTGCTGGGCCAAACCTTGGCCGACCAGCATGTCAGCATGGTGTTGTTTTCGGTGACTTGGCTGTTTGCCGTGGTTTGTTCGATGTTGGCGAAATTGTATTTTTCATCCACCCGCGGCTTGGTCACACAAGCCATACGCGACAACGAATTGCGGGTCGAATACTTGGGCGCTTCCGTGGCCAACACCATGGCCATCAATTTTTCTTTGGCAGCATTTTTGGGGGGCATGGGCGGCGCACTGGCGGTGATGGCCTTGGGCCACATAGACCCGAACTTCAGCTACTGGACCACCTCAGGTGAATTTGTATTTGTGGCGATTTTGGCGGGCAGCCAAAGCGTATTGGCTGTCATGTTGTCGTCCTTGGTGCTGGAAATGGTGCGCTCATTTTCCAGCGCTTATTTCCCCAGCACCTGGCAACTCGCGCTGGGATTGTTTTTGTTGTTGGTGATCCGCTTTTTGCCCGAAGGTTTGGGTTCCTTATGGACCCACAGAAAGGCCAAGCCATGAGCCCCGCTTTTTTGTTGCAAGCGCGCGGACTGAACAAACAATTTGGCGCGGTGGTGGCGGCCAGCGACCTGAATATTTCGATTCGTGCGGGCGAACGCGTGAGCTTGATTGGCAGCAACGGCGCCGGCAAAACCACGTTTGTCAACATGATCACCGGCTATGTCAAACCCGACAGCGGCGACATCACCTTTCAAGGGCAGGCCATACAGTCATTCACGCCACGGCAAATCATGCGGCTTGGTGTGGCCCGTTCATTTCAAATTCCGCAGCTCTATCCCAGCTTGAGCGTGCTTGACAACTTGCTGGTGGCTTTGGCGTGCCATGACAACCGCCTGTCCCTGTGGCGCACCGCGCACAGCAGCAGCGCACGCGAAAGAGCCGAGCAAGTACTGACCCGTTTTCGTTTGCTCGACCAGCGTAATCGGCCTGTGGCGGAATTGCCGGGCGGCATGCGCAAATTGCTGGATATCGCCTTAGCCATGACCGGTGAGCCAAAGCTGTTGTTGCTGGATGAACCGACCAGCGGCGTGGCCGCCGAAGAAAAATTCCCGATGATGGACACCGTCATGCAGGCACTGAATGACCAGCCCTTGACCACCTTGTTTGTGGAACACGACATGGACATTGTCAGCCGTTATTGCGACCGTGTCATCGCGTTTTATAGCGGCCGGGTGATCGCCGATGACGTGCCGTCGGTGGCCTTGGCCCAGCCCGATGTGCGCCGCTATGTCACCGGAGAAGCGCATGCTTGAACTGCATGATCTGCAGGTGCAATTGGCCTCGTCCCAAGTGCTGCGTGGTTTTAGTTTGTCGGTACCGCAGGGGCAAATGGTTGGCTTGGTCGGGCGCAATGGCGCGGGCAAGACCAGCACCATGCGCAGCATCATGGGGCATTTACGTTTGCAGCAAGGCAGCATGCTTTTCGAAGGCCAAGACTTGTGTGCCTTGCCGCCGCAAGCCCGCGCGGCTTTGGGAATCGGCTACATGCCCGAAGACCGCGGACTGGTGCCTGAACTGACGGTCGAAGAAAACATATTGATTCCTTTATGGGTCAGCAAAACATTGAACCCCGATGAACGGCTGGCGTTTGTGTACCAGGTGTTGCCCGAGTTGAAAGACATGTCACAACGACGCGCGTTGTTGTTGTCAGGCGGTCAGCAAAAACTCGTGGCGTTGGGGCGGGCGCTCGCGGTGGGCACGCGTTTGTTGTTGCTTGACGAGCCGTTTGAAGGCGTGGCCCCGGCACTGTCGATGCGTCTGTCAGAGGTGTTGTCGCGGATCAAAGGCAGCCAGTTGTCGGTGTTGATTTCGCAATCCGACCTGAACCATGCCAGTGGCTTGCTGGATGCGAAAGTGGTGATTGAGCGAGGCGCCAATGCAGCGCCTGCTGATTGAAGCGGCGGCTCAGTCTAAAAATATTTTGCCCGGATTCATGATGTTTTTCGGGTCAAGCGCTTGCTTGATGGCACGCATCATGGACACCGCACCGATGCCGGTCTCACTGATCAAAAAATCCATTTTGTGCAAACCAATGCCATGTTCACCGGTACACGTGCCGTCCAGCGCCAAAGCGCGGGCCACCAATTGGTTGTTCAGGGTTTCGGCGGTGGCGCGTTCTTGTGCACTGTCGGGGTCGATCAAATAGCCGAAGTGGAAATTGCCGTCGCCGACATGGCCGACCAGGAAATAAGGGATGCCCGAGGCTTCTACTTCGGCAATCGAGTCGAGCAAGCAATCGGCCAGACGAGAAATAGGCACACAGGTGTCGGTGCTGATGGCACGACAACCGGGGCGGCTTTGGATCGCCGCGAAATAGGCGTTGTGGCGTGCGGTCCATAAGCGTGTGCGGTCTTCCGGCGTGGTTGCCCATTCAAACGCTTGGCCGCCAAATTCTGCGGCAATCTCTTGCACGGTTTCCGCTTGTTCTTTCACGCTGGCGGGAGAGCCGTGGAATTCCATCAACAGCATGGGCTGCACCGGCAGATTGATTTTGGAATGGGCGTTGACCATGCGCACCGCGTTTTCATCGATCAATTCCACCCGCGCAATAGGCACGCCCATTTGAATGATTTGAATCGTGGTTTGTACCGCGGCATCAATCGACGGGAAAGAGCAGGTGGCCGCAGACACGGCCTCGGGCAATGGAAACAGCTTCAGCGTGATTTCAGTGATCACCCCCAAAGTGCCTTCGCTGCCGACCATCAAACGCGTCAGGTCGTAACCGGCAGATGACTTGCGTGCACGTGTGCCTGTGCGAATGGTCTCGCCGCTGGCGGTGACCACTTCGAGGCCCAGCACGTTTTCACGCATGGTGCCGTAGCGGACCGCATTAGTGCCGCTGGCGCGTGTGGCACTCATGCCGCCGATGCTGGCGTCCGCACCCGGATCAATCGGGAAAAACAAGCCCGTGCTTTTGATTTCTTCGTTCAATTGTTTGCGGGTCACGCCGGGTTGAACCGTCACGGTCAAGTCTTCCGGGTTGACGGTGAGTACCTTATTCATGCGGCCCAGGTCGATGCTGATACCGCCTTGCACCGCCAGCAAATGGCCTTCCAGCGAAGAGCCAACACCAAAGGGAATGATGGGCACTGCATATTCGGCCGCATGGCGCACCGTGAAAGCGACGTCGTCCGTGCTGAGGGCAAACACCACGGCTGCCGGTGGCGGCACGGTGGTGTAAGCGGATTCGTCGCGGCCGTGCTGTTCACGCACCGCCATGGCGGTGGAACAACGGTCGCCAAAGTGGGCTTTGAGCGTGTCAATCAAGGCCTGTGGCACATCGCGCGGTGCAATGGCGGGCATCAGATGTTGTGCGGACTGGGGTGCGTTCATACGATGTGTCTCCAAGGATGCTGCATTCTATGCAGGCGTTGCGCCAGATGTAAGCGGCGTTTTCCCTTTCAAGGACAAGTATTAACCGGCTTTCGGCAAGACGATGCCGGGGAAAATTTTGATCACCGCGCTGTCGTCTTCTTTGGCAAACCCGGCGGTACTGGCTTGCATGAACATCTGGTGCGCGGTGCTCGAGAGCGGCAGCGGGAATTTGCTGGCGCGGGCCATGTCCAGCACCAGCCCTAAGTCTTTCACAAAAATATCTACAGCAGACAGCGGCGTGTAATCAGCCGCCAGCACATGCGCCATGCGGTTTTCAAACATCCAGCTGTTGCCCGCGCTGTGGGTGATGACTTCATACAAAGCAGCCGCGTCCACGCCTTCGCGCAGTCCCAGTGCCATGGCTTCGGCGGCGGCCGCGATATGCACACCGGCGAGCAATTGGTTGATGATTTTGACCTTGCTGCCTGCGCCTGCTTTGTCGCCGAGTTTGTAAACAGAAGCAGCCATGGCGTTGAGCAGGGGCTCGCAAAGCGCATAAGCCGCAGGCGTGCCGGAAGTCATCATGGTCATTTGACCGCTGGCGGCTTTGGCCGCGCCGCCTGAAATCGGCGCATCCAGGTAGAGCAAACCCAGCTGTTGCAAGCGGGCTTCTAAAGCGATAGACCAGTTCGGATCGACGGTGGAGCACATCACAAACACACTGCCGGCAGCCATCGCGCCTGCCGCGCCGTGGTCGCCGAACAAAACCGATTCGGTTTGCGCTGCATTCACCACCACGCTGATCACCACCGGGCAAGCCGCAGCCACCTCGGCGGGGGTGTTGCAGGCGACACCACCGTCAACCGCAAATTCGGCGGCCGCACCGGGACGTGCATCACAGACGTGAACCGTGTAGCCTGCGCGGCGCAGGCTGGCAGCCATGCCTTTGCCCATGGCGCCCAAGCCGATAACACCTACATGGACAGAGAGTGGCGGTGCGCTCATGCTTGAATCCTGTGAAAACCCCAAGCGTAGCCGAGTTCAGGGGGTGCTGAGACAATGCCTTGAACAAAAGGAACATCACCATGGGCAACCGACTCACTCAAATAGCCACCCGCACCGGCGACGATGGCACCACCGGCCTGGGCGACAACCGCCGCGTCAGCAAGAACAGTTTGCGTGTACACGCCATGGGCGAGGTGGATGAGCTCAATTCACACATTGGCGTGTTGCTGTGCGAGGAGATGTCAGCCAGCTTGCGTGCATTGTTGGTGGAAGTGCAGCATCAATTGTTCAATTTGGGCGGCGAGCTCAGCATTCCCGGGTTTGAGTTGTTGAAAACGGATGCCTTGCTGCTGCTGGACAACGCCTTGACCGAATACAACGAGGAGTTACCCAAGTTGCAGGAATTTATATTGCCAGCCGGCAGCCGTGCAGCGTCACTCGCCCATGTGTGCCGCACTGTGGCGCGACGTGCGGAACGCGCAGTGGTGGCACTGGGCGCTGAAGAAGCCTTGAACCCGACACCGCGCCAATACCTCAACCGCTTGAGTGACCTGATGTTTGTGCTGTCTCGCGTGCTCAACCGCATGAACGGCGGCGACGATGTGTATTGGAAAAGCGAGCGCATGAAGGCCGCTGACGCATGAAGCGGTTGCAGTGTTTGTGGCTGGGCATGTGGCTTAGCCTTTCGATGGCGGCGGCACAGCCGCTTCAATTGGCCATGGCCAACCCCGCGGCCGTGGCCTGCGCCAGCGCGGGCGGTATATCGCTGAAAACCTATGACAGCAAAGGCGAACACGGCATGTGCAAATTGCCGTCCGGACAAATTTGCGAGGAATGGGCGTTTTTCAAAGGCGATTGCGCACCTTCAGACGACGCAAAGACAAGGACTCAGGCCGTACCTACTGACCCGACAACCGCCACAGACAAAGCGCGCAAATAAGTGTGAGGCCAAGCCAAAACGGTTAAGAAGCCGGGGCTTCCTTCATCGACAAAATCCAGTCCACCAGCAGGCGGATTTCGCTTTGGCTCAAATTCAAAAAAGCCGGCATCAGACTGCGCCCGCCGCCGCCCCATACGCCTTTGCCGCCGTTGCGGATTTTTTCACTGAGGTATTCCACAGCGGCCGGGTCGCCACGGTATTTTTCGGCGATTTTTTGGTAGGACGGCACCGACATGGTGTGCTGGTCAATGCTGTGGCACCCCAGACAGGCTTTTTCCTTGGCCAAAGCGACGGCATCCGTTTGCGCAAACACTCCCAAAGGGGCCAGACACAGGCAAAACAACACAGACCTAAACATGTGAACACACTCCAAAAAAGGGAAATATTCACATGTTTTCGCAAAATACCTGGGAACATGCTTGAAAAGACCGCCAGTATGTCGGGGCTTTGTAACTATTTTGGTGCCAACACCGACAAAGTCAACCTTGACACACAACTGGTGCGGCCCTGATCGTCCGTCATGTCAATTTGCCAAACCTGCGTACTGCGCCCGATGTGCACTGGCCGCGCGATGCCGTTCACCCAGCCCTCGGCCACGCCACGAATATGGTTGGCATTGATGTCAAGGCCCACGATACGGTGACCCAGCGGCGTCGAGTAATCCGCGCCGCAAGAACCCAAGGTCTCGGCCAGCACCACATTGGCACCACCGTGGATCACGCCGTAAGGCTGGCGTGTGCGTTCATCCACCGGTATACGCCCGCGAATGAAATCCGGGCCGATTTCCACAAACTCTATGCCCAGCCGCTCGGCGGCGGTGTCGATGTGGGTGGTGGTCAAAATTTCTGTGCTGATGGGTTTGGTCCAAATCGCCATGACAATGGGTTTCCTCTCAATCGTTGTGGCATCTTAGTGGCCGAGCCCACCCCATGCCGCACACGGCAGCCTGATAACCTTGCGACCCATGAACACATCACCCACCGCCAAGCCGCCATTCGTTCCGCAAATCCGTCTTTATCAACAATGGTTGGCCGAGCACCGCCATCTGCATTTCGATGATTACCAGGCCATGTGGCGCTGGTCGGTCACTGACATCGAAGCCTTTTGGCAATCCGCTTGGGATTATTTGGAATTGCAGTCGCCCACACCGCACACCGCCGTGCTCGAGCGCAACACCATGCCCGGTGCGCGTTGGTTTGTCGGAGCGCAAGTCAATTACGCGCAACAGGTGTTGCGCCATGTGGATGCCGCGCATGCGGCTAGCATGCCCGCCATCATCAGCAGCAATGAAAAAGGACAGCGACGCGAAATCAGCTGGCCTGAATTGAAGCGCCAAGCCGCAGCGCTGTCGTTGCATTTGCAGGCCCAAGGCGTGCAGCCCGGCGACCGTGTTGCTGTTTACATGCCAAATATTGCTGAAACCATGGTGGCGTTTTTGGCGGTGGTCAGCGTCGGTGGCATTTGGAGCGTGTGCGCACCCGACATGGGCACGAACGCTGTCGTTGACCGCTTCAAACAAATCACGCCCAAAGTGTTGATTGCGGTCGATGGGGTGACTTATGGCGGCAAAGACCTAGAGCGGCACACGGTGGTCGGCGAATTGCGCCAGGCCTTGCCCAGCGTCGAGCATGTGGTGATTTACCGCAACTTGGGCAATCAGCCTGCGGTGCCCGACAGCGCCGATTGGGCGCAGATCATGCAACGGGACGATGCAGCGGTGCATGCGTTCACGCCCTTGTGGATGCCATTCAACCACCCGTTGTGGATTGTGTATTCGAGCGGCACCACCGGCTTGCCCAAGCCCTTGGTGCATGACCACGGCGGCACCATGCTCAACGGCATGGCGCATAAAAACCTGCATTACGACGTGGCTTGCAGTTACGAGCCCAACTCGTGGGGCGAGCGTTTTCTCTGGTACTCATCCACCGGTTGGGTGATGTGGAACGCGCAACTCAGTGGTTTGCTCAGCGGCACCACTTGCGTGATTTACGACGGCAACCCCGGCGGCTCCAAAGACAAGCCCGATTGGGGTGTGTTGTGGCGTTATGCGGCCGGCGAAGGCGTGACATTTTTTGGCGGCGGCGCGGCGTTTTTCGCCAACTGCATGAAAGCCGATGTGCAACTGGCAAGCATCCAAGGACTGCACACCGTGCGGGCATTGGGCACCACCGGCTCGCCTTTGAGCGCCGAGGTGCAGCAATGGGGCACTGACCAATTCAAACAGGTGTATGCCAAGGCCGGTGAGCAGCGCCCCGACATTTGGTGGTGCAATATTTCGGGCGGCACCGATGCCGGTGCGTATGTCGGCGGTCACCGCGAATTGCCCATGGCAGCCGGTGAAATGCAGTGCCGTTTTCTGGGTGTGAGTGTCGAGGCTTGGAACGAACAAGGCCAACCGGTGACAGATGAGGTGGGTGAGTTGGTGGTGACCCAACCGCTGCCTTGCATGCCGCCGTTTTTCTGGGGCGACACCGACAACCAGCGTTACATAGGCAGTTATTTCGACACCTTCCCGGCAGGCCTTGGCAGACAACCCGGCGGCGGCGACTTGTCCCCTGATGCGGGCTCGGTGTGGCGACACGGCGATTGGCTGAAGATCACATCGGAAGGCCGCGCCATCATTTACGGGCGCAGCGACGCGACCATCAACCGCTACGGTTTGCGCATGGGCACCAGCGAGTTGTACAGCGCTATCGAGGCCTTGCCTGAAGTGTTGGACAGCATGGTGGTGGATTTGGAATATTTGGGCAAAGAAAGCTATATGCCGCTGTTCGTGGTGTTGCGCCCGGGCGTGACATTGGATGACCCATTGCGTGCGCGTTTGAATGGCGCGATACGCACCGCGCTCAGCCCGCGTTTTGTGCCGAACGATATTTTTCAGGTGGCAGAAATTCCGCGCACCTTGTCAGGCAAAAAACAAGAGCTTCCGATCAAGAAATTGATGCTCGGCCAGCCAGTGGAAAAAGTATTGAACCGGGACGCCATGGCGAACCCGGCGTGCTTGGATTGGTATATCGAGTTGGCCAAGAGGCATTTGGAGGGGGTTTGAGCCGTTAAACGCCTTGGTTTTGTGGATGAAAATCGTCCATTGAGTGGACGATTTTCATCCAGATTAGTTCAGAATCAGATTCGAAGTAATTGGAACCTGACCCCAATTACCCGATTACCCAAACGCTGGCCGATTAACATCAGCCTCTTACTGAAATAAACAGACACCCGGAGCATTCATGGCCAAAACCGCATTTCACTGGGACGACCCCTTGTTGCTCGACCAGCAGCTCACCGAAGACGAGCGCATGGTGCGCGAGGCCGCGAATGCGTATTGCCAGGACAAATTGCTGCCGCGCGTGACCGAAGCCTTTCGGCATGAAAAAACAGACCTCGCGATATTCCGTGAAATGGGCGAACTCGGTTTGCTTGGCCCCACCATTCCCGCGCAATACGGCGGCCCCGAATTGAACTATGTGGCGTACGGCTTGATCGCGCGCGAAGTCGAACGCGTCGACTCGGGCTACCGCTCCATGATGAGCGTGCAATCCTCATTGGTGATGTTGCCGATCTTCGAATTCGGCACCGAAGGCCAGCGGCAAAAATATTTGCCCAAGCTCGCCACCGGCGAATGGATAGGTTGCTTTGGTTTGACCGAACCGGACCACGGCTCGGACCCGGCCAGCATGGCCAGTCGCGCACACAAGGTCAAAGGCGGCTACAAACTCAGCGGTAACAAAATGTGGATCTCCAATTCACCGGTCGCCGACGTGTTCGTGGTCTGGGCCAAAGAAGTGACCGAGGCTGGCGCGGTCGGGCCCATACGCGGCTTTGTGCTGGAAAAAGGCATGGCCGGTTTGAGCGCCCCCGCCATCCACAGCAAGGTCGGTTTGCGTGCTTCCATCACCGGTGAAATTGTCATGGACGGCGTGTTTGTCCCGGAAGAAAACGCTTTCCCTGAAGTGCAAGGTTTGAAAGGCCCGTTCACTTGCTTGAACAGTGCGCGTTACGGCATCGCCTGGGGTGCATTGGGCGCGGCGGAAGACTGTTTTCACCGCGCACGCCAGTACACCTTGGACCGCCAGCAGTTCGGCAGGCCATTGGCAGCCAATCAATTGATTCAGAAAAAAATGGCCGATATGCAAACCGAAATCGCACTCGGCTTGCAAGCCTGTTTGCGCTTGGGGCGCATGAAAGACGAAGGAACGGCGTCGGTCGAAATCACCTCCATCTTGAAACGCAACTCGTGTGGCAAAGCACTGGACATTGCCCGCATGGCGCGTGACATGATGGGCGGCAACGGCATCAGTGACGAGTTCGGCGTGGCGCGTCATTTGGTGAATTTGGAAGTGGTCAACACCTACGAAGGCACGCACGATATTCACGCTTTGATTTTGGGCAGAGCCATCACAGGCATTGCAGCTTTCGCCAATTGAAAAAGCAGCGGATTGTGGTGGGGTTGAGCGGCGGTGTCGACTCGGCCGTAACGGCTTTGTTGTTGAAGCGCCAAGGCCACGAAGTGGTTGGCATCTTCATGAAAAACTGGGAAGACGATGACAACGATGAATACTGTTCGTCTAACCAAGACTTCATAGACGCCGCTGCAGTGGCTGATGTCATCGGCATAGAGATCGAACACATCAATTTTGCGGCAGATTACAAAGACCGCGTGTTCGCCGAATTTTTGCGCGAGTACCAAGCCGGACGTACGCCCAACCCGGATATTTTGTGCAACGCTGAAATCAAGTTCAAAGCCTTTCTCGATCACGCCTTTGCCTTGGGCGCAGACAAAATGGCGACCGGGCATTACGCCCGTGTGCGCCATAACCCGCGCACAGGTTTGCATGAGTTGCTCAAAGGCGTGGACAACAGCAAAGACCAGAGTTATTTTTTGCACCGCTTGACACAAGCGCAGTTGTCGCAGTCTTTGTTTCCTATCGGCGAGTTGCAAAAAACCGAAGTGCGCCGAATGGCAGATGAAGCCGGTTTGCCGAATGCACGCAAAAAAGACTCGACAGGTATATGTTTCATCGGCGAGCGGCCGTTCCGCGAATTTTTAAACCGCTACATCGCCAAAACGCCAGGGCCTATCAAAACCGATCAGGGCAGAAAAATCGGCGAACACCAGGGTTTGAGTTTTTACACCCTGGGCCAGCGACAAGGCTTAGGCATAGGCGGCATCAAAGAAAAAGGCGTGCAACGCGGCGGTGGCGACCATGCACCCTGGTTTGTCGCTCGCAAAGACATGGCGACCAACACCTTGTGGGTCGTGCAAGGCCACGACCATCCCTGGTTGCTGTCATCAGATTTGCAGTTTGAGGATGCGAGTTGGACGTCTTCAACCGCACCTGCGTTGAAAGAATGCTTTGCGAAAACCCGCTACCGACAAGCGGATGCGGCTTGTGGTTTTGAGCTCTTGGCTGATACAGCTTATGCGTTGACTTTCCCCCAACCGCAATGGGCGGTGACGCCGGGGCAGTCGGCCGTGTTGTACGACGGCGAGGTGTGTTTGGGCGGCGGCGTGATCATGAGCTGATACGGCGCGTTTTGCCGCCCTAATGTGAAGTGTTCACGCCATGCCGGTTCGGTCGCCGCTCACTGCCGCTCAGCGGCAACGTTCGCGTCGGCCCGCCCGCCATGTCGTTTGTCCACTCTCCAATTTTTCTCCGACGGCATTTCTGCGGTTCGGTATACCAAAACCTCATGAAAACAGAAACAGAGCTCACACCAATAACATCACAGAGGCCGACAGAGGGGGTGTTTTTTTCAAGCGAAAGCGCAGAAAAAAAGCACACCGGATGGTCGGCCAAAGCGTGACTCAAAAATGCAGAAAAGCCCAAAAAACAAAACCCCGCTTCAGCGGGGCTTTGAAGACACAAGAGCTTTTAAAAATCAGGCAGCGGTCAACCAGTAACCGGCATTGAACGGGCTGCTCATGCGCAAAGCCAAAGGCGACACATCGACCAATTTGTCGGTAGGCATTTTTTCGCCGTCGCTTAAATCGATGGCGGAAGATTCCAAGGCGTCGCTGCGTTCAGCCACCGCAGCGCGGGCCACGGAGAAAGAATAAAAACAACGGAATGACACTTTGCGCTCGGCCCAGAACTCGGCCGCCTCACGGAACACGTCAAGCAATTGTTCACGCGCTTCTTTGTCGAATTTGGCGTGTGCGGGAATATGCTCCAGCACCAGAATGAAGCCGGGTTGCTGGCCAGACTTGTACAAAGCGTCGCTCATGCTGTCAAACAAGGCGTCGAAATTTTTACCTGCTTGCGGCGCGAACGTGAACTGCTGGGTGGTCATGTCCAGAATGTCTTGCTTGCTTTGTGCGTTGGCCAAATTGGCATACAAAAAATGGTAGCCCAACTGGGCGGCCGCAGATTGCAAATCAGCCACGCGAAAAGCGCGGATAGATTGAACGATATTTGTTTTGACTGTTCGAAGAGGCATGTCCATCGCCATGGTATTCCTGCAAATGTCGAGTTTGTAAAACGCTGAAACTGTGGATAAGTTGTCAACAAATCGGTTACGTCAGACTGCAGCCGGTTTACAAACTCGGGTTAACCCGAAAAACTCGATGTAAGATTATCTTGCAAAGCCGCCAAATTTGCAAGGATCGTCAGGGGTAGCAGCGTTGATGACAGGGAAAAGTCATCTATGTGAGTGTTCGCACACTTGCGATTAAAGCTTTAGCGTACAGCGTTGATGTCAGCCACAGCAATGGCGGTCATGTTCACAATTCGGCGCACGGTGGTGCTGGCCGTCAGTATTTGCACCTGTTTGGCTGCGCCCAGCAATACCGGACCAATGGCGATATTGCCGCCAGCTGCAGTTTTGAGCAAGTTGTAGGTGATATTGGCGGCATCCAGGTTTGGTAGCACCAGCAAATTGGCGTCAGACAACAGCGTGGTGTGGGGCATGAGCGCTTGGCGGGCCACGGTGTCAATCGCCACATCGGCATGCATTTCGCCGTCAATTTCAAGCCAAGGCGCAAGATCTCGCACCAAGGCCAATGTGCGGCGCATTTTCAGCGCGGTGGGATGGTTGCTGCTGCCGAAATTGGAATGCGACAGCAGCGCGGCTTTGGGCACCACACCAAAGCGCTTCATTTCTTCGGCGGCCATTACCGTGATCTCGGCCAATTGCTCGGCGCTGGGGTCGTAGTTGATGTGTGTGTCCACCAAAAACAGCTGGCGCTCGGGCAGCAGCAGTGCATTCATGCAGGCATAAGTGCTGACACCCGGGCGCAAACCGATGACTTGGTCCACATACTTCAAATGCGCGTCAGGTGTGGACCAAGTGCCGCAAATCAAACCGTCGGCTTCGCCCTTGTGCACCATCATGCAACCAATCAAAGTTAAGCGACGGCGCATATCAATCTTGGCCAGTTGTTGCGTCACGCCCTTGCGCTCGGTCATGGCGTGGTAGCTTTGCCAGAAGTCGCGGTAGCGGTGGTCGTCCTCTACATTGACGACTTGGTAGTCAACACCTTCAGTCAAACGCAGACCAAAACGTTCGATGCGTTGGCTGATCACGGATGGGCGGCCAATCAAAATCGGATGGGCCAAACCTTCGTCCCGCACAATTTGCGCGGCGCGCAGCACGCGTTCGTCTTCGCCTTCGGAAAAGCAAATGCGTTTTTTGTTGCCGCGTTTGGCCGCACTGAAGATGGGCTTCATCGCCGCGCCTGAGGCATACACCAGAGACTGCAATCTTTCGCGATAAGCGTCCATGTCGGTGATCGGACGCTGTGCCACGCCGCTGGCAATGGCCGCTTGCACCACCGCTGGCGCAATTTTCATCATCAGGCGCGGGTCAAACGGTTTAGGAATCAGGTACTCGGGGCCAAACGCCAGGTTCTCTCCTGCGTACGCCGCCGCGACCAC
Source organism: Bordetella parapertussis (assembly GCA_945878065.1). Lineage (GTDB taxonomy): Bacteria > Pseudomonadota > Gammaproteobacteria > Burkholderiales > Burkholderiaceae_C > Limnohabitans > Limnohabitans parapertussis_B. The sequence continues at coordinate 9,162 of CAMDXA010000011.1, read as the reverse complement.
TTCACTTTGCTCGGCTTGTGCCAATTCAGCAATGGCATGCACCGCAGCCACTTCCATTTCCGGCGTGATGGTGGACGCACCTGCGTCGAGTGCGCCGCGAAAAATATACGGAAAACACAAGACGTTGTTGACCTGGTTCGGGTAGTCGGTGCGACCGGTGGCCATGATGGCGTCGTCCCGCACTTGCAAGACTTCTTCGGGCAATATTTCAGGGGTCGGATTGGCCAAGGCCAAAATCAAAGGGCGAGCCGCCATGGCCTTGACCATCTCGGGTTTGAGCACGCCACCGGCGGACAGGCCCAGGAACACATCCGCGTCGGCGATCACCTCGCCCAAAGTGCGGGCCGAGGTTTTTTGCACAAACTGAATTTTGTCCTCATCCATCAATTCTGTGCGGCCCTCAAACACCACGCCTGCCAAGTCAGTCACCCAAATATTGCTGCGCGGCATGCCCAGTTTCACCAGCATGCCCAAGCAAGCCAAGGCCGCCGCGCCTGCGCCAGAAGCGACCAATTTCACTTGGGCGATGTCCTTGCCCACCACTTTGAGGCCGTTGAGGATGGCCGCGCCCACCACGATCGCGGTGCCGTGCTGGTCGTCATGGAACACCGGTATCTTCATGCGCTCGCGCAGTTTGCGCTCAACATAAAAACAATCCGGTGCTTTGATGTCTTCTAAATTGATGCCGCCGAAAGTCGGCTCTAGTGACGCAATGATGTCGACCAGTTTGTCGGGGTCTTTTTCATTGATCTCGATATCGAACACATCGATACCGGCGAATTTTTTGAACAGTACCCCTTTGCCTTCCATCACGGGTTTGGCGGCCAGCGGGCCGATATCGCCCAGACCAAGCACCGCTGTGCCATTGGTGATCACCGCCACCAAATTGCCCCGGCTGGTGTACTTGTAGGCGTTGTTCGGGTCTTTGACAATTTCTTCACAAGGTGCGGCCACGCCGGGGGAATATGCCAGCGACAGGTCGTGTTGGTTGACCAGTTGCTTGGTGGCCTGAATGGCAACTTTGCCGGGCGTGGGGAACTCGTGGTACTCAAGCGCGGCTTTGCGCAATTGGGCGCGGGCTTGTGGACTGGTGTGGTCGTTGGCGGCCACTTTGGAATCACTCATGCATATCTTTCGGTCAAGGCAAGCTCAAAATTTGTAGGTGTATTCAGCAATGTATGAATCGCTTTCGTGAACGTGGGTATGCGCTTCCCAGGAGCGGGCCCAACGGAATTCCAATTCGTGGTGCTCGCCAATGTCAAAGCTGGGCCCTAAACGGAATTTGTTGACATCATGACCGCTGGTGCCATCTAAAGCGCGTTGCACCCTGACGCCCATGATGAAGCCGAAAAACCCGCGTTCATAGCGCAAGGAAGCTTCACTGTAGCCGTAAATATATTTTTCGCCGGCATCGTTGGCATGCCCGATCAAGCCGCGAAAGTACATGCCCAAGTCGCCTTTGAGGGGCACATTTTTTCGCACCCGCACCGCAAGTTTGTAGACATTGCTGAAACTGGTGACGCCGCTGTCGACTTCCTTGTCGCGTTCGCCTTCCACCAAGAGGTCAATGCGGTGTATCGGTCCGGTTTTGAAACTCAGGCTCGGAATCAGTGTGAGTCCATTGCCATGGCTCACCTTATCCCCCATCTTTTCATGCTCGTATTCCACACCGAACTCGGGACGACCGCCCCACAAGCTGGTTTCTGCCATCGCAGGGCCTGCCAGCATGCCAGCGGCGAGCAGAAAAATCGCGAAACGTACGTGTGTCAAAAGGGCGGGCATGGTGCAGAGGGAAATTTATCCGAGCATACAACGAACAACTGCCCCCACTGCCTCAGCGCTTGCCGCGTCCGGCGGGTGTCTTCAAGCGGCCAGCCATTGCATGGCCTTGGCGCGCAAGGCGGTTTGTTTGCCGCCAAGAACAAAGCCGCGGCAGCGGCCATCGTCCGACATAAATCGCCAGACATGCTCTTCGCTGGTTTGCCAGTTGCCCACAGTGCCCGGCTCAGGCAAGGCCAGCAACAGGGCAAAGGCCGGTGTTTTTACCGCCACTGGCATGACGGGGAAGACAACGTCGGTCGGCGTGCCCGCCAGCGTCGCACCCAACGCCCGCGCGGCAGTCATGATGGGCATGACATAGGGCAAGACGCGGTCACCTGCAGACGCATATTGCGCCACATCGCCCAAGGCATAAACATGCGGGTCGCTGGTTTGCAATTGATGGTTCACCAGCACCCCGCGGTCACAAGCCAAACCGGCCTGCGCCAGCCACGCGGTGTCGGGCCGCAAACCAATGGCACTGAGCACCATGTCCACTTGCAATGTTTCACCGCCGTGCAAATGCGCCAGCAAGGCGGGGCCTTGGTGCGAAACGCTGGTGACGCGGTCGTTCAAATGCCAGACCACGCCCAAAGCGCCAAGCGCCTGCTGCAATGGCGCGCTGGCCGCCTCTGGCAGCAAGGCCGCCAAAGGACGCGTTGCCGGGTCCACCACATGCACTTGAAAGCCCGCGCCCGCCAAGTCATTGGCGAATTCACAGCCGATCAAACCCGCACCCATGATCAAGACCTTTGCTCCAGGCTGCAAACGCTCACGCAGCAGCGCGTAATCCGCCCATTGGTTGACTGACAAGACGCGGTCAGCGGCATCGCCCTCCAACGGCAGCCGAATCGGATCGGCACCCATGGCCAGCACCAAACGACTGTAGGAAAACACCTGCGTGTCGGTATGCAGTTCATGGTTCGCCAGATGCAAGCCATGGGCGTGCGAATGGGTATGGCATTGCACATTCAAACTTGCGGCCAAGTCAGCAGCCAAGCCATTGACCAATTGCTGGGCAGACTTGCCTTGGGCAAATGCGGTGGACAAGGCCGGTTTGGGATAGGCGTCCCCCGAGGAAGCCGTGACCAGCACCACCGGGGTTTGGCTGTCATGCTTGCGAAATTCTTTGATGCTGGTCCAGCCGGCCAAGCCACTGCCCAGCACCACCACGGGGGCGTCAGTCATGTTCAGACCTCGACCATTTCAAAATCGGCCTTGGCCACGCCGCAGTCCGGGCAGGTCCAGTCCGCGGGCACATCGGCCCAGCGGGTGCCCGCTGCGATCTTGTCTTCGGGACGGCCGGCGGCTTCGTCGTAAATGAAACCGCACACGATGCAAACATAGGTGTTGAAAGAGTTGCTCATAGATTGCTCCTGAAATAAGCGTAATAAAAAGGGTGGAGTATCGCCAACGCAGCGAATCAGGCCGTGGCTTGTTGCAAGCGTGCTTTGTAATGGTTGGCGTGGCGCTCTTCCACTTTGGCCAATGCGGCAAAGCGTTTTTGTGCCTTGGCCAAGGTGGCGGCAAATTGCGCTGCGTGCACTCTGGATTCTTCGATTTGCCCGTTCATTTCCGCCACGGCGGCTGCATTGCCCTCCTCTTCGGCGGAACGGCGAAATGACGGGTACATCTCGGTGTACTCGTAAGTTTCGCCATCGATGGCAATTTGCAAAGCCTTGGCCGGTGTCATGTCGGCTTTGGGGTAGAGCAAATCCAGGTGACCAAACGCATGTTGCAACTCTTGGTCGGCAGTTTCCTCAAACGTGCGGGCGGTTTCCTCGTCGCCCATGGCGCGGGCGATACGGGCGAAATAACGGTACTTGGTGTGGGCCATGGATTCGCCGGCAAAGGCGGCTACAAGGTTGGCCATGGTTTTGATCTCTGGGCGCTGTTGGGTACTCATAAAAACTCCTGTGATTGATGAAATGAATCAGAACAGGAGAAATGATAGGGACAATTGATTTAAATAGCCAATTGATTGTTGCTAATTCATTGATAGAGGCTATTAAGTCTGGGATTTCTATCAATCCCGCATCAACGCCTCAATCTCATCCGCATCCACGGGCACACCCCGGCTGATCAGCTCGCAACCACTGGCCGTGACGATGGCATCGTCTTCAATTCGAATGCCTATGTGCCAGAACTGCTCGGGTACGCCCGCGCCTGGGCGCACGTAAAGCCCCGGCTCTAGCGTCAGCACCATGCCCGGGTGCAGCACGCGGCTGGGGCGGGCTTGCACCACCACGCCGGTGACCGGGTCAGCCTTGGGCGGCTCGGTGTTGGCCTCGCCGGGCTCGACATAGCTGCCGCAATCGTGCACATCCATGCCCAACCAGTGGCTGGTGCGGTGCATGTAAAACGGGAAATAGGCTTTTTTCTCCAGCACATCATCCAGCGAGCCGTGTTTGTCGTGTGACAACAGGCCGACATCCAACAGGCCTTGCGACAGTACTTTCAATGCGGCGTTGTGCGGGTCGTTGAAACGCGCACCTGCTTTGGTAGCGTCAGCGGCGGCGTATTGCGCAGCCAGCACGATGTCGTAGAGCGCACGTTGCGGGCCGGTGAACTTGCCATTGGCCGGAAATGTGCGCGTGATGTCGGAGGCATAACCGTCGAGCTCGCAACCGGCGTCTATCAGCACCAGTTCGCCGTTGCGCACAGGCGCGGTATCGGCCCGGTAATGCAAGACACAGGCGTTGGCACCGGCCGCGACGATGGAGGTGTAAGCGGGAAACTGCGAGCCGTGGCGACGAAACTCGTGCAGCAACTGGGCTTCCAAATGGTATTCGCGCACATCCTGGCCATCACGCAACATGCGCGCACTCAATTGCATGGCGCGAACATGGGCGGCGGCGCTGATCTGCGCGGCACGGCGCATGGTGTCTTGTTCGTGCGCGTCTTTCACCAGACGCATTTCATCCAGCAATACACACAGGTCTTGTTGAACTGAAGGACATGACACGCCCATTCGCGCACGGGCCCGTACTTTGTTCAACCAGATTTCTATCTGCGATGACATCGCCTCGTGGGTGGCAAACGGGTACCAGACGCTGGTTTGGTTTTCCAATAGTTTCGGTATTTGTGCGTCCAACTCAGCGACAGAAAATGCTTGGTTCACGCCTAAGACGGCAGGTGCGGCTTGCGGGCCCAAACGTATGCCGTCCCAAATTTCGCGTTCCAAGTCTTTGGGTTGGCAAAACAAGCTGCTGCGTCCGTCGGCTTCGATGACCAGCCAAGCATTGGGTTCGGTAAAGCCGGTCAGGTAATAAAAATAACTGTCGTGGCGGTACGGAAAATCAGCGTCACGGTTGCGGGCACGCTCGGGCGCGGTCGGGATGATGGCGACACCACCAGTGCCCAATTGTTTGGCCAAAGCGGCGCGGCGATTTGCGTAAATAGAAGTCATAGAGGAATTGTAGGAGCGGTGTTGCATCTGAGTGTTCAAAAAGAGGAATAGGCTTTCATACAAGCCATTCAAAGCAAAGGGTGGCTAATTGTTCAAGAGCGCCAATCGCTCGGGCGTGCCCACATCCACCCACAGGCCTTCATACAAAGAAGCGCTCACCAGTCCACGGCCCATGGCCGCGCGAAGCATTGGGGCTAACGGTGCTTTCACGCCTTCGGGGTTGCCGGGAGGAATCGGGCACCAGTCTGATTCGAAGAAAGCGCGTTTGTATAAAGCGATGGTGCTGAAGGTGTAGAGCGGCCCGGAAAAATTCAAGGCCAAGCCGTCGCTTGAAAAACCAAAGTCCCCGCCGGGGTTGTGCACCGGGTTGGGCACCAGCCAAATATGAGCCAGCGAAGTACTGGTTATAAACCGTTCATAGCTACTCGGAGAAAAATCAAACTCGGGCGCAAACACATCGCCCGCCGCCACCCAGAACACTTCGTCAAGCAGCGGTAAAGCGCGCACTATGCCGCCTGCGGTTTCAAGTGCTTCGCCTGCACCGCGTCCTTCGTGCGAGTAAAGCAGGCGCATAGGGTGAGTCGAAGCGGTAGTTGCAACAGACGCAAAAGCCAATGAATAGGAATCCAAGTAAGACCCGAAAGCCGGCTCGATCTGTTCGCCCAGCCAACCGGTATTGATAACCGTTGCCGACACACCTGCCTGCGCCAAAGACTGCAAGGGATACCAAAGCAAAGGGAAACCGCGCACTTGCAACAGCGGTTTGGGGCTGGTGTCGGTGAGCGGGCGCATGCGCTCGCCGCGACCGGCGGCCAACACCATGGCCCGGGCCGGACCTGAAAAAGATTTTGTGTGCGCGTTCAAAGTCACAGTGTTGCGAGTGTAGCCAGACACGGCTTGCCTGCAGTCAGCTTGATTGACTCAATACCGCTCATTGCACCTGCCAAAACCTCTGTGCTAGGCCAAACAGCCGCGCCCGGCAGGTTTGGTTAAAATGTTAGGTTCCCCTCAACACCCCCCTAAATACGGAGCCTCCCATGGCCAACCAACAACAAATGGCCAGTGCGATTCGCGCATTGGCAATGGATGCGGTTCAACTTGCTAACTCGGGCCACCCGGGCGCACCCATGGGCATGGCCGATATCGCCGTTGCGTTGTGGGGCGGGCATTTGAAACACAACCCAACACACCCGCATTGGGCCGACCGCGACCGCTTTGTGCTGTCCAACGGCCACGGCTCTATGTTGATCTATGCATTGCTGCACCTCACCGGCTACGACTTGCCGATGAGCGAGCTGAAAAACTTCCGCCAGTTGCACAGCAAAACCGCCGGTCACCCCGAAGTGGGCATCACCCCCGGTGTGGAAACCACCACCGGCCCGCTGGGCCAGGGTATCACCAACGCGGTCGGCATGGCACTGGCAGAAAAACTGCTGGCCAGCGAATTCAACCGACCCGGCCACGACATCGTCGACCACCACACCTATGTGTTCATGGGCGACGGTTGCATGATGGAGGGCATCAGCCACGAAGCTTGCGCATTGGCTGGCGCCTGGAAGCTGAACAAGCTGATTGCCTTGTATGACGACAACGGCATTTCCATCGACGGCAAAGTCACGCCTTGGTTCATCGATGACACACCGGCACGTTTCAAGGCCTACGGCTGGAACGTCATCACGGTCGATGGCCACGATGTGAACGCGGTGTCAAAAGCCATCGCCAGCGCGAAGCACAGCGCCGACAAACCCACCCTGATCGCTTGCAAAACACACATCGGCCAAGGCAGCCCTAACCGTGTCGACACCGCCAAAGCGCATGGCGAGCCTTTGGGCGCAGACGAAATTGCGCTCACCCGCGCTGCCATTCAGTGGCCACACGAGCCGTTCCATGTGCCTGCCGATGTGTATGCAGATTGGGACGCCAAAACCAAAGGCGCACAGCAAGAACAGCAGTGGAACCAGTTGTTCCAAGCGTATGCAACTGCACACCCCGAGTTGGCCGCCGAATACAAACGCCGCATGGCGGGAGAGTTGCCGAAAAACTTTCACCAAACCGTGGTCGATGCAGTGGTCGCCGCCAACACCAAAGCCGAAACCGTGGCCAGCCGCAAAGCCAGCCAGTTGGCACTCGAAGCTTTCACCGCGGCCATTCCCGAAATGCTGGGCGGCAGCGCCGACTTGACCGGCTCCAACCTGACCAACACCAAGTCCACACCGAATATGCGTGTCGATCTGGCCGGTCGCATCGTCAAGGACGAGCACGGACACGGCGGTCGTCACATCAACTACGGTGTGCGCGAATTCGGCATGGCTGCCATCATGAACGGCATCACCTTGCACGGCGGCTTCATTCCTTACGGCGGTACCTTCCTCACGTTCTCCGACTATTCACGCAACGCCATCCGCATGGCCGCGTTGATGAAGCAGCGCGTGGTGCATGTGTTCACCCACGACTCCATCGGTTTGGGCGAAGACGGCCCGACCCACCAGTCCATCGAACATGCAGCCTCGCTGCGCCTGATTCCTGGTTTGGATGTCTGGCGTCCGGCGGATACCGCTGAGACAACGGTGGCATGGGCTGTGGCTTTGCAAAACGCCCACCGCCCGACCGCGTTGCTGCTGAGCCGCCAAAACCTGCCGTACCTGCCCAAGGGCGACAGCAAAGCCAAAGACGCCAGCGGTCTGGACGCGATCAACAAAGGCGCTTATGTGCTGGCCGAACCGTCAGAAGTCGGTATGAACAAAAAAGCGCAAGCCGTCATCATCGCCACTGGTTCTGAAGTGCAGTTGGCATTGAAAGCCCAAGCGCTGTTGGCCGAACACAAAGTTGCAGTGCGTGTGGTTTCCATGCCCAGCACCACCACGTTTGACCGCCAATCGACAGCCTACAAATCGGCGGTGTTGCCCAAAGGCATTCCCCGCATTGCGGTCGAAATGGGCAGCACCGACGGCTGGTGGAAATACGGCGTGTCCGCCGTGGTCGGCATCGACACTTATGGCGAAAGCGCACCGGCCCCGGTGCTGTTCAAGCATTTCGGCTTCACCCCCGAAAACGTCGCCGACACCGTGCGCGCCGTGCTGCAGCGCGGTTGACATTTTTCATGCGCTGAAAACACAGCGCAACCTTGTTTAACTTGTATTCATAGAAAGACTGGCCATGGCTATCAAAGTAGGTATCAACGGATTCGGACGCATCGGACGCATGGTGTTTCGTGCCGCTATTCAAAACTTCAACGACATTGAAATCGTTGCCATCAACGATTTGCTCGAGCCGGATTACCTGGCCTATATGTTGAAGTACGACAGCGTGCACGGCCGCTTCAAAGGCGAGGTGTCGGTGGAAGGCAATCACCTGATCGTGAACGGCCGCAAAATTCGTTTGACACAAGAGCGCGATCCTTCGGCGCTGAAGTGGAACGAAGTCGGTGCAGACATCGTGATTGAAGCCACCGGCTTATTCCTAGACAAAGCCTCTGCCGAGAAACACTTGGCTGCTGGTGCTAAAAAAGTGTTGATGTCTGCACCCTCTAAAGACGACACCCCCATGTTCGTATTTGGCGTGAACCACGCCACCTATGCAGGCCAAGCCATTGTGTCCAACGCCTCTTGCACCACCAACTGTTTGGCACCCGTGGCCAAAGTGTTGAACGACAAGTGGGGCATCAAGCGCGGTTTGATGACCACCGTTCACGCTGCCACCGCCACGCAAAAAACAGTGGACAGTCCTAGCAACAAAGACTGGCGCGGCGGCCGCGGTATTTTGGAAAACATCATTCCTTCCAGCACAGGTGCTGCCAAGGCTGTGGGCGTGGTCATTCCTGCCTTGAACAAAAAACTCACGGGCATGTCTTTCCGCGTGCCCACATCCGATGTGTCCGTGGTTGACCTCACGGTTGAGTTGAACTCTGAGGCCACCTACGCAGAAATTTGCGCAGA
>CAMDXA010000010.1 GCA_945878065.1 Bordetella parapertussis | reverse complement strand
GTGGCGTCGGACATGGTCAGCGTCTGGCTCTACCGGCGCCAATTCAGCCGTGAAAACCTCCAGATCTTGATACCAGCGAGTTTGCTGGGTGTATTGGTGGGTTGGCTGACTGCCTCTTACACCTCCGACAGTGCAGTGACCTTGCTGATCGGTTGCATTGGCATTGGTTTTTGCTTGAACACCTGGCTTCGGCGGGCTGAGCCTCCAGCGCAGCCAGCGGATCTGAAAAAAGGCGTTTTTTGGGGAACGATCGCGGGCTTCACCAGCTTCATCTCGCACGCAGGCGCACCACCGTTTCAGGTGTATGTGTTGCCACAGCGTTTACCCAAAGCCGTGTTTGCTGGGACAGCCACCATGCTGTTCACCGTCATCAACTTGGCCAAGGTGTTGCCCTATCAGCAACTCAACCCCTACAGCCTTGAAGACCTTTACCAAGCTGCATGGTTGATACCAGCGGCTTTGCTGGGCACCGTGATCGGCGCCTACCTCACCAAAATCATCCATGAGAAATGGTTTTTCAGGTGGGTGCGATTGGCGTTGTTTGGCATCTCTGTCAAGCTGGTGTGGGATGGTGCCCGGGGCTTGGGATGCTGCTGAAAAATGGAGGCGCGGGCCGGAGTCGAACCGACCTACACGGATTTGCAATCCGGTGCATAACCGCTTTGCTACCGCGCCTTGTCAAGAGAAAAAAGGGAAGCATTGCTTCCCTTTTTCAATTGGAGCGGGAGACGAGGCTCGAACTCGCGACCTCAACCTTGGCAAGGTTGCGCTCTACCAACTGAGCTACTCCCGCATGAGGGGCAAAGTATAGCCTAAAAATGGCCGACTTTGCCGCACCGAAACATCAATGTTTGACAGCCACCGTTGGCACGTCTTCCACCTTGGCGGCCACAGGCACTTCAACCTCTTCTTCAGGAATAGGTGTTGGCATACGCTCCAGTGCAATTTCCAACACTTTGTCCAACCAACGCACAGGCACGATCTCCAGATTGGCTTTGACGTTGTCAGGAATTTCCTGCAGATCCTTGATGTTCTCTTCAGGGATCAACACGGTTTTGATGCCACCGCGCAATGCCGCCAGCAGCTTTTCCTTTAAGCCGCCAATCGCCGTGACTTCGCCACGCAAAGTGATTTCACCGGTCATGGCGACGTCGCTGCGCACCGGAATGCCAGTGAGTGCGGACACAATCGCCAATGTCATGGCTGCACCTGCGCTGGGGCCGTCCTTGGGCGTAGCGCCATCAGGCACGTGGATGTGTATGTCGGTCTTTTCAAAGGCGGAGGGTTTGATGCCCAAGGTCAATGCGCGGCTACGCACCACAGTGCGTGCAGCCTCGACAGACTCTTTCATCACGTCCCCCAAAGAACCGGTACGCGTGATGGTGCCCTTGCCGGGCATGGTGGCGGCCTCGATGGTGAGTAAATCGCCGCCCACTTCGGTCCATGCCAATCCCACCACTTGTCCCACCTGATTTTGCTGTTCAGCGCGTCCGTAGGTGTATTTGCGCACACTCAGGAAATCGTTCAGGTTCTCGGCGTTGACCTTGACCAAAGGCTTGAGTGACTTCAACAACAAGGCCTTGACTACCTTGCGGCAGATCTTGGAGATCTCGCGCTCCAGCGAACGCACACCGGCTTCGCGCGTGTAATAACGCACGATATCGCGCACCGCAGATTCTTCAATCAGCAGTTCTTCTTCCTTGATACCGTTGTTTTTCAACTGCTTGGGGATCAGGTAGCGCAACGCGATATTGATTTTTTCATCCTCGGTGTAGCCCGACAAACGAATGACTTCCATGCGGTCGAGCAACGCAGGTGGAATATTCATGGAGTTGGAGGTCGCCACAAACATCACATCGCTCAAATCGAAATCCACTTCCACATAGTGATCGTTGAACGTGTTGTTTTGTTCCGGGTCTAACACCTCAAGCAAAGCGCTGGATGGGTCACCCCTGAAGTCCGAACCCAGCTTGTCGATTTCGTCCAGCAGAAACAACGGATTCCGCGTGTTCACCTTGGTCAGATTTTGCATGACCTTGCCCGGCAATGCGCCGATGTAGGTGCGGCGGTGACCACGTATTTCCGCCTCGTCGCGCATACCACCCAAGGCCATGCGCACATATTTACGTCCGGTGGCTTTGGCGATGGATTGGCCCAGCGATGTTTTACCAACGCCGGGAGGGCCGACCAGACACAAAATAGGCGCCTTGACTTTGTCTACGCGTTGCTGCACCGCCAAATATTCCAGGATGCGGTCTTTGACTTTTTCCAAACCGAAATGGTCTTCGTTCAACACGGTTTCAGCATTCATCAAATCGTGTTTGATCTTGGTTTTTTTGCTCCACGGCAGATTCACCATGACATCGATGTAATTGCGCACCACCGTGGCCTCGGCCGACATGGGTGACATCAATTTCAGTTTTTTCAACTCAGCTTCGGCTTTTTTCCGTGCCTCAGGCGGCATGCGGGCAGCTTTGATCTTTTTCTCGATCTCTTCAATGTCCGCGCCTTCTTCGCCTTCACCAAGTTCTTTTTGAATGGCCTTAACTTGCTCGTTCAAGTAAAAGTCGCGCTGGTTTTTTTCCATCTGGCGCTTGACGCGACCGCGAATGCGTTTGTCCACATTCAATATATCCACTTCACGCTCGAGTTGCGTGAACAGGTTTTCCAAACGCGCCTTGACTTCAGGCAAGTCCAACACCGCTTGTTTGTTTTCCAATTTGAGCGGCAGATGCGCCGCGATGGTGTCTGCCAACCGGCCGGGGTCATCAATGCTGGCAATGGAAGTCAAAATCTCTGGCGGTATTTTTTTATTCAGCTTCACATACTGGTCAAACTGCTGCATGACCGCACGGCGCAATGCTTCGACTTCGGTGTCAGATTCTGCAGAAGCAGGAAGATTGACTGGCGTGAGGTTGCACACAAAATGCAAGGGGCCGTCTTCAATGTGATTGACGGTGGCACGTTGCTGACCTTCCACCAACACCTTGACAGTGCCGTCAGGCAGTTTCAGCATTTGCAAAATGGTGGACACGCAACCGACCTGAAACATATCGCCGACGGCAGGTTCGTCTTTGGCGGCGGTTTTTTGCGCCACCAACATGATGCTACGGTCGGCACCCATGGCGGTTTCAAGCGCTTTGATGCTCTTAGGTCTTCCCACAAACAAAGGAATCACCATGTGCGGAAACACCACCACGTCACGCAAAGGCAACATCGGCAGGTCGATAGGCTCGGAGGGCAAATGGGTTTGTCCTGACATGGTCAAACTTCCAATCAAAAAAATGGGCTGGATACTGACCAGCCCGTTAGGGAAATCAAGCCTTTTTAGCGGCCTCTCGGTACACCAGCAAAGGGGGTTTGTTTTCATCGACAGTGGATTCTTCCACCACCACTTTTTCCACATTGCTGCTGTTGGGCAACTCAAACATGGTGTCAATCAGCGATTGTTCAATGATGGAACGCAATCCGCGTGCGCCTGTTTTGCGATCCAGCGCTTTTTTGGCGATGGCTTTCAAAGCAGACGGGCGAATTTCAAGCTCCACGCCTTCCATGGCGAATAACTTGCCGTATTGCTTGACCAAGGCATTTTTCGGCTCGGTCAAAATTTGCACCAGCGCGTCTTCGGTCAACTCGCTGAGCGTCGTGACCACCGGCAAGCGACCGACCAACTCGGGGATCAAACCGAACTTGATCAAATCTTCAGGCTCGACCTGGCCGAACATTTCCGTCAGGCTGCGCTCTTTTTTGGTTTTAACCACGGCGCTGAAACCGATGCCGGAACGCTCCGTGCGGTTTTCAATGACTTTTTCCAGACCGGCGAATGCGCCACCGCAAATGAACAAAATGTTGGTGGTGTCCACTTGCAAAAAGTCTTGGTTAGGGTGCTTGCGCCCGCCTTGCGGCGGCACGCTGGCCATGGTGCCTTCGATCAGCTTGAGCAAGGCTTGTTGCACGCCTTCGCCCGACACATCGCGGGTGATGGAAGGGTTGTCAGACTTGCGGGAAATTTTGTCAATCTCGTCGATATAAACAATACCGCGTTGGGCACGCTCGACATCGTAATTGCAGTTTTGCAGCAGTTTTTGGATGATATTTTCGACATCTTCGCCCACATAACCGGCTTCGGTCAAGGTGGTGGCGTCGGCCATGACAAACGGCACGTTGAGCATACGAGCGAGCGTTTGCGCGAGCAATGTTTTGCCTGAACCGGTGGGGCCGATCAGCAAAATATTGCTTTTGGAGAGTTCGACATCATCTTTTTTGGAATCGAGCTTGTGCTGCAAACGCTTGTAGTGGTTGTACACCGCCACAGACAAAGCACGCTTGGCAGGCTCTTGGCCGATGACGTAGTTGTCAAGATTGGTTTTGATTTCGATGGGGGTGGGCAAATCGCCCTTGCCTTCGCGCACTGTGCTGGCAGGCAGTTCGTCTCGAATGATGTCATTGCACAAATCAATGCATTCATCGCAAATGAAAACCGAGGGGCCGGCAATCAGTTTTTTGACTTCGTGTTGGCTCTTACCGCAAAAAGAGCAGTACAGCGTCTTTTCGCCAGAGGATGCTTTTTTATCGGCCATTCAGTAGGTACCGGTTGAGGATGGTCGAATGATACTCAAATCTGAAGAGGCTAGGCCCGAGCGCTCAGAGGTGGGTTTGGGAGTGAAACGCTGGCTCAAGGGCGTTTGGCAATCACGTCATCTACCAATCCATAAGCTTTGGCTTCTTCGGCTGTCAAGTAATAGTCGCGCTCGGTGTCTTGCTCGATACGCGACAAGGGTTGACCCGTGGCCTCTGACAGCATCTGGTTCAGGCGTTCGCGTGTTTTGATGATTTCACGCGCTGCTATTTCAATTTCAGTGGCTTGGCCTTGTGTGCCGCCCAAAGGCTGGTGGATCATGACCTTGGAATTGGGCAAGCTAAAGCGTTTGCCTTTGGCGCCCGCAGCGAGCAAAAAAGCACCCATGCTGGCGGCCATGCCGGTGCACAGCGTGGAGACTTGCGGTTTGATGAAGTTCATCGTGTCAAAAATGGCCATGCCAGCGCTGACCGAGCCGCCAGGAGAATTGATGTAGAGGGAAATGTCCTTGTCTGGGTTTTCGCTCTCGAGAAATAACAACTGGGCTACCACCAAATTGGCCGTGTGGTCGTTGACCGGACCCACCAAAAAAATGACGCGCTCACGCAGCAAGCGCGAGTAAATGTCATAGGCTCGCTCTCCCCGGCCACTTTGCTCGATCACCACGGGGACCATGCCCAGGGATTGGATATCTAATGTGCTCATGAAAGTCTCCGGTTCAGGCCTCAGGCCTGGCTCATCAATTCGTCAAAACTAACTTCTTTGGCCTTGGGTTTGACCAAGGACAAGACATAGCTGGTGACATTGTTCTCAATCACAATGGCTTCAACCTCAGCCATGCGGCGGTTGTCACTGTAGTACCAGCGAATGACTTCAGCGGGTTTTTCATAACTGGCGGCGAGTTCTTCAACATGCGCCTTGATTTGATCAGGCGTGGCTTGCAGGTTGTGCATGCGCACAACTTCGGAAACTACCAAGCCCATGCGCACACGACGCTCGGCCTGCGGGCGGAAAACTTCATCAGGGATAGGCGCTTTGTCGGCGTCTTTGATACCGCGTTGCTTGAGTTCTTCGCGGGCACCTTGGGCCATGCGGTCGAGCTCAGACTGCACGATGGAATTGGGCAGATCCAGCTCAGCATGCGAAACCAAAGCATCCAGCGCGGCTTGCTTGTTGCGACCGAGCAAGCGGTATTTGACTTCTCGATCGAGGTTTTTGCGAATATCGGCACGCAAAGCGTCGACGGTGGCATCTGCCACGCCCAGCGACTTGGCCAATTCATTGGTGACTTCGGGCAGATGTGTGGCTTCCAATTTTTTCAATGTCACCATGAAATCGGCTGTCTTTCCGGCGACTTCACGGCCTTGGTAATCCTCGGGGAAGCTGAGCGGGAAGGTTTTGCTTTCACCGATTTTCATGCCGACCACTGCTTCTTCAAATTCCTTGAGCATCTGGCCTTCGCCCACCACAAATTGGAAGTCTTCAGCGCGACCGCCATCAAACGGCTCGCCGTCAATTTTGCCGATAAAGTCCACAGTCACGCGGTCGTCTTTGGCAACGGCAGCATCTAAGGCACGTTGTGCAAAAGTACGCTTTTGTTTGCGCAAAATTTCAACCGTTTTGTCAATCGCTTCATCGGTGACATGGGTCTGTAAAGTTTCCACCTCGGCTTGACCCAAATCTTTGATCACCACTTCGGGGTACACCTCGAAGATGGCATCAAAGGCCATTTCAGTCTCTGAGGGCTGGTCTTTTTCGCTGATGCGCGGTTGTCCGGCGACACGCAATTTGGCTTCGTTGGCGGCCACGCTGAAAGCTTCACCGACTTTGTCGTTCATGACCTCGTAATGCACCGAATAGCCATAGCGCTGTGCAACGATATTCATGGGAACTTTGCCTGGGCGAAAGCCATCAACCTTGACTTGACGGGCAAGACGTTTGAGGCGGGTATTGACCTCGTTTTGAATGACGGAAGTCGGCAAAGTCAAGGTGATTTTGCGCTCTAATTTTTCTAGTGTTTCAACAGTAACGGCCATGAGGGCTTCTCCAAAATGAATCGACACGCGTCAGAAAGTGAACGCTTTGGTGCGCGGGGGGGGACTCGAACCCCCACACCATTGCTGGCGTCAGGACCTAAACCTGGTGCGTCTACCAATTTCGCCACCCGCGCGGGCCACAATAAAAGCAAAGGGCGGTCTGCCTGAACAGACCGCCCGTTCAAAATCGGTCAAAACGAAATTCTAACCGGCTTCCCCTGCCGATTTGGCCCTCAACGCTTAACCCTGAACCATGCGGCATACATGGCGGGCAGCGCCAGCAAAGTCAACACCGTGGCCACCACCAAGCCGCCCATGATGGCCACCGCCATAGGACCCCAAAACACGCTGCGCGACAAGGGGATCATGGCGAGCACGGCGGCGGCGGCGGTCAAGACAATCGGACGCAAACGCCGCACCGCTGATTCGACGATGGCATCCCAGGCGGGTATGCCTTTGGCGCGGTCTTGCTCAATCTGGTCAATCAATATGACCGAATTGCGCTGAATCATGCCCATCAAAGCAATCACACCCAGTAACGCCACAAAACCAAACGGTCTGTCTAGCAGCAGCAAGGACATGGCGACGCCGGCAATACCCATGGGACCGGTCAAAAACACCAGCATGGCGCGGCTGAAGCTTTGCAACTGGATCATCAACAAGGTAAATGTCACGAACAACATCAACGGCAAGCCGGCAGCAATCGAGGACGATCCTTTGGCGCTTTCTTCCACAGCACCCGCCACGCTGATGGTGTAGGCAGACAAACCTTGTTCGACCCATTTGGCCTCCAGCGCTTTGAGCGATGGCAGTAGCTGCTGGGTGACTGTCGCGCCTTGCAAGCCCTCCGCAATGTCGCACTGGGCGGTGATGGCGTAGTCGCGGTTTTCCCGCCACATCACACCAGGCTCCCAATCAAAAACAGGCTTGGCAATTTGTAACAAAGGAATGGCTTTGCCGGAACTGGTGGGCAGATATGCGTTGCCTAAATCGGTCATGGTTTGGCGTTCGCTGGCCGGTTGGCGCAACACCATGTCAATCAATTTGTCACCCTCACGGAACTGACCCACGGGGTTGCCGCTCAATAAGACACGCAATGTTTGCGCAATGGACTGACTGGTCACGCCCAGTGCACGCGCCTTGTCTTGGTCGACTTCAAAGCGCATCACTTTGACCGACTCGTTCCAGTTGTCATTGACGTCACGGGTGTTGCTGTTTTCGCGCATCACTGCTTTGACTTCATCGGCGCGTTGCCTCAGCACCAACGGGTCCGGGCCAGAAACACGAAATTGAACAGGGAAAGGCACTGGCGGACCGTTGGGCAACAATTTCACGCGTGCACGCACCTCAGGAAACTCAGTTGCCATCAAGGCGGGCAATGCCACTCGCAACGATTCCCGGGTGTCCAAGTCCATCGGCAACACGATGAACTGGGACACATTGGTCTGCGGGAAAATCTGGTCCAAGGGCAAGTAAAAACGTGGCACGCCTGAACCCACCCAAGTACTCACTGAGTCCACACCATTCAGGGACATCATTCTTTTTTCGATTTGTTTCACAAGTGCTTCATTGGCTTGCAAAGAAGTACCTTCCGGGAACCAGACATCCATCATGATTTCAGGGCGGCTTGAATCCGGGAAAAACTGTTGCTGAACTTTTCCCATACCGGCGATGCCCAGGGCGAAAGTCAGCAAGGTGGCGCCGATGGTGATCCAACGGTGTTCCACACACCAATTGACAGTGGCACGAAACGCGTTGTAGAAAACCGAGTCAAACAGTTCTTGCGGATGGTTTGCTGCATGTTGCGGCTTGACTTGCAACAACCAGATACCCAACAAGGGCACGAAAAACACCGACACCCACCAACTCAGCAACAAAGCAATCACTGTGACCGCGAAAATCGCAAAGGTGTATTCCCCCGTGACCGACTTGGCCAAACCAATGGGTAAAAAACCTGCCGCGGTGATCAATGTGCCTGTCAACATGGGCATAGCGGTCACTTCATAGGCAAATGTGGCCGCCCTGACTTTGTCAAAACCTTCTTCCATTTTGCGCACCATCATCTCCACCGCGATGATGGCGTCGTCCACCAGTAAGCCCAGCGAAATAATGAGCGAGCCCAAAGAAATTTTGTGCAAGCCGATGTCCCAGTAGTACATGGCCAAAAAAGTCATCGCCAGTACCAGCGGTATGGTGATGCCAACCACCAAACCTGGCCGCATATCGACATACCACCCAAAGCGCCCACCTTTGTGCCACCCGAGTGAGACAAAACTCACCAACAATACGATCACCACCGCTTCTATCAATACACTTATGAATTCACCGACCGAACGCGACACCGCTATGGGTTGGTTTTGCACATTGCTGAGTTTCACGCCTGCCGGCAAACTGGCTTGCAATTTATCAACAACCACTTCCAAGGATTTGCCCAAGCGGATGATGTCACCGCCCTTGGTCATGGATACACCCAGTGCGACGACTTGCTGGCCTTGAAACCGCACCTTGACATTCGGCGGGTCGGCATGTCCGCGCGAGATGGTTGCAATATCGCCCAAACGCAGTTGCTGGCCCGAGACGCCTCGAATAGGCATAGCACTTAACTGCGCCACCGCTTCGAATTGACCGGCCACGCGAATTTGCACCACATCTTGCGGGGTTTGCAAGTTACCCGCACTTTCCACGGCATTTTGCTGTCCCAGTTGGGCCAATACAGCATTCAGATCCAGGCCGAGTTGGGCCAGCCTTTTTTGCGGAATCTCGATGAATATTTTTTCGTCCTGAACGCCAAACAGTTCGACTTTGGAGACGTCTTTCACGCGTAGCAATTGCTGCCTGACATCGTCTGCAATGTCATGCAATTCCGCGGGCGAAAATCCGTCGGCTTGCAGCGCATAAATCACGCCATACACGTCACCAAAATCGTCATTGAAAAAAGGCCCTTGCACCCCTTGCGGCAGGGTATGGCGCATGTCCCCAATTTTTTTTCTCACTGCATACCAGACATCCGCTACCTCCTGGGGCTTGGAATAGTCTTTGAGCTGAAAGATGACTTGCGATTCACCGGGCTTTGAATAACTGCGGATCTTGTCCGCATACGGGGCTTCTTGCAACACCCGTTCAATTTTGTCGGTGACTTGCTCTGCCACTTGTTGCGCGGTAGCACCCGGCCAATAGGTACGCACCACCATGGCGCGAAAAGTAAAGGGCGGGTCTTCATCTTGGGCCAATTGAAAATATGCCGCCACGCCTAACAACAGCAATACCACCATCAGATAGCGGGTAAAGGCCCGGTGGTTCAAAGCCCATTCGGACAAATTGAATCCTTTTGCCGAATTGGAGGAATCTGTCATGGCTGACCACCGACCGGTTTGAAGTAAGTGACTTTTTGGCCCTCAGACAGCACATGTATACCGGCTGTGACCACTTGTTGGCCGGGTTGTAATCCACCGCTGACCAACACCGTGTTGTCTTGCACGCCACTGACCTCGATCGCCTGAGAACGCACAGTCATGCTGGCAGGCTCAACCAGCCATACGCTGGTTTTTCCGCCCTCTTGCCGCACGGCAGAAGTGGGCAATGTGATTTGTTTGGAGGTGGATTTTTCACTGCTGATCAGCACAGTGGCCGTACTGCCCAGCGGTACTTTCATGTCATCCAATGTCGCTTTGACCATGAAGGTGCGGGTAACAGGATCAGCGCTGGCAGCCACGTCCTGTACTTTGGCAGATAACGTTTGTGGGCCGCCCCATAACTTGACCTTAAGGACTTGGCCGGGCTTGACCAGCGACAACCTGTCCTCAGGCACGGCAAACGCCACTTCGCGCACACCGTCTTGCGCCAGTCGCAGCACTGGCATGCCCGCACTCAGCACCTGACCGACTTCAGCTTCTAAACCCGTCACCACGCCGGACTTGTCTGCGAACAACTTGCTGTAAGTCAACTGATTGCGTTGGGTAGAAAGCTGCGCCTGCGCTTGCTCAAACTGGGATTGCGCTGCTTTCAAAGTGCTTTCACGGCGCTCCAATTCCGCGCCGCTGATGAATTCTTTGTCACGCAATTCTTTGTAGCGCTTGAAGTCTGCAGCAGCCAGGTCGCGGTTGGTTTGGGCGGCACCGACCGATGCCTTGGCGCCGTCAACGGATAAACGGTAGTCCTGTGCGTCCATCTCCGCCAACAATTGCCCGGCTTTGACACGCTGGCCGAGTTCAACATACCGGGCGGTCAATTTGCCCGCCACCCGAAAGCCGACACGCGCCTCGACCCTGGCGCGCACTTCTGCGGCGAATTCTGCTTGCGGGGAAAGTATGGATTCACTGACTTGCAACACCTTGACCGCTCGAATGGGAACCTGAGTATTCGGAGCGGGTGAGCAAGCAAGCAACAACGACACGCCTGAGATGCACAAGGCACTTTGAATGCGATACATGGGAAAACCCTGAAAAATTTTTAATGACTGACTGGTTAGTAATCTAATTCTGAATACCTGTCATGTCAAGTGACAATACAAAGACCATGTCAAAAGTCGACCACTACGAGAACTTTCCTGTTGCTTCGGTGCTTTGCCCGCCGCATCTGCGAGCAGCCGTGGTGGCCATCTACCACTTTGCACGTACTGCCGACGACATTGCCGACGAAGGCCATGCCAGCGCCGAGCAGCGGCTACACCTGCTCGCTACCCTGCGCACTGACTTGCAAAACGGTTTGCACCAAAGCGGGCCGATCAGCCCAAACTGGCCAACGATGCTGCAGGCCTTGTGGCGTGAGATGCATGCCTTTGATATCCCGATTGACCACTTGCTGGCGCTTCTGTCAGCGTTTGAACAAGATGTTCTTCACACGCGCGACATGCGCATCTACCAAAACCGCACGGAACTGCTGGACTACTGCACCCGATCCGCCAACCCAATTGGTCGATTGCTGTTGCACCTGTACGGTATCAAGGATGCTGCGGCTTTGCAGCAAAGCGATGCCGTGTGCTCTGCTCTGCAGTTGATCAATTTTTGGCAAGACCTGAGCGTGGACATTCCGCGCGGCAGGTTTTACCTGCCTGTGAATGCCAAGCTTGCAGAGGAATTGGCTTTCGCCCGCGCACTGATGCTAAAAGGTGCGGGCCTGGTACACCAAGTCCCGGGGCGTGCCGGCTGGGAATTGCGTCTGGTGGTGCAAGGCGGGCTGCGCATCTTGGACAAAATTTCTCGCACCGATACTTTCAAGCACCGGCCACAACTCAATACCGCTGACATCACTCTGATGCTTTGGCGCAGCCTATGGATGGCTTCTAAGCCCCCGCAACGCGAATAGCCAAAGCGCCAGTGCCACAATCTCAGCCATGACACCTCAGCAATACGTGCAAGCCAAAGCCGCTGGTTCTGGCAGCAGTTTTTACTACGCTTTTTTGTTTCTGCCGCCCCGTAAACGGGCTGCAATCACGGCTTTTTATGCGTTTTGCCGTGAAATTGATGATGTGGTGGACGAGGTCCATGACGCTGGCGTCGCCGCACACAAATTGCAATGGTGGCGCACAGAAGTGGCGCGCAGTTTTGCGGGGAACGCACAGCATCCTGTGATGCAAGCCTTGATGCCATTGACCGCTGAGCACGGCATCACCCAGCAGCATTTGCAACAAGTGATTCAGGGTTGCAACATGGATTTGCACCAAACACGCTACCTTGATTTCAAAGGACTGCAATCCTATTGCCACTTGGTGGCCGGGGTGGTGGGCGAAGTTGCGGCCCTTATTTTTGGCCAAACCCAAGGCCAAACCACCGAATATGCGCATAAGCTGGGTCTGGCTTTTCAATTGACCAACATCATTCGTGATGTCGGCGAGGACGCGTTGCGGGGGCGTATTTACTTGCCCGTGGATGAGTTGCAGCAGTTTCAGGTCACTGCCGCTGACCTGCTCAACCGCCGCGACTCTCTCGCATTTCAGGCGCTGATGCAGTTTCAAACCGATCGGGCCTTGGGTTTGTATGAGGAGGCGTTGGCCATGCTGCCCGCTGCCGATTGGCGGGCACAAAAACCAGGGCTGATGATGGCCAGCATCTACCGAACTTTGCTGCATGAAATCGCCGAAGCGAGATTTCCTGTGCTCAAGCAACGTGTGTCGCTGACACCTGTTCGCAAATTGTGGCTCGCCTGGAAAATGCAGGCGCTGGGAAAATTTTGAAAAAACTCACGGTGGTGGGCGCAGGCTGGGCGGGACTGGCTGCGGCCGTGCATGCCGTCCAATTAGGCTGGCAAGTACGTTTGCTTGAGGCCGCGCCCCAGGTCGGCGGGCGGGCGCGGCGGGTCATGCACCACGGCTTGGCTTTGGACAATGGTCAGCACATTCTGATTGGCGCTTACCGCGAAACACTGAGGCTAATGAAGACTGTAGGAATCGACACCGAACAACACCTTTGGCGCATGCCGTTATGTTTGCGAAGACCCGATGACACCGGTCTGCAATTGTCTGCATGGCCCGCGCCATGGAACATGCTGGCGGCGATCTTGCAAGCCAAGGGCTGGGCTTGGCATGACAAACTGACGCTGACTGGGCAGGCATTGCGCTGGCGATTGAACCAGTTCCAAGCGCCACCTGACATGACAGTGGCTGCGCTGTGTTGCCATTTGCCGCCTACTGTCATGTCATTGCTGATTGAACCGCTATGCGTGTCGGCGCTGAATCTGCCCCCGGCGCAGGCCAGTGCTCGGGTATTTTTGCGGGTCATGCAAGACGCGTTGATGGGCGGAACAGGCAGCAGCGACATGTTGATTCCGCGCACTGATTTAAGCCGCCTATGGCCTGATGCGGTGGTGCAATGGTTGGCGCAGCAGGGTGCTGAAATTGTCACTGGCAGTCACGTACAACATCTGGAGGAGTTACTGGCAGAGCCGGTGGTCTTGGCTTGTCCCGCATGGGAAGCGGCCCGACTAACGGCAGCCATCGAACCCGCATGGTCAGCTCAGGCACATGATTTGGCGCACACCGCCATCACCACGGTTTATTTGCAAGCCCACCAAGATCTTGATTGGCACAGCCCCGTCATGGCTTTGCAAAGCGATGCGGATGCGCCTGCGCAATTTGCGTTTGACAAAGGCAAGCTAACGCCAGACCCTGGCATGCAAGGCGTGCTGGCTATGGTGGTCAGTGCCAGCACCCAAGACAGACAAACCACCACAGAGGCGGTGCAAAGACAGGCACGTGACCAATTGGGGTTGCGCCAAGCCAGCGCGTTGCTGACCGTGGTGGAAAAACGCGCGGCATTTGCCTGTGTGCCCGGGGTCCGCAGACCGCCTGCAGTGGTTCGCCATCCATTGGTGGCATGTGGTGATTACATCGATGGCCCCTACCCGGCCACCTTGGAAGGCGCGGTGCAATCAGGGCTTCATGCGGTGAATCTATTGGAACGATGGCGCATGGGGGAAAATAGGGTATGAATTCAACTCCCAGATTTGCCGCTGAACCGGCCTACAGCCACGGACAGCCCGCCAAAACAGCCATTATTTACTGCAACTTAGGCACGCCGCAGGCCCCCACTGCCCCTGCATTGCGCCGCTACCTTGCTGAATTTTTAAGCGACCCCAGGGTGGTTGAGATACCGCGTTTTCTTTGGTTGATGATTCTTCACGGCATTATTTTGCGAGTCCGTCCAGCCAAGTCTGCGCACAAATACGCCAGTATTTGGACCGCGGAAGGATCCCCGCTGAAGGTCTGGACAGAAAAACAAGGTCTGGCCTTGCAGCAATTGTTTGATCCGAAAAAAGTGGTGGTCCGCTATGCCATGCGCTATGGTTCGCCTGCCGTTCCACAGGTACTGGATGAATTGAAAGCGCAAGGCGTTACCCGCGTGTTGGTGTTGCCAGCATATCCCCAGTACTCAGGCACCACCACCGCCAGCGTATTCGATGCGGTGTATGCCTGGGGCATGCGCACCCGTAACCTGCCTGAACTGCGTTTCATCAACCATTACCACGATCACCCCGGCTACATAGAAGCGCTGGCCGACAAAATCCGTTCGCATTGGGCACAGCACGGGCGCGCAGAGCAGTTGGTGATGAGCTTTCATGGCGTGCCCGAACGTACTTTGCAATTAGGCGACCCCTACCACTGCGAATGCCATAAAACCGCTAGGTTACTAGGCGAAGCCTTGGGCTTGTCTAAAAACGAATACAAGGTGTGCTTTCAATCGCGCTTTGGCAAGGCCAAATGGCTGGAACCGTATACCGAGCCCACCGTGCGAGAACTTTCCCGACAGGGTTGCCGCTCGATTCAGATTGTTTGCCCCGGCTTTGTCAGCGATTGCTTGGAAACCCTTGAGGAAATCGCACTGGAAGTGAAGGCGGCCTTTCTAGAGGAAGGTGGCGAGCAATTCCACTATATTGAATGCATCAACGACAGCCCGGTATGGATAAGCGCCATGCACAACTTGACGATGACCCATATGTCTGGATGGCCGCTCGAACCCGCCAACGACGCAGTGAACGCTGCATCACGCCAAGCAGCCTTGGACATGGGTGCTAAGAACTAGGCCGGGTATTTATTGCCACATAGGCACCGCAGGTAGCGGTTCACGTAAAAGTTATTTGCTGCCGTTGGCTGCAGGCGTGTCAGAACCGGCGGGCAAGGGTTTACCGACTGGGCCGGTGGTATTTGTTTGAGCGTTGTCCGGACTTGGGTTGGGCGGCAGCGCCCCAGCCGCATCCGAGCTGGTTGCTGTTGCCTGTGCAGCGTTGCCTGAAGGCTCTTGGGTCGTTGGCATCGCTGTTGGCACTTCGGGGGCAGGTATCAAGACCGGTAGCGCATCAATGACTGGGGCCGCCTGGGAATTTTCGTCTCCGGCTTGTTGTCTGAGCAATGCGGCTGCTGCCAAGGCCACCAAAAACAAAGCGAGTATCTTGATCAAATAATGGGTGTTGCTGGTTTTAGGCGGCGCCTCATCCTTCGCTGGGTCTGAGGCAGGCTCTTGAGGCGGCGTTGTCTCAGTGGTCAGCGGAGCTGCTGGCTCAAGCTGAGCAGTTGGCGAATCAGGCTGGCTGGCTGGCTCGTTGTGATTTATATTTTCGGGGGGCTGCGCCAAGAAATGCCAAGATTCGCTGCGAGAAATAGCAGCAGTTTCTGAGGTTGGGTGCGAGACATGGCCAAGCTCACTTTGACCAGCCTCATCAGTTTCACTGAGGGTTTCGTCAACATGGGGTGGTTGCTCAATGACCGCCGGCGTGACCTGCCCGAACAACTGGGGCTCTGTCATACCAAGCAAACCGGCTACTTTGCGAGCGGCGGTGAGTTTGACATTTTCACTGTAGAAAGCGGTCATGCCACCTTCTTCGATTTGCTTGATTTGTTTGGTGGATAAACAAGCCATGGTGGCCAAGTCAGAAATGGCCCAGCCTAATGATTCTCTCTTGAGTCGAACGGATTGACCGTCAATCTGGGAAATGTCCGACATTCATGGCCTTTGATCAAAAAGCTTACTTTACCAGCAGCAATTCACCTTTGATAGATGCACCTTTTTGTACCGACAGGGTTTGATACACCACATGACCATCCACCGAAGCCGATGATGTCACGATCAATTCACTGCAAGTGGCCGTGCCAGAGAATTTTCCCTTGATATGCAAACTAGAGCAGGTCACGACACCTTCAACCTGACCGCGTGAACCTATGGTCAATTCGTCTACTTGTATCTGACCATTCAAAGAACCTTCCACATGAATAGCGCCTTTAGCGGCAATTTCACCACGAAACGAAAAACCCTCGCTCAAGATAGAAGGCTTAGAAGCGTTGGAGGAGATCATGTCCATCATGTTATTTCTCTGTGGTTGGGCAACTGGCTGATTGTCTGGGCTGGTTTCAACAGTTGCAGTTACTTTAGTAGTTTCTGCAACAGGTGGCGTAACGGGATTATTGGTTGCTATTTTTGATTTGTTGAACATATTGCGCGGTCCGAATCACTTTTTGCGGATTGACAGGATAGCCTCCCACCAAGATCTCGAAATGCAGATGCTTGCCAGTGGAGGAATCTCCCGTGTTTCCGATGTAGCCAAGTTGGCTTTCTGTGGTGACCTTGTCACCCACTTTGACCAATAATTGCGCCAAATGTGCGTACAAGGATTCGACACCGTTTAAATGCCGAATCATCACCGTGTTGCCATACTGAGGATGGTATTCTGCCATGACCACAATTCCCGGTTTGACGGCGAATACTTTATCGTCCCCTGTTTGGCTCATCAAGTCCAGACCAGTATGAAAATGTGAACGCCCGCTCAGTGGGTGCTTTCGGATACCGAAGTCTGAAGATACGCTGTAATTGGCAACCGGCAAATGGGTGGGCAGTGCGTACAACACTTCGCGTAACGCGCGATTGGTCGCCAATTCATCGGCAACTTTACCTCGCAACAATGGGTTAGATTGAATTTCGCCTTCTGGAGAATAGCCACCGTTGGCAGAATTTTGCTGAATGATTCGCACAATTTTTTCGGTTAACCCAGAGGATTCCAGTTGAGTTTTGATCGTTTCGTTTTCTTCTGATACTGCCACCATTGAGGTTTCTACAAACCGCCGAATACTCATGTCGCGGTCACGAATGGTTTGCGCCAATGTGATCATCTGCTCTTCACTGAGGGATCCCGTATCAGGCGAATTGGCGTCCACCGAACTGGTCAGTAAAGCACGGTACACCTCTTCATGCGATTTTTCCAGGCGGGCACGACTAATGCCCAGCAACAAACTCGCAATCGCCAAAAAAAGTATCAAGCCAAGCAAAAACGCCGATGCGATCAGAAAGCCTCGGGCTGCAAAACGCTGAAAACCTGCGGGAATATTGAAGTATTTGAGGTCCCCGCGTTGCTCAAGAATCAATTTGACATCGTGATACTCGCGCGACCACATGCGCTTGACCAATAAAGGGACACGGCGGGTAGATGCTAGAGCGGAGTAGGACAAAAAACGCATGAACTCTCCATGGATGTGGCATCAACTGCCTGATGGCTTAGCCTGCTGATGAGGCGCCGCAGTGGATGTGGTGGAAGCAGGCGGTTCTGAACCTTGGTGCAAAGCAC
The DNA here is from genome assembly GCA_945878065.1 of Bordetella parapertussis. Lineage (GTDB taxonomy): Bacteria > Pseudomonadota > Gammaproteobacteria > Burkholderiales > Burkholderiaceae_C > Limnohabitans > Limnohabitans parapertussis_B. The sequence goes on along the minus strand of CAMDXA010000010.1, from coordinate 49,383 downwards.
CTTCGATTTCTCCACCCTTTTCAATTTCGATTTCAGCGTAGTGAATTTTTCCGACGATTTTTCCTGTGGCGCGAACGATCAGGCTTTTCTCGCTGACGATGGTGTGGTGCAACTGACCTCGGACATCGATCATCTTGGCAGAGACTCTGCCAGTGATGCGCCCAGTGGTGCCGATCAGCACTTCCTCAGCAGTCAAATCACCTTCAATCACCCCATTGATCACGGCTTTTGAAGGTACCGTGAAAGCGCCCTTTACGACGACGCCGTCACCGATCACGACGCTTTCTAATGAATCTGCTGGATTTGCCATACTTGCTCCCTTGTTTTGATCTTATCAAAGATCAAATGTAAATTAACTTTTTTATTGAAGCTCTTGATTTAATTGATAAAAAAAGCAAAACTTGGCCCGCTAAAACGGTTAAAAAAAACTCAACCAATAAGTTAAATGAGTATTTATTTCAAATAAATCAATACAAAATAATTCATTAATGGAATAATTGTTTATTGTATTTATAAATTATTAGTTATTTGCAAAACAGCAACAAACAAGCCCAAAAACACCAAAGAAACTTGACTCTGGCAATTTTGGGCCCTTGATAGTGATTTTTTTAGGTTCTGGCCGCACCGCGGGGTTTGAAGCCATTGCCCCGCTTGGCACCTGCAAAAGATTTGCCACCGGGCTTGCCGCGACGTGGCTCATGCGACGGCGCACGTGAAGGACGTTGCGTAGGCTCCAAGCCAGGAATGACTTCTGCATTCAGGGTGGCTTGTGTGTAGTGTTCGATATCGAGAATTTTGCGGCGATCACGGAACTCGGCAAAGGTCACAGCCAATCCATCGCGTCCGGCACGACCGGTGCGTCCAATGCGGTGCACATAGTCTTCTTGCTTCATAGGCAAGCCGAAATTGAACACATGGCTGATGCTTGGCACATCGATGCCGCGTGCGGCCACATCGGTAGCAACCAGAATTTGCACCCGGCCGTCGCGCAATGCCTGCAAACGGCGGTTACGCAAACCTTGGCTGAGAGCACCGTGCAATGCAACCGCAGAGAACCCGACTTGCTGCAAATCTTCGGCAAGCGCATCGCATTCAATTTGCGTGCTGGCAAACACAATCGCCTGGTCGATGGTGGTGTCGCGCAACCAATGGTCCAGCAATTTGCGTTTGTGTTGCTGACTGTCGGCCCAAAACAAAATTTGTTTGATATTGCTTTTTTGCGCCTGGGTAGATTCGATTTGCAAACGCTGAGGCGTGCGCATGATGCGTGCGGCCAATTGCTGGATACGCGGCGCAATAGTAGCGCTGAACATCATGGTTTGGCGACGGGATTCAGTCAATTTATGGATGTCTGCCAAGTCTTCTGCAAAGCCCAAATCCAACATGCGGTCGGCTTCGTCGACCACGAGAAATTGCACTTTGCTCAAATGCAATTGCTTGGAGCGCTGCAAATCCAGCAAACGTCCGGGCGTGGCAACCACCAAGTCAGCATTGTGCAAACGCGCAATCTGCAAGGGGTAAGGCATGCCACCAACCACGCAGGCCACACGCAAACCTTTGCAATGTTTGACCAAGTCAATGGCGTCTTTGGCAACCTGTTGCGCCAGCTCGCGCGTGGGACACAACACCAACGCACTGGGGAAGGCAGGCTTTACATGGCGCACATCGGTAGGATTTTTACGGCGTGGCTTTTTGGGAAGTTCTTCACCATTGGCTTTGGCCTGCTCGACTTTCAACGCCCATTCTTTGGCTTCTTCTTGCTCAAGCGCCTGGCGCTCGATCAAAATGGTGTGAAGGACGGGCAATAAAAATGCAGCTGTCTTGCCGCTGCCGGTCTGGCTGGAAACCAGCAAATCGTTGGCAGGTTTGTCGGCGTTGTCTTGCAAGGCCAAAGGTATGGCACGCAACTGGACTTCTGTAGGCTGGGTGAAATTCAAGTCGTGCACGGCTGCCAAGAGCTCTTTTGCCAGACCCATTTGGGCAAATGCGTTGGGTGCTGTTGAAACTGCGGCTACGGTGGGTGCGCTTTGGGCAGTTAAGGGTTCGTGGGCTGGCTCGTGGTTAGCGTCAGCAGGGGAATGCAAATTCAAATCGTCCATTGTGTTTTTAGCCCGCACCCAAATGGTGAGGCAACTCCGTTTAAAGGTTTGAAAAACATCAACCTTCAAACAAAGCATGCTGCAAAAAACTGCAACGCGGCTCAAATAGAGCCCAAGGTGTGAGGAGGATGTAGCTGGGTCGCGCCGTTCGGTGCAACTAGGGGTATTCTCGCACGAAAAGCGAATGCTGTTAGGTGAATTTATGAGGACTTACAGTTTCAAAAAGTGTTCGCGATAGTGTGCGAGCTCATCAATCGATTCATGCACATCCGCCAACGCAGTGTGGCTTTGCTGCTTTTTAAAGCTGTTGTAGACCTCTGGTTTCCAGCGTTTTGACAATTCCTTCAAGGTGCTGACGTCGAGGTTTCGGTAATGAAACCAGGCCTCAAAGCGCGGCATGTATTTTAATAAAAACCGTCTGTCTTGTCCGATCGTATTGCCGCACATAGGGGCCACGCCTTTGCTGACATATTTCTTCATGAAGTCGATCAACAATTCTTCTGCCTGCGCTTCAGTGACGACAGAGGCTTTGACTTTGTCAATCAGACCGCTTTTGCCATGGGTCCCCTTGTTCCAAGCGTCCATGCCAGCGAGCAATGCATCGCTTTGGTGAACCACCACCACCGGACCTTCGATCCTTGGTGTGAGGTTGGGACCGGTCACGACGATGGCGATTTCCAGTAATCTTTCCCGCTCCGGATCCAAGCCTGACATTTCACAATCCAGCCAAACCAGGTTGTTGTCGTTTTTTGCAAGATCGGTGACGTCCGAGAGCGCTTGGGTAGTGGATTGTGTGGTCATGCGGTCATTGTCCCTCAAGCGCACGCTGGTTAGGCCTTATCAACGAAAATAGCGGCTTGCTTGCATCGCATGAAACTACACTGATGGTGCAATTGTGCAAACCTCTACACTTCATCCATGATCTCTCCCATGAATTTCACCCTGTTGTTCGCTGTGTTGCTGTTGGTCAATCTGCTGCTCAAACTGTGGCTGGCCAACCGACAAATTCGCCACGTGGCCAACCACCGCGCCAAAGTTCCCGCCGATTTCGCGCAATCCATCAGTCTTCCCACCCACCAAAAAGCAGCGGACTACACCCTGGCCAAACTGCGCCTCGGTCATTGGGACTTGGCTATAGACGCGCTGGTGTTGTTGGGCTGGACCTTGCTTGGTGGTTTGAGCTTGCTCGATCAATGGCTGCTTGGGTTGATCGGCCCGGGCATGCTGCAACAGCTGGCGTTGGTCGTCGGGTTCATGTTGGTCACCGGCGCATTGAATTTGCCCATTTCCTATTACCAAACATTTCATCTCGAACAACGTTTTGGGTTCAACAACATGACTGTTGGCCTGTGGCTGAGCGACTTGGTTAAGAGCACTTTGGTGGGTGCGGTCTTGGGCATGCCTTTGATCTGGGCGGTATTGCAGTTGATGGAATCAGGCGGCAGCGCTTGGTGGTTATGGGCGTGGGCCTTGCTGGTGGCTTACCAATTATTTGTGATGTGGATCGCCCCCAACTTCATCATGCCGCTGTTCAACAAATTTCAACCTTTAGAAGACGCTGAGCTCAAAGAACGGGTCAACCGCTTGATGCAACGCACCGGCTTTCAATCCGATGGTTTTTTTGTGATGGACGGCAGTCGCCGCTCTGCCCACTCCAACGCCTTTTTCACGGGCCTTGGCAAACAAAAACGGGTGGTGTTTTTCGACACCTTGCTCAAGCAACTCAACGCCAGCGAAATGGAAGCGGTGTTGGCCCATGAACTCGGGCACGCCAAACTCAACCACATTCCCAAATCCTTACTCAGAAGCTTTTTGGTCACGCTGGTCGGCATGGCTGCGCTGGGTTGGCTCAGTACGCAAGTGTGGTTTTACCAAGGGCTGGGTGTCATGCCGCATGTGCTTTCTGAAAACAACGCATTGGCTTTGTTGTTGTTCATGCAGGTCGTGCCATTGTTGACCTTCATCACTACCCCGTTGCGTGCTGCCCGCTCCCGCAAGCACGAATTTGAAGCGGATGCATTTGCCAGCGAGCATGCCAATGCCGCAGACTTGAGACAAGCGCTGATCAAGCTGTACCAGGACAATGCGTCCACCCTGACGCCAGACCCACTCTATGTGGCTTTCTACCATTCGCACCCGCCGGCTTCGCAGCGTCTGGCCAAATTGGCTTCATGACACAAACCGGCCGCGTGGTCGCCAGCCACGGCCGGCATGTGGTGGTCGAAGACAGTGCAGGCAATCGCCGTATCTGTCATCCTCGCGGAAAAAAAAACCAAGCGGTGGTTGGCGATTGGGTGCAATGGCTAGCCAGTGAGGATGAGGGCAGCATCGAATCAGTCGACACGCGCAAAAATCTGTTTTATCGCCAAGACGAAATACGGACCAAGTCATTTGCAGCCAATTTAGACCAGGTGCTGGTGCTGGTCGCTGCAGAACCCGAGTTCTCTCAAAGCCAAGTGGCTCGCGCATTGATCGCGGCCGAGCATGCGGGTATTCGCAGTCTCATCGCCTTGAACAAACAAGACTTGCGCGAGGCTTTTGACAAAGCTTGGGCGCGCTTATCGCCCTACAGAGCGTTTGGCGTGGATGTCTTGCCGCTGGGTTTGCGTCTGCTTGAAGACCCCTTGTTGACATTGCGCGCCGAATTGCACAACCGGGTCACCTTGGTGCTGGGCCCATCTGGCGCAGGCAAAAGCACATTGATCAACCGACTGGTGCCCGCAGCCAACGCCAGTACCAACATCATTTCTAAAGCCTTGAACAGCGGCAAGCACACCACTACTTCCACGACTTGGTACTGGGTAGACACAGAAAAGACCACGGCGCTTTTGGATTCCCCTGGTTTTCAAGAATTCGGCTTGAACCATATCGCAGCCACAGATTTGGCTGCTTGCATGCCTGATATTCGGCCGTACAAAGAGGATTGCAAGTTTTACAACTGCACCCATGTGCACGAACCCGAATGCGGTGTGCGGCGTGCATTGAGCGCTGGAAATATTGATGCGGGGCGCTACAAAATTTATGTGGAATTATTTACAGAATTGTCCGCACCCAAAAATTATTGAGCTCGGCTTGAATTCAACCGACCAAGCGCGCCAAGGTGAGCAAGGCCAACAAAACCATCCACATGACCACCGCCCGCCACACCAGTCCGACCATGCTGCGAAGATGCGCAAACTCTGGTTCGCGACCTGCTGTGGGCGGAACCATGTCACTGATATCGTCGGGTTCTGTTGATTCAGACCCCGCCACTGCCCCGCCCAAACGCACATTGATGGCACCGGAAGTTGCCGCTAATACCACGCCATCGTTGGGATGCTGAAACTGATCGGATTGTTGGCGCCAAGCGTCCACGGCATCTTCAAAATTACCCACCACGGCAAAAGACAGGCCGGTGAGACGTGCCGGCAACCAGTCCACCCGATACCAAGCGCTTGCGCTTACCGATTGAAGCGCCTCGCTGATATGCGGACCATCATCTGCCGTCAGCGGTTTGTGCTCGCCCCAGGCATTGAAAAGCAAAGCCGACAAACGAAACAACAGTGCGCCAACGGGACCCAGGCCCACTGCCGCCAACAATGAAAACCATGCCACCACACCAAATACATGCCTGTGTGCGGCAAGGGCTGAATGTTCAATCACATGCCTGACGATTTCTGTGCGCGTCATGGATACATCGGCGTTACCCTGCCAGACGCGCAAGAGTTCTCTGGCGGTCACATCGTCGCCAGTGGCCAAGGCATCACGAATACCCGTGAAATGGTGGCTAAATCGCCTGAATCCCAGCGTTGCATACAAAACGGCAAGGCTCCACAGCATGGCAAACACCCAGCCCACGGCAAGCATCAACCACCAATGCACCGCAACTACCAGCACACAAGGCACACCGACAGCCACCCACCAAGCGGTCCAAGCGTGCCTGCGGTCGCCTGCGTCCAGATTGTTTTTGAGCCAGTCCGACCAACTGTGAAATGCCCGCTCGAGACCGTGCCCAGAGGCCAGTGGCCTGACCTGTTCCAGTAAAAAAGCAAAAAGCAACGATAGAAAACTCATGTGCCAATGATAGAAGTTAATCGCCAGCACTTAAAAATTGATAGAGATGGCGCAATATGCCAGCGGTGGCACCCCAAATCAAGCGTTGCCTTTGCTCGGTGTCGTAGGGCATGGAGAACCATTCGCGGGTGACACCACGCCATTGCACGGCATGCCGGCGGTGGTTGGCTGGATCCATCAAATGCGCCAGTGGCACTTCAAACACATCGGCCACCTCTTGCGGATTGGCTGCCAGTTGCATGGCCGGGCTCAGTAACGCCACTACCGGCGTGACCCGGTAACCCGTCCCTGTGACGTATACCGGTAAGCATCCCAGCACAGACACAAAATCCGGATGCAAGCCCACTTCTTCTTGCGCCTCGCGCAAAGCAGTGGCGATTTCGTCGGCGTCTTGTGCATCTTGGCGGCCACCTGGCAAGGCCACTTGGCCAGAATGTGACGACAAATGGGCGGTGCGCAATGTCAACAGCACACTGGGTTGCGCTCGCATGACCAAGCCCAACAATACCGACGCAGGTTTAGGTGGTGCATCGTTCCATAAAGGCTCATGAAAAGCTGCCAGTTCGCCGGGGGCTGGGCGCGCAAACCTGTTCCTGAGGGACACTTCGCTCAACGCATGAAGAGGCACAGCTGGCAAATGGCCATCAGTACCCAGCACCTCCACATCATGGGGAGAAAAGTCGGGAATCTGGGCCAATGACACGAAAGGGGGTTGAGCCATGGTCAATAAAAAACCGCCACAGCTTGCACTGAGGCGGTTTGGCAAACCATCATTGGCCGAAGATTATTCAGCTGCTGCGGCTGCCTTGGCGGCCGGGGTCGCCTTGGCGGTGAGTTTTTCTTTGATACGTGCAGATTTGCCACTGCGTTCACGCAAATAGTACAGCTTGGCACGGCGTACATCGCCACGGCGCTTGACCTCGATAGCGGCAATCAGCGGGCTGTAGGTTTGGAAAGTACGCTCGACGCCTTCGCCACTGGAAATTTTGCGAACAATGAAATTGCTGTTGATGCCGCGGTTGCGCTTGGCAATGACCACGCCCTCAAAGGCCTGCACACGTTTGCGGCTGCCTTCAACCACGTTAACGCTGACCGCCACGGTGTCGCCTGGGGCGAAAACGGGGATTTTTTTGCCCATGCGGGCGATTTCTTCCTGTTCCAGGATTTGGATGAGATTCATAAAGTCCTCTGTACGATCATGGGTGCGCTACACAAAAGGCCGGTGTTAGCACAAAGGCTGAAACACCAGGCGGCCACCCAGAGGATCGAAAAGCCCTCCATTATAACCAACTGGCTATCAGCTCTTGTCAGCCAGTATTTGCTCATCTTTGGCGCTAAGTAGCCCAGCCTGTCGGGCTTTGGCGATCAAGTCGGGACGGTTTTCTGCCGTCAACCGCAGGCTGCTGGCGCGTCGCCACTGCGCAATATGGGCATGGTGCCCTGACAATAGCTCAGGCGGGGCACTGTGCTCACGCCAGACTTCCGGGCGGGTGAAATGCGGGCAATCCAACAAGCCGCTCAGGTCAGGTGAAAAACTGTCCTGTGCATGGCTGTCGCTGTCGTGCAGCACACCTGCTTGAAGTCTGGCAACTGCGTCAAGCCAAGCCATGGCGGCTATTTCCCCGCCGGACATGACAAAGTCACCCAAGCTGATTTGCAAGTCCACATGGGTATCGATGAACCGCTGGTCAACGCCTTCGTAACGACCGCACAACAACACGGCGCCGTCAGGCGAACTGGCAAATCCACGGACCATGGCTTGTTGAAGCTGCGAGCCAACGGGAGAAAAGTAAATAAGCGGGGCGCGTTGCCGGTCGTCTTCACGCGCTTGTCGGATCGCCTGCAAACAAGCAGTAAGTGGTTCGGCCAGCATGACCATGCCAGGGCCGCCGCCAAACGGCCTGTCATCGACCCGCCGGTTTGGTCCGTCGGCAAAATCGCGCGGGTTCCAGCAATTCAAGGCGATGCAGCCATTGTCAAATGCACGGCGTATCACCCCTTGCACCGCGAAGGTTTGGATCAGGTCAGGGAAAAGCGTGATGACGTCTATGCGCATGTCGGCGACTTCAATAATCCGCCTGCCAATCGACCAGAATCAGTCGATCGGCCATATCCACCTTGTCCACATAAGCGCTGACAAACGGGATCATGCGCTCTATCGGCTTGCTTGCGTCATCGGGATTAGGTTGGTGCAGTACCAGCACAGTTTGCGGGCCGGTGGACATCAATTCACTGACCGTTCCCAGATCCTGGCCTTCGCGGTTGCGCACACTCAAACCGATGAGATCGACCCAGTAAAACTCGTCTTCTTTGGTGGAGGGAAAAGAAGAGCGCGGCACAAAAATACGCGCACCCTTAAGGCTTTCAGCGGTATCTCGGTCAATCGCTTCAAGCGGACAAGCGACCACGGAATCGGCATGTTCCTTGGCCTCGCGTATGCGCATCATTACCGTTCCCTTAAAAGGGGAAGGACCGCGCTGATTGGCTTGCAGATACCAACGCTTGGAAGAAAAAAGCGCCTCCGGTGAGGCGCTGTGGGGCAAGACCTTGAACCAGCCTTTGAGGCCCCAAGCATCCAGAATGCGTCCGACCTCGACAGCGTCCGCTGGCAATTCAGCAGGCTCCCAGGCAGGCTGCATGGGATAGGTTATCAGGCGGCTTTTTTGCCGGCCTGTTTGATCAGACGATCAACCGTGGGCGATGTTTGTGCGCCCACACCGGTCCAGTAACTCAGACGGTCTTGAGAAATACGCAAGCCTTCTTCGCCACCTGCAGCGATGGGGTTGTAAAAGCCGATGCGCTCGATGAAGCGGCCATCACGGCGAACACGTTTGTCGGCGACAACGATGTTGAAAAATGGACGGGCTTTTGCGCCGCCGCGGGAGAGTCGGATGACGACCATGGTTTATCCTTGGGTGCAGTCTTTGATTCAGCGATGAGACACGCGACTTGACCACCCGGCCAGCGCTCGCTGAAAAGCCTGCCATTATAGACTGCCGCCCACATGGGCCTATTCCAAGCTTTGATTCGCGCCTGCCAGACTGAAGATTTACCTGCAGTCGCCGCCATTTACGCCCATCATTTGGGCCCAAGGCACCCAGCTAAATTCTTCCCTCTGCCCTAACGGTTATCGCCAACCGAAATGCCGCGGCGGACGGCATCGGCAGATAATCCTTGTATGAAAAATAAAACCTTGGTGTGCTGGTTAGGGGTGATCGCAGGCCCCATGGGCGCGGCCCGTTTTTACATGTTCGGTTGGCGCGACACTGTAGGCTGGTCGCAGGTGCTCCTCAGCGTGTTGGGCATTTATGGCTTTGAGCGGGCCCAGTCCTTCGGGCTTGACGATCCATTGAGTTGGTGGTTGGCACCGCTGCTGGGCATATCCATTGCCATCAGCGCCATTCACACCTTGTACTGGGGTTTGCTGTCCCAAACAGATTGGAACCAGCGCTACAACCCTGGCGCTGACACCGAAGCCAGCAGCGGACGCACCAATTGGTTGACGGTCGGCGCTTTGGTCTTGTCGATGATGATGGGTGCCACCGCTCTGATATCCAGTCTGGCCTACGGATTTCAACGCTATTTCGAGTCGCAAATCGAAGAGGCCCGAAAAATTTCCCAATAACCGCTTGAGTGCAATCAGGGCAATTTTTCAATAGCTTGCTCAGCCACTGCATGCAACATCACAGGGATGACTTTGCGAGGTGCCAGTTCTTGCAAAGGCAACAGCACGAATGCCCGCTCCATCCAGCGCGGATGAGGTACTGTTAACCAGCTGCTATATATCTTGGCGTCACCATAAAAAAGAATATCAAGGTCCAGCGTTCTGGGTGCATTGACAAGGCTACGCACACGCCCGGCCTCTTGCTCTATGGCTTGCAATGCTTTCAATAAATCCGGCGCAGTCATCCGCGTTTGAATATGCGCTACCGCATTGATGAACGCAGGACCTTCGGCTTGGTAAGGTGCGCTGCGGTACAAACCGGACGCAGCCTTCACCTCTGTTTGAGGCAAGCCCCCTAAGTCTTGTAATGCCTTGTTGACCGAAGCCACAGCATCGCCCAGATTGGCACCGACAGCGACATAAGCGCTGACCGGCTCACGCGTCTGTGTGACCACCAGCATCGGGCTTGGCGCCCGCAGGCTTGCGACGGCGGCGCGGGCGTTTCTTGGCTTCGCCTTCACCACGCACTGCACGCGGCGCTGGCTTGACGGCTTGCAACAAAGCGACTCGACTTTCATCATCCGCCAGGCTGAAGTCTTCCCACCAATCGGCGAGTTCAACGTCTACTTCGCCGACCTCAGCGCGCAAACACATGAAATCGAAACCGGCACGAAAACGCGCTTGTTCGACCAAGCCAAAAGGGGCACTGCCGCTGCGCTTCTCGAATCTGGGTTGCATGCTCCAAATCTCGCGCATATCGCCTGCTAACTTGCCGCGCCCGGAAACGTCACCAATACGCGCATTGAACACTTCTTCCATCGCTTCTTGCAGTGCGGGAAACACAGGCATGTCAGCCAGACGCGCTTGCCAGCCTTCGCGCACATCGGCCCACAACACACAGGCCAATAAAAAACTCGGGGCGACTGGTTTGCCCTCACCCACTCGTCTGTCGGTGTCTTGCAAAGCCACTTGCACAAATGGCGTATCCGCCCGCTCAACCACCACGTCAAGCAGCGGGTAAATACCGCGCGCCAGCCCGAGTTGTTTCAGTTGCGCGATGCTGGCAATGGCGTGACCGGTTTGCAGCAGCTTGAGCATTTCATCGAACAAACGGCTTTGCGGCACATCGGCCAGCAGCTCCATCATGGCTTTCAATGGCTTGGCGGTGCGCGGTTCTAGCTTGAAACCCAAGGCGTTCAGCTTGGCGGAAAAACGCACCGCACGAATAATGCGCACCGGGTCTTCGCGGTAACGCGCTGCCGGCTCACCAATCATGCGGATGACGCGCTTGGCCGCATCTTCAAAACCATGGTGGTAGTCGATGACTTCGCCCACGCTCGGGTCGTAGTACATGGCGTTGACCGTGAAATCGCGTCGGGTGGCATCTTCGTCTTGCGGGCCCCAGACGTTGTCGCGCAACACACGACCACTGGCATCCACCGCGTGCGTCATATTGGACAAAGCTTTTTTGCTGGTGCGCTCGTTGCCGCTGACCTGCTCGGCATCGTTGCTGTCCAAGTGCGCACGGAACGTAGAGACTTCAATCACCTCATGGTCGCGCCCTCGCCCATACACCACATGCACGATGCGAAAGCGTCTGCCGATGATGAAAGCGCGCCTGAAACAGGCTTTGACTTCTTCGGGCGTGGCGTCCGTAGCCACATCAAAATCTTTGGGCTTTAAACCAACCAATAAATCGCGCACTGCACCGCCGACGATGTAAGCCTCAAAACCTCGCTCCTGCAAAGTGCGCACCACGTTCCAAGCGCGTTCGTCCACCAAATCGGGATCGATGCCGTGGGTGCTGGCGGCAATGACCCTGCGTTTGCCGAACCTTGCCTTGCTGCTGGCGCCGGATTTGCCAAACAGGTTTTGAATGATTTTTTTGATCATGGGTGCCCGAAAAGGTCGAGGATACGCCATGACCGCTGTTGGGCGATTTGTCGCAATGCCGGACTGGGGTTGGTGACCACCGGTACCTGCACCTTTTCCAACAGAGGTAAATCGTTGGTTGAGTCGCTGTAAAACGTGGCTTGCACTTGCGGCCAGTCCAAGCCCTGCTTGGTTAACCATTCGCTCACGCGTGTCACTTTGCCTTCGCGCAAACTGGGCACGCCCGCAATCTCGCCGGTGAAATGGCCGTTGGCGTCGCGCTCGAGCTCCACCGCGAGCAACACATCCATGCCGAACGCCTTGGCAATCGGACCTGTGACAAATTCATTGGTGGCAGTCACCATGACCAAAGTTTCACCCTTGGCACGGTGCTGCGCCACCAGTTCCAGCGCAACGGGCTTGATGGCGGGTTGAATCACTTTTTGCATGAACAATTGATGCGCTGCCTGCGCTTCTTCCATGCCGCGCTCGCGCATGCTGCGCGTGGCGAACCGCACATACTCGTGAATGTCTAAGCAACCGGCGTTGTAGTCGGCATAAAAAGCATTGTTTCTTTGGCGAAAGCTGGCTTCATCTACCCAGCCCAGCTGCAATGTGAATTCTCCCCATGACTGGTCAGAGTCCAAAGGGAGCAAGGTTTGGTCCAAGTCAAACAGGGCAAGCTTCATCGGCGGTTCAGGTTTCATCCAGCATGGCTCTTAGCAAGGGAATGGTCAAAGGACGCTGGGTTTGCAGCGCGTAATGGTCAAGTTGTTCCAGCAGGCTGATCAAATGGCCCAAATCACGGCTGAAGCGATGGAGCAAATAGTCCAGCAAATCGGCGCCGAGTTGCAAACCCAAAGCTTGGGCATGCGTGAGCAACACTTCTTTGCGCTGGACATCGTCCAGCAATTGCAAATGAAACACATGGCCCCAACCAAGACGCGTGCGCAAATCCTCGCGCAACGGTAAATCCTGCGGCGGCACACTGCCTGCGGCAAGCACCCACGGTTGACGTGCGGCACCCGGGGTGGCTGCATTGACAAACCAATTGAACGCCATGTGTTGTTGAATGGCAGAAAACTGTTGCACATCATCCAGCAGCAGCACCTCCCAATTCGGGTTGAACGCATCCGGTTGGGTGGTGGTCTTGTCCATCCAACCAACAAACGCACCTTGTTGCTCAATATGGTGAGCCACCGCTTTGAGCAAATGCGTTTTACCGCTGCCTTGGTCGCCCCACAAATAGGTGGGCACGGGGGACCGGGTGCGCCCAGCCATCCACAACTCCAAGTGCGACAACGCCGCAGCGTTGTGTCCGGGGTGGAAATTGGTCAAGCTGGGTCCGACCATCACCCCAATGTCCAAAGCGATTTGCTTCATGCGTGGCTAGCCCGCATACAAACGGCTGGCGAAATAGCGCTCACGCAAGCGACGCAATGCCACCAGCAACACTGCACTGGCAGGCAAGGCTATCAACACGCCGACAAAGCCGAGCAACTGGCCAAATGCCAGCAACGCAAAAATCACCACCAACGGATGCAAACCGATGCGCTCGCCGATCAAGCGCGGGGTCAACACAAAACTTTCGAGCAACTGCCCAATGCCGAACACGACCAGCAACATCAGCCCAGCTTGCATAGGCGCCATTTCCAAAAAACCCGAAAGCGCGGCCAACAACAAGCCCACGCCAAACCCCACATACGGCACAAACACTGCCAAGCCTGTCAATATGCCAATCGGCCACGCCACTGACAAGCCAAACAATGACAAGCCCACCACGTAATAGACCGACAAGCACAGCATGACCAACAACTGCCCACGCACATATTGACCCAACACAGCATCGGCTTCTTTGACAAAGTCAGTCACGAAAGGCTCTGCCTTGCGCGGCAACCATTCACGCATATGTCCCAGCAAATGGTGCCCGTCCTTCAGCAAATAAAACAAAGCCACCGGTATCAATACCAAGTTACCTACAAGCGCCAGCGCCACACTGCCGCCAATGCGCAATGAGGCCAGCACCGAGTCCATGCCGTTGTGCCACAGGGCTTGTGTTTGGACCGCCACAACATCTTTGATGCCCTGCGGGTCGAGTTGAATATCGACGCCCAGGTTATGCAGCAGTGGCGCGAGCGTGGCTTGTAACTGCCCCAGCAAGACAGGCAACTGGGTTTGTAAACGCGCCGCCTCTTTGAACAACACCGGCACGATCAGACCGACGAATGCCACCAGCAACAGCAGAAAAACGGTCTCACACAACAACACCAGCAAAAAGCGCGGTACCGTTGGTCCGCATAAATTTTCCAAACGGCGCAACAAGGGTGACAGCACGTAGGCAATGACTGCTGCAATCAAAAAAGGCGTGAGTACCGGTGCCAACCACCACAGCAATGCAGACAACAAACTGCCGATCAGCAACCATGCGGCGTAAAAACGGTAGTCAGGAGAAGAGGACATCAGGCGAAAAGTACCCGGATTTAGAATGTCCTGATTCTATCGACCCGCCTTCAAGGCCTATTTGCAGCGCCCGCCACTTATGAACACACCACTTTCCTACAAAGACGCCGGCGTTGATATTGATGCTGGCGACGCCTTGGTTGAACGCATCAAACCTTTGGCCAAAAAGACCATGCGTGACGGTGTGTTGGCGGGTATTGGCGGCTTTGGCGCGCTGTTTGAGGTGCCGAAAAACTACAAAGAACCGGTGCTGGTCAGCGGCACCGACGGGGTCGGCACCAAGCTGAAACTGGCGTTTGAATGGAACATGCACGACACCGTCGGCATCGATTTGGTGGCCATGAGCGTCAATGATGTGCTGGTGCAAGGCGCAGAGCCACTGTTTTTTCTGGACTATTTTGCGTGCGGCAAACTCGACGTGGACACGGCGGCGGCCGTGGTCGGTGGTATTGCCAAAGGCTGCGAGCTGTCGGGTTGCGCGTTGATCGGCGGAGAAACCGCCGAAATGCCGGGCATGTACCCGGCAGGTGAATACGACTTGGCAGGTTTTGCAGTCGGCGTGGTGGAAAAGTCGCTGATCCTGACAGGTAATGACGTGAAACCTGGCGATATGGTGCTGGGCCTTTCATCCAGCGGCGTGCATTCCAACGGATTCAGTTTGGTGCGCAAATGCATTGATCGCGCGGTAGCCAGCTTGCCCGCGACTCTAGACGGCCAAGTGTTCAAACATGCGCTGATGGCACCCACGCGTTTGTATGTGAAATCCGTGCTGGCCGCGCTCAAAGCGCACCCGATCAAAGCGCTGGCGCACATCACCGGCGGCGGTTTGACCGAAAACATCCCACGCGTGCTGCCCAAAGATTGCGCTGCTCACTTGCAACGCGCCAGCTGGCCGCGCACCGAATTGTTTACCTGGTTGCAGCAAACCGCAGGCATTGACGACGCTGAAATGTGCCGCACCTTCAACAATGGCATCGGTATGGTGGTGGTGATTGCTGCTGAGCATGCGGATTCGTGCGCTCAAACGCTGACAGCTTTAGGAGAGCAGGTTTTCCGCATCGGCGTGATTGCCGACAAGGGCGATGGTGCGCCAGTGGTGATCAATTAATCTTCGGGCAACAACACCGCCAACCTGGCGCGGACTTTGGCCAAGCGCTCTTGATCGTCTTGGCGGCGGTAAATCTCGTGCAAATTGCGCAACATGCGCGCAATGATTTGGCGCGGTTCAGCGGGTTGCAAATGAAATGCCAGTGCCTCGTCGGAAATAGCCTGGGGCTTGCCCAACTTGGCGCCCGGCAACCAAGGGATCAAGCGTTCGGCCAAGTCCTCGCGGCTGAGCGACTCCCCGGTGAATGGGTCAATCACCACATGGCCCTCTTGCGGAAAACTTAAATCGAGTTTGACCAAAAAATGGCCAGGGAAACTCACACCATTGACCTTGAGTCCCAGGCTTTGTCCCAACTCTAGCCACAGCACCGCGAGGCTGATGGGGATGCCCTGGCGCTTGCTCAGGACCACATTTAAAAAGCTGTTGTGCGGATCGTCGTAATGGTTGACATTGCCAGCAAAGCGCATGTCTTCATAAAAAAACCGGTTGAGTTCCCGTAATTTGTCCAGCACATCAGCCTGTGGTAAGAGGCGACGCTTGAGTTTGGCAGACAGCACGTCCACCTCGTCCAGCACTTGCTGTATGTCCATTTTGGGGAATTCGTCTTGGGCAATGCTGACCGCGGTTTCCATCAAAGGAAATTCATCATCGCTTTGCACCAGCGTGGTGAAGTAATCCAATGCCGAAGGGAGTTGCAACTTGTAGTCCATGGCTCAATCATGCCCCGAGCGGCGTAAAAGTGCACGTAGATCCACCCCAATAACCCTAAGCGTAGTGAAATACACCACAAACGATCCTGCCAACACCAGCGCCATGAGACCGATGCGCTGCCACGGTTCTGAACGCATACCCACCCAGTCCACATGCTGGGCCAGCCCATACAAACCGGCTCCCAGCACCCCAGTAGCTAACAAAACCTGCAACAGCAAACGGCCCCAACCCGGTAAAGGTTGGTATTGGCCTTGTCGGCGCAAGCCGATCAGCAGACTCAGGGCATTGACCAAGGCGCCCAAAGCGATGGATAAAGTCAGGGCAGCATGGGCGAAATAAGGCACCAACAGCAGGTTCATCACCTGCGTGAACACCAGCACCATGACCGCGATGCGTACCGGGGTGCGGGTGTCTTGGTTGGCATAAAAACCTGGGGCCAGTACCTTGATAGCGACCAGTCCCAGCAAACCCACGCCATAGCCGGTCAGGGCCAAGCTGGTTTGCTGCACATCATGCGCGGTAAATGCACCGTAGTGGTAAAGCACAGACACCAATGGCCCGGCAAACACCAACAAAGCGACGCCGCACGGCAAGGCCAGCACCCACACCAGGCGCAAGCCCCAGTCCAGCATGGCGCTGTAGCGCTGACTGTCACTGGCCGCCTTGGCCGCTGCCAATTGCGGCATCAACACCACACCCAAGGCCACGCCCAGCAGCGCAATGGGGAACTCCATCAACCGGTCGGCGTAACTGATCCAACTGACACTGCCCGGGGTCAGGTGCGAAGCAATTTGGGTATTGATCACCAAGGACAACTGCGCCACACCCACGCCCAACAGCGCCGGTCCCATCATGGCCAACATCTTGCGGGTTCCGGCATCTTGCAAAGCATCGCGAATTTTTGTGGGCGACACGCTGATATGCGGCAACAAGCCCAATTGGCGCAAGGCAGGAATTTGTATCGCCAGTTGCAGCACGCCACCGAGCATGACCCCGATCGCCAAGCTGTAAATCGGCTCAATGCCGCGACTGGCCAACCACGGCGCGCCCAGCCAAGCGCTGGCAATCATGCAGACATTGAGCACCACCGGCGTGGCCGCAGGCACGGCAAAGCGCCTCCAAGTGTTGAGCACACCTGCCGACAAAGCCACCATCGACATGAAGGCAATATAGGGAAACATGATCCCCGTCAAATTGACCGCGGTTTGCAAACCCTGAGGGGTTTGGCGCAAGCCGCTGGCCATCAACCAGACCAAACCGGGTGCTGCCAGAACGCCCAATATGCTTGTCAACAGTACCGCCCAAGCCAGCAAGGTAGCCACCTGGTCTACCAACAATCGGGTGGCTTCATCGCCCTTTTCGGCCCGGGTGGCAGCCAGCACGGGAACAAATGCCTGACTGAACGCACCTTCCGCGAACAGGCGGCGAAATAAATTGGGGATGCGAAACGCCACATTGAAAGCATCGGTCAAGGCGCTGGCCCCAAACAACACGGCAATCAAAGTCTCACGGGCAAACCCGGTGATGCGCGACACCAAGGTCAACAAAGAAACGGTAGAGGCAGACTTGAACAAGCTCACCTGTCGGAGTGTAGCCGCCCGTCTCACGGCCAGGGCATGCTGTTTTGCTACAATCGTCGGCTTTGCCAGCATCATCCTCAGACACCCAAAGGAACAACCATGGCTTCAGCCAAACCCAAGAAAAAGAACCCGCGCCTGGCATCAGGCCGCAAACGCGCCCGTCAGGACGTGAAACTCAACGAAGCGAACAGCTCGTTGCGCTCCAAATACCGCACCGCGGTGAAGAATGTCGAAAAAGCCGTGCAAGCCGGCGACAAAGTCAAAGCCGCCGAACTCTTCGGCAAGATGCAATCCGTGGTGGACATCATCGCCGACAAGCGCATCTTCCACAAAAACAAGGCCGCTCGTGACAAGAGCCGCTTGGCCGCCAAGGTGAAGCACTTGGCACTCGCCGCCTGACGATTCAGGCACCCAGCCCGGCCTGACGCAATCAGGCCGCCGTTTGAAACCGGTGCGCTGTTGGCAAAAAAATGAGAAACCGCCCTTCGGGGCGGTTTTTTCATGGGCGACACGCCTAGAATCTTCTTCTTCGGCTCCAAGTCTTTCTGGCTTTTGGGCCGATTTCTTTTCTGCCACACCCAGAGGTTCCCATGACCACCGCCGATCCTGCTGCCCATTTGATGAACACCTATGGCCGTCTGCCCATGACGGTGTCGCACGGACGAGGTGTCTATGTGTGGGATACCGACGGTAAACGCTATCTCGATGCACTGTCTGGCATCGCGGTCAACACCTTGGGACACAACCACCCCAAACTCGTGCCGGCCTTGCAAGACCAGATCAGCAAAATCATGCACAGCTGCAACTATTACCACATCCCTTTGCAGCAGCAGCTCGCTGACAAGTTGGTGGCGCTATCCGGCATGAGCAACGTGTTCTTTTGCAACTCCGGGCTGGAAGCCAACGAAGCCGCGCTCAAGATGGCACGCAAATTCGGCCACGACAAAGGCATTGAACGCCCGGAAATTGTGGTCTATGAAAAAGCTTTTCACGGCCGCAGTATTGCCACGCTCAGCGCTACGGGCAATGCAAAAATTCAACAAGGTTTTGGCCCGTTGGTAGAGGGCTTCATCAGGGTGCCGCTCAACGATATCCAAGCCATTGAACAAGCCACGGCAGGCAACCCCAACGTAGTGGCGGTATTTTTTGAGACCATACAAGGCGAAGGCGGCATCAACCCCATGCGCACCGACTATTTGCACGCGGTACGACAGTTATGCGACAAGCGCGATTGGTTGCTGATGATTGACGAAGTGCAATGCGGCATAGGCCGCACCGGCAAATGGTTTGCCCACCAATGGGCCGGTATTCAAGCCGATGTCATGCCCTTGGCCAAGGGCCTGGGTTCAGGTGTGCCGATTGGCGCTGTGGTGGCGGGCCCCAAAGCTGCCCGCATTTTTCAACCGGGTAACCACGGCACCACGTTTGGCGGCAACCCGTTGGCCATGCGTGCCGGTCTGGAAACACTGCGCATCATGGAAGAAGACGGTTTGCTGGAAAACGCCAGCCGCGTCGGCAAGCATCTGCGCGATGCCCTGCAACGCGAACTCGCTCCTGTCGCTGGGTTCAAAGAAATTCGCGGCAACGGCTTGATGATTGGCATCGATTTAGACAGACCGTGCGGGCCATTGATGGGCCAAGCTTTGCAAGCGGGCTTGCTGCTCAGCGTCACCGCTGACAGCGTGATTCGTTTACTGCCGGCATTGACCATGACTGCGCATGAAGCCGATGAAGTGGTGGCCCTGTTGGTGCCGCTGGTGAAACAATTTTTAGCGACCACCGCCAAGGCCTGACATGACCCAAGCCCTGACCCATTATTTGCAGTTCAAAGACCTGACAGCAGATGACTACGCGTATTTGTTTTCGCGCGCCGCATTCATCAAACATAAATTCAAAACCTACGACAAGCACCAACCACTGATAGACCGCACCTTGGCCATGATTTTTGAAAAGGCCTCCACCCGCACGCGCATCAGTTTTGAAGCCGGCATGTACCAAATGGGCGGCGCTGTGGTTCACTTGACCACAAGTGACAGCCAACTTGGCCGCGCAGAACCGATTGAAGACTCGGCCAAAGTCATCAGCCGCATGGTCGATCTGGTGATGATCCGTACCTATGAACAAACCAAGATCGAACGGTTTGCAGCCAATTCGCGCGTGCCGGTCATCAATGGTCTCACCAACGAATTTCACCCCTGTCAGATCATGGCTGACTTGTTCACATTCATCGAACACCGCGGCGATGTGAAGCAAGCGTTGCAATGCCTCAAAGGCAAGGTCGTGGCTTGGGTGGGGGACGGCAACAACATGGCCAACACTTGGCTGCAAGCGGCACAACTCCTGGGCTTCACTGTGCATGTCAGCACGCCCGGCGGCTACGAAGTCAACCCCAGCGTGGCGGGCATCACTGAGTCCGCGTGTTTCAAAGTATTTGCTGACCCGCTACAAGCCTGCAAAGGTGCCGACCTGGTCACCACCGATGTCTGGACGAGCATGGGCTATGAAGCTGAAAACGAAGCCCGTCGTCAAGCATTCGCGGCTTGGTGTGTGGATGAAACCATGATGTCTGTGGCCAAGCCTGAGGCTTTGTTCATGCATTGCTTGCCAGCACACCGCGGCGAAGAAGTCCAAGCTTCCGTGATTGATGGTGCGCAATCGGTGGTGTGGGACGAAGCCGAAAACCGCATGCATGTACAAAAAGCTCTGATGGAATTTTTGCTGTTAGGTCGTTTGTAAATACATGCATGCCGGGCTTGTATCAACCCCCGTATAACCAAGGCATGTCCATGAGCTTGGCACCCCCCAATGCCATGGCGGTGTTGCGCGCCAGTCTTAACCATCCTTGGGCATGGAATATCTTGCCATTGCGACGTGCGCGTTGCTGTACCCTGGCCACGCGTTGCCAACGCGCTTGCGCATAACCTTGCAAACGTTGCTCTAGCGGCAGACTCGCGTGCTGCCATTGCGCGGCCAATTGCGCCGCATCTTCCAGCGCCATGCCTGCACCTTGCGCCAGATAAGGCAGCATCGGGTGAGCAGCATCCCCCAATAAAACCACTTTGCCACGCACCAACTGCGCGGCTGACCGCACAGGCGGGCGATCAAACAAACACCAGGCGCGCCACTGCTGCACCATGGCCACCAGTTCTTTCAGCTCATTGCAACTCGCTTGCATACAACGCTGCAAATCAGCAGCGATTTGCTCTGGCGTTCGAGACACATCCCATCCGGCGGTGGCAGCCGTATCGGCGGCCTCAACCAACACCACCAGATTGAGCCATTCACCGCCTCGTACAGGGTAATGCACCACATGCAAACCTGAACCCAGCCAGATGCCCATTTGCAGTTTTCGCCAAGCCAAGGGGATATCCTTCATCGGCAACAGGGCGCGGTAGGCCCAGTGACCGCTGGCCTCTGGCGCTTGTTCACCGCATACCGTGCGACGCACTTGGCTGTGCAAGCCATCCGCACCTACCAAAGCTTGCGCTTGTTGGGCAAGCTCGCTATTTTCAAAGTGAAGTTCCACGCCAGCCGGCGTTTGCAATACTTCACGCAAACGCTGGTTCATTGTCAAATCGCAAGTGGATTGGCGACGCAAACACTGCCACAAACTGTCGTGTAAATCGGCGCGGTGAATCGTCAGATAAGGCGCCCCATAACGCGCCTGAAATGCATCGGCCATGGGCAAGCGACCCAGCTCACGCGCATCATCTGCATTTCTCACCTGCAAAGCCAGCGGCATGCAAGCGGATTCACGCAGCGCCTGACCCACCCCCCATGCGTCCAACCGCCGAACCGCGTTGGGGCCGAGGCCAATGCCTGCCCCCACTTCTTCAAACGTGGCCGACTGCTCGTAAATATGGGTATTCACCCCGGCTTGCCCCAAGGCCAACGCCGCCGCCATCCCCCCGATGCCAGCACCGACCACAGCAACAGGCAGTGTCGATGTCATACCTCTTGGCCTTTGTCCCGCCAAGGCTCAGGCGCCGAACTGGCGGAAGCAATCATCGAGTTGGGTGTACCAAGTGTGTTTTTGCGCATCAGGTACAAACGCGGCCTCAAAACTGTTGCGCGCCAATTGGTAGGCATGCGAAGCGTTCAAACCCAGCGCGGCAAATGTTTGCAAATAGTTGTCGTTCAAATAACCGCCGAAATACGCCGGATCGTCAGAATTGAGCATGACGCAAACACCTTGGTCAAGCATCTGAGCGAGATTGTGCTGCGCCAAATCCGGGAACACGCAGAGCTTCAAATTGGACAAGGGACACACGGTCAAAGGAATGCGTTGGCTTGCCAAGCGCTGCATCAAGGTCGCATCATGGATGGCCTGCACACCATGGTCGATGCGTTCTGCATGCAACACATCAAGTGCACTCCAAATATAAGCAGGCGGGCCTTCTTCACCCGCATGCGCCACGGTTCGCAAGCCGAGTTGGCGAGCGCGGGCAAACACACGCGCGAATTTTTCCGGGGGATGGCCGCGTTCGCTGGAGTCCAACCCCACACCAATGAACAAGTGCTTAAAAGGAATCGCCTCGTCCAAGGTGTCCATGGCAGCCTCTTCGCTCAGGTGCCGCAGGAAACACAAAATCAAGGATGCGCTGATACCGAGTTTTTCTTTGGCATCGACACAGGCTTGGTGCAAACCGGTGATGACTGTTCGCATGGACACTTTGCGTTCGGTATGTGTTTGCGGGTCGAAAAAAAGTTCGGCATGCACCACATTGTCAGCCTTGGCGCGTAAAAAATACGCCCAGGCCATGTCGTAAAAATCTTGCGGTTGCTGCAAAACGCTTGCGCCCGCATAGTAAATGTCTAGAAAACTTTGCAAATCAGTGAACGCGTAGGCCGAGCGCAATTCATCAACGCTGGCGTAATTCAAACGCACTTGGTTGCGTTTGGCCATGGCAAAAATCAACTCCGGTTCTAGGGAACCTTCGATATGCATGTGCAATTCGGTTTTGGGCATGGCTTGCAACAAAGCAGGCAATTGCGCCTGGGAAACGGCGGAAAAATTCATTCAACAGACTCCAAAAGTAACAGCCAGCTTTTGCAAAAAACGCCTGTATGCCACCGATGCCTTGTCACTGGCCACATTCGATTCCACGCCTGCGCCCAAGGGTAACAGACGTGGCAATTGCGACTCGAGCACCGGTTTGTCCTGGGAAAAAATCTTGTCTTGAAAAGCCAGTAAGTCTTGGGGGTCAGCATCAAAGTCAGCCACCGCCATGCGAAACCAGACCCGGCAACTGTCTGGCGACATGGGAAGAATGAACACAATGATGGACTCTTCGTAGCCGGATGGCACACCGCTTTGTGCATCAGGAATTTTGGTCAACACCGCCGAATAAGGATGCCTCACCTCGTAGGTGTACGTGACCATGCCGCCTTCCGTGGCTAAAGCACTGGTATTGGGCTGCCAGACCTGGGCGTTGGTGACCTTGAATCCTGTTTCGTCTTCTTCTATGCGGATATCGTGAATTTCACTGTGGCCGGCCTGCCCCAACCAACCGTCATGCACAAAACTGAAATGCGACATGTCCAGAAAATTTTCAACAATGCGCGGGGCGCTGGTGGCAACTTCGTAAGGCCCGGCGTTGAGTTTGCGCATGGAAGC
Source organism: Bordetella parapertussis (assembly GCA_945878065.1). Taxonomy (GTDB): domain Bacteria; phylum Pseudomonadota; class Gammaproteobacteria; order Burkholderiales; family Burkholderiaceae_C; genus Limnohabitans; species Limnohabitans parapertussis_B. The sequence goes on along the minus strand of CAMDXA010000010.1, from coordinate 26,219 downwards.
ATTCCACTCGGGAGCAAATGTCGGCCAGATGGCCTGGTCGGCATTTGATGCATCCAAACACACCCAGACCAAGCCCATACGCTCTTGCACCGCCACGGCTTTGGCTTGTTGTGCCTGTCCGGGTTTGAACAGCGGCAAGGCAGGCACACGGGTGCAATGGCCTTGCCCTTCAAACGTCCACCCGTGGTAAGCGCATTGCAACTGGCCTTGGCAAATACGTCCCAGCGATAAACGCGCTCCTCGGTGTGGGCACTGGTCGTACAAACCACAGACTGTGCCGTTCTGGTCGCGCCACAACACCAAAAATTGGTCCAGCAATTTGACAGGGAAAGGCTCGTCTTGCACTTGGTGGGCATCACATACGGGGTGCCAGAGCAACTCCTCAATAGATGACATGGCTGTTGTGCTCCTGGTAAGTGACATATTGTGGTCTGATTCAATCGTCATAGTGTCTTTTGGTCGGCAGCCAATGTCTGCGGGAGGGCACCCATGCTTGGTAAGCCTCTACCCAGTTTTTGGCGACACGTTGCTGAGCTTCAGCCAACGACACCTCGCCCCGACACACCATTTTGTAAACGATCCATTCGAGTTCATTTTTTTGCTCTGCAGACCATGCACCCGAACGCGGTTGCGGCCACAGGTTGTCAGGGTCTTTAGGGTCACCGCCGATGCTGAGAGGAATCAGGTGATCGAGTTCGTAATTGCGTGGATCTGTATCAGCGTATTTGTACTGCCTGAGTTGTTCGCGTTTCAGACGATTGGTGTATTTTTTGTCCGGCCTGACGGTTTGGGTATAGCCTCTGACGCACACCGTCGATTGAATATTGTCTTGGGTCACGGCAGGGTCCACGGAACCAGGTGTTCGGGTGGCATCTGGCAAACCCACTGACTGAGCCCAAGAAATACTCAACCCCAAAAAAGTGCTGACCACTGACAGGAAAAATGTGTTCACGGTATTGAATGATCCCCAAAAAAATGAAAAACCAATCGCAAAAAAAGGCTGCCCGAGGGCAGCCTTTTTCCATAGAGTTGCACCCTTGGCTAATTACTTGCTGCCGGGCACTTTTCCTTCGACGCCTTTGACGTAGAAATTTACACCACTCAAGAACTTGTCGTCAGCGACTTCATCTTTTTTCAAGAGAGTTTTGCCGGTGTTGTCGATCAATGGGCCTTTCCAAATCGAAAAGCTGCCATCTTTCAAGCCGGCTTTGATTTCTTCGACTCTGGCTTTGGTCTCGGCTGGCACATCTTCTGCAATAGACACGAGGTCAATCGCGCCTTCTTTGACGCCCCACCACACGCCCGTACCACCCACCCATTTGCCTTCCAAGGCTTCACGCGTGGTCTGGATGTAGTAAGGCGCCCAATTGATGATGGCCGAGCCCAGGTGGGCTTTGGGGCCATAAGCAGTCATGTCAGAGTCCCAACCAAAAGCGCGCTTGCCTTTGGCTTCAGCGGTTTTCAGAACGGCAGCTGAATCGGTGTTTTGAAACAGCACGTCTGCGCCACCGTTGATCAGCGATGTCGCGGCTTCGGTTTCTTTGGGTGGGTTGAACCACTCATTGATCCAAACGACTTTGGTTTTGACTTTGGGGTTAACCGATTGCGCGCCCAAAGTGAAGCTGTTGATGTTGCGAACCACTTCAGGGATTGGAATAGAGGCCACGACACCCAGGGTGTTGGACTTGGTCATCTTGCCTGCAATCACGCCAGCCATGTATGCACCTTCATAGGTGCGGCTGTCGTAGGTGCGCATGTTGTCGGCTTGTTTGTAGCCCGTGGCATGTTCGAATTTGACATCTTTGCTGTCAGCGGCCACTTTCAACATGGGTTCCATGTAGCCGAAGGTCGTGCCGAAAATCAGTTTGTTGCCTTGAGACACCATGTCGCGGAAATTGCGCTCGGCATCTGCAGACTCGGAGACGTTTTCGGTGAAGGTGGTTTGTACTTTGTCACCGAATTCAGCTTCGATGGCTTTGCGGGCGTTGTCATGCGCGAATGTCCAACCGCCGTCGCCCACCGGGCCAACGTAGGCAAATGCAATTTTCAGGGGTTCAGCTTTTGGGGCTTCAACCGCAGGTGCTGGTTTCGGCTCTTCCTTTTTGCCACATCCGACCACGAGGGCGGCAGCCACAACGCCCAAAGCAGCGGTACGGAACCAGGTGCGTTTATAAAAATCAGTCATATCCATCCTTTAGAAAAATCGCAAGAGTTGGGGTTAACGGGAAAAGCCGCATTATGGCCTTGATTGGCGGGGGTTTTCCCGTGATTCGCGGCCAAACAGCACAATTCATGGGGCGAGTCACGCCATTTTGAGACTGTGAGCCTGTTTCTGGTCACTTTTTTCTATGTATGTGTTTGCGCCATGATGGCTCGGTTGCTTTTGCTTTGGCGTGAGGTCGCTTGTGTTGTGACGCGAGGTGCTCACGCCATGCCGGCTCGGTCGCTTTTGCTTTGATGTGTGGTTGTTTGTTCGATGACGTCATGTGCTCACGCCATGCCGGCTCGGTCGCCGCTCACTGCAGCAAAGCTGCAATGTTCGCGTCGGCCCGACCGCCATGTCGGCAATCCACTCGTGCTGTTTCACGCCACCAAAGCAGTTACAAGCACCGAAGGTGCATGCGTACCAATAGCAACTCGACAGGCCGTCTGAATAATTGGTATCTGACCCCAATTACCTAAGCACCGAAGGTGCATGCGTACCAACAGCATCTCGACAGGCCGTCTGTGCGGGGATGTTTTTGCCAGCGAAAGCGCAGCAAAAAGCATACCGGCGCGGACGGCCATGCCAATGACTTTCTGCAACGCTTGCAAAGCAACAAAAAAACTATGCGCCTGGAGAAAACGGCTTACCCAAAGACGCTGGCATATTGACCCGAATCCATTGCGGATTGCGAGAAATCAGCGCCAACACCACAATCGTTGCCACATACGGCAACATACTTAAAAACTGACTCGGCACCTCCACACCTGTTGCCTGCAAATGGAATTGCAGCATCGTGACCCCGCCAAACAAATACGCTCCCAACAAAATACGGGCGGGCCGCCACGTGGCAAACGTGGTGAGCGCCAAAGCAATCCAACCCTTGCCAGCAATCATGCCCTCGACCCACAACGGCGTATAAATCACCGAAATATAGGCACCCGCCAAGCCGCACAAGGCCCCGCCGCAAACCACGGCTGCCAACCGGATACTGCGCACCGGATAACCCAAAGCATGCGCTGAATGCGGCGACTCACCCACCGCACGCAACACCAATCCCGCGCGACTGCGTTGCAAAAACCAAATCAAAGCCAAGGTCAAGCCTATCGCCAAATACACCATGGGATGGTGGCGAAACAATGCCACGCCCAGCCCTGGCACATCGGCCAAATAGGGCACCTCATAATTCAAGCGCTCGGGCAATTTGGCCTGCACATAACCCGTGCCGACAAACGCCGAAAACCCCACCCCGAACAAACTCAAGGCCAAGCCGGTAGCGTATTGGTTGGTATTCAAACCAATCACCAATGCACCAAAGAACAACGACAGCAAGGCCCCGGCGCCCATGCCCGCCAAAAAACCCAGCAGATCACTGCCCGTGTTCACCACCGTGGCATAACCTGCAATCGCCGCACACAGCATCATGCCCTCGGCGCCCAAATTGACGATACCGGCTTTTTCATTGATCAATAAACCCAAAGCCGCAATGGCCAATACCGTGCCGGCACTCAATGTGGCCGCTATCAACAATGCATAGGTTTCCATCAGGCAAGCCCCCTGGTAGTTGCACTGCGCCAGCGCAAGCGGTAATTCATCAACACATCACAAGCCAGCAGACAAAACAACAGCAAACCTTGAAACACGCCCGTGAGAGATTTGGGCAAACCCAAGCGCGATTGCGCGAGCTCGCCGCCGATATAAAACATGCTCATCAAAATGGCCGAGAACACCATGCCCACGGGGTGTAAGCGTCCCACAAATGCCACGATGATGGCGGCGAATCCGTAACCCACAGGCACATACGGCGTGAGCTGCCCGATAGGTCCGGCCACTTCCAGCGCACCCGCCAATCCGGCACAAGCGCCTGACACCAGCAGCGCCACCCAAATGGCGCGGCGCGACGAAAACCCGGCATATCGAGCGGCGGCCGGTGACAGCCCGCCGATTTGTTGCGCCCAACCTGCACGGGTGCGAAATAAAAATATCCACAGCACCAAGACACCCGCCAACGCCAGAAATACACCGATGTTGATGCGCGATCCTTTGAACAAGCGCGGCACCTGCGTGGCCGCTTCAAAGGTTTTGGTTTGCGGAAAGTTGTAACCCATCGGGTCTTTCCAAGGGCCGTACACCAAATAGCCCAGCACCATGATGGCCACGTACACCAACATCAAGCTGACCAAAATTTCATTGGCATGGAAACGGTCGCGCAACCACGCGGTCAAGGCCGCCCAACACATGCCGCCTATCAACCCGGCGCACAGCACCGGCACAAAAAACCAGCCGCCGCTGCTTTTGTCTGCCAGCAATGCCACGCCCGTGGCAAACACAGCGCCCATGACGTACTGACCTTCAGCGCCGATGTTCCAGACATTAGAGCGAAAGCACAGCGCCAACCCCAGCGCAATCAGCAACAACGGCGTGGCCTTGACCACCAATTCACCTAATGCATAGCCGCTGCGAATAGGCTCCCAGAAAAACACCAGCAAACCTTTGACCGGGTCTTTGCCCAGCGCCATGAACAACAGCACACCCAAGATGACCGTCAATACCAAGGCCAACAACGGCGAGGCGATGCGCCAAAACGCAGAGGGTTCGGGTCGGGCTTCAAGTTTCCACACGTCAATGCACCTTCTCTTTGTCATCTGTCCACAGGCCGCTCATCCAACTGCCGATTTTGGCCACGGTGGCTTGTGCGCGTGACAACGATGGCGATATGCGCCCTTGCGCCATCACATGCATGCGGTCACACAGTTCAAACAATTCGTCCAGTTCTTCACTCACAACCAGCACCGCACAACCGGCGTCGCGCAACGCCATGAGTGCCGTGCGAATTTGGGCCGCAGCGCCGACATCGACCCCCCAAGTCGGCTGCGACACGATCAACAAACGCGGGGCTGCATCGATCTCGCGGCCGACAATGAATTTTTGCAAATTGCCACCAGACAAAGACTGTGCCGCCGCCTGCGGGCCACCTGCTTTGACCTGGTATTTGGCGATGATGGCGCTGGCTTGTGCAGCCAGTGCCGACATGTTGATCCAACCTGAACGGCTGACTGCCTCACTGCGTGTGAGCAGCAGGTTATGGGCCAAACTCAGGGTGGGCACTGCGCCACGACCGAGTCGTTCATCGGGCACAAAATGCAAACCCAGCGCACGCCGCTGCGCGGGATCGCGCTGGCCCACCGGCTGTCCCGCCAAACGGATACTGTCAGGCGCGGCCCGCACATCCTCACCGCTCAATGCATACAGCAACTCGCGCTGGCCATTGCCCGACACACCCGCAATGCCGACGATTTCACCTTGGTGGACTTGTAAATCCACGGCAGATAAATGGGTGCCAAACGGATCCAAGCGCGGCAAATTGAGTTGCCGCACATCCAGCACCAATTCGCCATGCTGACGTTGACTGTGCACCAATGCGGGGGGTTCGCTGCCAATCATCATCTGGCTCAATGAGGCATTGGTTTGCTCGCGCGGATCGCACTCTCCGCTGACACGTCCACCGCGCAACACCGTGCAATGCGTGCACAGTGCGCGTATCTCGTGCAACTTGTGGCTGATGTACAAAATGCTGCAGCCCTCTGCCACCAACTGTCGCAACACCGCAAATAACTTGTCCACCGCTTGCGGTGTCAGCACCGAAGTGGGTTCATCCAATATCAACAAACGTGGTTCGCACAGCAAGGCCCGGATGATTTCCACACGCTGCATTTCACCCACGCTCAAGGTGTGCACCGGACGCTCGGGTTCTAAGTCCAAGCCATAGGCCGCCGACTTGTCGCGGATGCGGCGACTGACCTCGGCAAGCGACAGGGAATTGTCCAAGCCCAGCCATACGTTTTGCGCCACCGACAAGGTGTCAAACAAACTGAAATGCTGAAACACCATGCTGATGCCCAAAGCCCTGGCTTGTTGCGGATTGCGAATGTGCACCGACTTGCCGTTGAAACGGATGTCCCCTTGGTCGGGCTGCACCGCGCCATAAATGATTTTCATCAAGGTGGATTTGCCGGCGCCGTTTTCGCCAAGGATGGCGTGGATTTGGCCGGGCATGACCTGCAGAGAAACACGGTCATTGGCCAAGACCGCCGGGTATTGTTTGCAGATACCACGCAACTCCAGCAAAGCTTCACGGCTCATGGGGCATTTCCGTTCGTGCGTTCGGGTGCAACAATAGCTTGTAAACAACTTTGCAGAGTTGGCATGACATTCCCCAAACTTGATGTGATTCACCGTCACCGGCTTTTTTCGCTGACCAATGTACCACCGGCGCGCACATTGCTTGACGTGCTGCGCGAAGAGCTGCGTGCCACCGACACCAAGGAAGGTTGCGCCAGTGGCGACTGCGGCGCCTGCACCGTGGTGCTCTCCAACCCAGACAACAGCCACGCGCACAGCGTCAACAGTTGCATACGCATGGCACATTCGGCCCATGGCTTGAAAGTGACCACAGCCGCAGACTTGTCAACTGACGGACGACTGCACCCGGTGCAACAGGCTTTGGTGGACCACCATGCCTCACAGTGCGGCTTTTGCACACCGGGATTTGTCATGAGTTTGTATGACTTATACCAACGCGTGGATGGCCGGGCCGTGACCCGCGCACAGGCCTTAGAAGCGGTATCGGGCAACTTGTGTCGCTGTACCGGTTACCGGCCCATCATTGACGCCGCCTGTGCCATGCACACTTACCCTCGTCCGTCGGCAACCGCAGCCCTGCCACGCCACACCGACACACGCGACCCCCTGGACCCGTATTACGCCTTGCCCACCGATTTGCAACAGCTGCTGGGGTTGCGGGCCAAATACCCGCAAGCGCAATTGATGGCAGGCGGCACGGATGCGGGGTTGTGGGTGACGCAACAACACCGCCAATTTCAGCAAGTGATTGACCTCACACGAGTCAAAGAGTTATTGCGCGTTGAGCGATACCCGCACCATATCGCCATTGGTGCAGCCGTCAATTTGCACGATGCATTCGCCGCCTTGGCCGAGTGGCGTGGTTCGGTGGCGCATTTTGCAGACCGGTTCGCGGGGCGGCCGGTGCGTCAGTCGGGTACGTTGGGCGGCAACATCGCCAATGGCTCACCGATTGGTGACAGCATGCCTTTGTTGATCGCGCTGGGTGCGCAAGTGGTGTTGATGTCGATTCGCAAAGGCCGCATGGTCAGTCGGCATCTGCCGCTGGAAAACTTTTACTTGGGTTACCGTCAAACAGCCTTGCAAGCCGATGAAGTGCTGTGCTGGATCGTCGTGCCCAAGCCTTTGGCGGGCGAGCAACTGGTGCATGACAAAGTGTCCAAGCGTTGGGAGGATGACATTTCTGCGGTTTGTCTGGCCATGCAATGGCACTTGAAAAACGGTGCCGTTCAATCGGTGCGTATTGCGGTGGGCGGGGTGGCCGCCACGCCGGTTCGCGCTTACCAAACCGAGGCAGTGCTTGCCGGGCAGGTCTGGAATGAAGCGACCATCGCAAAAGCACAGCAGGCCATTGCACAAGAGTTTTCACCCATCAGCGACATGCGGGCCAGCGCCGACTACCGTCGCCGTTTGTTGCAACAGTTGTTGCAGCGCACATGGTTAGCGCAACAAGGCCATGCGGTGACGCAATTGGCAGACCTGACATGAACCGCTCTGCCCACCATGAAAGTGCACATCTGCATGTGCAAGGCTTGGCGACATACATCGATGACCTGCCCTTGACTGAGGGTACCTTGCATGCCGCCCCGATTCTCAGCAACGCCGCCAGCGGCCGGATTCTGTCCATGGACTTGGGTACCGTTTTGTCGAGCAAAGGCGTGCGTGGTGTGGTCACGGCCGGGGATATTCCCGGCGACAAACTGTTGTCCACCTTTGTATATGACGAACCGGTGTTTGCCAGCCAACGTGTGGAACATATCGGGCAGGTGTTAGGTTTGGTTGTGGCTGACACGCACCTGCAAGCACGTGCCGCCGCGCATCTTGCCGTGTTGAAAGTGCAGCCGGATGCAGTGCACTTGAATGCACGCGACGCGCAAGCGCAGAACGCCACTGTGTTGCCGCGTGTCCATGTGGCACGCGGTGAAGCGCAGTCCGCCATGGACCGTGCGCCGCATCAACTGCAAGGGCAACTCGAAGTCGGCGGCCAGGAACACTATTACCTGGAAACGCAAATTGCCTATGCCATACCGCAAGACAACGGGGAGTGGTTGATACACAGCAGCACGCAACACCCTGGCGAAGTGCAGCATTGGGTGGCACACACCTTGGATGTGCCCATGCATGCAGTGCGCGTGGTGTGCAGGCGCATGGGCGGCGGTTTTGGCGGCAAAGAAACCCAGGCCGGTCATCTGGCAGTGTGGGCGGCGCTGGCTGCGCTAAAAACCGGTCACCCCGTGAAGATGCGTTTGTCGCGTGAAGACGATTTTTTGGTGACCGGCAAGCGCCATCCTTTTAGCCACGACTTCAAAGCCGGTTTTGACGACAACGGTTTGTTGCTGGCTTTGCAATCCACGCAATGGGCGCATTGCGGATTCAGCGCCGACCTGAGCGGGCCAGTCGCTGACCGCGCGGTGTTCCACACCGACAACGCGTATTTTTTGTCTGACGTAGACATTGTTTCTCACCGCAGCAAACTCCATACGCAAAGCCACACCGCGTTTCGCGGTTTCGGCGGTCCGCAAGGCATGATGGTGATCGAAACCGTGATGGGCGATATTGCGCGGCAATTGCAACTCGACCCCTTGGATGTGCGTTTGCGCAACCTGTATGGCGAAGCACCGCGCAACACCACGCCTTTTGGCATGACGGTGGAAGACAATATCCTGCCTGAGTTGATGACCCAGTTAGCGAACGACTGCAACTACCGACAACGGCGTGCAGAGATTGCGCAGTGGAACGCGCAAAACACCATCGTCAAAAAAGGCATGGCGCTCACACCAGTCAAATTCGGCATCAGCTTCACCGCCACGCAATTCAACCAGGCTGGTGCCTTGGTGTCGGTCTACACCGACGGCAGTGTGCGCATCAACCACGGCGGCACCGAGATGGGACAGGGTTTGCACACCAAGGTCTGCGCCATCGTCGCGGATGTGTTGAGCGTCCCGTTCGAGCAAGTGCGCATCAGCAGCAGCGACACCGACAAGATCGCCAACGCCAGCGCCACGGCAGCTTCCAGCGGCACAGACTTGAATGGTCGCGCGGCAGAGCGAGCCGCTTTGCAAGTGAAACACAACATCGCCAACTGTTTAGCCATAGCCGATGGCTGCAAGCCAGAGGAAGTGTTGTTCAAGCAAGGCGTCATACACACGCCCGCCAAGCAGCGCACATTTACCGAAGCGGTGCAATTCGCCTACAGCCAACGGGTGCAGTTGTGGAGCGATGGTTTTTATGCCACGCCAAAAATCCATTACGACCGGCAAACCTTATCTGGCAGACCCTTCTTTTATTTCGCTTACGGTGCGGCGTGCAGCGAAGTGGCGATTGACACATTGACCGGGGAACATAAATTGTTGCGCGTGGATATATTGCACGATGTCGGCAAATCATTGAATCCCGCGATAGATATCGGTCAGATCGAAGGCGGGTTTGTGCAAGGCTTGGGATGGCTCACCACCGAAGAGCTGGTGTGGGATGCGAACGGAAAACTGCTGACACGCGGCGCGAGCACTTACAAAATCCCGACCGCTGCTGACATACCCCGTCACTTCAATATCCAACTCTGGCACGAAGCCAATCGCGAAGACACCATCGGCGGCAGCAAAGCCGTGGGTGAACCGCCGTTCATGCTGGCCATGAGCGTGTATGAAGCCTTGCGGGATGCGGTCGGTCAAACCTTGGGGGGCCATGCGCCGGTGCAATTGAATACGCCGGTGACACCAGAGCGTGTGTTGATGGCCTTGCAAACACCTGCTTCAACCAGCGCCTAGTGCGCGTGCCCTACGTATTCCATCGATTACTTTCTGACCAGATTTTTCATGCCAGTCACTTCAGATTCACACGCCTACCGCGCTTGCCTGCTTTGGTTTCCCGACGCCAACAGCGACCAGATTCACTTTGAAGCAGACGGCTTGCTGGTCACCACGCGTGGCGCGGACGGTGTGTCGCGCATCAGCGCCATCGGCGACTACCGCGCATTGCAAGCCGCGCATGCACATTTGCCCACGACCGACTGGCGCGGCCGTTGGATTGCGCCGGGTTTCGTGGACACGCATATTCATTACGCGCAAACCGATGTGATCGCCTCGCCAGCAGACGGCTTGCTGCCATGGTTGAACCACTACACCTTCCCGCAGGAAACACGTTTTTCCGACCCTGTTCACGCGCAAAACGTGGCCGCGTTTTTCTTTGATGAATTGATGCGCCACGGTGTGACCACGGCACTGGCATTCGCCACCGCACACAGCGCATCAGTAGATGCATTTTTCACCGAAGCACAACGCCGCCAATTGCGCATGATCAGCGGGCGGGTGCTGCAAGACAGGCACAGCCCGGACGGTTTGCGCGATGCAAGCGCTGCGCAAAGCCTCTATGAAACCGAAGCCCTGATCCAACGCTGGCACAACGTCGACCGATTGGGTTATGCGATCACGCCGCGTTTTGCCCCCACCTCCAGCGAAGCACAGCTGCGTGGTGCGGGCGAGCTGGCCGCAGCACACACGGATGTGTGGGTGCAATCGCATGTGGCCGAAAACGCGGATGAAATCAAATGGGTGGCCGAATTGTTTCCGCAGGCGCGAAGCTATTTGGGCGTGTACGAGGACATGGGTTTGCTGCGCGAACGTTCGGTGTACGCGCATTGCCTGCACTTGGATGCGAACGACCGCGACCTGATGGCCGAGCGCGGCGCGGCGGCCGCGGTGTGCCCGACCAGCAATTTGTTTTTAGACAGCGGTTTTTTTGATTTTTCATTGGCGCAATCACACCAATTGCTGCACGCACTCGCCAGCGATGTGGGCGGCGGCACCAGCTTCAGCCCATTCCACACCGTGCACGCGGCCTACACCGTGGCGCGTCAAAGCGTGGGTCAAAGCGGCCGCTCGCTGAGCGCGCAGCACCTGTGGTGGTTGCACACCGCAGGCGCGGCCAAGGCCTTGGGTTTGGCCGGCGTGATCGGCAATTTGACTGTCGGCTGCGATGCCGATTTCATTGTGCTCAACCCGCAAGCCACGCCGCTGCTGTCGCGACGCATCGCAGCCGCCGACAGCCTGCAAGAACAGATGTTCGCGATGGTGGTGCTGGGGGATGACCGCTTGGTGGACAAAGTGGTGGTGAATGGCACTCTGGTCTGAGGGTCATCAAACCCCGCCCAACACCGCCCTCTCCTGCTCATTCAATAACGGTCCATCCAAGGTCGCGCTGTTTTGCTGCACTTGTCCATCGCGAAATTTTTCAATCACCGGCTTCAGCGCCGGGTCAATATGCGATTCATCAAACCCGTTGAACAAAGTACCCAGCAATGAGCGCTTGACATCGCTGGTGCCCATGAACCAATCGGCGAGCGGAAACGTCAGGTTCATGTTCTTATGCATCATGATGCCAAGGTTGTGGTGTGCGGCGTGATGGCGGCGTATGGTGTTGATGAACGGCATGTGCCGCACAAAAGCGTTTTCCTGGATGTGGCAGCAATAGTGGAATGTCTCGTACAACACATAGTGGCCTATCACCGTCGTGTACGCGATATAGCCCGCGTTCGCGCCAAACACATACGCGCTGACAAGTGCCACAGCACCGCCACCCAGCCCCAGCACAGTGAGCACGCGCCACGGAAAAAACACAATGCGAAATTCGCGCACGCTGTCGATGGTGTAGTCGGTGTCGGTGAAATACTGGTGATGCTGGCGGGTGTGGCGGTCGTAAATGGCGCGCAGCGCAAACACATCGATCTGACGGTGCATCACATATTTGTGCATCGCCCATTCGCTGAAGTTGCCTGCAACCGCGACGGGCAGCACCATCAGCCATGCCCAAGTGGCTTGGTCCAACTGACCAAAACAATACACCAGCAAACTGATGCCGACCGAATACATGACGCCGACATGCAGCAAGCCGTTGTAAAACGGACTGATGTTGGCGCGGTACGTTTCCCTGAAACGGCGTTGCCTCTCGGTCATCACCATGGGTTTGGAAAAATTTGTCATGCGTGTCTCCTGCAAAAGGGTTACCGAGGCGATAGCCAGACCATCAAAACACCAATAAAGCGCGGAAATCATTCACATTGGTGTGCGTAGGGCCGCTGACCACCAAGTCGCCCAAGGCTTCAAACAAACGGTAACTGTCATTGCGGTCTGCGAATGCGGCGGGCTTTAAAGCGAGTTGTTCACAACGCAGCAAACTGTCCGGCGTGACCAAGGCCCCGGCGTTGTCTTCCACGCCGTCTATGCCATCGGTGTCTGCCGCCAATGCCCAGACGCCCTCTTGTCCCTGTAAAGCCATGGCCAGTCCCAGACAAAACTCACCGGCGCGTCCGCCCTTGCCTTTGGGAAAACCTTCCACCGGCGGTCGCAAGGTGACCGTGGTTTCACCGCCGCTCAAAATCACGCAAGGGGTTTGAAACGCCCCTTGTCCACGAGCGGTTGCACGCGCGAGTGCTGCATGCACTTTGGCCACTTCACGCGACTCGCCTTCGATTTCGTCAGACAACACATAGGCATGCAAACCGGCGGATCGCGCGACTTCAGCAGCGGCTTGCAAGGATTGCATGGGCGTGGCCAACATCTTGACCTGCTGAGCAGCAAACACCCCCGAGCTGGGTTTGGGTGTTTCAAGCGAGCCGTCTAACAAAGCTTGCCGCACGGGTGCAGGAATGGCAATGCCGTAGCGGTCCAAAATAGCCAAGGCTTGTTCGCAAGTGCTGTTGTCAGCGACGGTCGGGCCGCTGGCAATCACCGCCGGGTCGTCGCCCGGCACGTCGCTAATCGTCAATGTCCACACACTGGCCGGATGACAGGCCGCAGCCAAACGCCCACCCTTGATACGCGACAAATGTTTGCGCACCGTGTTCATTTCGCCGATGGGTGCACCGCATGCCAGCAATTCGCGGTTGATGCGTTGTTTGTCTGACAGCGTCAACCCATCGGCGGGCAAGGTCAGCAATGATGAACCGCCGCCTGAAATCAGGCAGATCACCAAATCGTCTGCGGTCAAACCCTTGGTCAGCGCCAGCATGCGGGCCGAGGCATCCATGCCGGCTTGGTCGGGCACCGGATGCGCAGCCTCACAAATTTGAATGCGTTCACGCAAACCATGGGGCCTGATGGGCGTGTGCTGGTAGCGGGTCACCACCATGCCTTCCAACGGGGCATCCGCAGGCCAGCACTGCTCCAAGGCATGCGCCATGGCGCCTGCGGCTTTTCCTGCGCCCAATACCAAGGTGCGCCCCTGGGGTAGCGCAGGCAACAAAGCGGCCATATTGGGCAAAGGTTGAGCGCGAGCCACGGCCACCTCAAACAAATAGCGTAAAAATTCTTTGGGAAATTGGTGGGGGTCAGGGATATGAGCCATGGTGAAAGAGGATAACGGATTGGCTAAAGTTTGGCCGCCAGCGGTCGATCCTTCGAACGACCCCCGCTGAAGGACTATCCATGCAAGCCTCTGACTTCACCAAACACCTGAAAGACACCGCCAACAGTCCCGAAAGTCTGTGGTTGCTGTTTGCTTCGGTGGTATTTTTTCCGCTGGTATTGGCGTGGTTCGTGTGGAAATTGTTCAACAAAGGTGCGCAGGCTTTTTTGTCGCAATCGCTCCACAACACCAGGCTCAAACATTTTCAGGACACGCGCATTGCAACGCTGAAAGAAGCGCACAAGCAGCAAATGATGTTTGAGTACCAGCAATACTTGGCAGAGCGCGAAAAACGTTTGCAGGCGTACGAGAAAAAAATCAGGGCCCAGGCGCCCCCGCAGCAAACCACCGCCCCAGCGCTTGGCGCTCCTGCTCCGTGATGCGTGTGGCATTGCTCATCGGCATTTGTCGCAACACCACCACTTGCTGGTAAATGTTTTGTGCATTGGCACTGATCAATGACGGGCTGTCCAAGCGCAAATTTTTCATCTGGATTTTTTCGCCATGACAACTGATGCAGCGTTGGTTCACGATGGCTTGTACCTCTTCAAAACTGACCGCAGCCAAGGCCTCGGTAGGCGCCGTGGTACGCGTGGGCCACAAGGCCAGTACCAGCGCAACAATCAGGCTGACTCCCGCTAAGGCATAAGGCCAAGGGTGCGCGGCTTTGCCCAAATGCCAACTGTGTTTTTGCACAAAAAATTGTCTTATCAATACACCTGCCAACATCATCACAAACAATAACGCCCAGCGCTGCGGGTGATTGACCAACAGACCTTCGTGATTGGCCAGCATGGCAAACAGCACCGGCAAGGTGAAATAGGTGTTGTGTACGCTGCGTTGCTTGCCGCGTTGTCCATACACGGCCAAGGCTTTTTCGTCATACGGCTGACCACTGGTCAATGCGTTGACAACGATGCGTTGGCCGGGAATGATGCAAAAGAACACATTGGCGCTCATGCTGGTGGCCAAGGTGGCACCCATGAGAACAAACGCGGCGCGCCCTGCATACAGTTGGTTGAACAACCAACACAGCACAGCAACTAACACCAACAACACCAATGCCAACCAGCGTTCACCATGGGCACGTTGGCCCAAGGTTTTGCACAAGGTGTCGTACACCAGCCAAAAGCCCAGCATCAAAGCCAGCGCGGTCCAACCGGCTGCATAGGTGGACCATGTGTGTACAGCCGGGTCAATCAGGTAGACATTGGCCTGCCACAAATACAGCACGCAAAACAATGCAAAGCCGCTTAGCCAAGTGGTGTAGCTTTCCCAAAAAAACCAATGCAATTTGCTGTTGATATGGCCGGGTGCACCCAAGTATTTTTGGGGGTTGTAAAAACCGCCGCCGTGAACTGCCCACATTTCACCGCCAACGCCTTTGGCTTGCAGATTGGGGTCTTGCGGGGGAACCAGGTTGCTGTCGAGAAAGACAAAATAAAACGAGGAACCGATCCATGCAATGGCAACAATGACGTGCAACCAGCGCAACAGCAATTGGGCCCATTCAAGCAAATACATTTCCATATGGGCTGACTATATTCTGAATTTTTTCGGCTTTACTTGGGGATGTGCTCATGCCGTGCAGGGTCGGTTGCTTGTGTTGTGTCGTGAGGTTGCTTGTGTTGTGTCGTGAGGTTGCTTGTACTGTGAAGTGAAGTGAGGTGCTCACGCCATGCCGGCTCGGTCGCCGCTCACTGCAGCAAAGCTGCAATGTTCGCGTCGGCCCGACCGCCATGTCGGCAATCCACTCGTGCTGTTTCACGCCACCAAAGCAGTCACAAACACCGAAGCTGTATGCGTACCAACAGCATTTCGACAGGCCGTCTGTGCGGGGATGTTTTGGCCAGCGAAAGCGCAGCAAAAAGCATACCGGCGCGGACGGCCATGCCAATGACTTTCTGCAACGCTAGCTACGCGGACGGTCATGCCAATGACTTTCTGCAACACAAGCTACGCGGACGGCCATCCCAAGAAACTACAGGGACCTTTGCAGCAACTGCGCCGCCACAGACACCGCAATCACCTCGGGCAATTTGCTGTCAATCCCTGAAATACCAATCGGCGTCGTGACACGCGCAAAATCTTCCGCGCCAAAACCCCTCTCCTCCAAACGGTGTCGAAACCTCGCCCATTTGCTGTCACTGCCAATCAGCCCCACATAAGGCAAATCCGCAGAGACTCGCAAACGCGTCAAACACGCCGCCAAAATATCCAAATCTTCGGCATGGCTGAAACTCATGATCAACACCATGCTGCCGGGCACCAAGTCAGCCACCGCCGCATGCACCGGGTCAGAATGCTCTGCCACAACCTGCTCGGGCAAGGGCTGCGCAAACACCTGGTCACGGCTGTCAATCCAACGCATTTCAAACGGCAGCGCCGACAACACATTCACCAAGGCGTGGCCGACGTGTCCACCTCCAAACAAAGCCACCGGCTGCAAAGAGGGCCGCAATTCCTGTCGCAATGACGCAATATCGGCATCACCCACCACACGGTATTCCAGCCCCACCACCCCGCCACAGCATTGCCCCAACGCCGGACCCAGCGGCACTGTTTGCGGCCCGGGCAAGGCGGCGCGCCCGGCCAGTATGTCCTTGGCCAGAGCCACCGCCTGAAATTCCAAATGACCGCCACCAATGGTTCCCACCAAACACTGGGGAAATACCGCCATCCAACTGCCGCTGTCTCGGGGCACAGAGCCGCTGGTGCGGGTCACTTTGACCAAAACCGCCTTGTCATGCGCCAAAAAATTTGTTAACTGTGTTAAATATTTCAAAAAATTCACCCTATTTGAGGATGTTAAATTCCAAGCTTGGTTCAAGTCAGCCAGCCCACATCACAGGGAATACGTATGCGTTTAACTGCCGCCTATCGAGCAACCATTGGTTTATTGCTGGTTTTTCTGGCGGGCTGTGTCATTGCCCCGAAACAAAAGGCCAGACCGCCAGCACCAGTGCCAGAGCCTGTGCCCGAATACCAACCGGCTCCGCCGCCACCGCCCAAGCCCACACCGCCACCTGCACCCGCCCCGGTTGCGCCAGCCCCCGCACCAAAACCTGCGCCACCGCCACAAGCGGTCAAACCGGCACCGCCTGCAGAACCCATCAACACCTTGAAATCAGCCGCGCGTGACGCCAAAGAATACCGCAAGGATGCGGCCCGGCATATCTACAACAAATACCCCGACAAAATTTATCCGGGCAAACTGCCACCCATGCTCAAAGCCGTCGGTGTGATCGATGTGGTGGTTGGTCCCAATGGTCAAGTGCAGGAATTGGTATGGGCCAGGGCGCCAAGGCATGTGCCTGAAGTGATGCGTGACATCGAAACCATGATCCGACGAGCAGGGCCATTTCCCGCGCCCGTGAATTTACGCAAAGTGACCTACACAGAAACTTGGCTATGGCACAAGGACGGTCAGTTTCAACTGGACACCTTGACTGAAGGACAAGATTAATCGCGCCGGGGCTCAAGACCCGCGGTAAGTGGAATAGCTCCACGGGCTGACCAGCAATGGCACATGGTAGTGCTGCGTCACATCGGCCACGCCAAAGTCAATCATCACCTGGTTCAAAAAAGTCGGCTCAGGCAAGGCCACCCCTTTCGCCGCAAAGTAATCTTTGACGCCAAATACCAGCCGATAAGAACCGACCTTGAGTTGCTGGTTGTCCAGCAAAGGGCCGTCTGAGCGACCGTCCGTATTCAACACCCAAGTGCGTATGAGTTGCGCTTGTGTTCCCTCGGTGGTGAACAAAGAAACGGCCATCGCAGCCGCAGGACAACCGTGCATGGTGTCCAAAACATGTGTGCTCAATCCCATGGTGCGTCCCTGTGGTGTCTGCGTTTGACAGGTATATAGTTGTTCGAACCAGTTTAACGCCACCTGTTGCACACCATGACAAGCACGCCACCCACCGCCCCCTCTGACGACCCGATGCAATGGCTGAACCATGCCAGTGACACTGAAGCCATGGATTGGTTGCATGGCATTTATGAACACAGCCCTTGGGTGGGGCAAGCGGCGTTGCAACACAAACCATTTCGCAGTCTGGCGCATTTGAAATGGGCCTTGGCCAACAGCGTGACACATGCCACGCATGCGCAGCAGTTGGCATTGGTCAAGGCGCACCCTGTGCTGGCGGCCAAACCCGCCAGCGGCTTGACCGCCGAATCCCAACAAGAACAACAGTTGGCCGGGCTGTGGCAAAGCACGCCTGCGCAAGCCAAGGAATTGAAACAACTGAACGACAACTATCTGAAGCATTTCGGTTGGCCGTTCATCATCGCGGTACGCGGGCCGCGCGGCCTGGGCCTGTCTCCAGACGCCATCTTGGCCGAACTGCGTCGGCGCAAGTCGCATTCACCCGCCATCGAATTCCATGAATGTTTGAGACAAATTCACCGCATTGCAGAAACCCGTTTGAACGAAAAATGCCAGCGGCAACCGCAACTCGGTGGCGAGGTATGGGACTGGCATGAATGGCTGGCACAGTTCAGTGACCCGGGTTTTGCGGAGTTGGGGCAACTCAGCGTGAGCTATCTCACTCCCGCGCATGTGTCGTGCGCAAACACCTTGCGTCTGGGCATGCTGGCTTGCGGATTTGACGAAGTTGACATCGATGCCGTGGGCAATGTCGTGGGCCGCTATCACGCAGAAACACAAAATGCGCCCTACTTGTTGACCGGCAGCCACTACGACACGGTTCGCAACGGCGGCAAATACGACGGACGCTTGGGTATTTTTGTGCCCATGGCCTGTGTGCGTGAATTGGCACGCTCTGGCAAACGACTTCGCATGGGCCTAGAAGTGGTGGCCTTTGCCGAGGAAGAAGGTCAGCGCTACAAAGCCACGTTTTTGGCCAGCAGCGCATTGACCGGTGAATTCCAAGCGGATTGGTTAGCGCAACAAGACACCAATGGCGTGACCATGAAAGCTGCCCTGCAGCAAGCCGGTTACCGTGTCGCTGACATTGTCCGTATTCGCCGTGACCCCAGCCAGTACCTCGGGTTTGTTGAAGTGCACATAGAACAAGGTCCGGTTCTGCACCACATGCATTTGCCGCTGGGCATCGTCACATCCATCAACGGCAGTGTGCGTTATTTGGTGAAGATCACCGGCACGGCCAGCCACGCAGGCACCAGCCCCATGAACCAACGCCAAGATGCCGTGGCCGCATTTGCGCAATGGGCGGTCTATGCCGAACAACGCGCGAAACAAGACGGGGATTCAGTCGCCACCATCGGCATGCTCCATGTGCCGCAAGGTTCCATCAATGTGGTGCCGGGCGCGTGTCATTTCAGCCTGGACATGCGAGCGCCCACCGATGCACAACGCGATGCATTGGCGCACGACATCTTGCAACGCTTGCGCGACGTGTGTGACGAACGTTCCCTGCCATTAAAGATAGAAGAAACCGTCCGCGCCTCGGCCGCGCCCAGCGACCCCGGTTTGCAACAGCGTTGGGAACAGGCCGTTTCCAGCCTTGGCCTGCCGATCCACCGCATGCCAAGCGGCGCCGGACACGACGCCATGAAAATGCATCAGGTGATGCCGCAAGCAATGCTGTTTGTGCGCGGGGAAAACCAAGGCATCAGCCACAACCCGTTGGAATGCACCACGGCGGACGATATGCAGTTGGCTGTGCAAGCTTTTCAAGCGTTGATGCAGGCCGTGACGCTGCGCTGAATCAACGCTTTTTCAGGCTTTGCCAGACCTGACGCTCATCGGACAAGCCCTCATCGGCCAGGCGTTGGCTGATTTGGGCGTGGTCGCTCAAAGCCGCCAATTCGCGCATTTGACTTAACAAGGTTCGGTAACGCGCTAGCGCATAGTCGGCATTGCTTTGCAGCAAAGCAGGATGAAGCTCAGGGTGTTCTGTGGGCTGCTGTTCTTTCAAAGATGCTTCTCGTTCTACACGAAGCTGGTCTGTGAAGGCCGACGACATGATGGCGGCCGGAATGGCAAACACACCAATACCAACCAAGGCCAACAACACCGTCAACAAACGCCCCGCAGGGGTGATGGGGGTGATGTCGCCATAACCCACACTGGCCAAGGTGACGACCGCCCAATACATGGCTGTGGGAATGTCTTCAAATTTATCGGGCTGCGCACCACGCTCGAGCAAGTAGCCCATGGCTGCCGTGATGAAGACCAGCATCATCATGATGAAGGAAGAGGCTGCCAACACCGGCAATTCACGTTTGATCACCAAGAACAAGGTCGAGGTGGATTTGTTGTAGCGACTGAGCTTGAGCAAACGCACCAGCCGAACAATGCGCAAGAAGCGCAAATCAAACAGGTTGGCAAACAGCACTTCCAAAATGAACGGCAAGATGGACACCAAATCGACCAAGCCGCTGAAAGAGCTGGCAAATTTCCATCTTGAACGCATGGGGTTGGCCGCATCATTGTCTGCAGATGCGTAAATTCGCAACAGGTATTCCACCGTAAACAGGCCAAAAGCGATGGCGTCGAGGATGAAAAAATGCATTTCAAAATTCGACCGAATACTCTCAACCGACTCCAACACAATCGATAAAGTTGAAACAGCGATCCAAAAAATCAGGAACAAGTCCACCATCAAGGGCAAGCCCTCTTGCTTGTTATCCGCAGCAAACATCAAAGCATGCACTTTTTGGCGTCGCGTCATGCCCGCGGTTTGTTGCTTGAACTGCGCCAGCGCTGGCAACAAGGTGTCACTCACTTTGAATACCCTTAGCAGCCGCAGAAGCCGGAGCAAACGCAAGTCGAGGCTGATAAAGCTGGCCAAGTAAAAAGGCGCAATTGCCAAAAGGTCGATGATGGCGTAGCGGCTGCCCATGAAGCGCAGCCGCGCGAACCTCGACTTGGCAAATTCAGGGTCAGCGGGCGCGGTCCACCAACGCAGCAGGTATTCCAGCGTGAACAACAAGACCGATAGGGCCTCAAAGGCAGCAAGCTCGGCGGCATAAGCGGCCGCGAAAGCATCAGCTGTTTCAAGCACCATGGCCAACACATTTGACAAAATTAATAAAGTTGACCAACGGCTGACGCCAGCATGCATTCCGTGTGGATTTTGTTCATTGAACAACAGGCCATAGACGCGGTATTGCCAAGCTGAATGTGAAATGATTGAAGATGTCATGGGGACGGATATTCTTTTAAAAAAGATGATGGATGGTAGATCAGGCCTTGGGTCAGAGCTGAAATCATGTCATTTATTGGGTGGGTTTTCATGCTTGACAAACCAAAACTTGAGCAAATGAAACAAGGGACTTGCATTGCAGTGAATGAAAGTGAATACAAAAAATTTCTTTTTGAATTAAATAAAAAAATAATTGGTAATTAAAAATTAATTTTAATAATACTGACAAATTCTCATCTTTAATTGTTTTATCATGTACCTTGATTTTATCAATTAATAGGGGAACAAGCCCATGGCGAAAAATATCCGATACGGGGAGTATGTACAGGCTGTCACTGTCGACTCCAACACCATCAGCTATGACAAGCTGATGCCCAAACCGAAACTTGACAAAAACGGCAAGGAAATCACCAGCAAGCCCGAAAAGCTCAAGCTGGCAGGTGCTGACGTCGTGAACCTGTTGAAGCCTTACTTCAACACCCGGTTCATGGAGCAGGCCCGAGCTGTGGTGCCTTTGGCTTTGTTTCTGGGCTTGTTCCAATACATTGTTTTGCAAAGATCCATTGCCGATGCCACCCTGATCACTGGCGGCTTGGTCGCTGTGATGATTGGTTTGATGATCTTCATGGAAGGCCTGAAACTGGGCCTGATGCCATTTGGCGACATCATCGGTAGCAAATTGCCGCAGAAACTCCCCTTGCCTGGCGTGTTGACCGTGGCATTTTTGTTGGGTATTGGGTGTACCTACGCAGAACCCGCCATCGGCACCTTGCAAGTGGCTGGTTCGATTGTGGATCCCACCAAAGCACCCTACCTCTACACCATGCTGAATGCCCATGCGCCCTTGACCGTGCTGTTAGTGGGTTTGGGTGTGGGCGTGGCTGCGGTTTTGGGTACTATCCGCTTCTTGTACGACTGGTCGCTCAAGCCTTTGATCTTCATTGCCTTGGCCCCTGGCGTGTTGCTGACCGCCTATTGCGCCATGGATCCCGAACTCGCCACCATCGTCGGCTTGGCATGGGACTGCGGCGCTGTGACCACCGGTCCGGTGACCGTGCCTTTGGTTCTGGCGCTGGGCATTGGCGTGGCTAACTCCGGTGGCAAAAGCAGCGGTCAGTTGTCCGGCTTTGGCATCGTGACCTTGGCGTCCATTTTCCCCGTTGTGGCGGTCTTGGCCTTGGGCATTTACCTGAAATTCACTTTGCCAGTAGCAGACATCTTGGCTGCCGCTGAAGCCTCCAAAGCTGCTGCTGCAGCTGTCACCAACCCCGCTTGGTACGAAGTCTCGCCTGGCTTGGACATCAAAATGGGCGTACAAGCCATCGTGCCTTTAGTGCTGTTCTTGTTGGTGGTCTTGTTTGCCGTGTTGCGCGAAAAACTGCCCAACGCCTTCATCATCACCATGGGTTTGTTCATGTGCGTGTTGGGCATGTGTACCTTCAACGTGGGCTTGACCTACGGTTTGGCCGCCTTGGGCTCACAAACCGGCTCTTTGATTCCCATCGCTTTCATTAGCTTGGACGGATCTCCAGCCCTGTACCCTGCTGCCATCGGCATGTTCTTGGCTGCGGCCTTTGCTTGGTGCTTAGGTTATGCCGCCACCATGGCCGAGCCTGCTTTGAACGCCTTGGGCGTGACCGTGCAAAACCTGACCAACGGCTCCTTCAAGAAATCCATGCTGATGTATGCGGTTGCAATTGGTGTGGCCACCGGCATCATGTTGGGTGTGACCAAGCTGATCTTTGACTACAACTTGCTGTACATCTTGATACCCGGCTACATCATTGCTTTGGTGCTGACCTTGTTCTCATCAGAAGCTTTCGTGAACGTGGGTTGGGACAGCGCGGGTGTGACCACCGGCCCAGTCACCGTGCCATTGGTGCTGGCCATGGGCCTGGGCTTTGGCAAGGCAGTTGGCGCTTTGGAAGGCTTTGGCATCTTGGCTGCCGCCTCGATTGCCCCCATTTGTTCGGTGCTCGCCTTGGGCGTGTACGTGGAATGGAAAACCAAGCGCGAAATGCAAAACGCTGTGGCCGCTTGATTTAGCTGCGCTGACATATCAGTAAACATTCATTGACAGAATTTGAAGGGAAATTTCATGGCTACCAAACGTAAAGTCACCAACTTGACGGAAGTTGCAAACATCACCTGTGTGGTGCAAAAAGGCTCGGCTGACGCCATCAACCAATCTTTGTTGGATGTGGGCGTTCAGGGCACCACCGTGCATTACGGCGTGGGCACAGGCGTTCGTGAACGCATGGGCATCTTGGGCATTGCAGTTGACGTGGAGCGCGAAGTATTGAGCGTTCTGGTGCCCTCAGACCAAGTGGACCGCATTTTTGAACGCATGTTCTTGGCCGGTCGCCTCGACACGCCGGGCATGGGTTACATCTATGTCACGCCTCTGTTGCAAGCGGCCACCTACATTCCTCCGCATTTGATCGATGCTTGAGTGACCAACCTATCAGGTGATACACATGAGCAATGAACATAACAACACACACCCTGCCATTCCGCACATTGACTACACACGCTTGATCACTTGCGTACTGTACGAAGGTGGTGCTGAGAAGCTTTTAGAGATGCTGCACCACAAAGGCGTCAACGAGGCTTACTTCTACGGCGTCCGCGGCAGCCCTGTCGGACGTGCTTCTGAAGCTACCGGCTTGCCCGAGATTTCCAAAACTGAAGTGTTGCACGCGGTGGTGTCTGCCGACCAGGCCGATTACATCTACCGGACCATTTACCACGACTTCAACCTGGACAAACCCAGTCAAGGCGTGATCACGGTCAACCGCTTGGTTCGTTCTTCGCAAAATGTGCTGCCAGCAGTCGTTGCATATGAAGCAGAGCAATGAACCCCACACAGCCCACCTAATTAAAAAGATTTAAGGAGTTAACCATGAGTGATGAAGCAAAAAACCGTGTCCTACGCAACAAACGCCTGATTTTTGATGCAGAGGCTTACGTTCAGTTCAACACCGCCCAAATCCAAGCCACCCGCAGCCGTGTTGAAGAAAACATCACCGATGCCATGCAAGCCTACACCATCGCATCTGCTGGCAACCGTGAACTGATCATGCGTTCTGCGGAGGATGTCTACCGCAACCGTGTGTTCATGCTTGAGAACCTCAAGCCCACCTCGGAAGTGGAAGAAATTTTCCAGCGCTCCATGATCAACCGTACGCGTATCGAGATGCTGGACAACCGCAGCAAAATGAACCGCGAAATGCTGAAAGCCTCTGAAGACCTGTTGGAAGCCATCAAAGCGCTGAAACAAGTGGGTAAATCTTTTCTGGACATCTGCGAAAAGATGACCGAGCATGTGGATGAAGTGGCAGACGACAACGCCAAACTGTTTGACGGCGAGTTGGTGGCCAAAATGCATGCAGCAAGCGCCATCAACAATGAGTCACGTGTTTTGGAAAATTACGACATGGTCAACCTGATCCGTGACAACGCTGTCGGCAACCGTAAAACCATCACCGCCTTGGCTGATGCCAGCGGCGAGTTCTCCGATGCGCTGGGTGAGTTGCAAGAAGAAGCCAACAACCAACGCGACACCATGATTTCTTTGCGTGAAAAAATCGACGCCAATCAGCGTCGAGTGGCCGACGAGTTGTTCAAACTCTAAGGTATCCCGTTGAGCTAGCCCCAGAAGCAATCATTCGTGGTTGCTTCTTTTTTTGTTTTTTAGACATATTGATTGAACATGCGCCCCCCTATGCGTCAAGTTGTGATGGACATCCTGGATGGTTCCCCCAACTACAAAGCCAGCCGGTATGTGGAATGGGTCATCACTGTGGTGGTTTTGACCAATTGTGCTGCCGTGATTTTGGATTCAGTGCCTGAGCTTCACAACAAGTACAAAGATTACTTCCACGAATTTGAATTCTGGAGTGTGATGTTTTTCACCACTGAATACATACTGCGTGTATGGTCATTGGGTGCCAAGTTTGCTGACAATGCTTGGCGCGGCAGACGCCAATACATCTTCAGCCCCTTTGGACTGGTGGATTTCTTTGCCACCATGCCCTACTACCTGCACCTGTTTTTCCCCACGCTGGATTTGCGAATTTTGCGGGTATTGCGCTTGCTGCGCGTACTCAAGCTCTCCAAGTACAACACCGCGCTGCAAGATTTATTCAACGCGGTGTATTCGGAGCGCAAAGCCTTTGGTTCGGCCGTCTTTCTGCTGACGATTGCCGCCATCGTTTCAGCCTCATTGATGCATTTTGCCGAGGGCCATGCGCAACCTGAATTTTTTGGCACCATCCCCCACTCAATTTACTGGGCGGTTGTGACCATCACATCGGGTTATGGCAATGTGGAACCTGTTACCAAGTTTGGCGAAATCATCGCCTTGGTCAGTGGCTTTTTAGGTGTGTGCATGGCTGCGATCATGACCGGTATCGTGGCCTCGGCTTTCTCTAACCAAGTGGCGCGTAAGAAGGCTGTATTTGAATCGCAATTGCGCGAAGTGTTCAAAGATGGGCAAATGTCGGATGAGGAACAAGCGGCTCTCAAACGCTTGCAGGCGCAATACCGTTTCTCGGATTTGCAGGTTGAGGCCATGCTGCAAAGGGCGAAAAGTAAAACAGCTGGGGTTCGGTCATGACCACAGCCTACAAAAAACTGCAACTGCGTACCTTTCAAGTACTTGATGGCGAGGTGGTCAGCCGCACCAGTGTGTGGACTGAATATTTCATTGCCACTCTGGTGGTGTTGAATGTGATTGTGATCATTCTGGAGTCCGTGCCAGAAATCCATACCGCCTATGCGGGGCCATTGCATGCTTTCGATTTTTTCAGTGTGGTTGTGTTCTCAGTTGAATATGTGCTGCGGGTTTGGTCTGCAGGTGCCAAATACCCGCCTAACTCACCAACTCAAAATGGGCGAAGAGAGTACATCTTCAGTTTTTATGGACTGGTCGATTTTTTCAGCACCATCCCTTTTTACCTGCAACTGCTCTTTCCTGGTGCCGACTTGCGGGTCTTGCGCATGTTTCGCCTGTTGCGCATTTTCAAACTCTCACGCTACAACTCGGCTTTTGACGACATGATTACGGCTGTGAAGTCGGAGCGAGATTCTTTTTCATCAGCCATCTTTTTGATGTTCATTGCCAGCTTGCTTTTTTCTTCCATGATTTACATCATCGAAGGTCATGCGCAACCTGAGGTATTCCCATCCATACCCGCAGCCATGCATTGGTTTTTTATCACCATCATTGCTGGCTGGGGAAATATTGAACCCATCACGTTTGTCGGCTCTGTGTTGGTCATACTTACCCAAGTTCTTTCCATTGCGTTGGCTGCAATTTTGACTGGCGTGGTGGC
>CAMDXA010000009.1 GCA_945878065.1 Bordetella parapertussis | reverse complement strand
GGCCGCCTCTGCTTTGGCCACCAGCGCTTTGGCCGGCTTGGCCACCGGCCGAGCCGCCGCCTTGGCTGCCACCCGCACTTTGGGTTTGCGCACCGCCAGATTTCTGCTGGCCGCCGCTGCTGCTTGGGGCACCAGCGCTTGGGCCGGCTTGGCCACCGGCCGAGCCGCCGCCTTGGCTGCCACCCGCACTTTGGGTTTGCGCGCCGCCAGATTTCTGCTGGCCGCTGCTACTTTGGCCGCCAGCGCTTGGGCCGGCAGACTGACCACCCGTTGCGCTGGCGCCGGTTGACGCCCCGCCAGATTTCTGCTGACCGCCGCTGCTGCTGCCGGCAGCAGTACCGCCGGTCTGGCTGATGGTGGCCATGCTGGTGGTGACCATGGCAACGGCCAAGAAGATTTTGGTTAATTTCATGAAAGGCTCCAAAGTTGT
Organism: Bordetella parapertussis; assembly: GCA_945878065.1. GTDB lineage: Bacteria > Pseudomonadota > Gammaproteobacteria > Burkholderiales > Burkholderiaceae_C > Limnohabitans > Limnohabitans parapertussis_B. The sequence continues at coordinate 70,974 of CAMDXA010000009.1, read as the reverse complement.
GATAATTTTTTGGCCGCTGAGTGGCAGCCGTTGGACCTGAGATTTTTAGTCACTTTAAATCCCAAAAATCACAATACCACATATAAATAAACTTTAATACTAAATATCGCGATATTTATTTAAATATCAATTTGCGTCTCGTCTCATCAGGTGGGGCCTGGAAAACAGCAGATTCAGTCGCGCAAGCCATGGGAGATAAGGACGGAGGGTGTGGCGCTAGCTGCACATGAAGGAGTTCATGGTTTTTTCTTCAGCACAGCCAACAAGCTGCTGTAGTCATCTCTCCAGGCGACAAAGTCTTTGGGGGCATCCACCTCACGCATGGCCTGCAGAGAGGTTTGGTCAAAAAAATCTTTGTTGCCCGTGATCAGGACCCACCTGGATGCAAAAGCCAAGTCCTGGTCCCCGGGGTGCTCCAGCAAACGGATGTGTTTGCCATGGTGATCGGCCGCGCGTTTGAGCACAGGCACCAAGTCCAAAAAGGCGTTGGTCACGTTCATCGCCAACACACCATCGGCCTTGAGGTGTTTGAAATAAATTTGGAAGGCTTCGAGGGTGAGCAAATGCACCGGCACCGAGTCGCCCGAGAAAGCGTCCATCACTAACACATCAAATTGCTGCGAGGGCTCACGCTCAAGTTGCAAGCGGCCGTCGCCCAAAACAATCTCCAGCTTGGCGGGGGTGTCGCTCAGGTAGGTGAATTTTTCTTGGGCCAACTCAATGACCAAGGGATCGATTTCGTACAAACGGTACACATCGCCAGCGCGACCATAGGCCACCAAGGTGCCCACACCCAAGCCCAGCACACCGACATGCAAGGGACCTTTTTCGGCTTTGGCCAACATGGCCAAGCCCACGCCCGAGGCGGGGGTGAAGTAGGTGGTGGGGCGCCTGCGCAAATCGTCGCTCACATATTGTTGACCGTGGATGATTTGGCCATGCAACATGCGGCGATAGCCGCCGTATTCATACATTTTGAGCGAACCATAAAAATTGCGCGCCTTCCAAGTCACACCCTCAGATTTGGCTTGGTGGTAGCTCACACTGGTCCACACCAAAGCCATGGACATGGCCCCACCCAGCACACCCACCGATGTGCGCCAGTTTGGCGTCATCCCCTGCGCTGCGCCCAACAAAGCCGCCAGCACCACGACCGCCGACAGCACCAGACCCACCGAATATTCATAGCTGCTGTTGAAGAAATAAGGCGCGATCACGCCGACAAAAAACCCACCCAAGAAGCCACCCACCGACAGCATCAGGTAGTAGCCCGTTAAATGACGGGGGTTGGGCTTTTGCAGCGCCAACTCGCCATGGCAGGCCATGCACAACACAAAGAATGCGAGCAAATTCAAGCCCACATTGAGTGGCACCGGCCATTCACCGATGCGCAAGTAGGGCAGATAAGCCAACAGGGCCAAAGACAGTACAAAACATGGCACCCAAAACGCCCGCTTGTACCAAGACGGCAGCTCGAAACAAATGATGAATGAGAGCAAATACAAAGCCAAAGGCATGACCCACATCAATGGAATGGGGGCGATGTTTTCGGTCATGAAGCTGGTGTCGGCCACCATCAGCATCGAGGGGCATGCGGCCAAGGCCACCCAGATGAGCTGCTGGACCAGGCGTGGTGCTGCTTCGGGCAACTCTGTGCTGTTTTGGGCCATGCCACTCGGGGCACCCATAACGTCGGCCAATGCCAAACTGCGCCGCGACAAGTACACACAGCACAACACAAACACCACAAAAAACGCCGACCACATCCAAGACTGCATGCGGGTGGGCAAGGCCGACTCGATCAACAAGGGATAGGCCAGCAAGGCCAGCATCGAGCCCAGATTGGACAAGGCAAACAAACGATACGGCACCACATCTGATCGCTCTTTGGCAAACCAGGCCTGCACCAATGGGCCAGTGGTGGACAAAACCATGTAGGGCAGGCCAATCGTCACACCCAACAGATACAAAATCAACCACGTCGGGTTTTCAGACCCCAGGGGCTTCAAAGACTCCGAGGGGCTGATGGGCAAAAAGAAAAGGCACAACAGCAACAGCGCAATGTGCAAAAAGCTCTGTCGTGGCGGGCTCAGAAGGCGCATCACCCAGTGGGTGTACAAATAGCCCAGCAACAACAAGGATTGGAAGAACAACATGCACGCCGTCCACACCGAAGCGGCACCCCCAAACCACGGCAAGATCATCTTGCCCATCATGGGCTGAACTTGAAACAACAAAAACGCGCTCAAAAAAATGGTGAGGGCGTAAGCCAAAATTGGGGTTTGATCGTGCTTTTTCATGTTGTATTTATCTAAATTATTGATTTTTTATAAAAATCTCTTCTCATCGATTATTAGCCAAAAGCCCAACACCCTCAGGAAACAGCCATGAACGAACAGCCCACCTTGACCCAACCCAGCTTCTCCCACGCCCATGCCGTTGTCACTGGCGCACAGCAAGGCATTGGTTTGGCCATTGCGGTGGCACTCGCGCAAGCCGGTGCCCACATCGTTGCCAATTACTTGGATGAAGATGCAGCCGCCAGCGGCATGCGAACCTTGTCCAAATTGGGCGCGCGGGTCACCTGGGTCAAAGCCGATTTGACGGACACCACGCAAATCGCGCATTTGTTTGCGCAAGCCGACGCCCAAGGTGGCGTGGATATCTTGGTCAACAACGCCGCCATATTTCCGCGCGCTGATTTCCTCGATCTCACCGAGGCCATGTGGGACCAAACCTTGGCGGTGAATCTCAAAGCGCCCTTTTTATGCACCCAACAAGCGGCGCGGCGCATGATCGCGCAGGGTCGTGGCGGCAGCATCATCAACATCACCTCTGGCGCGGCCTTTCGCAGCTCGCCCAAAGCTGCCCATTACGTCTCGAGCAAAGCGGGTTTGGTGGGTCTGACGCGCGCCAGCGCCATGGCCTTGGCAGCCCACCGCATCCGGGTCAATGCCGTTGCTCCAGGCATCACTGACACCGCCCAACCGCGCCAAGGCATGAGCGAAGATGAGATTCATGCAGCAGCCGATCAGGTGCCCCTGGGCCGCATTGCCAGCGCCAGCGACATCGCACCCATCGTTCAGTTTTTGGCGTCAGAGGGCGCGGCCCATGTCACCGGTCAAACCTGGCATGTGAATGGCGGGCAGTACTTGGCTTGACTTGTTTTTTAACGCCCTCGAGCTGATGAAGCTTGATTGAACAGGTCGGAGCAAAACAATTCGTAAGTTGACAAGATTGAACTTTTTTTCTGTTATTCAACTTGAAAGCATCCCAAACGCCCTTATCATTAGCACTCGTAAGGAATGAGTGCTAACAACACCCACCCTTCGTTCAGTTCATGGCCGCCAACATGCCTATGGGATGTCTGGCAGTCGTGGCTCAAACCCCTTGTTATATCTATGGAGATGCCATGAAACTTCGCCCCCTGCACGATCGCGTGATCGTCAAGCGCATTGAAAGTGAAACCAAAACCGCCTCTGGCATTGTCATTCCTGACAACGCCGCTGAGAAGCCCGACCAAGGCGAGATCCTGGCCGTCGGCCCAGGCAAGAAAAACGACAAAGGCGAATTGACCGCCGTTGGCGTCAAAGTCGGTGAGCGCGTGCTTTTCGGCAAATACAGCGGCCAAACGGTCAAGATCGATGGCGAAGAGCTGTTGGTCATGAAAGAAGAAGACCTGTTCGCGGTGGTTGACGCCAAGTGATGTGGATGGGCCCACCTGCTTGCAGCGCTGGCCGCTGGCAAGACGGGCCCACAAGTGTTGATTAATTTTTAGGAGCTATACAAATGGCAGCAAAAGACGTGATTTTTGGCGGCGAAGCCCGCGCGCGCATGGTCGAGGGTGTGAACATCCTGGCCAATGCAGTCAAAGTAACCCTCGGCCCCAAAGGCCGTAACGTGGTGCTCGAGCGCTCATTCGGCGCCCCCACCGTGACCAAGGATGGTGTGTCCGTGGCCAAAGAAATCGAACTCAAAGACAAGTTGCAAAACATGGGCGCGCAAATGGTCAAGGAAGTCGCTTCCAAGACTTCTGACAACGCCGGAGACGGCACCACCACGGCTACCGTGCTGGCCCAAGCCATCGTGCACGAAGGCATGAAGTACGTGGCAGCAGGCATGAACCCCATGGACTTGAAGCGCGGTATCGACAAGGCAGTAACAGCCCTGATCGAACAACTGCACAAAGCATCCAAAGCCACCACCACCAGCAAAGAAATTGCCCAGGTCGGTTCCATCTCCGCCAACAGCGACCACAGCATCGGTGAAATCATCGCCAAAGCCATGGACAAAGTCGGTAAAGAGGGCGTGATCACCGTGGAAGACGGCAAATCACTGGAAAACGAACTCGACATCGTCGAAGGCATGCAGTTTGACCGCGGCTATTTGTCTCCTTACTTCATCAACAACCACGAAAAACAAGTGGCGCTGTTGGACAACCCGTTTGTGCTGCTGTTCGACAAAAAAATCAGCAATATCCGCGAACTGCTGCCCACCCTGGAAGCCGTGGCCAAAGCGGGTCGTCCGCTGTTGATCATTGCCGAAGAAGTTGACGGCGAAGCGCTGGCGACTTTGGTGGTCAACACCATCCGTGGCATTTTGAAAGTGGTTGCTGTCAAGGCACCAGGTTTTGGCGATCGCCGCAAAGCCATGTTGGAAGACATCGCCATCCTGACCGGCGGCAAAGTCATTGCAGAAGAAGTCGGTTTGACATTGGAAAAAGTCACTTTGGCTGATCTGGGTTCGGCCAAGCGCATCGAAGTGGGCAAAGAAAACACCACCATCATCGACGGTGCAGGTGCAGCCGCTGATATCGAAGCACGTGTCAAACAAATCCGTATTCAAATCGAAGAAGCGACCTCTGATTACGACCGTGAAAAACTGCAAGAGCGCGTCGCCAAATTGGCCGGCGGTGTCGCAGTGATCAAGGTTGGCGCGGCCACCGAAGTCGAAATGAAAGAGAAAAAAGCCCGCGTGGAAGATGCATTGCACGCCACCCGCGCTGCAGTGGAAGAAGGTATCGTGGCCGGTGGCGGTGTGGCGCTGTTGCGTGCCCGCCAAGCCGCAGGCACCATCAAAGGCGACAACCCTGACCAAGACGCCGGTATCAAACTGGTGTTGAAAGCCGTTGAGTCTCCTTTGCGCGAAATCGTCTACAACGCCGGTGGCGAGCCTTCAGTGGTCGTCAACGCTGTGTTGGCCGGTAAAGGCAACTACGGCTTCAACGCTGCCAACGACACCTATGGCGACTTGATCGAAATGGGCATCTTGGACCCCACCAAAGTGACACGTACCGCTTTGCAAAACGCAGCATCTGTGTCTTCACTGATGTTGACCACCGAAGCCATGGTTGCTGACGCACCCAAGGACGAGTCAGGTGCCGGCGGCGGCATGCCTGGCGGCGACATGGGTGGTATGGGCGGCATGGGCGGCATGGGCATGTAAGCCACCTCTTACAGTCGCTGCAGTTTGTAAAAATTGCGCTTACACAAAAACCCGCACGGTTTGCGCCCTGCGGGTTTTTTTATGGCGAAGGCTGTTCTGGCTCTGTTGGATTGCTGTGCAGCACTACCGCTTCCGCCACCGGTAGTTTTGACATCATGGCCAATTGCTCTTCGATTTGCGTCTGACCATGGCGTATCAAATAGTCCATGAACACTGAAGCCACCTGCGACAAAGGTTTGTGTTCCAAATGCACCACATTCCAGCGCCGGTTCATCGGGTTATTTGCCAAGGGCAGCACACACAACAATCCGGCGCGAATTTCCAACAAACAAGACTGCAAAGACATGTAGGCTGGCCCTAGCCCGGCAATACACAGCTGTTTGATTGATTCATTGCTGGACAACTCTGCCCCGACCGACAATTTGAGACCAGCATTTTTGAAAATTCGCTCGAGCGAGGCCCGTGCCCCAGATCCTTTTTCTCGCACCAGCATGTGGGCATTGGCAAGCATTTCCAAATTCAAACCAGACGTGTTCATCAACACATGCGAAGGCGCTGACAAAAACGCGGTGGGGTTGTCAGCAAAACTGACCGATTTCACCCTGACCTCTTGCGGCGCTCGCCCCATCACAGCCAGATCAATTTCATCGGCAGTCAGGTAGCGCACCACCTCGTCTCGGTTAGCCACTTGCAACTTCAATTTCACCTTGGGATTGGTATTTGCAAAATTGACCAACACATGGGGCAACCAATATTCAGCAGTGGTGACCGCCCCAATGCGCAAGGTGCCCGTGAAGTCGCCTAAATAAGACTCCATTTCGTCACTGACTTCTTGCCATACATTCAGCACGCGCTCACACAATGTGTAGAGCACTTCGCCGGCCTCGGTAAGCCTGATGCCGCGTCCGGTTCGGCTGAGCAGTTTGGTGCCCACGGCCTCTTCGAGGTTAGACAGTTGTATGGAAGTGGCGGACTGGCTGAGAAACAGTTCTTCTGCCGCCAGACTGACATTACCCAACCTGGCCACTTTTTGAAAAGTGATCAGCTGTTTGATGTTGGCTGTTTTGGCGAGCGTCATGCCTGTATTAAAAAGGTTTATGCCTTGTTCTGATATTGATTTTTTATACCCTTTTAAGTCGAATATTTAATTTCTTTATTTCTTTATGATTGCTTAGACTATGCCATTTTTTAGACAGTTTCGCATCAGGGGTATGGTTTTGAGAGGCAATGGCAACCGAAAAAAGCGCTAAGGTGTTGCGCAATCACCGTTTTTCCCTTCCGCCCCCACTTTATAAACCTGCGCCAAAGCCATGTTGCCCCCTATTTTTTTTCGTGCGCTTCGATTGTTTCTCGGCCTGATCTGGCTGGTCCTGCTGTCCCCTGCACAAGCTTTCCCCGCTTTGGCCGACCATGAGCAACTTTTTCAGACAGCCAATGGTCAACAAATCACACCTTCTGATTTGCTGGACACCTTGAACCAAGCCGATGTTTCTGCTTGGGGCGAAGCCCACGACAACCCCAGACACCATGCTTTGCGGGCAGATCTGTTGCGCGCCATGTCATTGCGGGGTGTGACCATCGTGGCTGAGCACATGGACGCGGGCAAGCGTATCGACATGCGGCAATCTTTGCCAGAGGCACTGGCCCGAGCAGGATTTGATGCCACGGGTTGGCAATGGCCGCTGCACCAGGTGTTGTTTGAAGCGGTGCAGCAAACCGGACTGGCTTTGTATGGCGGCAATATCCCGGCCAACCAAACCAAAGAGGTGTTCAAAAGCCAAGGTGCCAGCGTCTCAGCCGAATTGCAACAATTGTTGCGCCAAGCAAGGTTGGACGACGCCAGTTTGAAACTTTTGCGACAAGAGATCGATCATGGACATTGTTCCGCCCTGCCCGCCCACATGTTTGAAGCCATGATCGCGGTGCAACGCGCCCGCGATGCCAGCATGGCTGCGGTGCTGCTGCAGCACTTGCCGTCGGTGTTGCTGGCGGGCAATGGCCATGCATGGAAACACGTGGGGGTGCCACAAATCATTCGCGCCAATCAACCCGATTTGCGTGTGGTCAGTCTGCTGCTGCTTGAACATCGGCCATTGACCACCCGCGCAGACATGAATGAGTGGCTGCAAAGTTGGCGCGACAAGGCCGATTTCATTTGGGTCACGCCTGTTCGTACCCGCGAGGACCCCTGTCTGCAATTTAAGAAAAAGTAACCCGCCTTCGGAGTGGACCGGTCAAGCTTGGAATATGGCAAAAAAATACGGTGGGATGTGCGTGCCTGAATAAGCGTTTATGCACTGAGCAATGCGTCGAGTTTGCGGGCATCGGCACAAAACGCCCGTATGCCTTCGGCCAGTTTGTCGCTGGCCATGGCATCTTCTTTCATGGCAAAGCGAAATTGCGCTTGGTTCAAATGCAAGTCGGGCAGGTCCATGGCCTTGGCCCGCTCAGGCTTTAACGCAGCTTGCACTGGCGCTTGGCTGCTTTGTAATTGCGCCAGCAATTCCGGGCTGATGGTGAGCAAGTCGCAACCTGCCAATGCAATGATCTGTCCTGTGTTGCGAAAACTCGCGCCCATCACCTCGGTAGCGATACCGTGTTTTTTGTAGTGGTGATAAATACGGTGCACGCTTTGCACGCCCGGGTCGTTCACACCCGCCCGGGCAGATTCATCCCATTGCGCGCCGGCGGCCTTTTTGTGCCAATCGTAAATTCGACCGACAAACGGTGAAATCAATTTCACGCCAGCATCTCCACACGCCACGGCTTGGGCAAATGAAAACAACAGCGTCAGGTTGGTGTGTATGCCTTGGCGTTCGAGTTGCGCCGCGGCTTCAATGCCTTCCCAGGTGGCTGCGATCTTGATCAGCACGCGCGCTTTGTCGATGCCCTCGATTTGATAAAGCGCCATGATGCGCTGGGCACGCGCGACGGTGGCGGCCGTGTCAAAACTCAGCCGGGCATCCACCTCGGTAGACACACGGCCGGGAATCAGCGCCAAAATGCGGCAGCCGAAATGGACCAGCAGACGGTCCATCATTTCGTCCAGCGACGCCCCTGTGTGACGGCTGACCGTGTCTTGCAGCAATTGTTGGTAGGCCGGCATTTGCACGGCCTTCAAGATCAGTGAGGGGTTGGTGGTGGCGTCTTGGGGCTGAAAGCCGCTGATCTGCTGAAAGTCGCCGGTGTCGGCGACGACGGTTGAATAAAGCTTGAGCGCGTCTAATTGGTTCATTTTCAGATTATCGCGAATGGGTTTTTCCTGTCCGCCTCTGTATCTGGTTCATCAATCAGGCTACATTCGTGGTTATGAAAAATGTTTTGATCTTGGGTGGCAGTGGGTTCGTGGGGCGGCATGTGTGCGAAGCGCTCAATCGCGCGGGTGTGCATGTGACCGTGGCCACGCGCCGCCTGCCAGCGCGCTCGGTGCAAATGTTGCCACTGGTCACCGTGGTGGCAGCCGATATACATGACGAGGCCTGTCTGCAAGCGCTGTTGCCCGGGCATGATGCCGTGGTCAATTTGGTCGCCATCTTGCACGGTGACCGCGCCGCGTTTGACAAAGTGCATGTGCAGTTACCCAGGCGATTGGCACACGCCTGCGTGCAAACCGGCGTACTGCGCATGGTGCATGTCAGCGCATTGGGAGCGGACCTGCACGGTCCGTCGCTTTACCAACGCAGCAAAGCGCAAGGTGAAGCCGCGTTGCAATCCGAAGTGGTCCACGGTTTACAACTGAGTGTGCTGCGCCCAAGTGTCATCTTTGGCGAGGACGATGCATTCATCAACCTGTTTGCGCGCTTGCAATCTGTCGCACCATTCGTGCCATTGGCGGGCGCCCGTACCCGGTTTCAACCGGTATGGGTACAAGATGTGGCCAAGGCCGTGGTGTATGCATTGATGCACCGCGAAACTGCGGGGCACGTCTATGAACTGGCGGGACCGCAGACATACAGTTTGAAAGAACTGGTGCAACATGCTGGACGCTGGGCCGGTCACCCCAGACTGGTGGTGGGCTTGCCAGAGGCCATGGCTTACTTGCAAGCACTGGTGATGGAACTGCTGCCGGGTGCGCCGCTGATGAGCCGCGACAACCTGGCGTCCATGCAAGTCGACAACATCGCCGGCGGCACGGCTCCCGGCCTGTCTGCATTGGGTGTGCCAATCGCGGCCTCACTCGATAGCGTGTTTCCTCTGACACCACAGGCCTGACGCTTGAAGACCTATCTCGTTGGTGGCGCCGTTCGAGATGGCCTGCTGGGCATCACCGGCGCCGACCGCGATTGGGTGGTGGTGGGCAGCACACCGGAGGCCATGGCCGCGCAGGGGTTCAGACCAGTGGGCAAAGATTTTCCGGTGTTTCTGCACCCGCAGACCCACGAGGAATATGCATTGGCGCGTACCGAGCGCAAAACCGCGCCCGGCTACAAAGGCTTTGTGGTGCACGCTTCCCCCGAGGTCACATTAGAAGAAGACTTGGCGCGGCGCGACCTGAGCATCAACGCCATCGCGCAAGCCGATGACGGCACACTGATCGATCCGTATGGCGGTCAACATGACTTGCAACACAAAGTGTTGCGGCACGTGACGGAGGCGTTTCGAGAAGACCCGGTGCGCATACTGCGGGTGGCGCGTTTTGCAGCGCGCTTTCCCGATTTCAAAGTGGCTGAGCAAACCTTGGCGCTGATGCAAGACATGGTGCTCGCCGGTGAAGTGGATGCATTGGTCAGCGAACGCGTTTGGCAGGAGTTGTCCAAAGGACTGATGTCCGCAAAACCTTCGCGCATGTTGCAGGTGTTGCGCGATTGCGGCGCGTTGAAAATTTTGCTCCCCGAAGTCGATCGTTTGTATGGCGTGCCGCAACCGCCCGAGCACCACCCGGAAATTGACACCGGTGTGCACCTGGAGATGGTGCTGGATGAGACTGCCCGCGTGCATGCGCCGCTGGAAGTGCGTTTTGCTGCCTTGTGCCATGACCTGGGAAAAGGCACCACGGCCAAAGAACTGCTGCCGCGCCACATCGGCCACGAACAACGCAGCGTGACACTGCTTCGAAAGCTTTGCGAGCGACTGCGTGTACCGGTGCCATGTCGTGAATTGGCCGAAGTGGTGGCACGCGAACATGGCCACATACACGCGTCGCAGTCGCTGGGGGCAGAAGCTGTCTTGCGACTTTTGACAAGGTGCGATGCGCTGCGCCGACCCGAACGTTTTGCGCTGGCGCTGCAAGCCTGCGAGTGCGATGCGCGTGGTCGCCTAGGGTTGCAGCAGCGCGACTACCCTCAGTCCGCACATCTGCAGAACATGCTGGACGCTGCGCTGGCTGTGGACACCGCCAACATGTCTGCCTTGGCCATGCAACAAGGACTGAGCGGCATGGAAGTGGGGCAACGCATCGAGCAAGCCCGTGTCAAAGCCATTGCCCTTGCTTTGTCTGGCGTCCAGACTTGAAACGCGCCGCTTAATTTTCGCGCCCTGCAACAAAGCTTGTTGACAAGCGCCCCGCCAAATTTTTCATCAACTGCGTGACCGCCAGCACCCGGCGGCTTTGTATATCCAACACACTGCGTTCGGCGGACAAGGCTGCGGTTTGTGCGGTGACCACATTCAAATAGCTGACGGTGCCAGCAGCATATTGCGCTTCGCTGATGGACAGATTGCGCTGCGCCGCTTGCAGCGCCTGCGCTTGCGCCTGGGTTTGCAATTGCAACTGATAAGCAGCCACCAAGTTGTCCTGCACTTCTTGTAAACCTTGCAACACGGTTTGCTTGTAGGCAATACCGGCAGCATCCAGTGCGGCCAATGCATCGGCCTCAGCAGCTTTGCGTTTGCCGCCGTCAAGCAGGCTCAAGGCCATGCTCGGCCCCATCGACCACAACAAATTGGAAGCGCTGAATAAATTTCCCAAGCTGTTGTTGCTGTAGCCTGCCGTGGCCGTGAAGCTCAGGTTGGGAAAGAAGGCGGCTTGTGCCGCGCCGGCGTTGGCTTGCGCTGACAACACGCGCTGCTGTGCAGCACGCACATCCGGGCGGCGCTGCAGCAATGCCGCCGGCACCACATCGGGCAAGGCAGGCACCACCGGCAATGCAGCAGATGGCGTCAACTGCAACTGCCCGGGGGCTTGCCCCAGCAACACATCTAACGCATGCAGCAATTGGGTACGGCTGCTGTTCACCTCTATCAACTGCGCTTGCGTACTGCTGACTTGCAGCTGCGCTTGCGCCACATCGGCGGCGGACACGACACCGGCGTCGTACCTGTATTGGGTCAATTGCAAGGCACGTTCATACGCAGTTTGCGCCTGCGTCAACACCTGGGTTTGTTGCTCGGCTGTACGTATCGCCACATAGGTTTGCACCAGACTGGCTTGCGCCGACAAACGCGCCAACGCCAAGTCCTCGCGGCTGGCTTGTAAACCGGCTTTGGCAGCCGTTGCCGTCGCGTCCAGTCTGCCCCATACATCCAGCTCCCAGCTGAGCGGTGCGGTCAAACTGACCGTATTGGCCGGATTGCCGCCTGCCGATTGCCCGCGGCTGACACCGGTAGCAAGGGATGCGGTTGGCAACACACTGCTTTGCGCCGACGCCAGCGTGGCCTGCGCCTGTCGCACGCGGGCCGCCAATAACTGCATATTCAAATTGCCCGAGGCCAATTGCGCTTGCAATTGGTTGAGCACCGGGTCGTTGAACAGCGTCCACCAATCCGGGTCAATGCTGACCAGCGGCGCCCCGGTCTGCTGCATTTCTGGCATGGCCGGTGCAGGGGGTAATTTGGCGGGCTTGAACCACCCACTGCAACCTCCCAGCCACAAGGTCATGCCTCCAACCAACAAACAACGGGTCCAGCGGTTCATGCAAGGGTTCCATTCACGGAAGGGGAATTGTGCCTGTGGCTGTGGGGCTGGCGCTGCCCCAGTACCCAAGCCCTGGCGGTCTCCAGCCCGACAAACACAATCGGTGTGGTGTAGAGCGTGAGCAACTGACTCAGCAACAATCCGCCGAGCACCGACAAACCCAAGGGTTGACGCATTTCTGCACCCACCCCGTAGGCCAGTGCCAGCGGTATCGCACCCAACATGGCAGCGACTGTGGTCATCAGTATCGGGCGCAAGCGAGATTGTGCCGACAGAAAAATCGACTGTGCGGCGGTGCGTCCCATGCGCTGGGTTTGCAAGGCCACATCGATCATCAAAATGGCATTTTTCTTGACAATGCCAATCAACAAAATGACACCGATCATCGCAATGACGCTGAACTCCTTGTCAAACCACATCAGTGTCAGCAAAGCGCCCACTCCGGCCGATGGCAGGCTTGACAAAATGGTCAAGGGATGCAGCAGGCTTTCATACAACACACCCAGCACCAAATACACGGTGATCAAAGCTGCCAATAACAAAAGCGGTTGTGTTTTGAGCGATTTTTCAAACGCATTGGCTGTTCCGGCAAACCCGCCACGCACGGACACCGGCAACTGCAATTGCGCCACGGTGTCATGGATGGCCTCAGTGGCTTGCGACAAACTCACACCCGGGGCCAGACTGAAACTGAAGGTGTCGGAAGGCACACCGGCATCGTGGGACACAGACAAAGCCGCACCCGTCATCACCACTTGCGCAAATGCACGCAAAGGAACGGCCTGCCCTTGGTTGTTGATGACATTCAAGTTATCCAGCGAGGCCGGGTTTTGTAAATACGTAGCACCCAATTCAAGCACTACCCGGTATTGGTTGAGTGGGTTGTAAATGGTGCTGACTTGTCGCTGTGAAAACGCATTGGCCAAGGTGGCATCTATATCGCGCATGGTCAAACCGAAACGGGCCATGGCATCACGGTCAACCACGATAGACGTTTGCAAGCCACGGTCTTCATAGTCATTGTTGATGTCTTCAAGTTCTTGGAGCTTGGCCATGGCGCGTCTGATCTTGGGCTCCCACTCGCGCAGTTGCGCCAATTCATCGGCTTTGATGGTGTATTCAAATTGCGAACCGCCGGCTCTGGCCCCTATGCGCAAATCTTGCACCGGCGTCATGAACAGCCTGGCACCCGGCTCTTTGGACAGTTTGGCACGCAAGCGTTTGACCACTTGATCGGCGCTTGCATCACGCTCATGGCGCGGTTTCAAGGTCATGAACATTTGCGCCGCGTTGCGCTGGCTGTTGCCAGTAAAGCCCGTCACGTTCAACACCGCCGGGTCGGCTTGAACAATTGCCAACATGCTGTGCAGGCGTTGCTGCATGGCTTGAAACGACGAACTCTGGTCAGCCCGTATGTAGCCATTGATGCGGCCTGTGTCTTGTTGTGGAAAAAAACCTTTGGGAATGGCGCTGTACAAACTGACATTGAGCAACACCGTGGCCAATAACACCAACCACATCACCCACTGATGCCGCAAGGTCCACGCCAGACTGCGCCGGTAGAGCCGCAGAACGTACTGCCGTCGTCGCGGCTTAACCGGCAAAGGAGTGGCTGGCAACAACTGCGCGCACATCATCGGGGTGGTGGTCAAAGACACCACGAGCGACATCAAAATGGCCGCTGTCATCACCACCGCAAACTCGTGGAACAAGCGACCGAGCACACCCCCCATGAACAAAATCGGAATGAACACCGCGACCAACGACACGCTGATGGCCACCACCGTGAAGCCGATATCGCGACTGCCTTGCAACACCGCCTGGCGCAGCGGCACGCCGCGCTCACGCAAGCGGGTGATGTGCTCAAGCACCACGATCGCGTCATCCACCACAAACCCGGTGGCAATCGTCAGCGCCATCAGACTCAAATTGTTCAAACTGAAATTGAGCAAATACATCACGGCACATGTACCGGCCAAAGACAACGGCACAGCCACGGCAGGAATCAGCGCAGTGCGCCAACGCTTTAAGAAAAGTGCGACCACCAAAATCACCAAGCCCATTGAAATGGCCAGCGATTTTTGAATTTCTGCCAATGAACCGCGAATCGTCGGCGTACGGTCTGACACCACTTCCATGGCCATGCCGGTGGGCACTTCTTTTTGCAATACAGGCAACAATCGGCGAACGGCATCGACCGCTTGGATCACGTTGGCACCCGGTTGCTGAAACAGCACCAGCAACACCGCTGGCTTGCCTTGGGAAATCCCATCGGTGCGGACATCTTGCATGGCCTCACTGACTTGCGCCACGTCCTGCACCCGCACGCTGCGGTTGTTCTGATGGCGGATGACCATGCCTGCGAAATCCGCAGGGGTATAGGCTTGGTCGTTGGCCTCGATTTGCCATGCTTGGTGCTCGTCTTCCACCATGCCTTTGGGTCGATGGGCGTTGCCCGCGACCAAGGTCTGGCGCACATCCTCCAAGGACAAACCATACGCAGACAAGCGATCGGGTTGCACCGCCACACGCACTGCAGGCAAAGCGCCACCGCCAATGGTGACCTGACCCACACCGTCGACCCGGGATAAACGTTGCACCAACACCGTTGACGCCACATCCACCATGTCTGCGCGTGAAAACTGGGTAGCGGTCAGCGCGATGATCAACATCGGGCTTTCTGCAGGATTGACTTTGCGGTAGGTGGGTCGGCTTGGCATGCCGCTTGGCAACAGGGTTTGCGCCAAATTAATGGCAGCTTGCACATCGCGTGCCGCACCATTGATGTCGCGCTCCAAATCGAATTGCAAACTGATGCGTGTGCTGCCTTGCGACGAGGTTGAAGTCATCTCATTGACGCCAGCAATGCTGCCCAATGCGCGCTCCAATGGTGTGGCGACAGTCGCGGCCATGGTCTCTAGACTGGCTCCGGGCAAACTTGCTTGAACTGAAATGGCCGGGTAGTCGACCTGCGGCAAAGGGGCCACCGGCAAGAGGGCATAAGACAAGACGCCAGCAATCGCCACACCCAAACTGAGCAAGGTAGTGGCTACCGGCCGGGCAATGAAAACAGCCGACACATTCATACGCGAGGCGACCACTGACGCGCTTTGCTCCAGCGCTCAAGCAGCAGGTAAATCACCGGTGTGGTGAACAAGGTCAACCACTGACTGACGATCAAACCACCCACCAGCGTCACGCCTAAGGGTTGCCGCAACTCGCTGCCCACGCCATTGCCCAGCATCAACGGCAAAGCTCCCAACAAAGCGCACAACGTGGTCATCAGGATCGGCCGAAAGCGCAACAGGCAGGCCTGCTCGATGGCCTCACGCGGACTCAAACCTTGGCGACGCTCGGCGTCCAAGGCAAAGTCAATCATCATGATGGCGTTTTTCTTGACGATACCGATCAACAAAATAATGCCGATGACGGCGATCAAACTGATGTCCATGCGTGCCAACCACAAGGCCAGCAAAGCGCCCAATGTGGCCGATGGCAAGGTAGACAAAATCGTGACCGGATGCACATAGCTTTCATACAACACACCCAGCACGATGTACATGGTCACCACTGCGGCCAACACCAACCACAGGTTGTGGCGCAATGACGCTTGAAATGCCATCGCAGCGCCTTCAAACCGCGACTCAATGCTGGCGGGAACATCCTCTTGATCGCGCATGCGTTGCCAGGTTTGGTCTATGGCAGCCACCGCTTCACCCAGCGCTACCCCTTCGGCCATTTGAAACGACACCGTCACTGCGGGAAACTGGTTGACATGCACCTGACTCAGCACAGTGTTGCGCTGCTCAATACTGGCCACACTGCTGAGTGGCACCTGTGCGCCGCTCAGCGAAGGCACGTTCAAAAGGGCCAGCGACGAAGGGCCCATGCGGTGCGCGGGATCCACCTCCAGCACCACCCGGTACTGGTTGCTTTGCGTGAAGATGGTGGACACCAGTCGCTGACCAAATGCGTTGTAGAGCGCGTTGTCAACCGCCGCCACAGAAACGCCCAAGCGACTGGCTGCGTCTCGGTCGATCCTGATATAGGCTTGCAAACCTTGGTCTTGCCAATCACTGGCGACATCCGACAAGGCAGGATGCTCACGCAAGCGATCAAGCAAGCGTTGCGACCACAGGCCCAGCTTTTCGTTGTCGGGGCCACTCAGCAAAAACCGGTATTGGGTTCGCGCCACCCGGTCATCCAGGGTGAGGTCTTGCAAGGGTTGCAGATACATACGCATGCCACTGATGGCCCCAGCGGCGAGCGACAGTCTGCGCAAGATCTCTGGCAACGGGGCATCGCGTTGCGATTTGGGCACCAGATTCAAGGTCATGCGTCCGGTGTTCAGCGTGGTGTTGGGCCCGTCAACCCCGATGAATGAACTCAGGCTTTGCACCGCCGGGTCTTTGAGCAACACGTCTGCAAGCGCCTGCTGTCGCTGTGACATGGCGGCAAAAGAAGTGGCTTGGGTGGCCTCGGTGATGACTTGCACCGCGCCTGTGTCTTGCAAGGGGAAAAAACCTTTCGGCATGGCGACATACACCGCCACGGTGGCCAGCACCGTCAACACAAACACGACCAGTGTTTGCCAAGGCCGGTCCAGCACGGTGCGCAATGCGGTTGCATAACGCTCAATAGACCAGGACAACCAAGCTGGCGCTGTGTGCATGTTTGCACCACGAACGGAGGACGCGGACACAGGCCGCAACACGTACGCGCACATCATGGGTGTGAGTGTGAGCGACACCACCGCAGAAATCAAAATAGCCACCGCCAAGGTGATGGCGAATTCATGGAACAAGCGCCCCACCACATCGCCCATGAACAGCAAGGGAATCAGCACCGCCACCAAAGAAAAGGTCAAAGAAATGATGGTGAATCCCATTTGCTTGGCGCCTTCAAGTGCGGCTTGCAGGGGCGACATCGGATTTTTCCGGTCTTGCAAAAAACGGGTGATGTTCTCGATCATGACGATCGCGTCGTCCACCACAAAACCCGTGGCCACGGTCAATGCCATCAAGGTCAGGTTGTTGATGGAAAACCCAGCCAGGTACATGACACCAAACGTGCCCACCAAAGACAAAGGCACCACCACCGCAGGAATGACTGTTGCCGCCACATTTCGCAAGAACAAAAATATGACCATCACCACCAGCGCAACCGACAGCAGCAATTCGAACTGCACATCACGCACCGACGCGCGGATGGTGACCGTGCGATCGGTCAGGACCTGCACATTCACGCCCGGCGGCATGGCGTCGCGCAATGCGGGCAATTGCTGTTGAATGCGCTCCACCGTATCCATCACATTGGCGCCGGGTTGGCGTTGAATGTTGACGATGATGGCCGGCGTGCGGTCGGCCCAGGCAGCAAGCTGGTTGTTTTGCGCCGCCTCCACCACATCGGCGACATCACCCAAGCGCAAAGGACTGCCTCTGACATAGGCCAACACCAACTGTGCATATTCTGTGGGTGAACGCAATTGGTCATTCGCATCTAAGCTCGATGCGCGTGCAGCGCCGTCCAGACTGCCTTTGGCCATGTTCACGTTGTTGAGGTTGATGGCATTGCGAACATCTTCCAAAGACATGCCCGCGGCCGCCAATGCCTGTGGATTGACTTGCACCCGCACAGCTGGCCGTTGGCCACCGGCAATCCCCACCAAGCCCACACCATTGACTTGTGACAAGCGCATGGCCAAACGGTTTTCTACCAGGTCATGGATTTGTGTCAAAGGCATGTCTGCGGCGCTGACCGCCAAGGTCATGATCGGCGCATCCGCCGGATTGACTTTGCTGTAGCTTGGCGGCATGGGCAAATCGGCCGGCAAAAAATTGGCGCTGGCATTGACCGCGGCTTGCACTTGCTGCTCTGCGATATCGATCGGCAACTTGAGTGAGAAACGCAGCGTGATGACGGATGCGCCACCGGAACTCACCGAGGTCATCAAGGCCAGTCCGGGCATTTGTCCAAACTGACGCTCGAGCGGCGCGGTGACTGACGCGGTCATCACATTCGGGCTGGCGCCCGGATACAAAGTGCTGACTTGAATCGTCGGGTAATCCACCTGCGGCAGAGAAGCCACGGGCAAAAACCGATAGGCCAGTGCCCCCGACAGCAACAACGCCAGCATCAGCAACGATGTGGCTACCGGGCGTCGAATGAACAACGCCGAGAGATTCATGGCTTGGCGGCTTTCACCACCTCGACTTTGCTGCCTGAGCGCAAGCGGTCAGCGCCATCGGTGACCACACTGTCGCCTTCTTTCAAGGCGTCGGATTGGACCGCTTGCCAATCGTCTTGTGCCGACAACAATTGCACAGGTACCGCATTCACGGTGTTATCAGCCTGTACCACCAACACCATGCTGCCTTGCGCGCCGCGCTGTACCGAAGCAGAAGGAACCACCAAGGTGTTTTTCAAGGTGTCCAATTGCAATTCAATTTGCGCAAATTGGTTGGGGAACAACTGGCCGTCGCGGTTGTCAAGCGAGGCCTTGAGCTTGAGGGTGCCAGTGGCCACATCAATGGCGTTGTCCGTGGTGTTGACCCGTCCGCTGGCGAGCCGTTGTTTGCGGTCCCGGTCCCAGGCCTGCACCGGCAAGGCCTGTCCCGATTTGAGTTTGCGCATGATCAACGGCACATGCATTTCCGGCACGGCAAACACCACGGCCATGGGCTGTGTTTGGGTGATGGTGACCAAGCCGTTGGCGTCGCCAGCGCGCACCAGACTGCCCAACTCGGCTTGCTTCAAGCCCAAACGTCCGCTGATGGGCGCGGTCACGCGGGTGTAGGAAAGTTGCAGTCTGGCAGCGTCTACATTCGCCTGATCGGCTTGCACCGTGCCTTGCAATTGGGCCACCAATGCCGCTTGGGTTTCGACTTGTTGGCGTGCAATAGCGTCTTTTTTCAGCAGGTCTTGGTAGCGTTGCAAATCCAGTTGAGCATTCAACAACTGGGCATTGTCTCGGGCCAATTGGCCCAACGCCAGGTTCAATTGCGCCTCAAACGCACGCGGATCAATCTCGGCCAGCAATTGGCCGGCTTGCACCTGTTGGCCCTCGGTAAAGCGCAATGACTTGAGCACCCCATCCACCTGCGAACGCACAATCGCTGTGTTCATGGCCGTCATGGTGCCCAAGGCTTGCACATTGAGCACCATGTCCATTCGCTTGACCAGATCGGTGCTCACCGGTGTCGGCTTGCCCGTGCTGTCGCCCATGTCCTTGTTGCCGGGGCGCCCACCGCTGTATTTGGGCTTGTCCCCTGATTTACCCGCTGCGGCTTCACGACCCGCTGCGCCGTCTTTGGCTGCAGGGCCGAACAGCAGGTCAGGAACGCCCCACCAAAATACGGCGGCGACTGCCAACAGCAATGCCATCAGGGCTACTGGTAACAGGCGAGGGCGTGGCATGTTCAACATGTTTTAACTACTTTGGGGCTGCGCAACTGCCCATATTAACCCCGTCAAATTAACCTTGCGATCAAGGCGCAGACCATGCTCAAAATAATGGTGGTGGTGAGCGGAATAAAAAATTCCCGGCCAAACAATCGAAAGCGCATATCGCCAGGCAAGCGACCAAAGCCCAGCTTGTTCAACCAAGGCGAGAGGCCTTGTAACAGCAACAAGGCCAAAAAAACCACCAGCAACCAACGAAACATGTGATGCCTTACAAACGGTGCGACCTGTCGCCTTGCACAAAACCCATTGGCTCCCAAGCTGCATTAGCACCAAGCGCGAGCACTTTGAACAACTCGCCCATTTCATGGTCTTGTATCAGCATTTGCGCCTGCTGTCGTTCTAGTGGGGAGGCATTCTCCAACAAGGTCAGCAAGCCGCTGTTGATCAGGAAATGCGCTTGGCTGGTGTAGCCCAAGCAATGCAAGCCCGCCTGTTGCGCGGTCAAAGCCATGGCGGTGAAGTCCACATGCGCGGTGATGTCCTTGCGGCCGATGTGGCTCAAAGGATCAGCGTCGCTTTGATGGTCCATGTGGCACATCAGCGTGCCCATGTGGCGTTGCGGGTGATAGTACTCATGCGCCGGAAAACCGTAATCGACGAAGAACGCCGCGCCCTGCTGCAAACGTTGGGCAAGGCTGTTCATAAACGCCTGCGCCTGCAAATGGATTTCACACAGGTAATCGTGCTGGCCTTCTACCTCAAAGGGTGGCCGCAAATCGGTGGGTTGGTCTTGCCACACATATGCCG
Organism: Bordetella parapertussis; assembly: GCA_945878065.1. Lineage (GTDB taxonomy): Bacteria > Pseudomonadota > Gammaproteobacteria > Burkholderiales > Burkholderiaceae_C > Limnohabitans > Limnohabitans parapertussis_B. The sequence goes on along the minus strand of CAMDXA010000009.1, from coordinate 50,465 downwards.
CAGCCACTGCATCCCAGGTCACGCCGCGTTCATGCCAACCCGTGTTCACTCTGTGCAGCAATTTGACCGGCATCGCATCCAATACCTCGTTGCCCACCACCACCGCACGAATGGTGTCGGGCAGCGCATTCAGCCATTGCACTTTATGCGCAAAGTCTTGCAAGCAAGTTGCTTGTTGTTCGCGCAAATGGGCCGACACCTCAACGATGCAATAGCGCTGCACCTGGTCGCCCAAGGCTTGTAGTAATTGCTTGGCCAGTGTGCCGTCGCCCGCGCCAAACTCCAGCACTTCTTGTGTACCGGTGTGCTGCAAAGCTTCATGCACGCTGCGGGCCAAAGCCTGCCCAAAGTATGGCGACACCAGCGGTGCTGTCACGAAATCGCTGCCGCCCGAGGGCATGCGGCCAATCGGCTGGCTGCGCACGCTGTAATAACCCGCGCCCGGTGCGTACAAGGCCAAGGCCATGAAACGGTCGAATGGCAACCAACCGTCTTCAGCCCGCAAACGCGCTTGCAATAAGCGGTGCAGCTCAGTCGGTAAACTCGTTGGCTGTTCATTCATGGTTTGCATTGTCCAACATGTCCTCTGCTGTCAGCCCCTCAACTGTCCCGACTGTGCTGGTCACCGGCGCTGGCAAACGCCTGGGCCGCGCGATTGCGCTGGGCTTGGCGGCCGCGGGATGGCGGGTGGCGGTGCATTACCGTCACTCTTTGAGTGAAGCGCAAGACACCGCCAATGCATGCTCTGCCTTGTGTGCAGGGTCGCAATGCTTTGCTGCTGACTTGTCCGACGAAACACAAACCCGCGATTTGCTGCACGCAGTGGTGGAGCACATGGGCCATGTGGATGCAGTGGTCAACTGCGCCGCTTTGTTTGATCATGACAGTGCTTTGACTTTTGGCTATACCTCCATGCAACAGCACATGCTGACCAACACCGCTGCCGCCATTGTGTTGGCGCAGCAACTGCATGCGCACGTTGGCGAACGCGACGGCAACGGAGTGGTGGTGAATATGCTGGACCAAAAACTGTGGAACCTGAACCCTGATTTTTTCAGCTACACCTTGAGCAAAGCCGCGCTTGAAACTGCCAACACACTGCTTGCCAAAACGCTGGCACCCCAACTGCGCGTGGTCGGCGTGGCACCGGGCCTCACCTTGACCAGCCATATGCTCAGCGATGAAAAATTCCAAGACCTGCACAAACTCTCGCCGCTGGGGCGCTCTTCAAGTGTTGAAGACGTGGTGGCCACAGTATTGTTTGCTTTGAATAATTCATCCATCACCGGCACCACTATTTTGGTAGACGGCGGTCAACACCTGATGCCTTTCGAGCGCGATTTTTCGCTGATGTGACATGAACACACCCCAACACGGACACCGCACACTGTCGCTTTCGGGCTTGCGCTTCAAAGCCAATCTGGGCATCTTGCCTCACGAGATTGGCGTGCCGCAACCGATACAAGTGGATGCTGAACTCAACCTCGGGCCACAAGATTTATTGCCCAGTGACGACGACATCAGCCATGTACTGGACTACCGCAAGTTTCGCCACATCATCATCAGCGAATGCACGGCCGAGCATGTCAATTTGCTCGAGACCTTGATCGGCAAGTTGTCACACCGTTTGATGTTGCTGCCGGGCGTGATCGGTGTACGGGTGAAAATAGCAAAGTTAGAAATTTTTGATGATTGTGAAGTGGCAATCCGCATGGAGGCTGGCCAATGGTGACAACAACCATAGAACGCGAAACCCAGAAATTGGAAAAACGGCTGTGCCGCCAAGTGGGTGAAGCGATTGTGCAATTCAACATGATCGAAGAAGGCGACAAGGTCATGGTGTGTGTGTCCGGCGGCAAAGACAGCTACAGCATGCTGGACATTTTGCTGAAGATGCAAATGCGCGCACCGATTGATTTCGAGATCATCGCGGTCAATCTGGACCAAAAGCAACCCGGCTTTCCAGAGCATGTGCTGCCCGAATACCTGACCAAAATCGGTGTGCCGTTTCGCATCGAAAACCAAGACACGTATTCCATCGTCAAAAGCAAAATCGCGCCGGGCAAAACCATGTGCAGCCTGTGCAGCCGTTTGCGCCGTGGCATTTTGTACCGCGTGGCTGATGAAATCGGCGCCACCAAAATTGCTTTAGGTCATCACCGTGACGATATTTTGCAAACCTTGTTTTTGAATATGTTTTTCGGCGGCAGACTCAAAAGTATGCCGCCGAAATTGATGAGCGACACCGGCCGTCACATCGTCATCCGCCCGCTGGCATTTGTCGCCGAGCGCGATCTGGTGCGCTGGGCCGCGCACCGCGAATTCCCCATCATTCCGTGCACACTGTGCGGCAGCCAAGACGGTTTGCAGCGCCAGCAGGTTGGCGACATGCTGCGCGAATGGGAAAAGAAATACCCGGGGCGTTTAGACAATATGTTCAACGCTTTGCAGCACACCGTGCCGTCCCATTTGCTGGACGCCAAGCTGTTTGACTTCAAAGGCATGAAAGCCACTGGCGTGCCGCAGGAAGACGGCGACATGGCGTTTGACCCGGAGACATTCAGCATGCCTACGCTGCCGGGTATACAAACCATCACTGTTTGAAATACACAGACGTAAAAAAAGCGGCCCGCGGGCCGCTTTTTTCATGCGCAAAGCGATCAATGCTTTTTGTAAGCCACCACTTTTTGGTGTTGCTCGCCCAAACCTTCGATACCCAATGACATGGTGTCACCGGCTTTCAAAAACACAGGCTTTGGCTTGCCGTTTTTCTTCATGCCCATGCCGACGCCCGGAGGCGTGCCGGTGGTGATCACGTCACCCGGCATCAAGGTCATGAATTCACTGACATAGCTGACCAGCTTGGCCACATTGAACACCATGGTTTTGGTATTGCCGGTTTGCATGCGCACACCATTCACATCCAACCACATGTTCAGGCGCTGAGGCTTTGGCACTTCGTCGCGGGTGACCAGCCAGGGGCCGATGGGTCCGAAGGTGTCGCAGCCCTTGCCCTTGTCCCAGGTCATGCCGCGCTCGAGTTGGAACTCGCGCTCAGACACATCGTTGATGGTGCAATAACCTGCCACGTAGTCGAGTGCGCGTGCTTGTGACACATAGCTGGCCCGTGTGCCGATGACCACGCCGAGTTCGACTTCCCAGTCTGATTTCACAGAATTTTTGGGCAACATGATGTCGTCGTTCGGACCTTGAATACAGCTGGTGGCTTTCGTGAACACCACCGGTTCTTTGGGCACCGGCAAATTGGATTCAGCCGCGTGGTCGGCATAGTTCAAACCGATGGCGATGAATTTCCCGACATGGCTGATCGGGCAACCCATGCGCGGTTTGCCGCGCACCAGAGGCAGACTGGCAGTTTTCAGGCGGGCGATTTTCGACAATTCTTTGTCGCTCAAATGCTCGGGGGTGATGTCTTTGATGACACCGGACAAATCGCGCAATTTGCCGTCGGCGTCGATCAAGCCGGGTTTCTCGCGGCCAACTGCGCCGTAACGTACTAGTTTCATAACTGCTCCTGAAAAAATCAATAAGTGGATCGGCCGCCGGACAAATCAAACACAGCGCCGGTAGAAAAAGAACAATCATCGGTGCACAACCAAGCCACCATGGCGGCGATTTCATCGGGTGTGCCAAAACGTCCCATGGGAATTTTGCTCAGCATGAACTGTATATGCTCGGGCGTGAGTTGATCGAAGATCGGTGTTTTGACTGCCGCCGGGGTGACACAGTTGACGCAAATCGCGGTGTCGGCGAGTTCCTTGCCGATGGATTTGGTGAGCGCAATCACCGCGGCTTTGCTGGCACTGTATGCACTGGCATTTGGGTTGCCGTCTTTACCGGCCACCGATGCGATATTGACAATGCGTCCCTTGTTGCGCGCCTTCATGTGCGGCACCATTTCACGGCAGCAGTAATACAGACCGTTGACGTTGATGTCGAACACCTTGTGCCAATCGTCCAGCGGGTAATCCCAGCTCTTCATGTTCGGGCCACTGATGCCGGCGCTGTTGACCAATGCATCCACATCCGCCAACGCAATGGTTTTCTTGACTGCATCCGCCACTTGCGCATGTTGGGTCAGATTGACCTGCACGGCTTCAATCGCGGCTTTGGGCCACTGTTGACGCAGTTCAGACACCGCCTTGTCCATGCCCTTTTGGTCGTGATCCCAAAGGGTGACCCGCGCACCTGAGTGCAACAAGCGTTGCACAATCGCCAATCCCAAACCACTGGCGCCGCCGGTGACCACCGCATGGCGGCCTTGCATGTCTAATTGATTCATGTCGTGCTGTCCTTGTCCGTCGAAGAAATAAACAAGCTGCATTATCAACATGCGCCGCCTGCGCGAGCATGCAATGTTTCACAGCATAAAAAAGTTTTTTTAAATCAGAAAATTCAGGCTGGCGTCCAAATGCTCCAAAGGCGATCGTTTGTAGCCCGATCGGGAGAAACGGTGCAAACGCCCTACCGCAAACGCCATCGCCACCGACGCCTGCGCCTGCGCGTCCACCGTGGGTGTGGCCGAGGAGCTGGCGGCTTCTCGCAATACTTGCCGAAAACTGGCTTCCACTTTGTCAAAAAACAAATTCATGCGCTGGTGCAAGCGGTCGTTTTCAAACACCAATGCATCGCCCACCATGACCCGGGCCATGCCCGGGTTGCGTTCAGCAAATTGCAACAACACGGTGAGCATGCGGCGCAATTTGTCTGGCGCTTCATGCGGCCCTTGGGCGATTTGATTGAGCAAACTGAACACGCTGGTTTCAATGAATTCGATCAAACCCTCGAACATTTGCGCCTTGCTGGCGAAATGCCGGTAAAGCGCGGCTTCGCTGACCTCGAGTTTGGCGGCCAAGGCCGCCGTGGTGACCCGCTCAGAGCCGGGTTGTTCCAGCATGGCTGCAAGCGCTTGCAGTATTTGAATGCGTCGCTCGCCCGGTTTGGGTCGCTTGCGAGCGGTGGCATCGGCGACATTTGCTGCGGGTTGCTCATCAGCCATAGGAAGGTCCTCCTGGGTGGTCAGTGCGAACGGATCATGGTGCCAAAAGCCTGGTCGGTCAAAATTTCAAGTAACAACACATGTGGCACCCTGCCATCGATGATGTGCACGGCTTTGACACCGCTCTTGGCGGCTTCGAGTGCGCCGCTGATTTTCGGCAGCATACCGCCACTGATGGTGCCATCGGCAAACAAGGCATCGATTTGTCGCGCGCTCAAGTTGGTCAGTAACTGACCCGATTTATCGAGCACGCCAGCGGTGTTTGTCAACAACACCAGTTTTTCGGCCTTGAGCACGGTGGCAAGTTTAGAGGCCACCACGTCTGCATTGATGTTGTAGCTTTCATTGTGCACACCAAAACCGATGGGACTGACCACAGGAATAAATGCATCGTCTTGCAAGGCTTTGAGCAAAGACGGGTCGATGGACGTGATGTCGCCCACCTGCCCGACATCATGCTCAATCGTGGGGTCTTGGTTGTCCAGCATTTTCAATTTTTGCGCGCGGATCATGCCGCCATCGCGCCCGGTCAATCCAACAGCCTTGCCACCCGCTTGGTTGATCAAGCCCACGATGTCTTGCTGCACTTCTCCGGCCAACACCCACTCGACCACTTCCATGGTTTCCTCGTCTGTGACACGCATGCCTTGTATGAATTCGCCTTTTTTACCCAGGCGTTGCAAGGCATTTTCAATTTGCGGGCCACCGCCATGAACAACGATGGGATGCATGCCCACCAATTTCAACAGCACCACATCAGCGGCGAAATCGGCTTGCAAGGCCGGGTCTGTCATGGCATTTCCGCCGTATTTGATGACGATGGTTTTGCCGTGAAATTGGCGAATGTAGGGGAGTGCCCGCGCCAAGATTTGTGCCTGATCGCGGTGCGTTTGCGGAGTAGGTGCGTCTGTAGTGTTCATGGGTCAGTGTCAATGATGTCTGGCATTGTGCACCAAGCCCGGGGGCCCAATAAGACATACAGCGGGCCACAACTGTCTCAAATTAACCCGAACATTATTTATATTTGGCTTAATTGACTTAATAATTAATTAACTAATTTTTTGAATGTTTTATTAATAGTTGATAATACGCTTTGAAATATTTTTTTATCAGGAGATAAATATGACCCGTTTAAGTCCGGTCGCCCAATTAGAAAAAGTCCGTGCCGCCAGAATCAAATTGGAAAAAGAAGAACAGCGTCTGATGTCGCGCACCCACGACAAGGCTTTGGCGCAAATTGTGCAAATTGCAAACGCCTCTGGATTAACTGCCGAACACATCGCTGCAGCGTTGGGTGGTAAAAAAGGCAAAACCCGCGCCGCCAAGTCGGCCACGGCAAAAGCCCCGAAAGCCAAACGCGCCACGGCAGGCCGCAAAGTAGCCCCCAAATACCGTGACCCAGCCAACCCCGCCCAAACCTGGACCGGTCGTGGCCGCACGCCTGCATGGGTACAAGCCCTGCAAGCAGCAGGTCAACTCGCCAGCGCAGAAATCAAGGCTGTTTAAACGGCTTGGCCGCTGCGTCCTTAGGCGACAGCAGCGGCTGGGTTTTCAGTGCATGCACAGGCCAGTCGATGGCTAAATCGCGGTCATTCCAAATCACCGCATCTTCATCGCTGGCCACCCAATACTCGGTGGTTTTATAAATCACTTCGGCCGTATCACTCAGCACCAAAAACCCGTGGGCAAAACCAGCCGGCACCCACAGGTGTTGATGGGTCTCGCTGTCCAATAGATGGCCCGTCCATTGCCCGTAATGCGCCGAATCAGGACGAATATCCACCGCCACATCAAATATTTTGCCTTGCGCCACCCGGATTAACTTGCCTTGGGGAAATTGACGCTGAAAATGCAAGCCTCTTAAAACCCCATGGCCTGATTTACTGTGGTTATCCTGAACAAATATCAGGTCAAGCCCAGTGGCCTGGTTAAATTCCCGCTGGTTAAAACTTTCAAAGAAAAAACCACGTTCGTCTGCAAATACCCGGGGTTGAAGTAATAAAACTTGCGGTAATTCGGTGGGAATCACGGTGTACGGCATTTGAATTAACCCAATAAACGCAATAAATATTGGCCATAACCGGTATTTTTATACGGCTGTGCCAATTTTTCTAAATCTGCAGCGGTGATCCAACCCTGGGAATAGGCGATCTCCTCGGGGCAGGCAACCATCAAACCTTGCCGTTTTTGCAATGTCGCAATAAATGTGGCGGCTTCCATCAGGCCCTCATGGGTGCCCGCGTCAAGCCAGGCATACCCGCGGCCCATGGTTTCTACATGCAACTGCTGTTGCGCCAAATAACGGCGGTTTACATCGGTGATTTCCAATTCACCCCGTGCAGAGGGACGGATATCCGCCGCAATGTCGCAGACCTGCGTGTCATAAAAGTACAAACCGGTCACGGCAAAATTGGATTGCGGATGTTTGGGTTTTTCTTCAATATGCACCGCACGTTGTTGCGCGTCAAACGTCACGACACCATAACGCTCTGGGTCGACCACGTGGTAGGCAAACACGGTGGCCCCTTGATCGCGCATGTGCGAGGCTTGCAACTGCTTGACCAGATCGTGGCCATAAAAAATATTGTCGCCCAGCACCAAGGCACTGTGGTGGTGGTTGACAAAATCGCGCCCAATCAAAAAAGCTTGTGCCAGTCCTTCTGGTTTCGGCTGAACGGCATATTGAATGTGCATGCCCCATTGCGAACCATCCCCCAGTAATTCAGTGAAACGCGGCGTGTCTTGCGGCGTTGAAATGATCAACACGTCGCGAATACCGCTCAACATCAAGGTGCTGAGCGGGTAGTACACCAAGGGCTTGTCGTAGACCGGCATCAGTTGTTTGCTGACCGCCAAGGTCAGCGGATACAGCCGGGTGCCGGAACCACCAGCGAGCAAAATGCCTTTTCTTTGTAAAGGTGTCATGTCAAATCCTGGCTGATAGTGAAGGGGTGTTGTCAAACCTTGGCCGGCAGATGCTGAGAGAGTTGTGCAATCACTTGATTGACCCCAGCTTGCCAATCGGGCCAATCGCATTGCAAACTGCGCGCCAGCAAGCTGCTGTCGAGCAAGCCATAAGCCGGCCGCTGCGCTGGCAACGGGTATTGTGCAGTGGTGATCGGGTGCACCTGGTCAGCCGTCGCTTTGAATGTCCAGCCCCGGCTGGCTGCCTGGGTCAATACATATTGGGCATAGCCATGCCACGTGGTTTCACCGCGGGGCGTGGCATGAAACAAACCGCTGAAACCTTCGCGCTGCGCCAAAGGCATGGCCCGAAGCGCCAGCTCTGCCAGCCAAGCGGCGGCGGTGGGTACACCCGTCTGGTCTGCGACCACGTTCAGTTGGTCCCGCTCAGCGGCCAAGCGCAGCATGGTTTTCAAAAAATTTTGCCCGTGGGCCGCCACCACCCAAGAACTTCTAAAGATCACATACCGCGCACCGCTGGCTTGAATGGCAGCATCACCATCACGCTTGCTTTGTCCATACACCGACAAGGGGTCGGGCACATCGGTTTCAAGGTAGGGGCGGGTTGAACGGCCGTTGAACACATAGTCGCTAGAGAAATGCATCAGTACCGCACCGCTGGCCTTGGCGTAATCAGCGAGCATGGCTGGCATGTGGGCATTCACCCGATGCGCCAGTTCGGGTTCGGTTTGCGCCTTGTCAACTGCGGTGTAAGCCGCGGCATTGAGAATCCAGCGCGGTTTGAGTTGGGTCACACGCTCTTTGAGTTCGGACAGATGGCTGACATCGATATCGGCTCGGGTCCAGGCAACCACCGGTTGGCCCGCCAGCTGAAGTGCTTGAAAAAGCGCGTGGCCCAATTGCCCTGCAGCGCCGAGCAACAGAACCGGTTCAGCCGCCATAGTGCAGGTCAACCCATTGGCGATAAGCACCGCTGGTCACACTTCTGACCCAATCGGCATGGTCCAAATACCACTGAACGGTTTTGCGCAAACCGGTTTCAAAGGTTTCCACCGGTTGCCAACCCAAGTTGTCTTTGATTTTTCCAGCGTCAATGGCATAGCGTCTGTCGTGCCCGGCGCGGTCTTTCACATAAGTGATTTGCTCTGCATAGCTTTTGCCATCTGCCCTTGGTTGCAACTCATCGAGCAAACTGCATAAGGTTTTCACCACTTCGATGTTGGGCTTTTCATTCCACCCGCCGATGTTGTAGGTTTCACCAGGTGTGCCCGCTTGCAACACCCTGTCGATCGCACTGCAATGGTCTTGCACAAACAACCAATCGCGAACCTGCATGCCGTCGCCATACACAGGCAATGGCTTGCCGGCCAGCGCATGGTGAATCACCAAGGGGATGAGTTTTTCAGGGAAGTGGTACGGGCCATAGTTGTTGCTGCAGTGGGTGGTGAGCGCGGGCAAGCCATAGGTGTGGTGCCAGGCACGCACCAAGTGGTCTGAGGCTGCTTTGCTGGCCGCATAAGGGCTGTTGGGCGCATAGGGATGGGTTTCTGTGAAAGCAGCGGCATCGGGTTCGAGGCTGCCGTAAACCTCATCGGTGCTCACATGCAGAAAACGAAAACTCTGTTGTTGGTCTGCTGGCAGTGCCGCCCAAAAAGCGCGCACCGACCCCAGCAATTGGCAAGTGCCAACGACATTGGTTTGGATGAAATCCAGTGGCCCGTGGATAGAACGATCAACATGCGACTCCGCCGCAAAATGCAGCACCGCGCGTGGCTGATACTGATTTAAGAGTTGCGTCACCAAGGCGGTGTCGCCGATATCGCCTTGCACAAACACATGGCGTTTGTCTTGGGCCACAGACTGCAAATTGCCCAAGTTTCCGGCGTAGGTGAGTTTGTCAAGATTGACCAGCAACTCGTCATGCCCGGCGAGCCAGTGGTGCACGAAATTGCTGCCAATGAAGCCGGCACCACCGGTCACCAACAGGCTCATACGGGCATACTTTCTTCGGTGATACCCAGCACTGTGGTGCGCACCATTTCGCGCAGTATTTTTTTCTCCGGGAAGCTGAGCGGTCGGTCAAGCGCACGGCGTACACGCAGCAACATATGGCGATCGACTTCTTGCGGAATGCCGTGGCTGCCACGCAGCTCGTCACGCAAGTCTTCGCGCAAATCCTCGGGTTCATCATCCCACCACTGGGTCACGACCTCCAGCAGTTTGGTACGAACCACTTCAGGGTCTTGGGGCGCGGACGGGGCAGCAGACGCACGCGGCACCGCAGTGAGTTCACGCGCGGCTTGCGGCAACAACAACACACGCCGATCAGCCTGAGCGAGCAAGCGACACCACGCCGGGTCTTCAGTAACCAATTGGTCCATATGGCGGGCCGATTCATCAGCCAACAAATACACACTGAGGCCATGCAATTGCGCGTCATCAATGGCAGCGGTCAAGCGGTCGTCATCGCTGGCGACGAGCAAATGTTCACACGCATGGTGTTGTGCCAATCGCGCAATGTCAGAAGACATGGCTTGAAAGACCACATCACCGGGCTCACCGCCCGCGGCATCCAATTGGCGAACGATTTGGTCATGCGGGAATTGGGTATCGGGGTTGTCGGTATACCAATAAACACGTTGGATATCCAAGGCCAAGCCTGCGCCTTTGAGCGCTTGTGCCAGCGAAGGTATCAAGGCCATACGGTTGTATGTTTCCGTTTCGGCGGCTGCATCGGTGGACTGGCGCAATAGCCAAGCCATGTAATTGCTGTCGATCAATGCCATGCAACGGCCAGAGCGTGCAGGGGCGTGTTCTTTGCGTGGGTGGGGTGGGCGAGGCTCGTTCTTCATTTATGGTTACCTGTTGCTGAAATAGCTAATGGGAAAAAGTGACAGTGGGTGATCCGTCGGTTGGGCATTGCAGGCACCCGAAACTAATGACTAAGCCTGCATAGCGAATATTAGCTGATATTGAAATGGGGGGGCGACAGCGGGGCTGAAATCGGGTCAGAGGCGGCCGGCGTTTCAGGGTTGGCGGCCACTTGATCGTCGGTACGGCCAAAGCGCCGCACCCTGTGTTCAAACCATTGCGTGGCTTTCTTCAGGGCCGTCGCGTCAAAATCGGGCCAAAACACATCGGTGAAATACAACTCTGTGTACGCGGTTTGCCACAGCAAGAAATTGCTGATGCGGGACTCGCCCCCGGTTCTGATCAACAACTCCGGATCGGGCAAGTCTGCAGTGCTCAGGTAAGCGGCCAAACCACTGGCGTCTAAATCCTGCAAGTTTTTACCTGGATGAGCCACTTGCCAAGCACGCATGGCATTCAACACGTCCCATTGGCCGCCGTAATTGGCAGCAATTGTTAAGTGCAAACGGTTGTTATGCGCGGTTTCCTGCTCAGCCTGGTCAATGCGTGACTGCAGCAATGGCGCAAACGCACTGCGGTCCCCGATCACACGCAAGCGTATGCCTGCGGCTTTCATTTCGGCCACTTCGTTTTCAAGGTATTGCAAAAACAAGCCCATCAAGGCGCTGATTTCCTCGGGCGGGCGGCGCCAGTTTTCTGAGCTGAATGCAAACAAGGTCAGGTAAGTCACCCCGGCATCAGCGCATGCTTTGACCATGTGGCGAACATTTGCGGCGCCTTTCACATGTCCGACAGTGCGGGGCATCAATCGCTTCTTGGCCCAGCGTCCGTTGCCGTCCATGATGATGGCGATGTGTTGCAGCGAATTAACCATGAATGTCAGAGCGAAGCTGGCCGCAAGTCTTGCATCTGCGTGGTGACTCGGTGCTGCTTGTTCAGTAAATCAATCAACACCATGGCGCGGTGTTCGCCATCGGCTTGCTGAAAAATACCTTCTATGCCTTTGAGAGGGCCACTGACAATTTTGATGGACTGACCCGGCTGAAACAAACGTTCGGGTGTCCGCTTCGGTAAGGTTTGCAGGGCTTGAATCAACTCATCTGCGACCGCCGCGGGTCGGTTGCCAAAGCTGACCAAGCGGCTCACACCCATGGTCGAGCGAATCGGTGACCAATTGGTTTGTTCGGTGTCCAAGCGGATGAACAAATAACGGCTGAACATGGGCTCGGTCACATGCGCGAGTTTGCCGCGCAATACCTTTTCGACGGTAAGCATCGGCAGCCATGCTTCAAACCCCTGCCTTTGCAGGTTATCCAAGGCGCGTTCTTCTTGGCGAGGCTTTGAATGAATGGCGTACCAATGCATAAGCGTGATTGAGGTAAAACCTCTGGTGGATTTATTCCATTGTAAAGCGTTTATTTTGACAAATTACCTCACCCCAGGAGCACTGCCATGGCCAGCAAACCCCCAGAATTTGACCCCCAGCACATGAGTGAACAAATGAAGCAATCGGCCCAGCAGATTTGGCAGGCCGGGCTAGGTGCTTTTGCCAAGGCCCAGCAAGAAGGCGGCAAGGTGTATGAGTCGCTGGTCAAAGAAGGCAGCAAGTTGCAAGAAACCACGTTGCAAGCCCAGGCCAAAATGGCCGAAGCGGCCGCCAAAGCCAGCGCCATGGCCAGCGACATGGGACAACGCGCCAGCAGCCAGTTTGACCGGTTGGAGGGGATTTTTGAAGAGCGGGTGGCCAAGGCGTTGCACCAATTGGGCTTGCCAGATGTGAAAGACATGGCACAACTGCAGCACCGCGTAAGCACCTTGGAAGCCGAACTCAAAGCGCTCAAAGACAGCATGGGCAAATCCGCCCCCAAGGGCTGACGGGTGAAAAAAGCACCGCGCCGAACTGCCGAGCGCATTGCGTCGACGGCTTTGGGCCTGTTCAACCGTTTTGGCGAGCCCAATGTCGCGACCACATTGATCGCGTCCGACATGGGGATCAGTCCGGGGAATCTTTTCTACCATTACCCGAGCAAGGAGTTGCTGGTCAATGCCTTGTTCGATGAATTTGAAGGCCGCATGTTCCATTTGCTGCCTGCTGCCGACGACGTGCATGACATGGAGCACGCTTGGTTTTTCATGCACAGCCTGTTTGAGTTGATTTGGCAGCACCGTTTTATCTACCGCGACCTGAATGATTTACTCAGTAAAAACCGGCATTTGGAAGGCCAGGTCAAAGGTGTGTTGCAACGCAAACACCAAGCGTTTGAAGCCTTGCTCTCAGGCTTGCAGCAACAAGGCTTGCTCAACCAAAGTGAGGCTGAGCGCCAGAGTTGCGCCACGCACATGGTGGTGTTGCTGACCTGGTGGCTGAGCTATGAGTATGTGCAAAACCCGCGTCACGCCTTGGAAGACACCAACGCCGGCCACAGCGCTTTGCGCGGTGCGCAACAGGTGCTGGGTTTGCTGCTGCCTTATTTGAGCGAGGTGCCTAAGAGCCAGTTGCAGGCATTGATACAGGTGTACAGCGCCTGAAAAATTCGCAATGATCAGCGCGCTGATTAAGCGCTGAGGGCAACAAAACAATCGGCAGTGACGCCATTGCAAGTTGCATCAAGGGTTCAAGCCTTGGCTAAAAACTTCTCGACCATGTTCACCCAGATGGTGCCGCCCAAGGGAATCAAGTCGTCGTTGAAATCGTAGCTGGGGTTGTGCAAGGTGCAAGGGCCGCCGCCGTGGCCCATCTCGCGGTGCTGGCCATCGCCATTGGCCAGGAAAAAATAGGTCCCGGGTTTTTTCAGCAGCATGTAAGAGAAGTCTTCCGAGCCCATGGTCGGTTCTTGCGCCAGCACGTTTTCCGCACCGATGATGTCAGCCAATACGCTGCGGGTGAAATCGGCCTCTTTGGCGTGGTTGATGGTCGGCGGGTAATTGCGCACAAACTCAAACGTGCACGTGGCTTCGTGCGCGGCGCTGACGTGTTCAGCGATGCTCTTCATGCGCCGCTCGATCATGTCGAGTATTTCCACCGTGAAGGTGCGCACCGTGCCTTGCAGCTCGCAGCTGTCGGGCACCACGTTGGTGGCTTCACCGGCGTGGATCATGGTGACGGAAATGACACCGGCGTCCACCGGTTTGATGTTGCGCGACACAATGGTTTGGAAAGCCTGCACCATTTCGCAGGCGATAGGCACCGGGTCGATGCCGTTGTGCGGCAGGGCCGCGTGGCAACCCTTGCCTTTGATGGTGATTTTGAATTCATTGCTCGACGCCATGACCGGACCGGCGCTGACCGCTGCTTTGCCGACCGCCATGCCGGGCCAGTTGTGCAAACCGAAAACCGCGTCCACAGGAAATTTATCGAACAAACCGTCCTTGATCATTTCACGCGCGCCGCCGCCGCCTTCTTCGGCGGGTTGAAAAATCAGCACGACGGTGCCATCGAAATTTTTGTGCTGCGACAGATGACGCGCGGCTGCTAACAACATGGCGGTGTGGCCGTCGTGGCCGCAAGCGTGCATCTTGCCGGGGTGCTGGCTGGCGTGGGCGAAGGTGTTGGCTTCGTGCACGGGCAATGCGTCCATGTCGGCGCGCAAGCCGATGCTGCGTTTGCTGGTGCCGTTTTTGATGATGCCGACCACGCCGGTGGTGCCCATGCCGCGGTGCACTTCAATGCCCCAGCTGCTGAGTTGCGCGGCCACCAGGTCGGAGGTGCGGTTTTCTTCGTAACAGAGTTCGGGGTGGGCGTGTATGTCGCGGCGCAGGGCAACAATGCTGGCGGCTTCGGTGGCGATCGAGTCGAGCAGTTTCATAGGGGTCACCTGTATGTAAGTATTGAGTAATCAGTCTACCTGATTGGCCAATTCCGGCCATGCCGGACAGCCTTTGTCTGATTTCGAGTTCATCGCCCTTGCTGGCGCACGCCGCAGGCCTGACCATGCAAAATGCACCCATGAACACCACCACCATCCTGGGCGCCTGCCCGCACGACTGCCCCGACACCTGCTCTTTGGTCACTACCGTGCAAGACGGTGTGGCCACCAAAGTGCAAGGCAACCCGGACCATCCCATGACCGACGGCGTGCTCTGCGCCAAGGTGTCGCGCTACACCGAGCGCACCTACCACCCGGACCGTTTGCTGTACCCGATGAAACGCGTAGGCCCCAAGGGCAGTGGCCAGTTCGAGCCCATCAGTTGGGACGAGGCTTTGAACACCATCGCCCACAAGTTAAAGCCCATCGTCGCCACCCACCCAGAAAAACTGCTGCCTTACAGCTACGCGGGCACCATGGGTTTGGTGCAAGGCGAGTCCATCGCCATGCGTTTTTTCAATCTGCTGGGCGCGGCCAAACTCGACCGCACCATTTGCTCGAATGCCGGTGGCGACGCGCTCAACTACACGCTGGGCGGCAAGCTCGGCATGAAGATGGGTTTCTTTGCCGAATCCAAATTGATCATCATCTGGGGCAGCAACTCCATCACCAGCAACATCCATTTTTGGCGCATCGCGCAAGAGGCTAAACGCCATGGCGCTCGCTTGGTGTGCATCGATCCGCGCCGCAGCGAAACCGCCGATAAATGCGATCTGCACCTGGCCATCAAACCCGGCACGGACGCGGCGCTGGCCTTGGCGCTGATGCACGAACTCATCACGCACGACTGGTTGGACCACGACTACATCGCGCAACACACCTTGGGTTTTGACGCTTTGCGCGAACGTGCATTGCAATGGTCGCCCGAACGCGCGGCAGCGGTCTGCGGATTGAACGCAGAAGACATTCGCCAACTCGCTTACGACTACGCGCACTCCACACCGGCGGGCATACGCCTGAACTACGGTGTGCAACGCAGTCGCGGCGGCGGCAATGCTGTGCGTGCCATCGCCTGCCTGCCTGCGCTCACAGGTGCCTGGCGGCACCGCGCCGGTGGCGTGTTGATGAGTGCGTCGCACCATGCTCGCGCCAACAACATGGGTTTGCAACGGCCCGACTTGCACCGCAATAGCAAAGCACCGCTAGTCAACATGAGCACCATCGGCGACGCGCTGAACACGCCGGGCTTGATCGACGCCGTGATTGTGTACAACAGCAACCCGGTGGCGGTGGCACCCGAGTCGGTGAAAGTGGTGAAAGGTTTTGCGCGTGAAGACTTGTTCACCGTGGTGCTGGAACATTTCATGACCGACACTGCCGACTACGCCGACATTGTTTTACCAGCCACCACACAACTTGAGCACTGGGACATTCACAACAGCTACGGCCACACCGATATGGTGCTGAACCGCCCGGCCATCGCGCCGATGGGCGAGGCCAAAACCAACACGCAAATATTCCGTGAACTGAGTCTGCGCATGGGCTTGACTGACCCTTTATTGCAAGAGTCAGATGAAGCGCTGTTAAACACTTCGCTGCAAAGCCCGGCCAATTTGAACAGCGCACATCCTGTGACCATGGACACGCTGATGCAACACGGTTTCGCTGCCTGGCCGGTGGCGGATGCACCGTTCGCGCACGGCGGTTTCCCCACGCCGTCGGGCAAGTGCGAATTCGTCAGCGAACGTCTGGCCGCCATGGGTCTCGAGCCCTTGCCTGACTACATTCCGAACTACGAGCCATCTGACGCGACAGCTACTTATCCTCTTGCCATGATTTCGCCACCAGCGCGTAATTTTTTGAACTCTACGTTTGTGAATATCAAAAGCCTGCGCGACATGGAAGGCGAACCGCTGTTGGAAATTCACCCGCAAGATGCCGCCGCCAGACAATTGCATGACGGCGAGATGGTGCGCGTGTTCAACGACCGGGGCAGCTATGAATGCAAAGCGCAAATCACCACGCGCGCGCAACCCGGCATGGTGGTGGGCTTGGGTGTGTGGTGGCGCAAGCTTGGTGCCAACGGCACGAACGTGAACGAGTTGACCTCGCAACTGCTGACCGACATGGGCCGCGCGCCGGTGTTTTACGACTGCGCGGTGCAGGTGGCTAGTCTGCGCTGAAACGTTGCGCCGCAATCTGGCGCAAACCATCGAATATCAAACTGTCGACCAACTCAAACTGCACCGACATGCTCGGTGCCATCTTCCAACCCGCGCCGCCGGTCATGTAGCACAGCGGTTCGGCTTTGCAATGTGCACGCACATGTTGCACCATGCGCTCGACGGCTCCAGCAATGGCATATGTGCCGCCACTGGTCAATGCATCGCTGGTGTTGGTGGGGAATTCGCGCACTTCACCGGTGGGCACGCGCAGTCCAGCGGTGCCGGATTCGAGCGCACGCAACATGATGCCATGGCCGGGCAGAATTAACCCGCCCAAAAAATGCCCTTGTGCATCTATCGCCTCCACCGTGACGGCGGTGCCGACCATGACGACCACCATGGGGCGCGGCGCATGGTTGGCGGTTTGTTGTTTCATGCGCGCGAGTGCGCCAATCATCGCCACCCAGCGGTCAGCGCCTAAGCGGGTCGGGTAGTCGTAGCCGTTGTGCAGACCGGCTTCGCTGGAAGACGGCACCACCCAACTGGGCATCAGGTCCCAGAGTTCGAGTTGTTCGTCCACGCGGCGGCGCAATGCGTCCCCGGCGACAATGCAACCCAACATGCGGGTGGCGGCGGGCAGTGATTTCCAATCTTCATCGGCCAAGCGGTCGATATTTTCTAAAAACACAGCGCCCTGCGCCAACAAAGGTGCGGCCACCGAATGGTCAGCGTACATGGCCCATTTCAGGCGGGTGTTGCCAACGTCTAGGGCAATGAATGTCATGGAAGCATGAGTAGGAAAAGAGCCGCGCATTATGCGCCAGCAAGATTGGCTTCAGGGATGGGACGCTGAATCGAGAGGCCGATCAGCATCCAAATCAGGACGCAAACACACGTAGCAGGTTTCCAGCGCCTTGGCAGCACGCAACACCAACGCGTCTGCAAACATCGGTCCGACCAATTGCACGCCCATGGGCAAGCCATAAGCGGTCAAGCCGCAAGGCAAACTGATAGCCGGTTGCTGGCTCAAATTGAATGGGTAGCTGAAAGGCGTCCAACCCAACATGGCTTCTGAGGTCATGGGGCTGTGTCCGGCAGGCAATGCTTTAAAAGCGGGCACGGCCGTGCTGGGCGTGAGTATCAAATCAAACCGCTGCATGAACTGTCGCAGGTGCGAGCCCAGCAGTCCCCGGCGTTGGTTCAACTGGTGCAAGGCGTTTGCGTCCAGTGTCTCGCCAATGGCTGCTTGCGCCGCAAAGTCGGGGTCGGTCAAGGCTTGTTGCTCTTTACTCAAAGTGCGCCACACTTGGTAAGCCCCGGCAAACCACAAACCGGTGGTGATATCTAGCGGGTCTTCGATGCCGGGGTCGACTTGCTCTACCACCGCGCCCAGGTCTTGCAAATATTGAGCGGCTTGTGCGGTGGCCGCTGCAATTTCTGGGTGCACATTTGTTGCATAACCCAAAGTGGGCGAATACGCGATGCGCAAACCTTTGACACCGTCCTTCAAGCGTGCCGTGTAGTCCACATGCTCATAGGGCAGCGCGGTCCAATCGCGAGCGTCAGGACGGGTGATGGCGTTCATCATCAATGCCACATCAGTCACGCTCATGGCGTGTGGCCCCAAGTGCGCCACCGAGCCAAATGGCGACAAGGGGTAAGCAGGGACGCGACCAAAGCTGGGCTTCAAACCGACGTTGCCACAAAACGCAGCCGGTATGCGCACACTGCCTGCGCCGTCAGTGCCGATCGCCAGCGGTCCCAGGCCTGCTGTCACCGCAGCGGATGCGCCGCCAGATGAACCGCCGGGCGTGTGCGCCAAGTTCCACGGGTTGCGGCTGATGCCAGTCAGCAGCGAATTGGTTTCGCCTTTGCAACCGAATTCGGGTGTGGTGGTTTTGCCCAAGAGCACCGCACCGGCTTCACGCAAACGCGCGGTGACGGGTGCATCCACATCCCATGCTTGGTTAGGGTTGACGGTGCGACTGCCGCGCAAAGTCGGCCAGCCTTGCGTGAGTATCAAATCTTTGATGGAAGCAGGCACGCCTTCCAAAGCACCAACTGCTGCGCCACTGTGTCTGTGCGCTTGCCAACGTTGCTCACTTATTCGCGCACTTGCCAATGCGGCTTCTTCATCGACCAGACAAAACGCATTGATCAGTGGATTGATGCGTTGGATACGCTGTAACACTTCTTGTGTCACCTCCACCGGCGAGACCGCGCCATCACGAAACAAAGTCAGCAATTGCTCGGCAGTTTGGTGGGTCAAGTCGGCCATGTGTTTTCCTCTGTGTCATGCGCGGGGGCGCGTGTGCGCACTGAGTTTGCGCCATGGAAGATCACCAGGGTCGGCAGCCATCGGGCCAATCGCCTTGGCCACCAACACCTTGCTGGCGATCGGCTCAAAATCGGCACGAAAATGGTTGGAGCTTTTCAGCACGATCAGTTTCATGGCTTCCGGCGTGATGCCGAGTATGCGCAGCATCTCGCGGTCAAACAACTGCGCCTTGCCGCTGACCACAGCCACCAACACGCCCTCGATTTCCAAGCACGCACTTTGCCCCAGTTGACTGGTCATGCCGCGCATCATGGGGCCTTTCAATACGCAACGCCCGTCGCTGATCGCGACTACGCGGGCACGCGCGGACAGTGGCGCATCGCTCATGCCTGAATAAGTCGTCACTGACACACCCAAGACCACATCGATCAATGCACCGACACCAGCGGCGTATGCCTTGGCCGCGACCTCGGGGTGGTACATCAAACCCAGCGCCACTGCACCGGGGAAACGCTGTCCTGCGCCTTGTTGCAGCAGCGCATGCAACATGCCGGTGGTGTTGCTGTCTCCACCGGCACCGGGGTTGTCTTGCGTGTCGGCAATCAATACCGGGCGAGTGTGTTGTGCGGCCAAAGCCAAAGCCTGCGCGACAGCTTCGCGCGCCTCTAAAAAATCGATGCGCCATTGCGCCGGTGGTGCAGCCAATTGATGCAATGCGTCTGCTGCGGCTTGGGCTTGGTGTGCTTCACCGGCATAAGCCCACAACACCGGTGCGCATTCTTCAAAATCGGCGGCTGCAAAGCCCATGCAAAAACTCAACACGCTGTGATGCGCTTTGTCGATCTCATCGATGGCTGCGTAAATGTCTTTGGCCGGTTGCAACCAGGTCGATTGCGCGTTGAGTGAAATCAAGTAAGGCAAGCGATGCACCGTCAGCGCTTCACGCCGCCCCAAACGCAAACGCCGCTGCAGCAATTCGGCGGCGCGTTCACCGGTCTCGGCCATGTCGATATGCGGGTAGGTGCGGTAAGCCACCAAAGCATCTGCTGTGGCCAGCATACGCTGTGTGACGTTGGCATGTAAATCCAAACTCGCCACCAAAGGCATGTTCTCGCCGATGATCGCACGCACACGCGCCAGCAATTCGCCTTCTGCATCGTCTGCGTGTTCGGCCACTGCCGCGCCGTGCAAGTCGAGGTACACCGCATCAATACCTTGAGACAGCGCTTGCTTCAAATCTTGCAACAGGTCAGTGGCGATGCGCTCGAACGCATCACGCGTGACATAAGACGACGGACTGGCACCCGCCCATACCGATGGCCACAACTGCCAGCCGTGGCGCTTGGCCGCGTCGATGAATCCACCAACAGGAATATTCACGCCGGTGAATTGGGTTTGCATGGCCTCGCCGCGTATGTAAGCAGGAAATGCGTCACCGCGGTTGAACGCTTCCCAATCGGCCAGGCTGGGCGCAAACGTATTGGTCTCGTGCTGAAACCCGGCGATGAATACGCAAGTCATGCATTTGCTCCGGGCACGCTGGCCAACAAATTGCGCGTGTAGTCATGTTGCGGGCGGGCGTACACATCAGCGGTTTTACCGTGCTCCACGATATGGCCTTTGTGCATGACGATGACGCTGTCACAGAGTTGTGCTGCCACGCGCAAATCGTGGGTGATGAATAACAGCCCCAAGCCCATGCTGCGTTGCACCTCGCGCAACAAATCCAAAATTTGCGCTTGCACAGACACATCAAGCGCACTCACCGCTTCGTCGGCCACCAACACATCGGGTTGACAAGCGAGTGCACGCGCCAGTGCAATCCGCTGTCTTTGACCGCCGCTGAACTGGCTGGGGTAACGCTCCCAGGCGTTTGCATCCAAGCCGGTTTGCGCCAGCAAGGCTTGGCCGCGCTCAAGCGCTTGCTGCGTACTCAAACCAAAATTGCGAGCGCCTTCCATGATGGATTCGCCGACACGCATGCGCGGATTCAGCGAGCGGTTCGGGTCTTGAAACACCACTTGTATGCGATGGCGCAAAGGCCGTAATTGCGCTTCAGTCAATGCGGCGATGTTGTCTTCGCCCCAGAAAATTGCGCCGCTGTCCGGGTCGATCAAACGCAACACACAACGCGCCAGCGTGGACTTGCCCGAACCCGATTCGCCAACGATGCCCAGGGTTTCACCGGCACGCAAAGACAGGCCAGCGTTGACCAAGGCATCGGTGCGACGCACCGTCGCCCAGCCTTCGCGGCTGACATAGGTTTTGCGCAGGTCTTGCACCCGCAGCACCGGCGGCGTGTCAGGCACGTGACGTGGCGCAGGCGGCGTCATGTTTGGCACGGCTGCCAATAACTGGCGCGTGTAATCCGCGCGCGGTTGTTGCAACACTTGTGCGCGCTCGCCCTGCTCGACTTGCACGCCACGGTGCATCACCAGCACCCGGTCGGCGATATCCGCCACCACACCCATGTCGTGCGTGATGAACAGCACCGCTGTGCCGCTGTCTTGCTGCAACTGCTTGATGAGTTTCAATATTTCTTGCTGGGTGGTCACGTCCAGCGCCGTGGTCGGTTCGTCGCAAATCAGCAAGGCGGGTTTGAGCACCATGGCCATGGCAATCACGATGCGCTGGCGTTGCCCGCCGCTGAGTTGGTGCGGGTAACTGTCTATCATGCGCTCAGGTTCGGGCAAGCGCACCTGTTGAATGATCTGCAACACGGCCTCACGGCGTTGGGTGGGCGGCCAATCGGTGTGACAGCGCAGTACCTCGTCGATTTGTTCACCGCAGCGCATCACCGGGTTCAATGCGGTCATCGGCTCTTGAAACACCATGCCCATGGCACGCCCGCGCAAGCCGCGCATGCGCTCTTCGCTTGCGCCCAATAGCGATTCGTTTTGCAGATGGATACTGCCAGCGGTGACACGCAATTCACGCGCCAGCAATCCCATGACCGCCATTGCCAGCACCGACTTACCCGAACCGGATTCGCCGACCACGCACAAGGTTTCACCGGCGTTTAAGTGGAGAGAAATGTCTTGTAGAGCATGGCTGCGGTCAGCCCCGGCAGGTAAAGCGACCGCCAAGTTTTGAACTGACAAAACAGCTGTGTTCATCAACCCACCCGCTTGGCAAATTTGGGGTCGAGCACATCGCGCAAACCGTCACCCAGCACATTGATGGCGAGCACGGTCGGCACCAAAAACAGCGCGGGGTACAACACATTGCCCGGCTGTATGCTGAACTGCACCCGGCCCTCGGCCATGATGTTGCCCCAGGTCGGCACGTCCGGTGGCAAGCCCAAACCGAGAAAACTCAGAATCGCTTCGGTCAACACCGCCGACGCCGCCACGAACGTGCCTTGCACCAACAGCGGCGCCATGGCGTTGGGCAGGATGTGTCGCCACAAAATCACCGCCGTCGGTGTGGCCAAAGCGCGGGCCGCTTCCACATAGGCTTCTTCGCGCAGACTCAACACGAGCGAGCGCACCAAGCGTGTGACGCGCGGTACTTCGGGAATGGCAATCGCCACCACCACCGTGGCCACACTCGCGCCCAACACTGAAACCAAAGCAATCGCCAACAACACCGCAGGTATGGCCATCAAGCCGTCCATGAAACGCATGAGCACGGCATCGACGCGGCGGAAATAACCGGCCAACATGCCGCACAAACCACCGAGCGACAGAGCCAGCAAAGACGTACAAATACCGACCACCAAAGAGATGCGCCCGCCATACATGACGCGGCTGTACACATCGCGGCCGAAGTTGTCGGTGCCCAGCCAAAACGTGTGTTGCACCACGCTGCCGTCGGGCAAATTGAATGCGCCGCTTTTACCGGCGGGCTGGCTGATGACATTCGAGTCCATGGCCGCAGGATCCACCGTTCCCAACCAAGGCGCGGCCAGCGACAACAACAGCACGAACAACAACACCGCCGCGCCGAAGCGCACCGAACCGTGGTCCCATAAACGTTGATTGAGCGTGGCCATCAGTGGCGAATCCTCGGGTCGAGCCAGACATAGCTGGTGTCCACCAGCAAGTTGATCAACACATAGCTGAGCGAGAACAACAACACCAGCCCTTGTATGACGGGAAAGTCGCGGTTCAGCACCGCGTCCACAGTGAGTGAACCTAAGCCGGGAATCGCGAACACGGTTTCGGTCACCACCACACCGCCTATCAGCAAGGCCACGCCGATACCAACCACGGTGACGATGGGCACGGCTGCATTCGCCAGCGCATGGCGAACCAAGACCGTGCGTTCAGCCAGACCTTTGGCACGCGCAGTGCGGATGAAATCTTCTTGTAACGCTTCAGACACACTGGCGCGTGTGATACGCGCAATCAAAGCCACGTAGACGGTGGACAAGGTCAACCACGGCAGTATGAGTTGGCGCATCCACGCCCATATGCCTTGCGACTGCGGGCCGCTGATCGGTTTATAGCCTTGCACCGGCAGCAATTGCAATTGCATGGCGAACACATAAATCAACAGGTAAGCGATGACAAACACCGGCACCGAAAAACCGGCCACTGAAAACGCTGACAAGCCCCGGTCCAACCAACCGCCCATGCGCCACGCAGCCAGACTGCCCAGTGGCACCGCGATACACACGGCCAGCAACACCGTGCCCAATGCCAGCGACAAGGTAGGTTCCACGCGTTGCGCCACCAAAGCAGTGACGGGTTTGCTTAAGTAATAGGAGTACCCAAGATCGCCTTGCAGCACCTGGCCCAGCCACAACACATATTGCACGGCGATGGGCTTGTCCAAACCCATGTGCGCGCGGATGTTGGCGATGTCTTCGCTGGTGGCGTTATTGCCTGCGATCACCGCCGCAGGGTCACCGGGCGCGAGCCGCAACATGAAAAACACCAAGAGCGACACCACCAGCAACACAGGCAGCACCGCCAGCAAACGGCGAATCAGAAAAGATGCCATGGTCAGCGCTTGGCCAGTCCCCACATCACCGGGATGCCGGGGGTTTGCAACAAACCGCTGACGTTGTTGCGCAGCACGGTTGGGTTGCGGTATTCGCCCAGCGGCACATAAGACGCGGTTTCAAACACAATCGATTGAATCTCAGAGGCGATTTTTTTGCGTTCACCGGCATCTTGGGCACGCGCAAATTTGGCTTTCAATTCTTCAATACGCGGCTCGTCTTGCCAGCCGAACCACCCCGTTGCACCCTTGGTGTTCAGCATGGCACTGGTGAGCGGGCTGTCAATATCGCCTGCGCTCCAGGTGGTGAAAAACATGTTCCAGCCGCCTTGGTTGGGCGGGTCTTTTTTGGCGCGACGCGCCACCAGCGAGGCCCAGTCCATTTGTTGCAAATCCACTTTGAAACCGGCGGCTTCCAATTGCTGCTTGGCCACCAGCGGCAGCTTGGTGATGGCCGACAAATCCGTGGGCCGCATCATCACAATCGGTTTGCCGTCATAGCCGGCTTCTTTCAACAACTCGCGGGCCTTGGCAGGATTGACCACCCCGGTGAAGTTGGGGTTGGCTTGATCCGCAAAAGCTGAACTGCACGGGTAAATGCTGCGGCACAAGCGTCCCAATTCAGGCACACCGACCTGCGTGTTGATAAACGCTTGTTGACCGACCGCGAGCATGGCGGCTTGTCGAATCTTGGGGTTATTGAACGGCGGGTGTATGTGGTTGAAACGCATGATGTACTGAAAACCGGAAGGCGCGAAATCATCAATCTTGACGCCTGCGGTTTTCTTCAAGGTCTCGTACTGCTCGAAGCTGGGTTGCTCGATCATGTCGACTTCACCGGCGACGATGGCATTGAACTGGGTTTGCGGGTCGCGAATGATGACCCATTCCACCCGATCAAAATTCAACGGTCTGCCGCCAGCCAATCCGCTCGGCGCTTCGCTGCGCGGCACATACTTGGTGTTGCGCTCATAAACAGCCACCGAGCCGGGTTTGAATTCGTCAGGTTTGAAAATGAACGGGCCCGAGCCAATGTGTTCTTTGATTTGCTCGGTGCCGGGTGTGACTGCAATGCGCGCCGGCATGATGAACGGCACATTCGAAGAGGCTTTGCCCAAAGCCTCCAGCACGATCGCGCAAGGCTCTTTGAGCACCATGCGAAACGTATTCGCGTCAGGCGTTTCCAACTTGTCGACAAACCCGAACAACACGCCGCCCATGGTGTCGCGCGTGGACCATCGCTTGAGCGAGGCCGCCACATCTTCACTGGTCACCGGTTTGCCATCGTGAAAAGCCAAACCGCTGCGCAATTTAAACGTCCAGACTTTGCCGTCCTTGCTGGTGCTGTGGCTTTGCACCATTTGCGGCTGGATTTTTCCTTTGGCATCTTCAGAAAACAAGGTGTCGTAAATCATGTAACCGTGGTTACGGGTCACATAAGCGGTGGTCCAGATGGGGTCCAGCACCGCCAAGTTGGCATGCGGCACAAATCGCAATACTTTATTGGCGGGCACAGCGTTTTGCGCTTGCACCTGTACAAAAAAACCAGCGGCCAAAGCTGTGGCGGCCATGGCTTTTAAAAATACTCGGCGTGTCATGGGTTCCCCTTGCGCCCGCAGGCGGCTACATTTCAATCTCTGCTTCAATATAAACGAATTCATTCAGGTGTCCTGCACTATGGCTATTCACGAACTCAGCGCCTTGCAATTGTCTGCCAGTATCCATCGCGGGGAATTATCTTGTCGCGAGGTCATGCAAGCATTTTTACAGCGTATCGCAGCCATCAACCCGCAGGTCAATGCCATCGTCAATTTGCAAGACGCCGACTTGCTGCTTCAACAAGCCGATGCTTGCGATGCTGAACTCACTACTGGTGATTCGCGCGGCTGGCTGCACGGCATACCCCTGGCCTTCAAGGACTTGGTGGATGTGGCGGGCATTCCAACCACATGCGGCTCTGTGCTGCTTCGCGACAACATTCCCGCGCATGACGCGTTGCTGGTGCAGCGCATGAAAGCCGCGGGTGGCATAGTGATTGGCAAAACCAATACGCCCGAATGGGGTCTGGGTTCAAACACTTTCAATCCGGTGTTCGGCGCCACGCCTAACGCCTTCAACCCTGCATTCACTGCGGGCGGCAGCAGCGGCGGCGCGGCGGTGGCTTTGGCTCAGCGCATGTTGCCAGTGGCCGACGGTTCGGATTTCATGGGCAGCCTGCGCAACCCGGCGGGCTGGAACAATGTGTTCGGCATGCGGCCTTCGCAAGGCCGCGTACCTGCATGTCCGGTGAACGATGTCTGGGTCAGCCAGCTCAGCACTGATGGCCCGATGGCGCGGCACGTCTCCGATTTGGCACGTCTGCTGGAAACCATGTCAGGTTTTGATGCGCGTGCGCCTTTGTCGTTAGCCAGTTTGCCGACTGGCTGGTCGTCGCAGCTTGCGCCCAAGGCCAAAGGTTTGCGCATAGGCTGGCTGGGTGACCTGAATGGCTATTTGCCGATGGAAGATGGTGTATTGAAAGCCTGTGAAAACGGTCTGCAACGTTTGACCGACTTGGGCGCGCATGTAGAGACTGTGTCGCCGAATTTTTCACCTGCGGCCGTGTGGCAAACCTGGCTGGCTTGGCGGCGTGTGTTGACCGCGTCACGGATTGCGCCCATGGTCGCGCGTGGCCGCGATGCTTGCAAGGAAGAAGCGCTATGGGAATATGACCAAGCCATCGGCATGACAGCCACTGACTTCTTAAAAGCCAGCACCGAGCGCAGCGCTTTCTACCAACACATGTTGGAATTGCTCAGCCGCTTTGACATGCTGGTCTTGCCCAGCGCGCAAGTGTGGCCGTTTGCCATCGAAATGCGCTGGCCCCATGTGATTGAGACACCGAACGGCCCAGTGTCCATGGACACCTACCACCGTTGGATGGAAGTGACGCTGTACGCCAGTCTGGCCGGTTTGCCTGCACTGAATGTCCCCTGCGGTTTCAATTCGCAGGGACTGCCCATGGGCATGCAGTTGATCGGCCAAGCACGCGGTGACTTGGCGGTAATCGAATTGGGCTTGGCTTACGAAGAAGCGGCGAGCGATTGGTTAGCTCGCCACCCAGTTTCAGATAAGGTGCCGGGCTGAACCCAAGCGGCATGACGACTCAGCCGCTTAGGCGCCAATTATTTAGTCAGCTTTGACCAAATAGATAGCGTCTTCGAACACCTTGTTGCGCTTGCTATTGACTGCCGTCAAAGCATACACATTGCCTTTGGCATCTTGGGCAAATGCCAAGACATAGGGCAGTTTTCCATTGGCCATCGGTTCACTCATTTGTATGCGTGTGTTAACCATGGACCAAGCGCCTTTTTTGGTCGGTGAAGCCACAAAAATTTGACCGTCGTTTTGGTCAAACCGCTTGCTCCAATCGCCAAAAATATACTTGCCGTTTAACTGGGCGGAACTGCCCCGGTGAACGTAACCGCCGGCCACGGAAATACCTTTGCAACCCGTCGGCACAGCGGAACAATTGGGATACTCGATGACAGCAGGATTGATCGCCGATTTGTCACAGTTGTCTTTGTGGACTTGGGGGTTTTCCCAGCTGAAGCAGCGCATCTGGCCTTCGACTATTGGCCAACCCATGTTCTTGCCTTTTTCAATGATTTTGATGGACTCAAAGCTGTCTTCTTGGACATCGCCACAAATCAATTGTTTGCTGCCTTTGGTGTCAAAAGAACAGCGCCACGGATCACGCAACCCAAAGGCCCAAATTTCAGGCAGTGCGTCAGGTACTTTGACCATGGGGTTGTCAGCAGGAACCCGGTAAGACTTGTCTTTGCTGATTTGTGACACATCAATACGAAGAATTTTCCCGAAGTAATTGTCTAATTTCTGACTGTTGTAGTTGGCTTTTTTGTCAGTCCATTCGGCCTTATAGCCGCCGTCGCCGGTCGATATGTAAAGCATTTGGTCCGGGCCAAAACCTATCCAATGACCGTTGTGGTTGAAATGGGGCCAAGCCAAAGAATGTATGCGTTTGCCTGAATTGGGGTCAACCGGCGTTTTTTGGTTTTTGCCCACCACAAACTCTTCGACCACGTTGAGGTGCGAAAACCCGGGAGGAGCGATGGTCTTGTCAGACCCAAAAGGAGCGGAATACGCCACATAAAACTTGCCGTTTTTTTGAAAATTGGGATGCAGCGCCAGTCCAAGCAAACCGGTTTCGCTGTAGTCGGAGTTGAACGGCACAACTTTGGAGGTCAGGTCCAACAGCGTCTGGGTGATTTTTCCGTCTTCCAAAATTTTGATCAGGCCCTCGTGTTCCATGATGAACATGCGCGTATCACCTTGGGGCTGAACCATGGCCAATGGCTTGTTCAAGCCACCCACCACTTTGACCAGTTGTATGGGTGTTTCAGCCCAGGCACTGGTCGACACACAGAAAAAAGCGATAAGCAATTGGAGCGTTTTAGATAAAGACATGGAAGCTTTCGTTAAGTTCAAGGTCAGGGGCTGACGTGTGTTTCGTCCGCTTCGGGCAGGTTTTCTGCCGGCGTTTGCTGCCTGTCGACATACAAATTGACGGCGCAAACCACCAGCATGATGAACAGCCCGCCAAATTCTCTGGTGTTTTCGATCCAAGGCGTGGAGGCCATCATTGAGTGGGTCAAAGAATCGAAGTGGTGTTCCGTGGCCCAAGATATCACGCCGTCTTTTGTGAGAAACAAAAACACCGCATAAGCGCCATACAACACGATATTGAAAGTATTCAAGCGCACTGCGCTGTTGCCTTTGAAGGCATAGGCGCAAGACAAAGCTGACAAAAGATACAACGGAATCCACAACAAGGGATCTGGGTCATTCCATTGCAAGCCGGCGCATATAAGAAACAAAACACCAAAAACAAGACTGAAAGCTTTAAACATTCGATTCCTTACCTAACCATTGCTCGGTTTTGAAATAGTTGCGGATTATAGGGCACGGGCCGGGCAATAGGCCGCATCACCAAGTGCCGCTGCAATGCGTGTTCGGCCCGACCAGTGAGCCTCTGCATGTGTTTGATTGGCGAGGAATACTTCAGGCTATGATTGACGTAACGTCAATTTGAAAGCGGCGAATAACCGCCACTAATTTCTGTTTTCAATGCTTTTTTTCAGGCTCACACCGCCCATACACCATGACTGAGTTGTCCGCTGAATACCTGGCATTGGCTGCCTACAAGCCTACCCACAAAGTGCGCTTTGTCACCGCGGCCAGTTTGTTTGACGGGCACGACGCAGCCATCAATATCATGCGCCGCATCTTGCAAGGCATGGGTGCCGAAGTGATCCATTTGGGTCACAACCGTTCGGTAGATGAAGTGGTCACAGCCGCGTTGCAGGAAGACGTGCAAGGCATTGCCATCAGCTCTTACCAAGGCGGCCATGTCGAATATTTCAAGTACATGGTCGATTTGCTGCGCCAGCGCGGCGGTGCCCACATACAGGTGTTCGGCGGCGGCGGCGGCGTCATCGTGGCAGATGAAATCAACGAATTACAAGCCTATGGCGTGACCCGGATTTACAGCCCGCAAGACGGCCAGCGCATGGGTCTGCAAGGCATGATCGGCGAAATGATCATGCGCTGCGATACGGATTTGGCCGGTCATGCGCCCCGCAGCTTGAGTGCCATACAAGGCCACACTGAACACAGCTGGCGCGCATTGGCACAACTCATCACCGCGCTAGAAGCGCAAAGCCCTTTGGTGCAAGACCTGCGAATGCAATTGCGTACACACGCCCAAACCGTGACAGCGCCAGTGATCGGCATCACAGGCACCGGCGGCGCGGGTAAATCATCACTGACAGACGAACTGATCCGGCGTTTGCGACTCGACCAAGAAGACCAATTACGCATTGCCGTTATTTCCATTGATCCCTCTCGCCGCAAAAGCGGTGGTGCTCTCTTGGGCGACCGCATCCGCATGAACGCCATTTCTCCTTGGCAGCAAGGTACGCGCGTCTTCATGCGCAGTCTGGCTACGCGTGAATTCGGCAGCGAAATCAGCGCTGCATTGCCGGACGTCATCGCCGCCGCCAAATGCGCCGGTTTTGATCTGGTCGTGGTGGAAACCTCAGGCATCGGCCAAGGCGATGCAGCCATCGTGCCGCATGTAGACGTTCCGCTGTATGTGATGACGCCCGAGTTCGGCGCCGCCAGCCAACTGGAAAAAATCGACATGCTGGACTTTGCCGAGTTTGTCGCCATCAACAAATTTGACCGCAAGGGCTCTGCTGACGCGCTGCGCGATGTCTCCAAACAAGTGCAACGCAACCGCGAAGCCTGGACCACGCCGACCGAGAAGATGCCAGTGTTCGGCACCATGGCCGCACATTTCAATGACGACGGCGTGACCGCGCTTTACCAAGCCATGAAACCGCGTTTGCAAGAACTGGGTTTGGCTTTGAGCGAGGCGCGTTTGCCGCTGGTGAATGTGCGCCACAGCTCGCACCAGACGCCCATCGTGCCGTCTTCTCGCAGTCGTTATTTAGCCGAGATCAGCGACACCGTGCGCGGCTACAAACACCGCGCTCGCGCACAAGCACAACTGGCGCGCGAAGTGCAGCAATTGAAAGCCGCTTCGGCCATGCTGGCTGAGGGCAAGCCCAACAAACCACGCGCCTCTGAAGCCAGCTTGGGGCTGGCTCTCGAGCGCGAAGAACGCTTGGACGCGGATGCACGCGCCCTGTTGAAAGACTGGCCGACCTTGAAAGCCGATTACTCCGGCGACGAGTTAGTGGTCAAGGTGCGTGACAAAGAAATCCGCAGCAGCCTGGTGACCCTGTCGCTCAGCGGCACACCGGTACGCAAAGTGGCCTTGCCCACCTTTCACGACCATGGCGACATACTGCAATGGCTGATGCTGGACAACGTGCCCGGACGCTATCCGTATACCGCCGGCACGTTCGCGTTCAAACGCGACAACGAAGACCCGACGCGCATGTTCGCCGGTGAAGGCGATGCGTTTCGCACCAACCGCCGCTTCAAACTGTTGAGTGAAGGCATGCCGGCCAAGCGCTTGTCGACCGCTTTCGATTCGGTCACGCTCTACGGCAACGACCCGGACTTGCGTCCCGACATCTACGGCAAGGTCGGCAATTCGGGTGTCAGTATCGCCACGCTCGACGACATGAAGGTTTTGTACGACGGTTTTGATTTGTGCTCACCCGCAACCAGCGTGTCCATGACCATCAACGGGCCGGCGCCGACGATTTTGGCGATGTTCATGAACACCGCCATCGACCAGAACTTGGAGAAGTTCCGCACAGAAAAAGGCCGCGAACCTTCAACGACCGAGGCGGCAGACATAAGGACTTGGGTGCTGCAAAACGTGCGCGGCACAGTACAAGCTGACATCTTGAAAGAAGACCAAGGCCAGAACACCTGTTTATTCAGCACCGAGTTCTCTCTCAAGGTCATGGGCGATATCGCGCAGTATTTCGTTGAGCACCAAGTGCGCAATTTCTACAGCGTATCCATCAGCGGCTATCACATCGCCGAGGCTGGCGCCAACCCGATTTCACAACTGGCATTCACCCTGTCCAACGGTTTTACGTTTGTCGAAGCCTATCTGGCGCGCGGCATGCACATCGATGACTTTGCGCCCAATCTCTCGTTCTTTTTCAGCAACGGCATGGACCCGGAGTACACCGTCATGGGGCGCGTCGCGCGTCGTATCTGGGCGGTGGCGATGAAAGAAAAATACGGCGCCAACGACCGTTCACAAAAACTCAAATACCACATTCAAACCAGCGGCCGTTCACTGCATGCGCAAGAAATCCAGTTCAACGACATCCGTACCACGCTGCAAGCACTGATCGCGATCTACGACAACTGCAACAGCCTGCACACCAACGCGTTTGACGAAGCCATCACCACGCCCACCGAAGAATCGGTGCGCCGCGCCATGGCGATTCAACTCATCATCAACCGCGAATGGGGCTTGGCGAAAAACGAAAACCCGTCGCAAGGCGCTTTCATCATCGAGGAGTTGACCGAACTGGTCGAAGAAGCCGTACTGTCCGAGTTTGTGGCGATTGCCGAACGCGGCGGAGTGCTCGGTGCCATGGAAACCGGCTACCAGCGTGGCAAGATCCAAGACGAATCCATGCATTACGAAATGCTCAAACACACGGGCGAGTTACCCATCATCGGCGTCAATACCTTCAAGTCACCGCAGGCCAATGAAGTGCCGCAAAAGATTGAACTCGCACGCTCGACTGATGAAGAAAAGCAAAACCAATTGAAACGCTTGAACGATTTCCATCTGCTTCACGCCACTGCTTCGGCTGACATGCTGAAACAACTCCAGCAAGCGGTGATAGCCAACGACAATGTTTTTCACGTGCTGATGGACGCGGTGCGCGTGTGTTCGCTGGGGCAAATCACCAGCGCCTTGTTTGAAGTGGGCGGCCAGTACCGCCGCAATATGTAAGGCTGCGGTTTACTGCGAACTGCCGAAGCGTTTGCCGCGCGATAAATCGACGCCCAATTGCTTGAGCTTGCGGTAGAGGTGGGTGCGCTCAAGCCCGGTTTTCTCTGCCACGCGGGTCATCGAGCCACCCTCTTGCGCCAAGTGAAATTCGAAATAAGCTTTCTCAAAGCTGTCTCTGGCTTCGCGCAACGGGCCGCTCAGGTCAAAGCTTTGTACCGGTTGCAACACCGCAGGCAACACAGGCGAGACCGACGGCGTCACAGACACCATGCCCAAGTTGCCGTGAGTCGTTCCTGACGTTTGTGGCAATGCTGCGCCGCGCCCTGCGCCGGCCCATTTGCGGTTCAAACCTTGCTCAACCGCTTTGAGCAGTTTTTGCATAGTGACTGGCTTTTCTAAGAAAGCCATGGCGCCAATACGGGTTGCCTCGACGGCTGTGTCTATCGTGGCATGGCCGCTCATCATGATCACCGGCATATTGAGCAGCCCATTGGTTGCCCATTCTTTCAACAGTGTCACGCCATCGGTATCAGGCATCCAAATATCAAGCAGCACCAAATCGGGCTGCAATGTGGCGCGGATAGATCGGGCCTGTGCTGCATTCATGGCCAGCTCCACCTGATGACCTTCGTCGTTGAGGATTTCAAACAAAAGATCGCGAATGCCGAGTTCGTCGTCTACTACCAGAATAGTTGCCATGCGGTTGTGTCTGTTCAGTTGTCGTGAGAGTCTACAAGGCGAAATGATAGCGACACTTGCGCGCCACATAACTGCTCGTCTTGCATACGGTTTTTCAATTCAATGCGGGCGTTGTGTTCATCGGCAATTTTCTTCACCACGGCCAGCCCCAAACCAGTACCGCTGGCTTTGGTGGTGACATAGGGCTCAAACGCCCGCTGCAACACCGCCTCACTGAATCCAGTCCCATTGTCTTGCACCGTTAGCCTAAGCCGTTGTGACTGCGGCCGCCACTCGGTCATCACATGCACCTGTGCCTGCGGGTTGGCCATGCTGGCATCTTGCGCATTTTGAATCAGGTTGTGCACGACTTGTCGCAACTGGGCAGCGTCACCCATCATCGCGGGTACCCGCGCATCAAGTTGCCAATGCACCGGAACCCGCGCATTGTCGTTGTCATACAAGGGCATCATTTCCGCTAGCAATTGGTTGAGGTCCAAGGGCTGCAAACGCGCGGCAGGCAAACGACCAAAGTCACGAAATTCATTGACCAGTCGCTGCAACGCATCAACCTGTTCCACAATGGTTTTCACCGACTTGGTCAACAGTGCTTGTTCTACCGCAGGCAACTTTCCTTCAAGCTTCATCGCCAAGCGTTCTGCCGACAGTTGTATCGGTGTCAGCGGATTTTTTATTTCGTGCGCCAAGCGACGGGCCACTTCGGTCCATGCTTGTGAACGTTGCGCCGAGACAATGTCGGAGATGTCATCGAACACCAGCAACCAATCCCCCTGAGGCAACAAAGCGCCACGCGCCACCAGTGTGATTTGCCGCGCGGCATGTGCAGAAAAATCCTGCGCCGAAACATGGGGTGCGGGATCAAGCTCATAAGACTGTTCCCAATGGTCGACACGACTGGGTTGCTCGGCTGTGATTTCCTCAAACCGGTCTATCACCTGGGTGGCAAATCCTTGCAGCCCTTCTACGTCCTCAAACAGCTGTCCCACATGTACCGACAGCGGTAATTTCAAAATGCGTGTAGCCCCAGGGTTGATTGACAAAATCACCCCTTGTCTGTCTAGCAACACCACCCCCGCAGTCAAATTGTCCAGCATGGTTTGTAAATGGCTACGCGCCAAATCCAGCTGGGCCATGCTTTGCTCTACCGAATTTCTGGCTTCAAACAATTGCTGCGTCATCTCGGCAAAGGAACGGGTCAAGCCATCGAGTTCATCCTTGCCTTGCAAAAAAGGTTTGGGCCGTAAATCGCCGGCGGCCACATCGCGCACACCTTCGGCCAGCAACAACAACGGTCTGGCCAATTGGTTGCCAAATAGCACCGCCAACAACACTGCGCCAAACACAGATAAGAAAAGACTCAGCGTCAAGGTGCCGATGTACATGCGCTCCAAACCACTGCGTGCCAACGCCCTTTCTTGGTATTCGCGGTTAGCCTCCAGCACCGCGCGAGCGTTGTTCACCAAGGCTGGCGGTAATTTTTTAACCACTTGCAACACATAGGTTTGTCGGTCCAACTGAAACCCGCTGTCTGGCAAGCGAAACAATACCTTGAGACGCGGGAATGCTTCCGCATTGCCTGCATCTTCCAGTCCATCGCTGCGCCAAGTCACGCCGGATGTGCGCACTTGTCGCCATTCGGAAGCGCCGGGCCTTTCGGGTTGCAATGAAAAGCCTGATTCGCTGACGCTGGCTACCAATTGAATATTGCCCTGCCAGAGGCTGACTTCGGATGCACTCAGTTGTTCACGCGCTTTTTCCAGCGTGACCGACCATTGGTTGCGCGATGCCGGCGTCATGTTGTTGCCTGCGTTGCGCACGCCTGTGACCAGTTCGCTGGCTAAGCTTTCTAGGGTGGAGCGGCTCAAATTCAAGCCTGCATCCAGCGCCACTTCCACCTTGTTGTCAAACCAGACTTCGATCGAACGGGTGACAAACTGGTAGGAAACCGCGTATATCAACAGGCCTGGCAATATGCCGACCAGCGCAAAAATAGACGCCAATCTGATCAACAAACGGCTGCCAAATTTTCTTTGGCGCAACCGCAGCACCAGCCGCCATCCGATCCAACTGATGACCAAAAGCAAGAACACCGCCAAAACCGTGTTCAAGCCAAACAGCAGTCCGTAGTTTTCTTCGTAGACATCCCATCGCTGGGTAGCCTGGGTGAGCAAAAACAACAGAATCATCGACACCGAGACCAGAATCGACACGATCACCACCAGCATCCAACTGCGGTGACGCAGATCGCTCCAGGTGGTGTTTGGCGTCATTTGGCCAGTTCTTCGAGCCGAAAGCTTTGGTCGAAGTTGATATTCCAGTCGCTGCTGGCTTGGTTGCCAAACTGCAAGGCCTGCGGCAGTTGGCTCAAATCCAAACGAAAGCGCAGGTCCAAACGCTGCTTGACATCTTTTTGCAGCACCAGGGTGTCAGCCACTTTCCAGCGGCTGATTTTTTGTAAAGCCGCCAGGGCATCTGGCAAGCTGTCGTAGCTGCTGCCCAGCGCCACTCCCAAGCCAATGCTTTGCACCGGCGCTGCAGACACATGCAAGCGCCAGCGCCGCGACAACGGTTGATACGCCAAGCGGAAATAACGCTGCACCCCTGAGACGTTTTTGTCGTACCAAAACCAGCGCTCGCGAATGACCTCCGCCTTCAACACAAACGTAAGAGGCAGGCCACGCGAGAGGGCATCTTCCAGACCGGGAGACAACGCAAAGTCGAGGGTGGCACTCAAATAAACCCCATCTTCTCCACGCTCAAGCAGTTGGTCATTGAGCATTACCGAAGATTGCGCCATTGCGGGCTGGAAAAACATGGCCAGCACACCGCAAATCAGCAGCACGATCGCCATCAGCTTGGATCGTTGTCTGTGGCCGACTGTTTCAAGCATATTATTGTTTTTCCAGCAAAGCATAAAAGAATCCGTCGTGCTCCTCAGCCAGATTGTCAGAGACAGCGACCCCAGTTGCTGGCAGACCGGGTAATAAATGCCCTGGTGAAGGCATTAATAGGGCATCTCTGTTGTTTACAAGAAACGCTTGGATCTGCCCTTCCCCTTCCGCGCGAAATAAAGAACAGGTGCAATATAACAAGCGTCCGCCGCGCCTGAGGGTGGGCCATAACGCCCGTAGCATGTGATGCTGTGTGTCAGCCAAAGCGGCAACATCACTTTGGCGACGCAACCACGGAATATCTGGGTGCCTGCGCACAATGCCAGAAGCCGTGCAAGGTGCATCCAGCAAGATCGCGTCCCATGCTTGTCCGTCCCACCAATCGCTGGGGCGCGCAGCATCGGCGCAGCGCACCTCAGCTTTCAATTGCAAGCGTTGCAAATTTTCATGCACCCGCTGACAACGGGCCGCTTCCACATCTATTGCCAGCAGATCCATGTCTGCCATTTCAAGCAAATGCGCGGTCTTGCCCCCGGGTGCGGCACATGCGTCAAGCACACGCAAACGCTTCGTACCTATGGGTTGTAAACCATTCAACAACAACGGCGCGGCCATTTGTGCACCCGGGTCTTGCACAGAAAACCAGCCCTGCTCGAACCCGGGCAAGGCATTTACGGCTTGTGGTTGCTGCAGCACCAAGCCGCTTTCCCCGCAACGCCGTGTCGCTATTCCTTGAGACTGCCAAAGGGCTTGTAATGCCTCTACCGATTGCTGTCGGCGGTTGACACGGACTGCCATGGGCGCCGCCTTCTGGCTGGCGATCAACACCGCCTCCCAATGCAACGGATGGTCCTGTTGGACGGCTTTCACCCACCATTGCGGATGGTTCCAACGCGCTGATAGCTGTGCCTCGCTGCGCTTGATCAATTGCACACGTTCGCGGTCAAAACGCCGCACACAGGCGTTGATGAACGCTGCTTGCGCCCGGGTGCCCGGGTCGCGTTTGGCCGCTTCCACCAATTGATTCACCAAGGTATGCATGGGGTACATGGCCTGCGTGTCTGGCAAAGCCAATGCCAATCCGACGCACAGCAAGTCGTCCACCGCAGCAGGAGGTGCGCGTTGCACCACATGTTTTTGAATAGCTTGCGTCATGCCCCAGTGCCGCAATACTGCAAACAACAAGGCTTGGGCCGCAGGCCGCATCGCGGGCGATACACCTGCCAATGCCTGCACATGGTTGCGCCCTTGTCGCACGGCCCGCAACGCTTTGGCACATGCTTGCAATTGCTGCCACAAAGGCGGCGCCAAGCTTGTGCCAGCTTCATGCACAGGCGTCTGTGTCACAACGGGGTAGCCGGCTGAAATTGAAACAACTTGGCCAGCAATGCCGCAGGGTATTGGGCGATGGCCTCGTTGTATTCTCCGATGGCTGCATTGAACCGTCCGAGCTCAGGCTGCACCAGTAAGTCCAACTCCAGCCAGCGCTGCTTCAGGTTTTGCGGAATATTGATGTAGTAGACATCCGGATGAATCAATGCCGCCCATGCGTCCTGTAATTCGGCCGCGGCATCATGCAAGGCTTGCGCACTGTCTTGGTCCAAGGCATGGGACTGCATGCGGGCCAAGGCCACGGTGGACAGCCCAGCGGCCACTTGCAACCGAGTCCAGTGGCTGTGACCCAAGTCTGAACTGCCCGGGTTGTCCCACAACTGGGGGGCAGCAGCAGCGGCAGTCACTGCTTGCTGCACCACTTCCTGGTACTCCATCAAAACCGCTTGCAACGGACCAAACTGTTGTTTGATCTGTGCACGCAATCTCACCAGTCTGTTGTATGCCCCCAGTGACCAAAACACCAGAATGGCAAATGCAATCCAGAACCAGCTTGAATGCAGCATGCTCAAAGACGCCTAGTGATGAGACAGACTTTGGCGAAATGACCCCTCAGGGTCATCTCGGTCAGTCTGCCGGGGTCTCTTCGTTGCTGCCCTCTTGCTGTTGCGCCAAGGCGAGCTCTTCGGCTTCGTTCTCGGTGATCGCGCGACGCTCTGCTTCGTCCATCAAATCCTTGGCTTTGCGTGCCCTGTGGTAGGCCATGCCTGAACCGGCAGGAATGAGTCGGCCGACGATGACGTTCTCTTTCAAGCCACGCAATTCATCGCGTTTGCCCATGATGGCAGCCTCGGTGAGAACGCGTGTGGTTTCCTGGAAGGACGCCGCAGAGATGAACGAATCGGTAGACAAGGAAGCTTTGGTGATGCCCAACAACAAATTGGTGTAGGTCGCAGGCATCTTGGCATCGCGTTGCAAAGCTTCATTGGTGTTGAGCATTTCTGAACGCTCAACTTGTTCACCGCTGATGTAGTTCGTGTCGCCGACATTGTCGACCACCACACGGCGCAGCATCTGACGAACAATCACTTCAATGTGCTTGTCGTTGATCTTCACACCTTGCAAACGGTAAACGTCTTGCACTTCGTCGACGATGTAACGCGCCAACTCTTCGATACCCAGCAAACGCAAAATGTCTTGCGGGTCTGCAGGGCCGTCGACGATGCTCTCGCCTTTGTTGACCACCTGGCCTTCGTGCACCACGATGTTTTTCTCTTTGGGAATGAGTTCTTCCCACACAGTGCCTTCTGGGTCAGTGATCTGCAAGCGGATCTTGCCTTTGGTTTCTTTACCGAAGGACACGGTACCTGTCATCTCAGCCAAAATGCCTTTGTCTTTCGGCGAACGGGCTTCGAACAACTCGGCCACACGCGGCAAACCGCCGGTGATGTCTCGTGTCTTTTGACCTTCCACAGGAATACGCGCCAGCACTTCGCCTGGGCCTACGTCCTGACCGTCGCGCACTTGAATCAGCGCGCCGACTTGGAAGCCGATGGTCACAGAATGGTCGGTGCCGGGGATCTTCACTTCTTTGCCGGAGGCATCGATCAACTTGACCTGCGGACGCACCACTTTGGTGGAACCGCGACGCTTGGGGTCAATGACCACCAAGGTTGACAAACCGGTGACTTCGTCCAATTGCTTGGCGACCGTCAAACCTTCTTCGACATTTTCAAATTGTGTCTTACCGGCAAACTCGGTGATCACAGGACGTGTCAACGGATCCCAGTTGGCCAATATGGTGCCGGCCTTGATGCTCTGGTCCGGCTTGATCGCCAAAATAGCACCGTAAGGCACTTTGTGACGCTCGCGCTCGCGGCCTTGCTCGTCATGAATCACGATTTCACCGGAACGTGAAATAACGACCAGTTCGTTTTTGCTGTTGGTCACATAGCGCATGGTGGCGTTAAAGCCGATGACACCGTTGGACTTGGCATCCACGCTGGACGCGACTGCTGCACGTGAGGCTGCACCGCCGATGTGGAAGGTACGCATGGTCAGCTGTGTGCCGGGTTCGCCGATGGACTGGGCGGCGATAACACCGACAGCTTCACCAACGTTGACCAAACCGCCACGGCCCAGATCGCGGCCATAACACTTGGCACACAAACCAAAACGTGTTTCGCAGTTAAGCGCTGTGCGGACCTTGATTTCATCCACGCCCAGCAATTCGATCTCGTCGATCAAATCCTCGTCCAACATCTCGCCGGCTGGCACCAGAGTTTCGCGGGTTTCAGGATGAACCACGTCTTCAGCCACAGTGCGTCCCAGCACGCGGTCACGCAAAGACTCGATGACTTCACCGCCTTCGACGATGGCGCGCATCAACTGTCCGTTGCTGGTGCCGCAGTCTTCTTCAATGACCACCAAGTCTTGGGTCACGTCCACCAAACGGCGCGTCAAATAGCCGGAGTTGGCGGTTTTGAGCGCCGTGTCCGCCAAGCCTTTTCGTGCACCGTGTGTGGAGATGAAGTACTGCAACACATTCAAGCCTTCACGGAAATTGGCCGTGATAGGTGTTTCGATGATGGAGCCGTCAGGTTTGGCCATCAGTCCGCGCATACCGGCGAGCTGACGGATTTGAGCGGCAGAACCGCGCGCACCCGAGTCGGCCATCATGTAGATGGAGTTGAACGACTCTTGCTCCACTTCATTGCCGTGGCGGTCAGTGGTTTTCTCTTTGCGCAACTGGTCCATCATCACTTTGGATACCGCGTCACCAGCCTTGCCCCAGATGTCAACCACCTTGTTGTAGCGCTCGCCGGAAGTCACCAGACCCGACACATATTGCTGCTCGATGTCTTTGACTTCTTTTTCAGCGCTCTCGATGATGGCGTGTTTTTCAAACGGCACCAACATGTCGTCGATACAGATGGAAATGCCGGCACGTGTGGCCAGACGGAAACCGTTTTGCAGCAACTTGTCAGCGAACACCACGGTTTCTTTCAAACCGCATTTACGGAAAGACGTGTTGATCAGCTTGGAGATTTCCTTTTTCTTCAGCGCTTTGTTCAAGTTGCTGAAAGGCAAACCGCGCGGAAGGATTTCAGACAACAAGGCGCGACCGACAGTGGTTTCTACCAACGAGGTGCTGCTGGAGAATTCGCCAGTGACTTTGTCCTTGATCCACTCGGTCATGCGCACGGTGATCTTGGCGGTCAACTCAACCACGTTGGCGTCCAAGGCACGCTGCACTTCACCGATGTCGGCAAACACCAGGCCTTCGCCTTTGCCATTGATGCGCTCACGGGTCGTGTAGTACAGACCCAGCACCACGTCTTGCGAAGGAACGATAGAAGGCTCGCCGTTGGCGGGGAACAGCACGTTGTTGGAGGCCAGCATCAAAGTGCGGGCTTCCATTTGCGCTTCCACCGACAAAGGAATGTGCACGGCCATTTGGTCGCCGTCAAAGTCGGCGTTGAAAGCGGAACACACCAGCGGGTGCAATTGAATGGCTTTGCCTTCGATCAAAATAGGTTCGAAAGCTTGGATGCCCAAGCGATGCAGCGTAGGCGCACGGTTCAACAACACCGGATGCTCTTTGATGACCTCTTCCAAGATGTCCCACACCACCGGTGTGCCGGCTTCGACTTCTTTCTTCGCAGCCTTGATGGTGGTGGCAATGCCCATCAACTCCAGTTTGCTGAAGATGAAAGGCTTGAACAATTCCAAAGCCATCAGCTTTGGCAAACCGCACTGGTGCAGCTTGAGGGTTGGGCCCACGGTGATGACAGAACGACCAGAGTAGTCGACGCGCTTGCCCAGCAAGTTCTGGCGGAAACGGCCTGACTTGCCTTTGATCATGTCGGCCAAAGACTTGAGCGCGCGCTTGTTTGCGCCGGTCATGGCTTTGCCGCGACGGCCGTTGTCCAGCAAGCTGTCGACCGCTTCTTGCAACATGCGCTTTTCATTGCGGGCAATGATTTCAGGCGCATTCAATTCCAGCAAACGGCGCAAACGGCTGTTACGGTTGATGACGCGACGGTACAAGTCATTCAAGTCGGAAGTGGCGAAACGCCCGCCATCCAAGGGCACCAAAGGACGCAAATCGGGCGGCAGCACTGGCAGCACTGACAACACCATCCACTCAGGTTTGATGCCGGATTTTTTGAAGGCTTCCAACACCTTGAGGCGTTTGGCGTTTTTCTTGATCTTGATTTCAGAACCGGTCAAATCGTTGCGGAGTTTTTCAATCTCCATGTCGATTTCCAT
Organism: Bordetella parapertussis; assembly: GCA_945878065.1. Classification (GTDB taxonomy): domain Bacteria; phylum Pseudomonadota; class Gammaproteobacteria; order Burkholderiales; family Burkholderiaceae_C; genus Limnohabitans; species Limnohabitans parapertussis_B. Next base: position 8,801 of record CAMDXA010000009.1, on the reverse strand, counting down.
GCTCTCCAACAAATCGCGTACGCCTTCCGCGCCCATCTTGGCCTGGAATTCGTCACCGAGTTCGATGCGCTTGGCCTCGTACTCGTCTTCAGTCATGATGGCGTATTTTTTCAGCGCAGTCATGCCGGGGTCGGTCACGACATACGCTTCGAAATACAACACGCGTTCGATGTCGCGCAATGTCATGTCCAGCACCAAACCCAAACGGCTGGGCAGTGACTTCAAGAACCAGATGTGGGCGCAAGGCGCGGCCAAGTCGATGTGACCCATGCGGTCACGACGCACTTTGGTTTGTGTGACTTCAACGCCGCACTTCTCGCAAATCACGCCACGGTGTTTCAGACGTTTGTATTTGCCACACAAGCATTCGTAGTCCTTGATAGGGCCGAAGATCTTGGCGCAGAACAAACCGTCACGCTCGGGCTTGAAGGTGCGGTAGTTGATGGTCTCGGGTTTTTTGACTTCGCCGAAAGACCATGAACGGATTTTTTCCGGGGAAGCCAGTCCGATTTTGATGGCATCGAAATGCTCATCAGGTGTGAACTGCTTAAAGAGGTCGAGTAATGATTTCATGAACGCTCCAACTCAATATCAATGCCCAATGAACGGATTTCTTTGACCAGCACGTTGAACGATTCAGGCATGCCTGCTTCAATCGCGTGCTCGCCTTTGACGATGCTTTCGTAAACCTTGGTACGTCCCTGCACGTCGTCGGACTTGACGGTGAGCATTTCCTGCAAGGTGTATGAAGCGCCATAGGCTTCCAGCGCCCAGACCTCCATCTCGCCGAAACGCTGACCGCCGAACTGCGCCTTGCCGCCCAGCGGCTGCTGCGTGACCAAGCTGTAAGGACCTGTGGAACGTGCGTGCATCTTGTCGTCGACCAAGTGGTGCAACTTCAAGACATGCATATAGCCGACGGTGGTCGGGCGATCGAACGCATCGCCGGTACGCCCGTCAAACAAATGCGCTTGTGTGCGAGCAGCGGTCAAGCCCTTGGCTTTGACCACATCTTCGGGGTACGCCAGTTTGAGCATGGTGCGGATGTCTTCTTCGGAAGCGCCGTCAAACACCGGTGTAGCAAATGGCACGCCCAATGACAGGTTGTGCGCCATTTCCTTGATCTCCTTGTCAGCCATTTTGCTCAAGTCTTCCTGGTGCCCTGTGGTGTTGTACAAAGTCTCAAGGAAACCACGGATTTCTGCGGCTTTGGATTCTTCTTGCAGCATGTGTCCCAGTTGCTCACCAATGCCTTTGGCAGCCCAGCCCAAATGCACTTCAAGCACCTGACCCACGTTCATGCGTGAAGGCACACCCAAGGGATTGAGCACGATGTCAACCGGTGTGCCGTCCGCCATGTAAGGCATGTCTTCAACCGGCACGATCTTGGAGACCACGCCCTTGTTGCCATGTCGACCGGCCATCTTGTCACCTGGCTGCAAGCGACGCTTGACAGCCAAATACACCTTGACCATCTTCAACACACCGGCTGGCAACTCGTCGCCTTGGGTGAGCTTTTTGCGTTTTTCTTCGAACGCAAGGTCAAAGCTGTGACGGGTTTGTGCCAACGCATTTTTGATGGACTCCAACTGTGAAGCCACTTCTTCATCTGCTGGGCGAATATCGAACCAGTGGAATTTCTCAACGCTTGCCAAATAGTCTTTGTCGATCTTGGTCCCTTTGGCCAATTTGTTGGGTCCGCCATTGGCGGTTTTGCCCAACAGCAATTTGTGGATACGGTCGAATGCATCGGCTTCCACAATGCGTAACTGGTCGTTCAAATCGAGACGGAAACGCTTGAGTTCATCGTCAATGATTTGCTGAGCGCGCTTGTCGCGCACAATGCCTTCGCGGGTGAACACCTGCACGTCGATGACGGTGCCTTGCGAGCCTTGGTCCACGCGCAATGAGGTGTCTTTCACGTCAGAGGCTTTCTCGCCGAAGATAGCGCGCAGCAGTTTTTCTTCCGGTGTCAGCGTGGTTTCACCTTTGGGTGTGACCTTGCCGACCAATACATCGCCGGGTTGCACTTCTGCACCCACGAAGATGATGCCGGACTCATCCAAACGGTTGAGTTGTTGTTCTGCCAGGTTGGGAATATCGCGCGTGATTTCTTCTGCGCCCAACTTGGTGTCACGCGCCATCACCACCAACTCTTCAATGTGAATCGAGGTGTAACGGTCTTCGGCCACCACACGCTCAGAAATGAGGATGGAGTCTTCAAAGTTGTATCCGTTCCATGGCATGAATGCCACCAGCATGTTTTGACCCAAAGCCAGTTCACCCAAGTCTGTGGATGCACCGTCGGCGATCACGTCACCCTTGGAGAGTTTGTCTCCGCGCTTGACGATCGGGCGTTGATGGATATTGGTGTTTTGGTTGGAGCGCTGGTATTTGATGAGGTTGTAAATGTCCACGCCGACTTCACCGGCTTGGGTTTCAGAATCATTCACACGCACCACAATGCGAGTAGCGTCGATGTAATCCACCACACCACCGCGCAAGGCGGTAACCACCGTGCCGGAGTCGATCGCGGCGACGCGTTCGATGCCGGTTCCGACAAATGCTTTTTCCGCACGCAACACAGGCACGGCTTGACGCTGCATATTGGCGCCCATCAAAGCGCGGTTCGCGTCATCATGTTCGAGGAACGGCACCAGAGAGGCCGCCACCGAGACAATTTGAGCTGGCGATACGTCCATGTATTGCACACGTTCTTTGCTGCACAAAATGGATTCGCCTTTTTCGCGGGCAGACACCAGGTCACCGGTCAGGCGGTCGTCTTTGTCCAAGGTGGCGTTCGCCTGAGCGATCACGTACTTGGCTTCTTCGATCGCTGACAGGTAATCAATTTCATTGGTGACCTGCGCATCATGCACACGGCGGTACGGGGTTTCAATGAAACCGTATTCGTTCAAACGCGCGTACAAAGACAGCGAGTTGATCAAACCAATGTTCGGGCCTTCAGGTGTTTCGATCGGGCACACACGACCGTAATGCGTGACGTGCACGTCGCGCACTTCAAAGCCAGCACGTTCGCGGGTCAAGCCGCCTGGGCCAAGTGCCGATACGCGGCGCTTGTGCGTGATCTCGGACAAGGGGTTGGTCTGGTCCATGAACTGCGACAACTGCGAGGCGCCGAAGAACTCTTTCAGCGCCGCAGAGATAGGCTTGGAGTTGATCAAATCGTGCGGCATCAAAGGCTCTTGCTCGGCCTGACCAAGACGCTCTTTGACGGCTTTTTCAATACGTGCCAAACCGGTGCGGTATTGGTTTTCTGCCAGTTCGCCGACGCAACGCACGCGACGGTTACCCAGGTGATCGATGTCATCGACCTCACCGCGGCCATTGCGCAAGTCCACCAGAATTTTGACCACAGCCAAAATATCTTCGTTGTTCAACACCATCGGACCGGTGCTTTCGTCGCGGCCGACACGGGCGTTGAACTTCATGCGACCGACACGTGACAAATCGTAAGTGTCTGGGTTATAGAACAAGCGTTGGAACAAGGCTTGCACCGCGTCTTCGGTGGGCGGCTCGCCGGGGCGCATCATTCGGTAGATGGCCACACGTGCAGCGAATTCGTCGGCGGTTTCATCACTGCGCAAAGTTTGCGAAATGTAGGTGCCTTGGTCAAGTTCGTTGGTGTAGATGCATTGCAAATCTTGCACACCGCTTGTGCGCAGTTTTTTCAACAGCACTTCGGTCAATTCATCATTGGCCTTGGCAATGATTTCACCGGTTTCTTCTTCAATGATGTTGCGGGCGATGACGCGGCCGACCAGGAAGTCTTCAGGCACGCTGATGTGCGTAGTGCCTGACTGCTCGAGATCGCGGGTATGACGCGCGGTGATGCGTTTGTCTTTGGCAACCACGACATTACCGCTTTTGTCGGTGATGTCAAAACGTGCAACTTCACCGCGCAGACGCTCGGCCACAAATTCCATTTGTGCGCCGCTGTCCATCAAACGGAAATTGTCATTGACAAAGAAGTTGGCCAATATGGCTTCGGGTGTCAGGCCAATGGCTTTGAGCAAAATGGTGACCGGCATTTTGCGGCGACGGTCGACGCGGAAATACAAAATGTCTTTCGGGTCGAATTCATAGTCCAGCCATGAACCGCGGTAAGGGATGATGCGGGCGCTGAACAGCAGCTTGCCCGAGCTGTGGGTTTTTCCTTTGTCGTGCTCAAAGAACACGCCAGGTGAGCGGTGCAACTGAGACACGATGACGCGCTCGGTGCCGTTGATGATGAACGAGCCTTTGTCGGTCATCAAAGGCACTTCGCCCATGTAGACCTCTTGCTCCTTGACTTCCTTGACCACTTTGGATTGCGGCGTGGATGAGTCACGGTCGTAAATGATGAGTTGAACACGTGCACGCACGGCTGACGAAAAAGTCAATCCACGTGTCTGGCATTCGCGCACGTCAAACGCGGGCTTGGCCAAGTTGTATTCGAGGTATTTCATCTCGACAAAACCGTTGTGCGAGACGATGGGGAAAGCCGCATCGAACGCGGCCTGCAAGCCTTCGTTGGTGCGTTTTTTGGGTGGAACATCTGCCTGCAAAAAAGCGGTGTACGCGTCTTTTTGCATTTGTAACAGGTAAGGAATTTCCAGCACGCTGTCGCGGCTGCCGAAACTTTTGCGGATGCGCTTGCATTCGGTAAATGTGTAGGCCATGAGTTCTCCGGACTTGATTCACTCGGCGACTGGGGCCGCACAGTTTGCTCTGGGCAAGTGTGCGTTGTGCTTGGCCCGCTGGCCACTACCAGCGTTGGCGGACGGTTGTGCATTGCACACAACCCGAACCAAGGTTCTTCTGCAGTCAGCTCAGAAGACACTCGACAAACGGTGAGCACCGGTTGTCGGGTGCGCTCTGAGAGCGCCAAAGGCTGGATGTCCCTTGTGAGGACAAACAGCCTTTGTGGGACCGATTACTTGAGCTCGACCTTGGCGCCGGCTTCTTCCAATTTTTTCTTGGCTGCTTCGGCATCTGCTTTGGGGGCAGCTTCCTTGACAGCTTTGGGTGCACCGTCAACCAGGTCTTTGGCTTCTTTCAAACCCAGACCAGTGATTTCGCGCACTGCTTTGATGACGCCGACTTTGTTGGCACCGGCTTCGAGCAACATCACGTTGAACTCGGTTTTCTCTTCAGCAGCAGCTGCGCCACCGCCACCGCCGGCAGCAGCAGGTGCTGCCATGGCTGCGGCGCTCACGCCGAATTTCTCTTCGATGGCTTTCACCAGCTCGTTGAGTTCCATGACCGTCATGCTGTCCAGTGCGGTCAAAAATGCGTCTTTATCGAATGCCATGTTGATTTCCTTAACTCGTTCAGGGCTGCCTTAAGCGGCAGCAGATTTTTTAAAAGTGCTGCACGCTTTACGCGGCAACCGCCTCTTCTTTTTTCGCCGCCAATGCGCCGAGTACCACTGCGGTACGCGACATGGGTGACATGAGCAATCCACACAATTGCGCCAGCAAGACTTCCTTGGAGGGAATACTTGCCAGTTGTTTCACGCCGTTGACGTCCAGGGATTTGCCTGCAAATGCGCCGCCACGAATGACCAACTTGTCGTTGGTTTTCGCGAAATCGGCCACCACTTTGGCAGCGGCCACAGCATCTACAGAGAAACCATAGATCAGCGGGCCGGTCATCTGGTCAGAGACAGCTTCAAACGACGTACCGGCGACAGCACGGCGTGCCAGCGTGTTTTTCAACACGCTGAGCGATACGCCCTGGCTGCGCGCACTGGCGCGAAATTTGGTCATGTCTGCGACCGTGATGCCGCGGTATTCCGCCATCACCAGCGTCTGCGCTTGTGCAGCCAATGCCGACACTTCTGTGACGACGGCTTCTTTTTCACTGCGATTCAGACTCAAGGTCTACTCCTTCAAAAAGTGCGATCGGGTTGCCCCTTTCACACACCGGTTTCAGCGACCTGACTGTCAAGAAAAATTCTTTTCAGCGGGATCGCCATCTGCGTTGGCTGGTGAATTAAGTGCAGTCAGGCTGCACGCCAACGGTCTTGGATGGCTCAGCCGGGTTTTGCAACCCAACTGACCCACCGCTTCAAGGCGGTCATTGAAACCGCCCTGAATGCCGAGCGCTTTAGGCGCTCAGTGTTTGTGTGTCGACGCGAACGCCTACACCCATGGTTGAGGACACGGCCAGTTTGCGAAGGTAAACACCTTTGCTGGTGGCGGGTTTGGCTTTGCTCAAGGCGTCTATCAAAGCGACCAAGTTGCCCTGCAACTTATCGCTGTCAAAAGAACGGCGGCCAATGGTGGCGTGAACAATACCTGCCTTGTCGACGCGGAACTGCACTTGACCTGCTTTGGCATTACGCACCGCGGTGGCTACGTCAGGTGTGACAGTGCCAACTTTGGGGTTAGGCATCAAACCACGCGGGCCCAAAATTTGGCCCAAGGTACCAACGACGCGCATGGCGTCCGGTGCCGCGATGACCACGTCAAAAGGCATGTCGCCTGCTTTGATGCGCGCAGCCAAATCGTCCATGCCGACGACGTCAGCGCCGGCGGCCAACGCTTCTTCGGCTTTAGCGCCTTGTGCGAACACAGCGACGCGAGCAATTTTGCCGGTACCGTTAGGCAACACGACGGCGCCTCGCACCACTTGGTCGGATTTCTTGGCGTCAATACCGAGCTGCACGGCCACGTCGATAGATTCATCGAATTTGGCGGTGGCACACTCTTTAACGATTTTCAATGCATCAGTAAACGGGTAAAGCTTGTTACTGTCTACTTTACCGGCGAAGGATTTTTGTTTTTTGGTCAGGCTCATACTACGCCCTCCACGGTCACGCCCATGGAACGGGCAGAACCGGCGATGGTGCGAACTGCAGCATCCAGATCGGCAGCTGTCATGTCGACCATTTTGGTCTTGGCGATTTCTTCCAGCTGAGCACGTGTGATCTTGCCTACCTTGTCGACGTGTGGACGGGCTGAGCCCTTGTCGAGTTTGATGGCTTTCTTGATCAAGGTGACCGCTGGCGGGGTCTTGATGATGAAAGTGAAGGACTTGTCTGCAAACGCGGTGATGACCACCGGCAATGGCAGACCGGGCTCAACGCCTTGGGTCTGGGCATTGAACGCCTTACAGAATTCCATGATGTTCAAACCGCGCTGGCCCAATGCGGGCCCGATGGGCGGTGATGGATTGGCTTTACCAGCTGGCACTTGCAGCTTGATGAAGCCGACGATTTTTTTCGCCATGCTTTTCTCCTTGCGGGTACAAACGCCTGTTGAGGGCTCCCCGGGGTTAAGGACTCACTGACTACAACCTGCGCCGAGTCGGAAACGCAGGTCAAACTTCAATGCACGGATCGGGGTTTGCACTCCGACCTGACACCAAACAATGCTCAGGTTTTTTCCACCTGTCCAAATTCAAGTTCAACTGGTGTGGCGCGACCAAAAATGGTCACCGACACACGCATCTTATTTTTTTCATAATTCACTTCTTCAACGGTACCGTTGAAGTCGGTGAACGGGCCATCTTTGACACGGATGAATTCACCGACCATGAACTCCACCTTGTGGCGAGGCTTGTCGGTTCCTTGCTGCATCTGGTTGACAATTTTGAGCAAGTCTTCTTGAGAAATAGGCGCAGGACGATTGCGCGCACCACCCACAAAACCTGTGACCTTGTTGGTGTGCTTGATCAAATGCCAACTTTCGTCATCCATGATCATTTCAACCAACACATAGCCCGGGAAAAAGCGGCGCTCAGTGGTTTTTTTCTGACCGTTTTTCATTTCAACCACCTCTTCGGTGGGAACCAAAATACGGCCGAATTTGGATTGCATACCAGCTTGCTGTATGCGCTCGTGAATATTGCGTTCCACAGCTTTTTCCATGCCTGAATAAGCATGCACCACATACCAACGCATATCGGGATGCGCAGGTGCAGTGGTGATCAATGTGTGTTCAAGGGATTCTTCGGTCATTATTTTTTCCATCCCAGAATCAAGTCGTACAACACCCATTCGACGGTTTTATCTGTCAACCACAAGAACACCGCCATCAGCAAAACAAAACCAAACACATAGGCTGTCATTTGCACGGCTTCTTTGCGGGTGGGCCAAACCACCTTGAGCACTTCGCGCCATGCATCACGGCCAAAGCCAATGAGTTGCTTGCCATGTAACGATGTGAGAAAAACCACAACGGCCAAGATCAAACAAACAATCAAGGCGCCCCACTGGGCCAATGCACCTTGACTCGACAGAAAGTAGAAAGAAACCAACGCAGCCAGCACCAAGGCCACTGCCACAGCCAATTTGGCTTTGTCAGCTGGGCTTGTTACTGTTTCGATCTGTGCGGTGGACATGGCGTTTGCAGTCAGGTTGTATTCAAAAAACTTGTTTTTTCAAGAGACCGAAGCCCGCCAGGGAAATGGCGGGCTTGGTATTCACCCAATCTTTCAATCAGGTGGCAGGGGCAGAGGGAATCGAACCCCCAACCTTCGGTTTTGGAGACCGACGCTCTGCCAATTGAGCTATACCCCTATCAAGCCTTGCTTGAGGCCAAACACAAAGTGCCAGACCTCAGTAAAGAAATGATTTATGCAATGATTTTGGCAACGACACCGGCGCCAACAGTTTTGCCGCCCTCGCGGATGGCAAAGCGCAAGCCCTCTTCCATCGCAATCGGGTGGATCAACTTCACCGTGATCGACACGTTGTCACCAGGCATCACCATCTCTTTGCCTTCTGGCAATTCGATCGCGCCGGTCACGTCCGTCGTGCGGAAGTAGAACTGGGGACGGTAGTTGTTGAAGAA
>CAMDXA010000008.1 GCA_945878065.1 Bordetella parapertussis | reverse complement strand
CTGTAATTTAAAAGCTTATTAAAAAAAACCCATTCAAAACCAAGGGAAAGAGTTTTTTAATCTTAAAGAATTAATTCAAAAGAAAAGTGCATCATAAATAATGTGCGTCAAATAACTTAAGCTTTTGCGCAGGGCAGTCCCGGGGTGTTGCACCACTCGCTCCAACTGCCTGCATACAAGGCCGTGCTACCCAAGCCCGCGACTTGCATGGCCAGCAGGTTGGGAATGGCGCTGATGCCACTGCCGCAATGGTGAACCACGGACGAAGGTGCGTGCCCCGCCAGCAAGCTGTCAAATTCGGCGCGCAATTGCGCCGCAGGTTTCATCAAGCCATCCGGCCCCAGATTGCTGGTGAACGGGCGGTTGAACGCGCCGGGGATATGGCCGGCAACCGGATCAAAAGGTTCGGTTTCACCGCGAAAACGCGCGGGTGCGCGGGCATCCACAATCGTTTGCGAAGGTTTGTCCAAAGCCGCAAACACATCGGCGGTGTGCAGCAATGTCACGAGCGCTGGTCGCAAAGCAAATTCGCAGGCTTGGGATTTCGCTGCAGCACCACTGGCAACTTCTCCGCCAATGGCCACCCAGGCTTGCAAGCCACCATCGAGCACCGCCACCGCGTCGTGGCCGCACCACTTCAGCATCCACCACAAGCGGCCACAAAAATTCATGCCCTGCCGGTCGTACACCACCACTTGGGTCTGGTTGCTAACGCCCATGCGGCCCAGCCATGCGGCAAAGTGTTCGCGCGAGGGCAAGGGGTGACGCCCACTGTTGACCGCTACGGCGGGATCATGGCTGGACAAATCGGTGTTGATGTCGGCGAAGCTTGCGCCCGCGATATGTTGCGTTTCAAATTGTTCGCGCCCCGCATGCGCTTGGCTGAGGTCGGCGCTGCAATCGAAGACGCGCAGTTCACCTTGAAAATTTTTTACATCTGCAGCAGATATCAACGTGGTGTAGGTCATCAATGTTCCTCGGCGGGTGAATCAGGCACAGCGCGGGTGCGCAACACAGTAGAAACAATTCCACTGGCAATGATCAGCCACATGCCTGCCCAGCCGATCCATGGCAATTGTTCATCAAATAAAAACAATCCATACAACGCGGCAAACACAATACCTGAGTATTGGAGATTGGCCACGACCAAGGTGGCACCCTGTGAATACGCTCGCGTGAGACACATTTGGCCCAGCGAAGCCAACACGCCGATGGGGACCAACCACACCGCGTGCGACCAGTCCCAGGCAGACAAGCCTGTGACTGCCATGCCACACGCTCCCGCAACGGTGGTGCCAAGGGCGAAATAAAACACGATGCGCCCGACCGGTTCGCCCACGCGACCCAATGCCATCACATGCATATAGGCAAATGCGGAAATGAAACCGGACATCAACCCCACCAAGCCTGCAAATAGTTGGTCTTGCTCAATGGTGGGTCGCAACATCATCACCACACCGGCAAAGCCGCTGAGCACGGCCAGCACCAAAGGACCTTGCTTGCGTGCATCGAGCGCCGTGCCAGCCAATGTGCCCATGAGCGTGCCACCGACCAAGAAAGCAGCGATCCACACACTGCTCATGTAGTTGAGCGTCATGGCGGTGGCCAGCGGCAATTTGCCCAGCGCGTAAAACCACAAACCCAAGGAGGTAACGCCCACGATATTGCGCCAAACATGCATGGCGGGCACCGGCGTTCGCAGGCTCTGGCCGGCCCATGCGGCATAGGCCGCCATCAACAATAAGCTGATCAAGCCGCGAAAAAACACCAATTCACTGGCATGGAAATAGGCCGAGGCGAATTTCACGCAAACCCCCATGCTGGCCAAAAACGCAGAGGCCAGCAACATCCACAGTGCTTGCATTAACGCGATGTCGACATGCGTTTGAGGTACCACTCATGGAAATGCTGCATGCCATCTTCCATGGGGCTTTGGTAGGGACCGACTTGGTTGTCACCGCGTCGCATCAGAGCCAGTCGGCCTTGGTCCATACGCTCGGCAATTTCATCGTCTTCGATGCAGGTTTCCATGTAGGCGGCGCGTTGCGCTTGGACAAAATCAGGTTCAAAAGCAACGATTTCCTCGGGGTAGAAGAACTCGACGATATTCATGGTTTTGGTCGGGCCCATCGGATGCAGTGTGGACACGGTCAGCACATGCGGGTACCACTCGACCATGATGTGCGGGTAGTAGGTGAGCCAGATGGCGCCGTGCGCCGGGGGTTCTCCTTGGGTGTAGTTCAGCACCGCTTGTTGCCAGCGTTCATAGACGGGGCTACCGGCTTTGCCCAGTCGATTGGCCACGCCCACGGTTTGCACCGAATATTCGTCTTTCAGTTCCCATTGCAAATCGTCGCAAGTGACAAAGTTGCCCAGCCCCGGGTGAAACGGGCCGACATGGTAGTCCTCAAGGTAAACCTCGATGAAGGTTTTCCAGTTGTAATTGCACTCGTGCATTTCGACATGGTCGAGGGCGTAACCGCTGAAGTCGAGTTGCTGGCGTGGGCCCATGTGCGCCAGATCGGCGGCCACATCTCGGCCATTGGCTTCAAACAGCATGCCGTTCCATTCTTGCAACGGGTAGTTGTCAAGGTTCAGGCACGGGTCATGTTGAAAATGCGGCGCGCCCAACAAAATGCCTTGGGGCGAGTAGGTCCAGCGGTGCAGCGGACACACCAGATTGCCGCCCATGCTCTTGGCCGGGTCATTTAAATTGCCGCGCCCCTTGAGCATGACCGCTTGGCGGTGACGACAGACATTGGAGATGAGTTGAACGCCTTGCGCGGTACGCACCAGCGCGCGGCCTTCGTTTTCTTGCGGCAAAGCGAAATAGTCGCCAATGTCGGGCACTGACAATGCATGTCCCACATAGCGTGGCCCTTGCTTGAACAGTGTTTGCAATTCGCGCTGGTAAAGCGCCTCATCAAAATAGCTTGTAACTGGGAGTTGGCCGACGGCCTGCTGCAGTTGAAGACTTAAATCAGACATGACACGCCCTGACCTAAAGACTCCCCACAGGGAGAAAAACAAAAAAACTGGCCCCCTGGCCAGACGGAAGCGGATTGTAGCCGCGCTGCAGTACCCACCTACAATCTCGGCAAATCAGCCATTGAAGACACCATGACCCAGGCCGCCAAATCGCCCCCCGCCGATACAACCACACAAGAACCGCCCGCCAGTTACGAGGCGGCGGTGCAAGAACTCGAACAGTTGGTGGCGCGCATGGAGTCAGGACAAATGCCCTTGGCTGACATGTTGCAGTCATATCAGCGCGGTGCGTTTTTGTTGTCGCACTGTCGCGCACAGTTGCAAGCGGTAGAAGGGCAGATTCAAGTGCTTGAAGCGGGCACCTTGAAAAACTGGTCGGGCAGCACAGAATGAGCGGCTTTGATCTGCATGCGTGGACAGCCGAACAACTGCAGTTGGTCGAGCAAGCCCTGGAGCAATGGGTTCCCAATGACGCACCCGCCGATTTGGGGCCAGCCATGCGCTACGCGGTGTTAGATGGCGGTAAGCGTTTGCGTCCCTTGTTGGTGTTGGCCAGTTTGCAGGCGTGTACCCAACGACCCGCCGCGTGGATGCATGAAGCCGGCATGCGCGCTGCCTGCGCCATCGAACTCATCCATGCCTATTCGCTGGTGCATGACGATATGCCTTGCATGGACAACGACGTGCTGCGGCGTGGCAAGCCCACGGTGCATGTGAAATATGGCGAAGCTGGCGCTTTATTGGCGGGCGACGCATTGCAGGCATTGGCGTTTGAATTGCTCACGCCGTCAGCCAGTGACATTCCTGCACAAGTGCAAGCCGGTTTGTGCAGTTTGCTGGCGCGTGGTGCCGGACACGCCGGGATGGCGGGCGGGCAAGCCATTGACCTGGCCAGTGTGGGCGACCAATTGACGCTGGAACAATTGCAGCGAATGCACCGTTGCAAAACGGGCGCGTTGCTGGAAACCAGCGTGGTGATGGGGGCAGTGGCTGCGCAAGCCAACGCTGACACCACGCAAGCTTTGTTGTCCTACGGGCAAGCCTTGGGCGTGGCTTTTCAAGTGGTGGACGATATTTTGGATGTCACCGCGGACACTGCTGTGTTGGGAAAAACCGCCGGCAAGGACGCTGACAACGACAAACCCACCTATGTGTCATTGCTGGGTCTTCAAGGCGCACAGCAAGAGGCGGCGCGTTTGGCCGTGCAGGCGCAGCAGGCGCTGGCGCACAGTGGCCTGACAGACACTCGGGTATTGCAATCGCTGGCAAACTGGGTACTGCAGCGCAAGCATTGACCTGACACCTATTGGCGGCCTTACAACCGCACCCACCGGCAACTCACAAGGAGATCGACATGGCATGGTTTATTTTGGGTTTGGTGTTGTTTTTGGGCAGCCATTCGGTGCGTGTGTTTGCCGACGACTGGCGTGCAAAAAGGCTGGCTCAGTGGGGCGAGAAGTTCTACAAAGGCACGTACAGCGTCGCCTCGCTCACTGGCTTTGTGCTGATGGTGTATGGGTTTAGCGCCATCCGCTGGGACAGCCCGATGCTGTGGGTGCCGCCCACGGGCATGCGCCATTTGGCAGCTTTGTTGATGTTGCTGGCACTTGTGTTGTTGGTGGCCTCTCAAGTGCCGAATAACGCGATCAAAGCCAAGTTGCGCCACCCAATGGTGTTGTCGGTCAAGGTGTGGGCGCTGGCCCATTTGTTGTCTAACGGCAAATCGGCTGATGTGGTGTTGTTCGGCGCATTTTTGTTGTGGGCCATGCTCAATTTCCGTGCCGCCCGCCAGCGTGACCGCTTGGCGGCACTTGCCTCACCAACAGACTTGGCGCCTCCTGTCGTCCGCATGTTCAACACCTGGCTCGTGGTGCTGGTTGGGGTGGCGGTATGGGCCATTTTGTTGTTCGGCGGGCACCGCTGGTTGTTTGGCGTCAGCCCCTTGGGCATGTAAATAGCGCACATTGACTGGTGAAATATCTGGTTGACAAACCATAGTGTCATGTTAAATTGACACTTGTGGATGTCGCGTCGAATTGTCGGTGCGGTAGTTACCACCCCATCAGGGGGTCCCATGAGCTTGATTAACCGCATAGAAGCTGCCCTTGAGCAGCATTTTTCACGGACAAAAACCAGCACTGCCCCGCCTCGACTGATGGAGGCTATGCGACATGCGGTGTTTCCAGGCGGTGCGCGTATCCGTCCGCAGTTATGCCTGGCGGTTGCCAAGGCCTGTGGTGAGGACGATCTCGCGCTGACCAATGCAGCAGCTGTGGCCATAGAGCTGTTGCATTGCGCATCATTGGTTCACGATGACATGCCCTGTTTTGACGATGCCGATATGCGCCGAGGTCAAGTCACGGTACACAAACAATTTGGCGAGCCATTGGCGTTGTTGACCGGTGACGCTTTGATCATCATGGCCTATCAGACGCTGGCGTACAGCGGCCGTTTGCACCCGATGCGAACCGTGCAATTGCTCGGCATCATCAGCGATGGCGTTGGCGCGCCCGATGGCATCGTCGCCGGACAGGCGTGGGAATGCGAATCACGTGTGGAACTCAGCCAATACCAACGCGCCAAAACCGGTGCGTTGTTTGTCGCTGCCACTTGCGCGGGCGCATTGGCTGCGGGTGTTGACCCCGCACCGTGGCGCAAACTTGGAGACACCTTGGGTGAGGCTTATCAAGTCGCTGACGATATTCGCGATGTGATGATGCAAGCCGATCAATTGGGCAAACCCGCCGGACAAGATGCGCACCATGGCCGCCCAAGTGCCGCTGCCGATTTGGGTTTGGTGGGCGCGTTGGATTATTTCAATGCACTGATGCAAACCGCCGTGAATTCGGTACCTGCTTGCGAGAGTCGCGCAGCCATGCAGCAATTGGTGTTGAGCGAATCAGAACGCTTGGTCCCACCGGACGCATGCGCGCAGATTTCTCGCCAATTGGTCAGCTCACCCAAACGGGTCAGCGCCTGATATTTGTGCACCATGAAAAGTCTTGATCTGGCCAAAACGCAGGCTGCGCAAGCCACAGAGCGGCCGAGCTGGCGTCAGCAATGGGACCAACGTTTAGACCGTTGGATGACTTCTCCGGCGTTTTATCGCTGGGCCATCAGCAATCCGCTGACCCGCTGGGTGACGCGCCGCCGTGCTGCACAACTGTTTGAGGTGATGGCGGGGTTTGTGCATTCGCAAGTGCTGCTGGCATGTGTGCGTTTACAAGTCTTCGAGTGGTTGCGCGAGCAACCGCGTTCGCTGTCACAGTTGGCGCAACATTGCCGCATGCCACCTGCGGCCATGCAGCGGTTGTTGCAATCCGCCATGGCATTGCGATTGATCGAGCAACGCGGCCCTGACAGTTATGGGCTGGGGGCTTTGGGCGCACCGGTGGCCGCTGACCCGGGCTTGCGTTTGATGATCGAGCACAACGCGGTGCTGTTTGACGACATGCGCGACCCGCTTGCCTTGTTGCGGGACGAGATGCAGCCGCACATGCAGGCCTATTGGCCCTACATGAATGGCGACAGCCCGCAAGGCTGGGAGGCAGAAAAAGTCGCTCGCTATTCCGAGCTGATGTCTGCATCTCAGCGTTTCGTCATCGAGGAATTGTTGGCGGCATATGACTTTACCGGACACCGACAAGTGCTGGACATTGGCGGCGGCAAGGGCGGCTGGGTGATGGCGCTGGCACAACATGTTCCCAGTTTGCATTTGCATGTGATGGATTTGCCCCCTGTCGCAGCATTGGCGGCTCAGCGCATGGAGCAAGCGGGTTTGTCCGGGCGGGTCACAGTGCACGCAGGCAGTTTCATCAGCAACGCCCTGCCCAAGGGTGCGGATTTGGTCACGCTGGTGCGCGTGGCCCATGACCACCCAGACGCTGTCGTCAAGGCTTTGCTGCAAAAAATCTACCAGACGCTGCCCAGCGGCGGACGATTGCTGCTGGCAGAGCCGATGGCCCAACCCGCCGGTGAGCCGCCTGTCGGAGATGCGTACTTTCATTTCTATTTGCTGGCCATGGGCAGCGGCAGATTGCGCACCCCGGCTGAATTGCGCGGGTTCATGATTGAGGCGGGTTTTGAGTCGGTCGAGCCGGTCGCTAACCCGATGCCGCTGCACACCCGCATGCTGATGGGTCAAAAAAGGTAAGTAATTACCCTAGCAGGACCAATAAAACGTCAATTTGGGTTGACACAAATCAATGTAAACCCAAAAATACACACCAAGGGAATGAATTTTCATCCATGACTGGTAAACGGAGACAACGATGAGCGACCCACAAAGCAACGAAAAGCCTGTCCAGTTTGTCGATCGCCTGCGCCAAGAGGCTTTTCAAGAGCCTGATCCTGTGCACACCGGCGAAGTCACCAAGGAAACCCAAATCATTGCCATTTACGGCAAGGGCGGAATTGGCAAAAGCTTCACGTTGGCCAACCTCAGTTACATGATGGCGCAGCAAGGCAAAAAAGTTTTACTCATTGGTTGTGACCCGAAGAGCGACACCACCAGTTTGCTGTTCGGTGGCAAAGCCTGCCCCACCATCATCGAAACCTCATCCAAGAAAAAACTCGCGGGTGAAGAAATCAAGATCGGTGACGTTTGCTTCATTCGTGATGGCGTGTTCGCCATGGAACTTGGCGGCCCAGAAGTGGGTCGCGGTTGCGGCGGACGCGGCATCATCCATGGCTTTGAAACCATGGAAAAACTCGGCTTTCACGAGTGGGGTTTTGACTACGTATTGCTCGACTTTTTGGGTGACGTGGTGTGCGGCGGTTTCGGTTTGCCGATTGCCCGCGACATGTGCCAAAAAGTCATCGTCGTGGCCTCTAACGATTTGCAGTCGCTGTATGTGGCAAACAACGTGTGCAGCGCGGTGGAATATTTCCGCAAGCTCGGCGGCAATGTCGGCGTGGCCGGCATGGTGATCAACAAAGACGACGGCACGGGCGAAGCGCAGGCGTTTGCCGCCAACGCAGGCATTCCTGTGCTGGCCGCCATTCCTGCCAACGAAGACATCCGCCGCAAAAGTGCCAGCTACGAAATCATCGGCAAGCCAGATGGTGAATGGGGTTCGCTGTTTGCCGAGTTGGCCAAAAACGTGGCCGAGGCTCCGCCGCAACGACCCAAGCCGCAAACGCAAGACCAGTTGTTGGGTCTGTTCAGCGCTGATGTGACCGGCCGCGACTTTGTCATGACGCCCGCCACAGAAGTTGACATGACCGGCAAAACCGTCATCGACAAGCCCACCCTCGAAGTGGTTTACGACGAAGTCTGAGTACAGCATGAGCGACATCATTCCCATCACACCTTTGCCCAATGCTGCGGCCACTGCGGCCGATGGTTTGGGTTGTCATGCCGGTAAAGACCAATTGCTTGACGCTGCCGCCAAGGCCGGTAAGAGCGAAGTGTTGGCGCAGTACGCAGCCGACTACCCCAAAGGTCCGCATGACCAACCGCAGTCCATGTGTCCGGCGTTTGGTTCGTTGCGTGTGGGTTTGCGCATGCGTCGCACCGCCACCATCCTGAGCGGTTCGGCGTGTTGTGTGTATGGCTTGACCTTCACCTCACATTTTTACGGCGCCCGCCGCACGGTCGGTTATGTGCCGTTCAATTCGGAAACACTGGTCACAGGCAAATTGTTTGAAGACATCCGCGATGCGGTGTACGAGCAAGCCGACCCAAAAACACTCGATTGCATTGTCATCATCAACCTGTGTGTGCCCACAGCCAGTGGCGTACCCTTGCAGTTGTTGCCCAAAGAAATCAACGGCGTTCGCATCATCGGTATCGATGTACCCGGTTTTGGTGTGCCTACACACGCCGAAGCCAAAGATGTGTTGGCGGGTGCCATGTTGCATTACGCCCGCCAAGAAGCCATGGCCGGTCCAGTGGCTGCACCGCGCCAAGGCCGCAGCAGCAAACCCACCATCACCTTGCTGGGTGAAATGTTCCCTGCAGACCCCATGATCATTGCGCAAATGATCGGACCCATGGACTTGGCGGTCGGCACTGTTGTTCCTACACGCGAATGGCGCGAGCTGTATGCGGCGTTGGACTGCAAAGCGGTGGCCGCGATTCATCCTTTTTACACCGCCAGCGTGCGCGAATTTCAAGCGGCCGGTCGCCCGGTGGTGGGTTCCGCACCTGTTGGTATCGATGGTACCCATGATTGGCTGGGCGCGATTGGCAAAGCCTGTGATGTGTCGCAAGAAAAAATCGACGCTGCACGCAACCAAACATTGGGTGCTATGCGCGGCGTGTTGGCATCGCAAAAAATCAATGGCCGCATCACCTTGAGCGGCTACGAAGGTTCCGAGTTGTTGGTGGCGCGTTTATTGATCGAATGTGGTGCCGATTTGCGCTATGTCGGCAGCGCCTGCCCTGCCACACCATGGAATGCACACGATGCCGAGTGGCTGCAGTCCAAAGGCGTGCATGTGCAGTTCCGCGCGTCGCTGGAACAAGACTTGGCAGCCATGCACGAGTTCAAACCGCAACTCGCCATCGGCACCACGCCAGTGGTGCAAGCGGCCAAAGAGTTGAGTATTCCCTCGCTGTATTTCACCAACCTTATTTCTGCCCGCCCGCTCATGGGCGTGGCCGGTGCCGGTTCGCTGATTCAAGTGGTCAATGCGGCCATCGGTAACCAGGCCCGGTTCGATGAAATGAAGGCGTTTTTTGGATCAGTCGGACAAGGCGATGAAGCCGGAGTGTGGGAGAACGTTCCCGTTATGCACCCAGACTTCAAAAAAGAAGTGCGTCGCCAGTTCGAGAAAAAACAGAAAAAACGCAAAGCCGAGGAGATGGGCTGATGTTTGTTCTAGACCACGACAGAGCTGGCGGTTACTGGGGAGCGGTGTATGTGTTCACCGCGATCAAAGGACTGCAAGTCGTCATCGACGGACCGGTCGGCTGTGAAAACCTGCCTGTCACGTCGGTGTTGCATTACACGGATGCATTGCCACCGCATGAATTGCCTATCGTGGTGACCGGTCTGGCCGAAGAACAACTTGGGCGTGAGGGCACCGAGGGCGCGATGAAGCGTGCCCACCAAGTGCTCGACCCTGATTTGCCTGCCGTGGTGGTTACCGGTTCGATTGCCGAAATGATCGGCGGTGGTGTCACTCCCGAGGGCACCAACCTGATGCGCTTTTTGCCGCGCACCATCGACGAAGACCAGTGGCAATGCGCCAACCGCGCCATGTATTGGTTGTGGACCGAATACGGCATGAAAAAAGTGCCTAAGCGTGTTCGCAAAGAAGGCGAGAAGCCTCGCGTCAACATCATCGGGCCTTGCTACGGCACATTCAACAGCCCCAGCGATCTGGCTGAAATCCGACGCATGGTGCAAGGCATAGGCGCAGACATCAACATGGTGTTCCCCTTGGGCAGCCATTTGGCCGAGGTGTCGCAACTGGTGGAAGCCGATGTCAACATTTGCATGTACCGCGAATTCGGTCGCATGTTGTGCGAGGCGCTGGACCGTCCTTATTTGCAAGCGCCCATCGGCTTGCACAGCACCACCAAATTTTTGCGCAAGCTCGGCGAATTGCTGGGGCTGGACCCCGAGCCGTTCATTCAACGCGAGCGCCACACCACCATCAAACCGGTGTGGGACTTGTGGCGCTCAGTCACCCAAGACTTTTTTGCGACCGCCAGTTTCGCGGTGGTGGCCACAGACACATACGCGCGTGGCATACGTAAATTTTTGGAAACAGAAATGGGCATGCCTTGTAAGTTTGCGGTCTCGCGTATCCCGGGGCAAAAAACCGATAACGCGGCTGTGCGTGAGTTGGTCCACAAACAAATGCCGCTGATTTTGTTTGGCAGCTACAACGAACGCATGTACCTGGCAGAAGCCGGCAGCACCGGTCCGATGAAGGCCTCGTTTATTCCTGCATCGTTTCCTGGCGCCATCATCCGCCGCCATACCGGTACGCCGTTCATGGGCTACAGCGGTGCAACTTACCTCATTCAAGAGTGTTGCAACTGCTTGTTCGATGCCTTGTTCCACATTCTGCCGCTGGGCACCGACATGGACAAGGTGGATGCCACCTTGGCACGCGGCATCAGTGGTGCGCAAGAGAACACACCGTGGGACGACGCGGCGCAAATGCGTTTGCAGTCTTTGGTGGCAGGCCAGCCGGTGCTGGTGCAAATTTCTGCAGCCAAGCGTTTGCGAGATCTGGCCGAAGGCAAGGCGCGCTCCAGCGGCGTGGAGTTGGTCACCGAAGACCATGTGCGCTCCGCCGGTGCTGAGCTTGGTTTGGGAGAGACCGCATGAAGCCATGCAATGAATTGCTTTCACAGGTGTGTGCCTGTGGATGTACCCCGATGTCGCAGCACCTGCTGCGGCTGCCCAGGTTGCGCGGGTTGGGCGCAGCGTTGGCCTTACGGCCATTTTGAAGAAGGAGCATCGCATGTCAAATCATCGGACATCTATTTCCGGCCTGACTGACGAAGAGGCTCAGGAGTTCCACCAGTTCTGGATCCAAGGAACCGTTGGCTTCACAGCAGTCGCTGTGCTGGCTCACATCTTGGTCTGGGCATGGCGGCCCTGGTTCTGAGTCAAGTTCTTTAACCGAACGGAGTAAACCCATGGCTAACACCACCTCTTTTGAGACGCATAAATCATCCGACTGGGATGAACGGATTGCGTTTGTTCTGATTTTTGTTCCCTGTTTCGTTGTCTTGCTTTCTTTTGCGGTTGTCGGTCAATTGATTGGCATGCGCTGGAAATCCTGGCTGCCCGGGGCGGAGAACATGCCCAACATCATCTCGGGTGTGAAGGCTTCGGTTTATACGTTCATGTCTCACATCATTTAGGAGAAAGCATCATGTGGAGAATTTGGCGCTTGTACGACCCTTTGCGGGCCATGGTGGTCCAGGGTATTTTTCTGTTCGGTTTGGCAGCAATGATCCATCTCATTTTGCTCAGCACGAACAAGTTCAACTGGCTCGATGGCGCGAAAAAGCCTGTAGCTGCATCGGCGCAAAACTCGCCCATGCCTGCGGCTGTTCCTGCCGAAAAGTCCTGAACTTTGTCAGCACCGGCAGGTGCTGTTTAAAAGACAGCACCTGCATTTTTTAATTTCTTTGTGACATCACTTGCGGCAGGAGGGCTAACACATGGCCATGCTCAGCTTTGAAAAAAAATACCGAGTGCGAGGTGGAACCCTTGTCGGTGGTGATTTGTTTGACTTTTGGTTAGGTCCGTTTTATGTGGGCTTTTTCGGGGTCACCACCATCTTTTTTGCATTTCTCGGTACTGCCATGATTTTGTGGGGTGCGTCACAAGGCCCAACTTGGAATCTTTGGCAAATCAGTATTGCCCCCCCTAATTTGTCCTACGGCCTGCGCTTTGCGCCGCTGATGGAAGGCGGGTTGTGGCAACTCATCACGATTTGTGCGCTGGGCGCGTTTGTATCCTGGGCATTGCGTGAAGTAGAAATCTGTCGCAAGTTGGGCATGGGCTATCACGTGCCTGCGGCATTCAGCATGGCGATATTTGCGTACTTCACGCTTGAAGTGATTCGTCCGGTGTTGATGGGTGGATGGGGCCATGCATTTCCCTACGGTATTTACAGCCACCTCGATTGGGTCTCCAACGTTGGTTACCAATACCTGCACTTTCACTACAACCCCGCACACATGCTGGCGGTGAGTTTCTTCTTTGCCACCACGTTCGCGTTGTCGCTGCATGGTGCTTTGATTTTGTCGGCCACCAATCCCGGCAAGGGCCAGGTTGTCAAAACGCCTGAACACGAAGACACGTTTTTCCGCGACACCATCGGTTACTCCATCGGCACCTTGGGTATCCACCGTCTCGGCGTGTTTCTCGCTATGGCTGCTGTGGCTTTCAGTGCCTTGTGCATTGTCATCAGCGGTCCGTTCTGGAGTCGCGGCTGGCCCGAATGGTGGGGCTGGTGGCTGAATCTGCCCATCTGGTCTCAGTGGCCTTGACGCTTGACAGGAGCAACATAAATGGCTGACTACTACAACCTTTTCACCACGGTGCAAGCCCGGGGACCAGTGCACCACGGCACCGAACTCGGCCCCGGCAACAGCCCGCGCTTTGGACACCCTGCCATCTTCTGGTTATTGGGCAAGATCGGCAATGCACAACTCGGACCCATTTACTTGGGTGGTTTTGGTGTGTTGTCATTGGTTTGCGGCATGCTGGCGTTCAACATCATCGGTTTGAACATGTTGGCTTCGGTCAACTGGGATCCGGTTCAATTGGTGCGTCAGTTGTTCTGGTTGGCGCTTGAACCGCCACCACCGGAATATGGTTTGTCAATGCCGCCCTTGAACCAAGGCGGTTGGTTTTTGATTGTGGGTTTGTTGTTGTCCATCTCGGTATTGGCTTGGTGGGTGCGTATGTACCGACGTGCCATTGCGCTGGGAATGGGTACGCATGTCGCTTGGGCATTTGCCGCGGCGCTGTGGTTGTTCTTCGTACTCGGTTTTTTCCGCCCGATTTTGATGGGTTCATGGGGTGAGGCTGTGCCTTACGGCATCTTCCCGCACTTGGACTGGACGGCGGCTTTGTCCATTCGCTACGGCAACTTGTTCTACAACCCGTTCCATGCTTTGTCGATTGTGTTTTTGTATGGCTCGGTGCTGTTGTTTGCCATGCACGGCGCGACCATCTTGGCCGTGACGCGTTACGGCGGTGAGCGCGAAATTGAGCAAATCGTCGATCGTGGTACTGCTTCCGAGCGCGCTGGTTTGTTCTGGCGTTGGACCATGGGCTTTAACGCCACCATGGAATCCATCCACCGTTGGGCGTGGTGGTTTGCTGTGCTGTGTCCGTTGACTGGCGGCATCGGCATTTTGCTCACCGGTACGGTGGTTGATAACTGGTATTTGTGGGCGATCAAGCACGGTGTAGCACCGCCTTATCCCAACGTATTTCCCCCTGTGATCGATCCAGCACTGACCTTGGGAGCCAAGCCATGAATTCAACAAAGTGGACACGCCGCTTATGGCAATGCGCAGCAGGCTTGGCAGCGTTAGTGTTGCTGTCTGGTTGCGAATTACCGGTTCCCAACAGCGTGCAACACGGCTACCGTGGCACTGGCATGGTGCAGGTGTACAACACCCGACTGCTGGCTGCTACCGCCGATGCCAATGTCGCGCCAGTCGCCATCCCGCAGGCCCCAGGCGAAGGCCCGAAAGCATCGCAGACCTACAAGAATGTGCAAGTGCTGGGTAATCTCAGCACCGCGCAGTTCAACCGTTTGATGGTTTCCATGACATCTTGGGTGTCTCCCAACGATGGCGGTTGCGTGTATTGCCACAACCCTGCCAATTTCGCAGACGATGAAAAATACACCAAGGTAGTGGCACGTCGCATGCTGCAAATGACGCAATACATCAACACTGAATGGAAACCGCACGTGGCAGAAACCGGCGTCACTTGTTACACCTGTCACCGAGGTCAGCCAGTGC
This sequence comes from Bordetella parapertussis, assembly GCA_945878065.1. Lineage (GTDB taxonomy): Bacteria > Pseudomonadota > Gammaproteobacteria > Burkholderiales > Burkholderiaceae_C > Limnohabitans > Limnohabitans parapertussis_B. The sequence continues at coordinate 63,921 of CAMDXA010000008.1, read as the reverse complement.
CATCGGCCATATGGTTCACACAAAGTCACGAACCGCCAGGGTCTAATTTCTTGGGTGACAAAGCCGGACAAAACGAACCGGCTGCCGTGGTCAATTTGTCCTCGCTGCCCAACGATCCTTTCACGCCTTTCCTGTTGCAAGCCAAAGACATTCGCATGAATGGTCCAACACCTTTGCCCTCGGGCAACAGGCATTCCACCAAACAAACCGAATGGACCTATGGACTGATGACCCATATGTCAACCTCGTTGGGAGTCAATTGCACTTACTGTCACAACAGCCGCGCTTTCCAAAGTTGGGAAGATGCACCGCCTCAGCGGGTCACCGCGTGGCACGGCATCCGCATGGCGCGTGATTTGAATGTCAACTACATGGAACCTTTGACACCGGTTTTCCCCGACAACCGCAAGGGTGAGTTGGGGGACGTGGCCAAACTCAATTGCAACACCTGTCACCAAGGGGCATACAAACCGCTGTTTGGCGCCCCCATGGCCAAGGACTTTCCAGAACTGACGCCACCACCGAGTAGCAAACCTGCCCAGGTGGCGGCCAAGTAATGTTGAACTGAGCCGCGCCATCACCCACGTACATGAGCTGTCCATGGTTAACCAAGACCCCGTTTCCATGGCAGTTTCAGGTGTGGTGGTGGTGTTGCTTGTCGACTTTTTAAGGGCACACCAAGCGTGGGGCTGGATGCGTTTGGTGCAAGGCGCGGCCGCTTTCAAAGACACACCAGGCCTGTTGTTCACCAAGGTCATGGGCAGTGGCCATGAAGGTGGGTTTGTGCTGCGACCCAGCGCCACACACCAAGGCTTGGTCTGCATGTTTGAAAACGCTGAACAAGCGGACCAATTCATCGACAGCAACGCGGTCAAGGCTTATGCTGATCGCGCCAAATCATTTTTCATCACAGCACTGGCGGTCACCTCAGCGCGCGGTTCGTGGGATGGCCGTATGTGGGATGCCACCGCCCCCGAGCATTTGGGCAAATACCTTGACATGGACACCCGCTCGGCAGGCATGGTCGCGCTCACACGGGCCAGCATCCGTCCAGCCAAAGCAGTGGCCTTTTGGCGCTATGCGCCCGCCGCGCAAGACGATTTGAAAAACGCACCTGGCTGTGAACTTGCCATGGGCTTGGGTGAAGCGCCTTTGGTCAGGCAATGCACGTTCAGTTTGTGGAAAGATACTCCCTCGATGATGGCCTATGCCCATACAGGCGCCCATCAACAAGCGATAGCCGCCGCCCATAAAAACGATTTTTTCTACGAATCCATGTTTGTTCGCATGCGCGTATTGAGGCGCGCAGGACAGTGGTCTGGGGTGATGTCTGACGCACCTGCCCAAGAGGTGCCGCATGGCTGATCACAAAGTGGTGGTGGTGGGTGCGGGCATGGCGGGACTGGTCAGTGCATTGCAATTGGCGCATGCGGGTTTGCAAGTCACCGTGATTGACAAGGCGAATTCGCCCGGCGGCAAGATCAGGCAATTGATGCCTGGCGGCATGCCGGTTGACAGCGGCCCTACCGTGTTCACCATGCGCTGGGTGTTTGACCAGATCATGGCCTCGGTAGGCACGCGGCTCGAATCGCAGTTGCAAATTCAGCCTTTGGATATATTGGCGCGTCATTTCTGGGAAGACGGCTCACAACTGGATTTGTATGCCGACCCTGCACAGTCTTTAGACGCCGTGGCGCGTTTTGCCGGCCCCGCAGAGGCCCAGCGGTTTGCACAGTTTTGCCACACCGCGCGTCAGGTGTATGACGCGCTTGAAGGACCGTTCATCAAATCGCCGTCGCCCACCATGGCGCAGATGATGACCCAATTGGGACCGCGTGGCCTGGCCACATTGGCATCTGTCGGGCCGATGCGCAGTTTGTGGAACAGCCTGGGGCGGCATTTCACTGACCCGCGTTTGCGCCAGTTATTTGCGCGTTATGCCACCTACTGTGGCTCTTCGCCGTGGGAAGCACCCGCCACCTTGATGTTGATCGCACAAGTGGAAATGGACGGCGTGTGGACGGTCAACGGAGGCATGCATGCATTGGCCACTTGCTTGATGCGTCTGGGGCAAGCACAAGGCGTGAACTATGTATTCAACAGCGAATGCGAACGCATCGAATTGAACCAAGGGCGAGTCAGCGGTGTGCGCTTGGCCAGTGGCGACAGTTTGCGCGCTGACAGTGTGGTGTTCAATGGCGATATCGCCGCGTTGCGAAAAGGTTTGCTGGGACCAGGCTTGCAAAAATCCGTGCCAGGCAAAGTGCAAGCACGGTCGCTGTCTGCGCTCACATGGTCCATGCATGCAGACACCCGCGGCATGTCCCTGGACCGGCACAATGTTTTTTTCAACAGCGATTACGCCAGCGAGTTTGACGACATATTTGCGCATCAACGCATGCCACTGCAACCCACGGTGTACGTGTGTGCCCAAGACCGTGGCACGGGCACGGCACCGGCAGGTGCAGAACGTTTGCTGTGCTTGGTGAATGCACCTGCACGTGGCGACAAGCACATGTCTGACGATGAATTACAAGCTTGTGCACGCAGCAGTCAGGCCCGCATGGCAAACGCTGGTTTGCATCTTTCATTGGAGTCCTCCGCATCATGCATACGCACTACCCCTCAGGACTTTCACCAGTTATTCCCGGCGACCGGCGGGGCCTTGTACGGTCAAGCCACACATGGATGGATGGCAGCCTTCGCCCGTTCGAACGCCCGCAGTCAAGCGCAGGGTCTGTATCTGGCGGGGGGCAGCGTGCATCCGGGGCCGGGGGTGCCGATGGCCGCCATGTCGGGGCAGTTGGCGGCCGCCGCATTGATGGCAGACCTCGGTTTGACCAGCCAGTGGCGTCCAACGGTTACCTCTGGTGGTACCTTGACGCACTGAGTGACGATGGCCAGCACGGCCTGACCTTTATTGCATTTGTCGGCAGTGTGTTTTCGCCCTATTACGCATGGAAACGTCGCCAAGGCGGTAGCAGCGACCCTGAGAACCATTGTTCATTGAATGTAGCGCTGTACAGCAAAGACGCAGGTCGCTGGACCATGACCGAGCGCGGTGCCAGACATTGCCACCGCGATGAACACCAGTTCACCATTGGCCCGAGCCAGTGGCGCATGGAGGCCGGCACGCTGGTGATTGATATCGATGAAGTGGCCGTGCCATGGCCGCACCGGGTGCGTGGCCAAGTGCGTGTGCATGCAGATACTTGGTTTAACTTCAGCACGCCGATTGACCCGCACGGCAAGCACCGCTGGGGACCGCTGGCGCCATCTGCCAGAGTGGAAGTGGACATGCAAAGCCCGGGGCAATGTTGGACGGGCAATGCCTATTTGGATTCCAACGAAGGCGATGAACCCATTCAACATGCTTGCCATGAATGGGACTGGTCGCGCAGTCCTATGAAGGACGGCAGCACTGCAGTGATTTACGACATACAAGGCAAAGCTGGACAGCAGGGCGATAAATTGCTGGCACTGCGTTTCATGCCCGACGGCAGCGTGCAACACTTTGACGCGCCGCCCAGACAGGCCCTGTCGCCCACCTTGTGGCGCATACAAAGACGCATGCGCAGTGAATCAACAGTACAGGTTCAAGAGCAACTGGAAGACACACCTTTTTACCAACGTGCATTGCTCAAAAGCAGATTGCTCGGTGAAGAAGTGCAAAGTTTTCACGAAACTTTGTATGTGCCGCGATTGGTGTCGCCGGTGGTGCAAGCCATGTTGCCGTGGCGCATGCCAAGACGCAGTTAATTTCACTCAACGTTGTGCTTGCAACGGTTTTTATTTGCCTTTGAAAACGGGTTGGCGTCGCTCAGCAAAAGCGGCCAGCCCTTCGGCAAAATCCGCGCTGTGTGAGCTGGCGGTTTCGCGCTGGCGCAAGCGGTGTTCGTCATAGCCGCCAGCTGCAATCTCATTCAAGGATTGTTTGGTGGCTTGAACAGCGAGCGGGGCAAGTGCCAGTACATCATCGACCAAGGCTTGCAAGCGGCTGCCCCATTCTTCGGGCGAGTGCCAGCTTTCAAACAGACCCAAGGCATGCAGTTGTGATTCATCGAACACACGCGCGGTTAAAAATGCGCGTTTGGCCGCGGCCACGCCAAAGTGGCTGACGTAACGCTGCAAACCGCTGGGGTAGTAATGCAAGCCCAAAGCCGCAGCAGGCATGCGCCATTCAATGCCGTGCAAAGCAATGCGCAGGTCGCAGGCCAACACCAAGTCGGTGGCGCCGCCATACACACTGCCATTCAACGCGCAAATGGTGATTGGGCGCATGGCCGCCAATGCCTCAGGTGCTTTTTCAAAAGCGGTCGAGCCTTGTGCGTTGACTGAAAAGCCGCCAATGTCATAGCCCGCACAAAACACCGGCTTGGGCTGGCCGTGTGTGTTGGCGGTCAACACCAAGACACGCACGGTTTCATCGGTGTTGATCTGTTCAAACTGTTGCAGCAATGTGCTGAGGTCTGCGTTTTCCAAGCGGTTGCGTTGCGCCGGGCGGTTGAGCGTGATGCAGGCCACACCTTCAGAGATATGCAGTAAAGGAGGGCTGCTGTCGGTTGAGGTCGTCATTCAATGGGCTTTCAAGGGCAAATCAATCTGATTTTTGGAAAGTAGGTTTTGTAACGGCCTGCATCGCGGGTGAGTAATTTGAATTTTTCTGCTTGGGCATGAGCGCCAATAAAAAAATCAGGCAACACACCTGTCTTGGTGCCACCGCTTTGTCGGTATTGGCGAAAAGCTTTGCCTGCCAGTAAAGCAGCAGGACGCGTCAGATCAAGCACTTGGATACTCAATGTCGCCAGAAATTTATCGATTAATTTGTGTTCTGTCGGGTAAGCAGTCAACTCGGCATACACCACCATATTGATGGCCAATTGACCCTGCTTCGCGCGGCGCAATTGCTTGACTGACCAGGGCATCCAAATAGCGTCTGCTTTGTAAATGTCTAGAAGCACATTGGTGTCCACCAGAATCATGGCTTGTTCCAGTCATCGCCTCGGGTGATCGACATCCACTCGTCGGTGCTGGGGCCTTCTTTGGCTATGCCGATGAATTGGCGGATAGGGTCATCGGGTGACAGAAATGACAGGTCAGGTTCGGGAAGTTGCTTGGCTGTGACGTCTGACTTTGCAGCCACCATGTACTCAGCCAAAGCTTCTTGCACTACATGTGATTTGGTCAAATTGCGTGAGGCACAAAACTGTGTCAGATCGCGCTCAATGGATTCTGGTAAGCGAACAGATAGCATGCCTGCTCCTTGTTGTAGGGTGCCTGATTAACAGCTATTCAAATTGTATGACAATTAAAAAAATAATGTCATACAAATTCTGTGATCAATGCACCATCACCGGCACCTCAGTCGCTGGCGGCGTATTGCGCGAACGCTGGCATCGCACCAAGCCGTCAATCATCACCATGCCAATGCCGGGTATGTCGCCGAGTTGCACGCTCTCCAGCAAGGTGCGGCCAGCGGTGTGTTGTGCGCGGTCCATGAACACAAAATCTGCAGCGCGACCCACTTCAATCAAACCACAATTCAAATTGCGAATGCGTGCGGTGTTGCCGGTGGCAAAACAAAACACCAACTCGGCGGGGATGTTGGCAAGGCTTGACAGCAAGGCCACCATGCGCAACATGCCCAAGGGTTGCACACCTGAACCTGCCGGCCCATCAGTGCCCAATATGACGCGGTGCGGGCATTTCAATTCCAACGCGGCTTTGGCCGCTGCAATCGCCACGCGCTCGTTGCCGTTGTGCACGATCTCAATCGCGCGGCTGGACTTCTCGCACAACTCGCAGACATGCGCTTCTGACAATGAGGTGTGGCCGCCGTTGATATGGCCGATCACATCCGCGTCGGCTTCGAGCACCACGTCTTTGTCGATCAAGCCCGAGCCAGGAATGGACGGCCCGCCCGTGTGTATCGTGCTTTGTATGCCGTGCTTGCGCGCCCAGGCCACCATTTCTTTGGCTTCATAGCCTGCTTTGACCGAGCCCAATCCCACTTCACCCAAAAGCGTCACACCGGCAGATGCGAGTTCTGCAAAGTCATGTTCGGTCATGCCTTTTTCGATGATGGGCGCACCCGCAATCACTTTCACGCCGCCGGGGCGGAAATTGCTGAACGCGCGTTGCGCGGTGATGGCCAAGGCTTTCAATCCAACGATGTCTTTGGGGCGTCCGGGCAAATGCACTTCACCGGCAGACACCATGGTGGTCACGCCGCCGTGCATGGTCGAGTCGATCCAACCGATTTGGTTTTGCCGTGGTGTCCAGTCGCCGAACACCGGGTGCACATGGCTGTCTATCAAGCCGGGCGCCACGCAAGTCTGGCGCACATCGATGGTGGTTTTCGCGCCTTCGGTGTCCAGGTCTTTGAACTTGCCCACGCCTGTGATGATGCCGTCCATGACGACGATGGTGTCGGCCTCCAGAATGGGTTTGTCTATATCGCCTGAGAGCAGCAGCCCGATGTTCTTGATGACGACTTTGCCTGATGCTTCTTCGATTGCTGCGGTGGCCATGCGACTTCTCCTGAATGCTTTCTTTTGAATTTTGAACCGTCTGAGCCCACAGCATAATGCGTCAAAGACTCCAAGGCATTCAGTCCCCTCAAAACTCGCATGCACACACCCAGCACCACACACACCGATGGATTGCCCGCCACTGACAGCGGCTTGCCCTTGGGCCTGCAACGGGTCGAGCCCAAGCACGGGCCGGTGCGCGAGGGCAAGGTGGAATGCAATGCCTGTCCGGTTCTCTGCCAAATTTCCGAAGGCCGAGTCGGTGCTTGCGACCGCTACGCCAACCAAGATGGCGTGCTGGTGCGTCTGGACCCGGTGGTTTGGTTGAATCGCCAATCCGCTTCTCTCGGCGACACACAGGCCTTGTTGCCTCGTGCTGATGCAGACACCATGCCGCAGTCCATGCCCTCAAGCGACTGCCAAGAGCGCGGCGTGTTTGTCACCGGCATAGGCGCATCCACCACTTACCCCGATTACAAGCCTGCACCGTTTATCGTGGCCTCACGCTCGCAGGGCGTGGACATGGTGACCGTGGTGACCGAAGGCATCTTCAGCTATTGCAGCCTCAAAGTGAAGATTGATACCGACCGCTATCTGGGTGATGAGCGCGCTGCGGTGTTGTACGGCGGTGAAGAAGTCGGCCATGTGACCACGGCGGAATACGGCTCGCAAATGCTCAGCTTGGGCGGCGTGCATCACTTGACGGGCGGTAATAAAAAACAAGGCCGCATGGCCTTGCAGTTGATGCACTTGCTGGGCAACCATCAGGCGGTGGAAGTGCAGATTGAAAACGGCGCCAAGCTTTTGTTGCAAGCCGGGCAAGCCCCGGTGGTCGATGGTGTCACCGAGCAACGCATGCGTGTGGGTTGCGGCTCGGCGGCGATCGGTATGTTTGCGCGTCAGTGGTTGGGCGTGTGCGATGAAGTGGTGGTGGTGGACGACCACATCACCGGCGTGTTGACCGAGCACCAAGCCGGTCGCTGTCTGCATATGCCGCCCAGCGGTATCAAAATCATTGGGCGCAAATCCACGCCCGGGCGCTATTTCCAAGTGGCGCAACCGGGCACAGGCTGGGGCGGCACCAGCATCACCGACCCCTTGTCCATCTTGGGCGATTGGAACCCCGAAGAAGCATGGCCTGGTTTGCGTTTGCTCATGACATCGACCACCGGCGAACACGCGGCATGGTTTGTGTTGGACGAACAACTGAAGCCTCAGCCTGCCGACATGCCCGCAGCAGTTCGACAAGTGGTGGAGCGCATAGGCGAGAACTGCGAACCCTCATTGGTATCGGTGTTGTTTCTGGCAGGCGCAGGTGGCAGTTTGCGCTCGGGCGTCACCGACAACCCGATTCAACTCACCCGCGCGGTGAAAAAAGCCCTGGTCAATGTCAGTTGCGGCGGCGCACCGGCGTATGTGTGGCCGGGCGGCGGCATCACTTTGATGGTCGATGTGATGCGCATGCCGGCCAACAGTTTCGGCACCGTACCGACACCGGCCATCGTGGCACCCATTGAATTCAGCATGCGCTTGAGTGACTATCAGGCGCTTGGCGGGCACATGGGTTTTGTGCGCAGTGTGGACGACAGTTTGCGCTTTGGCGCGTGGCACAACGATGGCGCACCCACGCAAATGCGTTGGCAAGCACCACCGGCAGATGCCACACCCTGGCCGCTGGACGCACCACCCATGTTGGGCTGACACACATGCAAGCGCAGCGCCGTTCACTCTCCGATGGCCGCTGGCATTTTCAACACGGTCCGATCGACATGGTGTTGCAGTGCGAGGGCGATCCGCAGGCCTGCGCAGCCGCGACAGAGACAGCTTGGCAGCGGTTCACAGACGTACTGCCAGAGTTGGTGTCTGAGTTGCCGTGGCTCAGACAACCGGTGTTGAGATTGCAAGACCATGTGTTCAAACATGCTGTGGCGCAACGCATGCACCACGCCACACGCGCTGCCTCTGTGGCAACACCCGATGGTTTTGTCACGCCCATGGCCGCTGTGGCTGGCGCGGTCGCGCAAGAGATGGCCAGGTGCTTGGCGCAGACAGGCGTTGAGCGTGGCTATGTGAACAACGGCGGCGACATCGCTTTGCATTTGCAAGCGGGTGAAAGCTGGCGTATTGGCATGGTGACAAATATGGCGCAAGCTTTGCGGAATATGCAAACCCATGAATCAATAGTTGACGGCGCGTTTGTGATTGATGCGAGCATGCCGGTGCGTGGCGTGGCCACCAGCGGCTGGCAAGGCCGCAGTTTTTCTCTGGGCATTGCGGATAGCGTGACTGTGCTTGCCCAAACCGCTGCACAGGCCGATGTGGCGGCCACTTTGATCGCGAATGCAGTCAATATCGATGACCCGCGCATACAGCGCCGTCCCGCCGACAGCTTGCGCGATGACACCGATTTGGGCGCACGACTCGTCACAGTCGATGTGCCGCCGCTGCAAGAGCGCTTGGTGCAGCAGGCCTTGGAACTCGGGCTAGACTGTGCGCGTGAGATGCAGGCGCGTGGTTTGATACACGCGGCCTTTTTGTGCTGCCAAGGCCACGCGGTGGTGGCTGAATTTTTGGAATGCCGGGTCGAATGATGAATGACTTGATTGATGTGCGTCGCATCTTCACGCACGTGGAACAGATACACCACGAGTTCGGCCCGCCTGCGGACTCGCCGTTGGTGCGCGGCGCTGTCGCTGCGGTGTTGCGCAACCCGTATGCAGGCTCTTACCACGCAGACATCTTGCCGATGATGGAAGCGCTCAATCCTTTGGGTGTGGATCTGGCCCAAAAACTTTGCGATGCCATGGGTGTCAAGCCGGATCAAATACAAGGCTATGGCAAAGGCGCCATCGTGGGCGCTGGCGGTGAGCTCGAACACGGTGCGCTGTGGCATGTGCCCGGCGGCTATGCCATGCGCGAACTGCTGGGTTGGAAAGGTGAGCGTGCGTCCTATACACAAGGTGGCGGTGGCGACAAGCCCACAGGCCAACCCGGCAATGGCTTGTCGATTGTGGCTTCAACGAAAAAAGTAGGGCCGCCGGGCGTCAGCCTGGACGTGCCACTGACGCACATCAATGCGAGCTATGTGCGCAGCCATTTCGATGCGATTGAAATGCGCGTGCCGGGTGCGCCGCATGCCGATGAACTCATCGTCATTTTGGCCATGAGCACTGGCGCCAGGGTGCATGCCCGTGTCGGTGGCCTCAAGGCCGAAGACATCAGTCAATGGAACGGTTTGCGCTGAACGCGCAGGAGACAACATGAAAGCGAAGATCCGCAAAATCATTGTGCAGCTCGATGAAATCCACCAAGAGGCGGGCAAAGCGGTTGCGCCACCAACAAGACGCGCTCTGGCGATGGCGGTGATCGACAACCCGTATGCGGGTCGTTTCAGCGAGTCGTTGGATGAACTGATTGACATTGGTGAAGAACTCGGCGGCTTGTTGGGCGAGCGTTGTGTGCAAGCGCTGGGCATTGCGCCTGCGCAAGCGCAAAGCTACGGCAAAGCCGCCATCGTTGGCGAAGGCGGTGAACTCGAACACGCGGCAGCCATTCTTCACCCCAAGCTTGGCGCGCCTTTGCGTGTGGCGGTCAGCCAAGGTGCTGCCCTTGTGCCTTCAGCCAAAAAGCAAGGCACACTCGGCACTGCGGTGGATGTGCCCCTGGGCCACAAAGACGCAGCGTTTGTGCGCAGCCATTTCGACGCCATGGAAGCGCGGGTGGCTGATGCACCGCGTGCCAATGAAATCGTGGTGGCCGTGGTGGTCACTGACAGTGGCAGACCGCATGCGCGAGTGGGCGGATTACAAGTACATGAGATCGTGGGCAAAGACGGCCTGCGGTAGATCAGTGTTGAGCCAGTATCCCTACGCACGGGTTGTGCGGTTTTTGATAGGAGAGTGAATATGAAAGCAGACCGTAGAAAGATTCTGACCGCTTTGGGCACCATGGGCGCATTGGGAGCGGTTGCCCCCTGGGCCTGGTCGGCTGGCAAAGTCAATACCGGCGACAACTCGGTGTTGATCGTGGTCGATGTGCAAAATTGCTTCATCGAAGGCGGCACCTTGCCAGTGGCCAAGGGCTCGGAAGTGGTGCCTGTCATCAACCGCATTTCCAAAGCATTCAACAATATTGTGGTGACCCAAGACTGGCACACCCAAGGCCATGCGTCCTTTGCATCCGCCTATGCAGGCAAGAAACCGTTTGAAACCACCAAACTCAGCTATGGCACCCAAGTGCTGTGGCCGGACCATTGTGTGCAAGGCACGAAAGACGCTGAACTGCACAAAGACTTGTCTTTGCCAACCGCGCAGCTGATCATCCGCAAGGGCTACCACCCCAAAGTCGACAGCTACTCTGCATTCATGGAAGCGGATGGCAAAACCGCCACCGGTTTGTCCGGTTACTTGAAACAACGCGGCATCAAAAAAGTGTTTGTCACCGGATTGGCCACCGATTTTTGCGTGGCTTGGACCGCCATGGACGCACGTGCTGCAGGGTTTGAAGTGTCGGTGGTGGAAGACGCTTGCCGGGCGATTGACCTCAACGGTTCACTCGAAGCTGCGTGGAAAAACATGGCCGCCAAAGGTGTCAAGCGTATCCAATCAGGTGATATTGCGGTCTGATTTCAGGCTGTGACACCACTGCCGTACATGTCACATTTGCGATCAGTGGGCGTGCAACTCAAGGTCAATCAACAAACCGTTGATCTGACCTTGGGTGACGCCGCCAACTTGTTGCATGTGTTGCGCAACGACCTCGGGCTGAACGGCCCCAAATTCGGTTGCGGTTTGGGCGAGTGCGGTGCATGTACGGTGCTGGTCGATGGCATTCCCGCGCGGGCTTGTGTGATTCCCGCGCTGGAAATGCAGGGCCGTGACATCACCACTTTGGAAGGTCTGGGCGATGCAAATCATCCGCATCCGGTGCAACAGGCTTTCATCGACACACAAGCCGCGCAATGCGGCTATTGTTTGAATGGCATGCTGATGATGACCGTGGCCTTGTTGCGCAAACACCCGCAACCCACTGAGACACACATCCGTCAGGCCTTGTCGGCCAACCTGTGCCGCTGCGGCACACACTTAGAAATCATCGCTGCTGTGCATCGCGCGGCGACGTTGATGCAAGCCCGCACCGCTTGACCATGCGAGCGTCCAGCGTACACACCCGGGCAGATATTTTTCAGGCGCAAGGTGTGTTGCTCATTGTTCGTCCACCCTTGCCCGCCGCACCTGCCGCGCCCGGCCAGCCTGGTTTTGTGTTCAGCCATGCCGAGGAAGGCTTGGAGTGTTTCATCGCATTGTGGGACGACGGCAGCGTCACCGCCTTGCATGGCCATGTCGATTTAGGCACAGGTTTACGCACCGCGCTCACGCAAATCGTGGCCGAAGAATTGTCGATGTCGCCGGCGCGTGTGCATGTGTTGATGGGCTTGACCGATGTGTCGCCCAACCAAGGTGCCACGATTGCCAGCGCCTCGCTGCAAGTACATGCCGCCCCATTGCAAGCCGCCGCCGCGCAAGCCGCGCAATGGTTGCTGCAACAAGCGTCGCATCTCTGGGGCAAACCGCTGTCGCAATTGCGCTTGTGCCCCGAGGGCATACAGGCTGCTTCTGATGCCGCAGTGGCTTGGGGCAATTTGCTCAAGGGTTTGAATATTGAATTGGCGCTGGACATGGGCACACCGCTCAAGCCCTTGCAGGACCACACCGTGTCCGGCGCGAGCTTGCCAAGGGTTGACATACCGGCCAAGGTGTTTGGCGAATTGGTGTTTGTGCATGACATGCGTTTGCCGGGCATGTTGCACGGCCGCGTGGTCAGGCCACCGTATGCAGGCGCGGACAGTGGCGACTTCATTGGCAAAACCTTGGAGCGCGTGGACGCGCAATCGATAGCGCACATTCCCGGCATACGCTCGGTGGTGGTGCAAGGCGACTTTGTCGGCATCGTGGCCGAGCGCGAAGAATATGCCGAGCTGGCCATGCGTGAACTCACAGTGGTGTGGAAGCACTGGCCCGGCATGCCCGATGTGTCGGACGCAGAGCAGGCGATACGCCGTCAGCCATCAAGCGCTCGCCAGTTGGTCAACGATGGCGATGTCGATCTTGCATTGAGCGATGCCGCGCAACATTTTCAACGCACTTATGTGTGGCCTTACCAGTTACATGCCTCCATCGGACCGTCGTGCGCGGTGGCGCATTGGCAACCGCCGCAAGAAAGCAGTTCACCGTTTCAATTGCGCGTGTGGGCCGGTACGCAAAACCCGCATGCCTTGCGTGCTGACATTGCCTTGCTTTGCGGTTTGCGTGACACCGAGGTGGATGTGGTGCGCATGGAGGCCGCCGGTTGCTACGGACGCAATGGCGCGGATGATGTGGCCGCAGATGCGGCCTTGTTGTCCAAAGCCGTGGGCGCACCAGTGCGTGTGCAACTCAGCCGCGAGCAGGAACACCTGTGGGAGCCCAAAGGTGCGGCGCAACTCATGCAAGTGCAAGGCGGTTTGTCTTCAAACGGCGAACCCAGCGGTTATGACTTCCAAGCGTCTTACCCGTCGAACGGTGCCACTACTTTGGCGCTGTTACTCACGCGCACCGTCGAACCTTTGGCACGCAGTTTCGAGATGGGCGACCGCACTGCTCGTCCGCCCTACGACTACGCGGACATGCGAGTCACTGTCAATGACATGCCACCCATACTTCGTGCTTCTTGGTTGCGTGGTGTGTCGGCCTTGCCGAATGCCTTCGCGCACGAAAGTTTCATCGATGAACTGGCGACTGCTGCTGCGGTCGATCCCTTGCACTACCGGCTGGCGCATATGTCTGACGAGCGTGCCAAAGAGATGCTGCAAGCGACGGCAGACAAGGCCGGTTGGAAGCCGCACACCCGGCCCCAGCAGCAAGACACCCAAGGCGAATGGTTGCAAGGACAAGGCGTAGCTTATGCACGCTACACGCACAGCAAATGGCCGGGCTTTGGCGCGGCTTGGGCGGCTTGGGTGGCCGATGTGCAAGTGCACAAAACCACGGGTGAAGTGCAGGTCAAGCGCGTCGTGGTGGGGCATGATGCGGGCCGCGTCATCAACCCCAAAGGCGTCGAGCAACAAGTGCATGGCAATGTGTTGCAGACCACCAGCCGCGCTTTGATGGAGCAAATACAAACCGACAGCGTCGACGGCAGTGTCACCAGCGCTGAGTGGGGCAGTTATCCGATTTTGAATTTCAGGCAAGTGCCGGTGATTGAAGTGGTGCAAATGCCGCGCCCTTTGCAAGACCCTTTGGGCGCGGGTGAGTCGTCTTCCGTGCCCGGCACGGCCGCGATTGCGAATGCGATTTTTGATGCGACCGGTGTGCGGTTTCGCAACCCGCCGTTCACGCCTGAAGTGGTGCGTGCGGCACTCAACCCTTTGGCCGCACCAGACACACCAACACCACAAGCAGAGCAAGTGACGCCGGTTGCACCGCATTCAAAACAACCCGGCTTGTTGAGTGTGTGGGGATGGAAGCCATTAAGTGGCGTGTTGTTCGCCACGCTCGCCGTGGGCGCTGCGCTTATCGGTTGGCGAAGTGCAATACCGCGCATCACACCTGTGGTTGCAACTTTCAGCGAAGCACAACTGCAACGCGGGGCGCAATTGGCGGCGCTTGGCAATTGCGTGAGTTGCCACACAGCAGACCAAGGCGTGCCCTTGGCAGGCGGCAAACCATTCGTCACACCGTATGGCACGGTCTACAGCACCAACCTCAGCCCTGACCCAGAGACAGGCATGGGCGCATGGTCTTACCAAGCGTTTGCACGCGCCATGCGTGAAGGCATTTCACAAGACGGCCATGCTTTGTACCCCGTGTTTCCCTTCACCTCGTTTGCGCGTTTGGGTGATGAAGACATGACGGCGCTGTATGCCTGGTTGATGTCACAAACACCGGTGGTGCACACCACGCCCGCTGCTGAGATGTGGGGCGGTGTGAACTTTCGCCCGTTGCTGTCGGTGTGGAACAGCTTGTTTCACCAAGACCGGCAAGAGCGGTACGACAGCCGCCAAGCCGCGCAATGGAACAGAGGCGAATATTTGGTCAATGGTGTGGCGCATTGCGGCGCGTGCCACACACCGCGCAACCTGATCGGTGCGGAACAAAAAAATACCGCGTACATGCAAGGTGCGTTTGTCGAGGGTTGGCAAGCCCCGGCGTTGACGGCTTTCAACGCGTCGCCCATGCCGTGGCGAGCACAAGATTTTTTCAACTACTTGCGCCATGGGTTCAGCGGGTTCCATGGCACGGCCAGTGGTCCGATGGCGCAAGTGGTGCGCAATTTGCAAACCGTGTCGGATGAGGATGTGAACGCCATGGCGGTGTACCTGGCATCGTTGAACCCCAACGCCAGCGCTTTGGACGATGCCGACTTTGGTGCACGCGCCATCGCCGTGGTGACACAGGCTGCACACCATGCACCGCTGCCGGATGCGGCAGCCCGTCAATTTGCAGGCAGTTGTGGTGCCTGCCACCACGAAGGCGACGGACCGCAGTTGCTGGGCGTGAACCAACCGCTTGCGCTCAACGGCAATTTGCACAGCGACAGCCCGGCGAATCTGGTGCGGGTCATATTGCACGGCGTGCAACAACCAGCCTCGCGCCAGATCGGTTTCATGCCTGCGTTTGGAAACAGTTTGAGCAACGCACAAATCGTGTCTTTGGTGAAATGGATGCGTCAACGCTATGCACCCGGTAAACCGGCTTGGTCGGATGCCGCCATCGCCAAGGAATTGCCATGACCGTTAGCGGGCGACTTGTTTTTTTTCAGCGCATAGCAGGGCCTCAGTGGCGCATGGTGTGCGCGGTGCTCAGTGCATTGGCGTGTGGTGTGTGGAGCTCGCCCAGCATGGCGACGGACATCACCCCCAACGCCAGCAAGACCGAGCGGATTGCCGTGTTTCGTGAAAACGTCGACAAGATACTGCGTCAGTTGCACACCAAACAAGGGCCGGGCTTGGCCGTGTGGGTAGAGCTCGAAGGCGAGGTCATCTACAAAAATTGGGGCGGTCTGGCACACCGCGAACAACGCATACCGATCGATGGCGACACCGCGTTTGAATTGGCGTCTGCTGCCAAGCCCATGACAGCTGCTGCAGTCATGCAATTGGTCGACAACGGTGTACTCGGCTTAGAGGACAGCGTTTTGAAATGGTTGCCCGAGCTACCCGCTGAATGGGCAGACATCACGGTCGGCCATTTGTTGGCACAACGCGCTGGAGTGCCCGACTACATGCGGCAAATCAACGCCAGCAGCTTGATGGAATTGGACGGACTGACCAACGACAAACTGCTGCAACGCTGGCGTCGCGACCCGCGTTTGAATTTTCAGCCGGGCACCCAAGTGCAATACAGCAACAGCAACTATGTGTTGCTGGCCGAAATTGTTGCCAAAGCTTGTGGCGCCAGTTTTGGCGAATGTTTGCGACAGCGTATGTTCAA
Source organism: Bordetella parapertussis (assembly GCA_945878065.1). Lineage (GTDB taxonomy): Bacteria > Pseudomonadota > Gammaproteobacteria > Burkholderiales > Burkholderiaceae_C > Limnohabitans > Limnohabitans parapertussis_B. The sequence continues at coordinate 47,921 of CAMDXA010000008.1, read as the reverse complement.
GCCATTGGGCATGGCACGCAGCAGGGTGGAGTCTGATGAACAAGGGCAGGGCGAAACTTTGGCGCTTAACTATGCCGCGACCAAACGCACCAAAGGCATTCAATTGCGCACCGAAGGGCCCACCGGAATTTACAGTTCGTTGTCAGACATGGCGCTGTGGTTGCGCGCCTACCAAGATGGACAAATAGTCAGTGCAGCCAGCCAAGCCCGCATGACCCGTCCGGCGTCAAGCATTTCTGCATTTGAAAACGGCGATTTCTACGGTTTGGGTTGGGTGTTGTCTTCAGACAAACCGGCGCACGGTGCGTATGCACATGCGGGTCAAAAAGATGGGTACCGAACATTGGTGCGTGTCAACCCGTATTACCGCGTCAATTACATATTGCTCAGCAATGGCGGCGATTTGGTGCAGCCGGTGACCAACGAAGTGCACTACTGGATAAAAGAGTTGTTCGAAGGCTCGTTTTAGGAATTGATTCGCATGGCCATACATGAGATTCTCAAAATGGGTGATGCGCGGTTGCTGCGCATTGCCGAACCGGTGACTGCGTTTGATACGCCTGAGTTGCATGCGCTTGTTGCAGACATGCGCGAGACCATGGCTGCAGTGAATGGTGCCGGATTGGCTGCACCGCAAATCGCCGTGAATTTACAAGTGGTGATTTTTGGCAGCACGCGCGTCAATCCGCGTTATCCGGATAGGCCGTTGGTGCCGCAAACCGTGTTGATCAATCCGGTGATCACCCCCATCGGCGCAGATGAAGAACAGGACTGGGAGGGCTGCTTGTCAGTGCCCGGACTGCGAGGCATGGTGCCGAGGTGGGCGCATATCCGTTACACAGGTTTGGATGAAATGGGCAATCTTATCGATCGCACGGTTGACGGCTTTCATGCACGCGTGGTGCAACACGAATGCGACCACTTGATAGGCAAGCTCTACCCGATGCGGGTGAGGGACTTCACGCAGTTTGGTTACACCGAGGTCTTGTTTCCGGAGATCGGGGAGGTGGAGGATGATTGAAGGTTAATTAGGGTCAGGTTCCAATTAATTTAATTGGAACCTGACCCTAATTAACCAATTAACGCTGAAACCTGTTCACCGGTATGCCTGAGTTTTGCCGTCTTTGTGTTTCTAACCGCTCAAACATATTCAACATGGATTCAATGCGCGGCGGTTTAGGCAGAGTCATTTCCATCGCAGCCTCAGCACTGAGTTGACACTGCTCCACCAGATACGCAATACCTGCCAGCGGTTGCGGTTGTTGGCGCTGTACGCTCACCCAGCGCGATTGCAACCAGGCGCGGGCCAGCAGCCACAGCTTGAGTTTGCCGCTGACCACGCTGCGTTGGTGCACCGGGTCCATGCCGCTACGGCGCAGCTGATGACCGATCTCGGCATAAATCAAATTGGCCGACATGATGGCAGATCTGCAGTCGCGCGGCAAATGCGCAATGCCTGCGACCGATTGTTTGTACAAGCTGTCCGCCTCTTTCAGCACACGTTCGACCACGCGTTGCAGCGCAGGCGTACACGCGGGGAACAGCAACCATTCGTCGGGGTTGATGCCTTCTTCGCGCATCCATTGCAATGGCAAATACACACGGCCAATGCGTGCATCCTCACCGACATCACGCGCGATGTTGGTGAGTTGCATGGCCACGCCCAATTCGCACGCGCGTGCCAAGGTGACCGCTTGTTGCGGGCCCATGATCCAGCACATCATCGCGCCGACACTGCCCGCCACGCGGGCGGCATAGCCGTGCAAATCTTCCATAGTGTCGTAACGCCGTTCGTTCCCGTCCCAAGCAAAACCGTCCAGCAATGCATCCAGTAAATGGCGGGGCAGCGCGTGGCGTTGCACCACGACGGCCAAAGCACGGTCTTCGACGGTGTTTTCCGGTTGACCGGCGTAAATGCGGTCCAAGCGATGGTGCAGCAGTTTCAAACTGCGCTCTATCGAGTCACCCAAATCCACCATGTCGTCGGCCACGCGGCAAAACGCATACAAGGCAATGGCTGCATCGCGAATGCGTTTAGGCAGCAAGCGGCTGGCGGCAAAAAAAGTTTTCGACCCGCCGCGCATCATCTCGACGCACTCGCTCAGGTCGCGATCGGCTTGGTCAGTAAACGGCAAGGGCATGGGGCACCACCTGTTCGAGCATTTTGGCCGACATCAACACACTGGGAACACCGGCACCGGGTTGCGTGCCTGCGCCCACGAGAAATAAATTTTTGATGTCTTCGCTGCGGTTGTGCGGGCGGAACCACGCGCTTTGCGTGATGACCGGTTCAAGCCCGAAGCCCGCGCCTTTGAACGACCACAAGCGGTCTTGAAAATCTTGCGGCGTGGTCACGCGCGATGTCACGATGTGTTGCTTCAAGTCGGGCAGCACGCTGTCTTGCAAGGCCGTGGCGATGGCATCACGGTATTGCTCGGTGATGGCCGGCCAGTCGGTGCCGCTGCTCAGGTTGGGCACCACGGAAAGCGCATAAAACGTGTCGCATCCATGGGGCGCCAGCGACGGGTCGGTGGCAGTAGGCCGGTACAGGTACAAGCTGAAATCTTTGGACAGCGTGTGGTTTTTAAAAATGTCTTGCAGCAAACCTTTGTAGCGCGGCCCCAGCACCATCATGTGGTGCGGCACGTCTTTGTATTGCTTGTCCGTGCCGAAATACCAGACAAACAATCCTGATGAATAGTTGCCTTTTTCAATGCGACGGTTGCTCCAATGCGGCCGATCTTTTTCTTCGATCAAATGGCGGTAGGTCCATGCGGCATCGGCGTTGCTGACCACGATGTCTGCGCCTATCAATTCGCCATTTTCCAATTCGACCGCAACAGCCTTGCCGTCTTTCACGCGAATTTGGGTGACGGGCGCGTTGTAGCGAACAGGCACTCTGCGGTCTTTGAGCAATGCCACCAAGGCATTGACAATGGCGCCGGTGCCACCCATGGCCGAGTGCACGCCCCAGCGTTGCTCCAGGATATGAATCAATGAATACACGCAGGTGACTGAAAACGGATTGCCGCCGATGAGCAACGGATGAAAGCTCATGACGATGCGCAGTTTGGGGTGCTTGAGGTACCGCGCCACCATGCTGTGTATGGAGCGCCAGGCTTTCATGCGCACCAAATTGGGCAAGGCTTTGATCACGTCGCCGATGGTTTCAAACGGCACAGATCCCAGTTCCACAAACCCCAATTCATAGCATTTCGCCGAGGCTTTCATCAGGTCTTTGAAGCCTTTCACATCTGAGGGGCTGATGGCTTCAATTTGCGCCAGCATGGCGGCTTCGTCATTGCTGTAATCGAAGTGCGTGCCATCGTCAAAACGGATGCGGTAGAAAGGCGACATGGGACGCAAGTCCACATAGTCTTCCATGCGTTGGCCGCACAGCGTGAACAACTCTTCGAGCAAATACGGCAGGGTGATGATGGTCGGACCGGCATCGAAAGTGAAGCCGTCTTGCTTGTGCACATAGGCGCGGCCGCCGGGTGCATCGAGTTTTTCCAGCACCTGAACTTGGTAGCCCATCACGCTCAAGCGAATGGCGGCGGCCAAGCCGCCAAAGCCACTGCCAATGACCACGGCGCGGGGCGAATGGCGCGCCGGGGTTTCGCCGGGGGCGCGTTCGTTTTGTGTGCGAAATGCATTCATGCGGGGTCTGCTTGGTTGGCTGCATTGACCGGTACTCTGACCGGCGCAGGGGTGTCTGTCAATGGTGTTCGTGCGGCGGTATACGGGCTGCGCTTCATGGCCCAGCCCCACAAGCGTTGCAAGGGCAAGGCAAACACCATCAACACATGTTCAATGATGGCCAGGCCCAGCAGCGACGACAACAGCACCCAACCGGTGTTGATGACCACCGCGCCGGTGAGCAATTCCCAGACCATCCACGACCACACCACCACCGAGAGGGCCATGGTGAAAAAGAAGAACGGGCTGACGCGGCCGCTTTTGAAATAGCTGCCGATGTAGCGCAGGTGCACCGGCAAATACTGTTCGCCCACTTGCGGCACACCAAAAAACAAATTGAGCTTGGCGCTCAAGCGCATGCACCACAGCAAAGCAAAGGTACACAAGGCGACATGGTTGGGCTGGCCTTGCTGCAAAGCCAGCAACACGCCAAAGTTAAACAGCAAGGCCACCTCGTGGTAGAGCAGCGCCATGACCGATTGGCCAAAGCGTTTGTTCAGGCCCAGACCGGGGTCTAAGGGCGTGCGACGCGGCCCGGCCAACCATCCCGTGAGAAAGGCCATCTCATGCCAACTCCACATGGCGATCACGCTGACAAAGCCGATATAGGCATTGGTCACGGAATGCGAACGCATGCTGAGTGAAGCGGTCCATAAGCTCAAGCCCAGCAAAAAGCTGAGACAAAACATGCTCCAGCGAAAGGTGGAGGTCGGCAGGCGCACCAACCACAAAATGGCACCCGTGCCCAACCACCAGCAGAACACCGCAAACAAGCTGGCGCCAAGCGTGGTGGTGAAAAAATCAGTCATTCAAACAATCCATCACCAAGTGGGTTGCATGCGGATGTCGGCAGGCAAGGTGTTTTTCTTGACCGGCAGCAGATACAGCTTGCCAAAGGTATACGCCGCTTGCACAGCGGTGATGGCGCGGCCGGCCAAGCCGATCAAGCCACCGCGTTCTTTGGCCTTGGCATTGGCGATGGACAGTTCAACCAATCGGGTCATGCAAGCGCGGAATGTGGGATGGTCGATATCGACTTCTATGGGGAACACCTGGCGTGCAATGTCCGAGGTGATGCGAAACACTTCATAGTCGTAGTCGGTGGACTCAAAGCCCATGGCTTCGTGCAACAACGGACGGGTGTGGTCACGTACATACATGGTGGCATACACCGCCAGAATGAAAAAGCGGATCCACAACAGGTTCACGCCGCGCAGCAAATTGGGATTGGCCCGCATGATCAGTGCAAACGATTCACCGTGGCGGAATTCGTCGTTGCACCAGCGTTCAAACCAACGGAAGATGGGATGAAAGCGTTTGTCCGGGTGTTTTTCCAGCTGACGGTAAATGGTGATGTAACGCGCATAGCCGATTTTTTCGGACAAGTAAGTCGCGTAAAAAATGAATTTGGGTTTGAAGAACGTGTAGGACTTGGTGCGCTTGAGTTGGCCCAGGTCAATGCCCAAATCGAAGTCGCGCAACGACTGGTTGATGAAGCCGGCATGGCGGGATTCGTCCCGCGCCATGAAGGTCATCAGTTGTTTGATGTCGGGGTTTTTCACATGCTTGCGCACTTCGTTGTACAAAATGCAGCCGGAGAATTCGGAGGTGAGTGAGCTGATGAGAAAGTCTAAAAACTCCTGGCGCATCTCGGGGGACAGCTGCGGCATGAGTTCGCGCACTTCATCGGCGAATGCGGCGTCACGCTGAAAATGGTCGTGGTTGTTGTCGCCTTCGTACTCTTTCATCATGATGTCCCATTCGGCGCGCACCGACTCGATATTCAACTTGTCCATGGCGTCGAAATCGGTGGTGTAAAAGCGCGGACTGAGTACCGTGTTGCGTACCGCTTTGGCATTGGCATCGGCGGCGTTTTCAACCGTGCCGATCAGCAATTCAACATGGTCAAAGTCAAGGGCGGCAGCTTGGGTCATGGCTTACTCCTGGGTGGCGTTCTGAAAAGGTGTGGCGTGCACATGCAATTGGGCAAATGACGACATATTGGTGGGACCGAAGGATTCAAGGTCGATGCGCACGCCGGTGGCAGGGTCGTTCAGTGTCAGGCGGCCATCGGTGTGACCGATCAGGTCAAACGCCGGGCCCGAACCAATGCCACGGCGCATGCGCTCGCGCGACAAGGTGCGCAGTGTGCCGCGCACAAACCCTTGCTCACCTTGGTAGCGGGCGATTTCCATTTGGTTATTGGCGTCCAGCACAGCAATGTCACCGTTCGGGCGGTCTTCAAACCGCAGGGTCAATTGCCAGCTGACGGGGGCGTCGTTTTGCGGTGTCACCATGCCTTGGTTGCGCAACAACGCCACCACCAACAAGACGCTGCTGAGAAAGCCGACAAATATCCAACCGGTCAAACTGTGGTGACCGGGCATCTGGTTGTTGGACAGGGATTGGCTCATGTGGAATAGGCCCCTTGGTTCATGTCCATGTTGGCTGGGTCGTCAATGATGTCGCCCAGCATCACAGCCACATGGGGATTGGCTTCCCGCCAAGCCTGCGACAAGCGTTCACCGACGCGAACCGCATCCGGAATGCAACGCAAACAAGGCTCAGGGTTTTTCAATGCCCAAGGTTTGGCATGCGGCCACAGGTTCAGCCAAGCGATGTGGTCATCACCGGCCAATTTCAATGCGATATCGCCGCAACCGTTTTTCAACGGCTTGACGCTGGCCGCCGCCACCATGCGAAGTGGCAGGTTGAATGTCAGTGTCAGCACAATGCCAATGCGCATGACCACACGTTTGCTGGTCAGCGTGTATAAAGCCGTGCGCGCAGTCAACCAGGCCAGCCAGGTGAGCAAACCCAAGGCGGTCAGGCTCAAGGCCACACTGGTGGCCAGCGGTGCCAGCAAGCGAGCCTGGGGTTCACCCAGCAAATACATGGCTTGGAACGCCACCATCACAGAAAAATAAATGGCCAAGGTGCGCACATGAAACACATGCAAGGCCAAGAGTTTCCAATCTGGCGTACCTTGCCACAGCAGGCGCTCACCGGCGGGCAAGGTCTCGGGCAAACCGGGGGCGGCCTCGAACTCGTGTTCGTGGTGAGGATTGACGTTCAAAACAGTGGCTCCTGACGTTCAGGCATGGCGTAGAGCGTGCCTGCGCCGTAATAGGCCGTGATTTTTTCTTCTTCCAGCAAGGTGATTTGCGCGTCGCTTTTGGTTTTTGGTACGTTGGCAAATTGCGCGGCGAGGATGGAAGACACATGCACACCCCGGCGATTGATCCGCGCAAAAGTCATGGGCAACAACACGGTGCCACCTGAGTGCAAGGACACTTCGATGTAGCGGAACATCATTTCGCAGCGGTCCACCCACAGGTCTTTGACATGACCGGCTTCAAAGCGATCTAAACCATACACCGGAAGGCCGCGCGGGTCGATATCGGGTGACATCACGCCGTGGTCAGCAGCCACACGCAAGGGCACGATTTTGATATCGCCACCGTGGTAGAGGTCGGGTTCGTCCGCGCGGGCGGCCCATGCACCTGGCCCGACACCGGCGAGCAAGGGGTCACCCACTGGCTCCAGGGGTGCACCCAACCAACCATGCACAGGCTGGCCGGTGTAACTGCCGTCAACACGGTTGACATCAGGGGCCAAAATTTCGCGGCCATCAGCCATCTTGAACACTTTGGGTTCAGGCACGGGCCAACCGATTTGCACCGGGCCGCCTTGCAAATGCCCGTTGTCCATCGGATAGCCTTCGCGGTGGTTTTCACGCGCGAGGTAATAAATCAGTCCGGCGAAAAACGCCCAGAACATATAGAGGACGATTTGGGCAACGTCCACATATTGGGTGATAGCACCAGTTTCCATGCTCATTCTCCTTTTAATCGCGCAAAAAATACTCAGCCCGGCAGTTCAGCCAAACCAAAGCGAGTGTCCTTGGAGGCATCGGCTTGTCGCTTGCGACTCACCAGTGGCCCCAAGGCGATCAACACACAAAACAACATGTACATCTCGATATGAAACACCACGCTGTAACCCGTGACAGGTGAAACCAGCGCTTCACCCAACATACCTTGTTCAGCCAAATGACCGACCACATCGCGGGTGACACCACCCAAGGCCATGGCAATGCCTGTCGCCGTGGCTTGTACCGCGCCCCATGCGCCCAACACCATGCCTGCATGCAAAGAATCGGTCATGGCCATCGCAGTCAACAACATGCCGACAGCAAACAAACCACCGCCAAAGCCGATCAAGGTGGCCCCGGTTTGAAACAACAGCGCTGAATTCAGCGGTGCAGAAAAAATGACACAGGCAAAGGCGGGCAAACCGATCAGCGCGCCCAGCGCGGCCAAGCGGCAGGCGTCCATGCCGCGCGACATGAAACGCGCTGACAAAGCAAATGCCAGCAAAGCCCCTGTGGAGGTGAGCGCGGTCAAGGCACTGGTGAGGCTGACATCCAAGCCCAGTACTTGTGCACCATAGGGTTCAAGCACGATGTCTTGCATGCTGAAGGCTCCCGTGCCCAGGCCCACGGTCCACAGAAAACGGCGCATTTTTGGCAAGGCCATCAGCATGCGCCACTGCTGTGAAAACCCGTCGGGTTCGCGTTGACCGCGACGACTGCCGCGAGCCTCTTGTTTCCACAACGACAGCAGGTTGAGCGCCGCCACCAACACTGCGCAACCCTGTACCACTTGGATGAGTTTTTGGGGCGAGAAATCACTCAGCAACAAGCTGAGTGCCGCGCTGCCCACAATCAGCCCCAGCAATTGCATGGCATACATCAACGCCACCACACGCGGGCGTTTGTCAGCGGGTGACACATCAGAGGCCAAGGCCAAGCCTGCCGTTTGTGTGATTTGCATGCCGGCACCGACACACAAAAACGCCATGGCCGCGCCAAAACGAATCACCCACAAATAGCCTTCGCGGGGTTCAGACAAACCCAATAATGCAAACGGCATCACGGCCAAACCACCGAACATCAAAATCGTGCCCATCCACATGTAGGGAATGCGGCGCAAACCCAAGGCCGAGGGATGGGTGTCGCTGCGATAACCGATCATGGCGCGCAGTGGTGCAAACACCAAAGGCAAGGCCACCGACAAAGCCACCCACCAAGCAGGCACTTGCAGTTCGATGATCATCACGCGGTTGAGTGTGCCCACCAGTAAAGCCATGGCCATGCCCACCGACAACTGAAACAGCGCCAAGCGAAACAGCCGTGTCAATGGCAGATCGGGCGAAGCCGCGTCAGCAAAGGGCACGTACTGCAGCATCAGCGACTGCATCCAGGCGGGTGGGCGTGCGGCAAATTTCATTGGCGCACCCACTCCCACGCTTGTGAGGTGTAAAAACCGCTGGAGACGCGTTGCATGCGTTGCGGCCGCCAGCCATGTTCACGCACTGCACGTTCGATATAGACATGCAGGGTGGATTTGCGCACCGGTGACAACTGTGGCGAACGGTCGGTGCGCGGAAACAAGCGCCCCATGGCGTGCATGGCCGCGAGCAAAGGTGAATGCGGCGCGAAGGTGAACAGCACTGAATGCTTGGTGCGCTTGCTGAGTGACTCGAAGGCATTGGCGATGTCTTGCGTGTCGTAATGGATCAGCGAATCCATGCACACCACGTAGTCAAACTCGCCGTGCTCGGCGGCCAGCATGTCGCCTGCCAAAAAGGTGATGCTGCCGCCTTTGGCACTGAGTACAGGTGTGGTCAATAAATCTTGTGCGTGGCGTTCACGCGCCAGGTTCACCAGCGTGGGCGACAAATCGATGGCCAGCACTTGGGCACCGCGTTTCATGGCTTCTTGTGCCAGAGCGCCTGTGCCGCAACCGGCATCGAGCAAACGCATGCCCTGCATGTCTTGCGGTAACCAAGACAACAAGGTGAGGCGCATTTGGTCGCGGCCTTTGCGCACCGTGGTGCGAATGCGACCCACGGGCGCATTGGAGGTGAGCACCTCCCAAGCCTTGGCGGCGGTGCGATCGAAATAGGTTTCGATCTGCCCGCGTCTGGCGACGTAACTGGCGTGGTTCATTTCAGTCAAATCCCAACAAATCAAAAATATCGCGGTCTTTCATGGGAATGGAGGGCAGCGGGTCTGTACCTGCCCACAAGGCAGCTGCTAAGCGCATGTACTCGTCCTGCACGGCCTTGACAGCCGGCGTGGCTTCGAGCTCAAACATGGTGCATTTCTGCAAACGGCTTTTGCGGATTTCGTCCAGCATGGGGAAATGCGCCATGTTCTTCAAACCAGTGACGGCGTTGAACTTGTCGACTTGGTCGGTGTCGTCGCTGCGGTTGACGATCACGCCGCCCAAGCGCACGTTGTAGTTCTTCGACTTGGCACCGATGGCTTGCACGATTCGGTTCATGGCGAAGATGGAGTCAAAGTCGTTGGCGGTGACGATGAGGGCGCGGTCAGCATGCTGCAAGGGTGCAGCAAAACCGCCGCACACCACATCGCCCAGTACGTCAAAAATAACGACATCGGTGTCTTCCAGCAAATGGTGCTCTTTCAGGAGCTTCACGGTCTGCCCCACCACATAGCCGCCGCAGCCGGTGCCAGCGGGCGGGCCACCGGCCTCGACGCACATCACGCCGTTGTAGCCTTCAAACACAAAGTCTTCTACGCGCAGCTCTTCGGCGTGAAAGTCCACGGTTTCGAGCACATCAATCACCGTGGGCAACATTTTTTTGGTGAGCGTGAACGTGCTGTCGTGCTTGGGGTCACAACCAATTTGCAGTACCCGCTTACCCAGTCTGGAAAACGCGGCCGACAGGTTGGAGGAGGTGGTGCTTTTGCCAATGCCGCCTTTGCCATAAATGGCAAACACTTTGGCATTGCCAATCTTGACGCTGGGGTCGAGCTGCACTTGCACGCTGCCCTCGCCGTCGGGGCGTCCGCCGCGTTTGATTTGGCTGACGGGGATGTTGGCGGTTTCGATCATCGGGTTGCTCCTGTGGGACTTCAGCGGCTGAAATGGGCCTTGGCTTCGTACATGGTCTCGACCGTGATGCGCGACACGCCGCGCTCACGGGCAAATAGCTCGGTGTTGCGGCGTGCTTTTCCGCGCACAAAAAACGGGATTTTTTTCAATTCTTTTTCAGCTTCCGGCGCCCAGTCGGTGCTGTCAGCAGTGGGGGTACTGGCTTCTGACGGCGGAATTTCAATGTATTCGTTTTGCACAGATACGTGCACTTCGGCCAGCGTGTCCGCTGACACCACTTTGGGGGCGGCGCTTGCTGTGCCATGTCCAGAGCCCAAATGGGAAGGCGCTGCACCGTCATGGAATTCGAAGTCTTCACGGAACATGCCCAAGAGGTGCTCTTCCAAGCCCATCATCAGCGGATGCACCCAGGTGTCAAACAACACATTGGCACCTTCAAAACCCATTTGCGGGGCATAGCGGGCAGGGAAGTCCTGCACATGCATGGGCGCAGAAATGACGGTGCAAGGAATGCCCAAACGTTTGGCAATATGCCGCTCCATTTGTGTGCCCAGCAACAGTTCGGGTTGTAAGGCTTTGACCTGGTCTTCGACATCCAAGTAGTCGTCGGTGATCAGCGCTTCCACCCCATAAAGTTTGGCGGCATCGCGTACTTCGCGGGCGAACTCGCGGCTGTAAGTGCCCAGACCCACCACTTCAAAACCCATCTCTTGGTGGGCCACGCGGGCTGCAGCGATCGCGTGAGTGGCGTCACCGAACACGAACACCCGCTTGCCGGTCAGGTAGGTGGAGTCGACCGATTTGGCATACCAGCGGGCGCGCGAGTTTTGCAAATACGCTTGGCGCGTGGCCTCGCTGTTGCCCAGTCCGGCCAATTCGCGTACCTCGGCGATGAAGTCGAGGGTGCCGTTGACACCGTAAGGAACGGTTTGGGTGAAAGGCTGGTCAAACTGGCGTTGCAACCACTGTGCTGCGGTCCGTGCGAGTTCGGGATAAAGCACCACGTTGAAGTCAGCCTCGGGCAGTTTGCGGACATCGGCCACGCTGGCGTCCAGCGGGGCCACGACATTGACGTGTATACCGAGTTCTTGCAACAGTGCGCGGATTTCACGCGTGTCGTCGCGGTGGCGAAAACCCAAAGCGGTGGGGCCAAGGATGTTGCACACCGCTGCACGACCCGCGAGAGGGGTGCGTTGGTGTTGACCCGGCACGAGTGCACGCACCAGGTGGTAGAAGGTTTCGGAGGCGCCCCAATTTTCTTTGCGTTGGTAGGCCGGTAATTCGAGCGCCACCACTGGAATGGGAAGATTCAGTGCCAACGCCAAACCGCCGGGATCGTCCTGGATCAATTCGGCGGTGCAGGATGCGCCGACCAACATGGCATTGGGCTTGAAGCGTTCGTGCGCGTCACGCGCAGCATCTTTGAACAATTGGGCGGTGTCGCCTCCGAGATCGCGCGCTTGGAACGTGGTGTAGGTGACGGGCGGGCGGCGCGGCAAACGTTCGATCATGGTGAACAGCAAATCCGCGTAAGTGTCACCTTGCGGGGCGTGCAACACATAGTGCACATCTGTCATGGCAGTGGCCACACGCATGGCACCCACGTGTGGCGGTCCTTCGTATGTCCAGAGGGTGAGTTGCATGTCTAGGTGTCCTCAGGCGGCGAGTTTGATGCGACGACGCAGTGGGCGACTGAACAATTCGGCCAAGTCGGCAGCTTGCTCATAACCTTGAATCGGGGTGAACACCAGTTCGATCGCCCACTTGGTGGCGATGCCTTGGGCTTCCAGGGGATTGGCCAAACCCAGGCCGCACACCACCAGATCGGGGGCTTCGGCATGGCAACGGTCCAATTGGTTCTCGACATGTTGGCCCTCGGTGATGCGAGCACCTGCGGGCAACAGGGCGAGTTCTTCGGCCATCAATTTGCGGTGCAAATAGGGCGTGCCGATTTCACCCAAGGTCATGCCCATCTCGCGTTGTAGAAACCGCGCCAAGGGTATTTCCAATTGCGAGTCAGGGAAGAAAAAGATTTTTTTGCCGGACAGGTGAACGCGTTGTCGGGCCAATGCCACTTCGGCGCGTTGGCGCGGGGCGCGTGTGACTTCGTCAAAGGTTTGTTGGTTGATACCAAACGCATTAGCTGCCGCTTGCAACCATGCCGTGGTGCCTTCGACGCCCAAGGGAAATGGCGCAGCCAGCCGCTTGGCGCCGCGAGCTTCGAGCGACAGCGTGGTGTCGGCCAAAAACGGTTGTGCCAGCAAAAACACCGTGTCGGGCCCGATCTCGGGCAATTGCGTGCTGTTGCGCGGCGGAAAGAAATCGACGTCACGCACGCCCATGTCGGTCAGTAAGCGACGCATTTGGTCCTCGACGATATCTGCCAGCGTACCCACCACCATCAGGCGCGGTTTGGAACCAGTGGGCAAGGTGGGCAGCACCGGCACCAATGCATTCAAGCAAGCGTCTTCGCCTTGCGTGAAGGTGGTTTCGATGCCGCTGCCAGAGTAGTTCAGTACCCGAACCGCCGGATTGTGCTGACGGCTCAAGCGTTCGGCTGCGCGGGACAGATCGAGTTTGATGACCTCAGAAGGGCACGACCCCACCAAGAATAAAGTGCGGATGTCGGGACGGCGCAACAACAGTTTGTCGACCACTTTGTCGAGTTCGTCGTTGCAGTCGGCCAAGCCAGCCAAGTCACGCTCGTCGATGATGGCTGTGCCAAAGCGGGGTTCGGCAAAAATCATCACGCCTGCGGCAGACTGGATCAAGTGCGCGCAAGTGCGCGAGCCCACCACCAAGAAAAATGCGTCTTGAATTTTGCGATGCAGCCAAATGATGCCAGTCAGGCCGCAAAACACCTCGCGTTGACCGCGTTCGGTGGTGATCACGGGCGAGGTGTTGCAACTGCCGGCCTCACTGCGAATGGGGATGACGGGCATGCCTGTCATGTGGCTAACTCCTGGTGCATGGCCAGTGTGGCGCGCTCTTGCGCCCGTGCGGCGCGAAGTTTGAGCAGAAATTGGCCGGCGTTGATGGCATAAGCAGCGTAGGCGGCCAGCGCCAGCCAGAGTTGGTCGCGCGTGCCCATGTTGCCGGTGTACAGACTCCACAAATAAGCGGTGTGCAAACCCAGCACCAAGAAACTGAATACGTCTTCCCAGAAAAATGCTGGGGCGAACAACCATTTGTCAAACACCACTTTTTCCCAGATGGAGCCAGTCACCATGATGGCGTAGAGCACCAGGGTTTTGAACACCACCGACCAAACCGCAGCCGTTTCGCCTTCACCCGTCACCATGTAGCGGGCGATCAGACACACGCTGACCGCAAATACGACGAATTGAAAAGCTGCCAGAAAGCCTTGTACAGGCGTCCAAATGGTCGCGTCACGCCGCGCCCGTTCTTGGGGTGTGTACAAGCCGGTGCTGATAGGCGGTTCAAAGGCGTTGGTCATGTCTGAAAAAGAGAAAAATCCATGAACTGACTGTAGGGTCTGAACGCCAATGTGTCAACTTGAATTGACGTTATTTAAAGATGACATAATCGGGGTTTTCCCTAGTCACTGACTGTCTAAAAAGCTTGACACTTTGTGACTTATTTATTTGACTTAGAACAGGCATGTGGACAGGGGTTCAAGTGCAAGACACGATCAGTTCCGAAATCAGCACACCTTTGCATGAAGCCTTGGTGTCGCATGTCATTCCTCAATTGATCGATACCGCCGTCCGTGTTTACACCAAAAAAACCATGCTGCCCACCCATAGTGTTGCCCTCGGTCAGGTTTGTGTGTCGCCAGACCTTGCCGCACCCGAAGCCTATGCTCGCTCCTTGCTGACGCAGGACTTCGACATCGAAAGCCTGTATCTGGACACCATTCCCGAGACCGCACGCTTGTTCCACGATTGGTGGGAAGCCGATGACATTGACTTTATCCAAGTCACCAGTGGCATTTTTCGCCTAGAGGAATTGGTCTACAGCCTGAGCGCTGAATTCGTCATGGGGCTGCAAAAACCCAAGCCAGCCAATTCATTCAGCGCTTTGTTGGTCAGACCGCCAGGCGCACAGCATTCCCTGGGTTTATTGCTGTTGTCGCAATATTTCAAACGGTATGGCTGGCAAGTCTTCAGCGCCAACCAGTTCACCGAGGAAGACATGGCGGTTGCGGTACGCTCAGAATGGGTAGATTTGTTGGGTATTTCGGTGTCTGAAGACCGTCAAATTCCGACGTTGAAAAAAACCATCGCGCGTTTGCGTAAACAGTCTGGCAACCCGCATATGTTGGTCATGGCAGGAGGCCCTTTGTTGCGATTACAGCCGAATTTGGCCGAACTGCTGGGTGCAGATTTCTCGTGTTTGCGTGCTGACCAGGCCCACGCGCAGGCGCTGGAAAAAATACAGCAGTACCAAAACCATTCAGGTGTCAGGTCAATTCGTGAACCTTAACGCATTACCTTCCGAGCAAGTTCAAAGCCTCTTGTCGGCTTTGTCCGACGTCATTTTTGTCACCGATGCAACAGGCCATATCCAAGATATCGAGGTCAGCGGCAAAGAGCTTCAGCGCCTGAACCTCAACGTGTGGAAGGGCAAAAACTTATCCGATGTGTCCTCCTTGGACAGCCTGGAAAAAATACGTCAGTTGTTTGTCCCGCCCAAAGCCGACACCCCCAATGCATGGCGGCATGTCAATTTGCGGGGCCCCGCCGATACTGATGTGCCATTGCAAATCATGTCTGTGGCGTTAGCCCACAACACCCAATTCTGGTTGTTTGGTCGCGACTTGAGTGGTGTGTCGCAAATGCAGCGGCGTTTGGTCGATGCCCACCAATCCATGGAACGCGATTACCTGCGCTTGCGTCACATGGAAGCGCGCTACAGACTGCTGTTTGAGTCCGTGGCTGATCCGATGTTGGTGGTGGATGTGGCACAGCGTCGCGTGATGGAGGCCAACAACGCCGCCCAAACTGTGCTGAAGGAGGCGGTGAAGCGCTTGCCCGGCACCGATATCGCCCAATGTTTTGAGGCCACTTCGCGGGACAGTTTGGATGCCTTGTTGCGTGCATCCCAAGCCTCGGGACGCACGGAAACCGCGCGTGTGCGCACACTCAAAGCCGATGAAGACTGCCAATTGCATGCCTCGGTGTTTGTACAAGAAGGCGGTCCCCAATTTTTATTGCGTTTGCAGCCCATGGGCTCGCAGCGCGGTGCCAAGTCCGGGGCCAGTGCCGATGGCAATGATTGGTTCAGCAACGCTCTTGAAAACGCACCGATTGGCTTTATCGTGACCGATCGCAGTGGCTTGATCAAAGCGGGGAATGCAGAAATATGCGCCATGTTGGGCTTGAGCACCAGCAGTCAATTGGTGGATAAAAATTTGGAAGATTATTTGGCACGCGGTTCGGTCGACATGGGAGTGCTGCTCAACAATTTGCGCCAGTCCCGCATCCTCAGAGGATTCGCCACCGAACTGCGCAGCGTGGCGGGCGTGCAGTTGGCGGTGGACATGGCCGCAGTCACTTTGGTGGCTGATGAACTGACCTACGGGTTTTTCATCCGCGATATCCGTCTGGGCGGTGGCCGCGAAAAATCTGCCACCTCGGGCATGGCCGATTCGGTCGAGCAATTGTCGCAATTGGTCGGACGCATGCCAATGAAAGACATCGTCGGCGAGACCAGCACCATGATTGAGCGCATGTGTATACAGGCCGCCCTGGAGCTCACCCACAACAACCGCGCTTCAGCGGCTGAAATGCTCGGGTTATCGCGCCAAAGTCTCTATGTCAAATTGCACCGTTATGGCATGGTGTCTGAGGTTGACTCAGAGTAAACCCTAGATACCTCTAAAAAGCGTCAACTTAGATTGACATTTGTTGTTGTCAAATGAAAAATGCAGCAATGCAGTTCCCCCAAGCATCAGCGGTTTTAGAGCTTCTCAAGCCCGTCACCTGGTTTCCGCCCATGTGGGCGTTTGCTTGTGGCGTGGTGTCTTCGGGGCAGTCCATGTCCGAGCATTGGCTGCTGGTTGTAGGGGGGGTGGTGTTGGCCGGTCCGATGGTCTGCGCCACCAGCCAGGCCGTCAACGATTGGTTTGACCGGCATGTCGATGCCATCAACGAACCCCATCGCCCGATTCCCTCGGGCCGCATTCCCGGCCATTGGGGTTTGGGTATTGCCATCGTGTGGACCGCTTTGTCTTTGTGTTGGGCATGGCAGTTGGGAGACTGGGCGTTCAAGGCCACTTTGTTGGCGCTGCTGTTGGCCTGGGCTTACAGCGCGCCGCCTTTTCGGTTCAAACAAGACGGCTGGTTGGGCAATGCCGCTTGCGGTTTGAGCTACGAAGGCTTGGCTTGGATCACCGGTGCTGCTGTGATGACAGGCGGTCAATGGCCGGGCGCACAGATTGTGACCCTGGCCTTGCTCTACAGCCTCGCGGCGCACGGCATCATGACTTTGAATGATTTCAAAGCGATAGAAGGTGACCGGCAAATGGGTGTCTGGTCATTGCCGGTGCAACTGGGCGTCAAACGCGCTGCAGGCACGGCATGCTGGGTCATGCTGCTGCCGCAATTTGTGGTGGTGGCGTTGTTGTTGCACTGGACCGACTGGCCTTACGGTTTGGCCGTGCTGTTGCTGATTTATGCGCAAGTGCCATTGATGTACCGGTTTATGAAAGACCCGGTCAAGCAAGCCTTGGGTTTGAGTGCGTTTGGGGTGCCGTTGCTGGTTGCGGGAATGATGGTCAGTGCCTTTGCCTGGCGTCATGTGCAAACCACAGCGACATGAACATGGGTGTGAACGGGTCCTAGTATGTGGAGAATTCTTATG
This sequence comes from Bordetella parapertussis, assembly GCA_945878065.1. Taxonomy (GTDB): domain Bacteria; phylum Pseudomonadota; class Gammaproteobacteria; order Burkholderiales; family Burkholderiaceae_C; genus Limnohabitans; species Limnohabitans parapertussis_B. The sequence goes on along the minus strand of CAMDXA010000008.1, from coordinate 30,471 downwards.
CAAAACGATACGTATGACGTGGTGGTGGTAGGCGGTGGTCCTGCCGGTGCAACTGCCGCAGATGACCTTGCACAGCAAGGGCACAAGGTGTTGCTGCTTGACCGACAAGGGCGTATCAAGCCGTGTGGCGGCGCGATACCGCCACGCCTGATCAAAGACTTTCACATTCCCGATGAATTGCTGGTGGCCAAAGCGCGTGCCGCACGCATGGTGTCACCCAAAGATAAAAAAGTCGACATTCCCATTGAAGGCGGGTTTGTGGGCATGGTCAACCGCGACCAGTTTGACGAATGGTTGCGCGAACGCGCCGAGCGACACGGCGCGGTGCGCCAACGCGGCGTGTTCGACAAACTCACACGCGATGACGATGGGGTGAGCCGTGTGCATTTCACGGTGCGTACCGATGACGGCGTCACGTTTGCAGCAAGCACCCGAGGGCGTTGTGTCGTTGGTGCGGACGGCGCCAAGTCTGAAGTCGCCAGGCAAGCCGTGCCCGGTGCAGAAAAAACCAAATACGTGTTTGCTTACCACGAGATTGTGCAAACACCGCAAGACATGGTGCAAACCGACGCCGATCCTTCGCGCTGCGATGTGTATTACCGGGGCAGTTTGTCACCCGATTTTTATGGCTGGGTGTTTCCCCACGGTGACACCATGAGCGTGGGCACGGGCAGTGCCGACAAAGGTTTTTCTTTGCGCGGTGCGGTCGGGCGTTTGCGCGACGCAGCCGGTTTGCAAAACGCGACGGTATTGCGCCGAGAAGGTGCGCCTTTGCCGATGAAGCCATTGCCGCGTTGGGACAACGGACGCGACGTGGTGCTGGCCGGGGACGCCGCAGGCGTGGTGGCACCCGCGTCAGGTGAAGGTATTTATTACGCCATGCTGGGCGGGCGACTCGCTGCAGAAGCGGCGCATGAATTGCTGCTCAGCGGTAATCCCAAGGTGTTGAAATTGGCGCGCAAGCGTTTCATGAAAGACCACGGCACCGTGTTTTTGGTGCTTGGCATCATGCAGTATTTTTGGTACAGCACTGACAAGCGGCGTGAAAGCTTTGTCAAGATGTGTGAGGACAAAGATGTGCAAAAACTCACGTTTGATTCCTACATGAACAAAAAACTTGAGCGCAAAAAACCCATGGCGCATGTGAAAATTTTCTTGAAAGACATGGCGCATTTGATGGGCATGGCCAAAACCTGAAGCGGCGATACGTCATGCCATAGCCTTTCAGTCCAGGGCGATCTGACCATCCTCCACCCGAATGGTCCGGTCGCATCTTTCGGAAAGCAAAGGATTGTGTGTGACGAACAACACGGCGGTTTTGTTTTCCCGGCATACCTCGCGCAAGAGGTCAAACACCTTGTCTGCGCTTTTTGAATCCAGATTGCCTGTGGGTTCATCGGCCAATATCAATGAAGGTTGCATCACCAAAGCACGAGCCACTGCCACGCGCTGCTGCTGCCCGCCTGATAACTGAGAAGATGGTGAATGCAGCCAAGGCTGCAACCCTACTTTGTCCAGCAAACCCATGGCGCGTTCTTCCATCTTCGGTTGATAGAAACCGACATTGGCATACATGGGCATCATCACGTTTTCAAGCGCGGTGAATGCAGTGAGCAAGTGGTGGTATTGAAAAACAAAGCCGATCTGATGGCCACGTAAGTGGGTCAATTCGGCGTCGTTCATAGAAGTTGTCTCGACCCCGTTAATGCGCAAGCTGCCCGAGCTCGGGCGATCCAACAAACCAATGCTGTTGAGCAGCGTGCTTTTGCCTGAACCGGAAGGGCCGATGACGGCACAAAACTCTCCCGGGTCCAAGGTCAAATCAATGCCGTGCAATATTTCAGTTTCATTGGCTTGGCCAATGTTGAAAGATTTTTTGATGCCAACCAAGGCAAGCACCGGGACGGTCTGCTGCGCCTGCTGTACCTGTGGACCCGCACTCATGCTTTGATGGCCACCACTGGGTCGAGCCTGGCTGCACGAAGCGCAGGGGCAAATGCAGATACCAATCCTGTCAAACTGGCCAGCAACAAGGTGTTCAAAAGCAGCGAGGTGTCAAACACCAGCGCGAACATGACGGTGCCGTCGGCATTGCGCATGTAGTGTTGCCACAGCGACAAAGCCGAAGCACCAATGGCAGAACCGAGCAATGCACCGCCTAGCCCCAGCAAACCGCCTTGCAGCAAAAAAATACGCAGAATCTGCCCCCGTGTGACGCCCATGGCCCGCATGATGCCTATCTCGCGCGAACGCTGCACGACCGACACCACCAATACGCTGGCGATGCCGAATCCGACCGATAGACCCACAAAAAATCGAATGGCAGTGTTGGCAGTGGTTTGCGCTTTCACAGCGGTAAAGAATTGCTCATTGGTTTTCATCCAACTGTCAGCTTGCAGCCCAGTTTGCAAATGAATTTCTTGCGCCACAACTTCTGCTTGGTAGACATCATGCATGACCACATCAATCACAGTGGCGCCACCGGTTAAATCGAAAATACTTTGTGCGTTTCTCAGCGAAATATAGGTCAGTCGACTGTTGGCGCTTTTGTTGCCCAAGTCAAAAATGCCGGTGACCGTGAGCAACAGGGTTCTTCCGTTGGCTGCAGATATACGCACTTTCTCACCCACCGTCAGCCCCAGATCGGCGGCCAAGTCCATGCCAATCACAATGCTTTCACTGGTGATGCTGGCGGCTCCTGCTGTCAATTTTTCTTGCAGCGGAATCACTTGAAAATACAGCTCAGGCAATACCCCTGTCACACTCACAGAACGGCTGGCTTCGCCGCGCAACAACAATACCGATCCGGTGACAGACGGAGACGCCACTTTGATCTCTGGCATGGCGGTCAGTTGCGCTGTCAAAGGTTGCCACTGGTCGATACTTTTAAAGCGCTGCAGGGGGACTTGCAAAATGCTCATGACATGTGCAGCCGAGGGACCGTCTCTCAGCGACACAACCCTTTCTTTGGGATTGAGCAATTGAATATGCGCTTGCCCAGTCAACACGCGGTTCACAAAATTGCTTTGCATGCCTGTCAGCAAAGAAGACATGAACACAATCACAGCAACACCGATGGCAATTCCCGTCAGAATAAAAATCGTTTGCACGCGCCCATCCTGAAGCAATCGCCATGCAACCATTCCTTCGAAAACACGCCAGTTTGGTGTGTTCACGGGTTGGCGAGTTGAACAGCGGATCCGTCATGCAGCTGGCTTTGAGAATCCGGTGCCAGCAAGTCGGAGGAAAGCAGTCCCGACAAAATTTCAACCCGGCCCTTGCCTTGTAAGCCCAGGCCTACGTCTGCTTTTTGTAAATGTCCTTGTCGGTAGCGCAACACCCAAGCTTGCCCGGGCGCGGTGTTGTGCACCGCTGACATAGGAATATTCATCACTGCCATGCGTTTGGCAACTTCGACATCCACGGTGACCGTCATGTCTTGCGTCAAGAATTCCGGCGGGTCGATGACGCTGAGCTTTATTTCGACAGATCCTCGCAATGCATCAACCGCAGGATTGATGAAGACCACCCGAGCATTGAACTTTTGGTCAGGGTAGGCGTCAGCGCTGGCGATTGCTGATTGGCCGACACGCACCCATTTCATGTTCTTTTCATCGATCTGCACCACCAGCTCTGGGACGCCAGTCGGCGACAACACAAACAATTGCTTACCGGGCAGTACCAAGTCGCCAGCCTCCACATTGCGGAAAATCAAAACACCACTGCGCGGTGCATGGATGCGCACATATGCCCATTTGGCCTTGGCCGCTTCCAAACTGGACAACGCCAGTTGCAAATTGGCTTGGGCACCATTGATTTCGCTGCCCTGGCTCTGCAAACTGGCAGATTGCGCTTGAGTGATCATCGATTGTGCGCGTGCGTTACGCATCAGTCGCTCAGCGTCATCCCGTGCCGCTTGTCCGATAAATCCTCTTGCATACAAAGCATTCGATCGGTCAAGAGTGTCTTGGGCGTTTTTGAAATTGGTTTGGGATTGCTCGTGCGCATGCGCGGCTACTTTCGCATTGACGTCTGTCAATTGGCGCAGATGCTCACGCGCAATCGCCACCGAGGCTCTGGCAGAAAGCAGCGCCGCATTGGCTTCCTGGCCGTTGAGTGTCACTAACAGCTGACCCTGCCGCACGGCGTCACCTTCTTTCACGGTCACTGAAACAACGGTAGAAGTTATTTGGGAACTGATGTCAATGCGGTTCGGGTTTTGCACATGACCGCTGGCCACGATGGTTTGCACCAAGTCACCTTGGCTGACCGGCACTAAGACGATTTTTGGACCCGCCCAATAACGGTACGCCGCGTAGACAGCAAATATGCTGATCGCTGACACGGCAAGCCACACCCATATCTGGCGTCTCATTCAAGTATCTGGTTCCATGGTCAGTTGCATGCGTCGCTTTATCGGTCGCATCAGGTGCTGATGCGTAGATGCAATGTAGGCGTGAATACTGTTTGACACTTGACATACATCAAGCATCATGGGTTGACATGAACCATTGTTTTGTTGATGTATGTCAATTCGATTTATATGTTTGGATTTATGGTGCGGCGGATGATTTCCAAATTGACTGTCGCAAATTTCCTCGCGCTTTGTACGCTGGGACTTACTTTACAAACACCATCACCGGCATTTGCCGTTGAAAAAATCACGCTGTGGCCCACGGTATTTTTCCTGCGCGGTCAAGATTTATGCCAGTACCAAGACGCTTTTGGCAGCAGTCGCAATGAGTTGGTGTCGCAGTCAATGGGCCACATGAAAGATTTGCTGATGCTGGGTGTAACTGCGGTAGATGCGGTCTACACCTTGCAAAAACTCGATGAATTGATCGATAAGAACAAGCAAATGGCCATTGAGGGCAACGGCATGGACATCATGCTCGAGGCCACATTGAAAGCGTCCATCAATTCGGTGACGCGAAATTTCAATCCACAAAACACCCGGTTGCAATTTGCCAACCCCGGCTCTACTTTGGAGTTGATCCGGGGCCTGAAGAATAACAAGCGCTTTGAGTCAGAGGACACGGTCTTGCTCTCAAAGGTCAAAGGGTTTGTCTGGGGCACTTACAGTTATTCGCCAGGCTGCAAAGGCGATTTATTGGTGACGCTGCATGTGGTTCTTCCCAAGGGGGAATCGGTCAGTTTCAAGGACCAAGGCAAACCTGAGAATGTGATGGGAAAGCTGGCGCTGCAAATGGTCCGGCATTTTCAGAAAACCGGTTTTCCTACGCTGGTGATGATGGGCGACAAGATGTTGGTGTTGGTGGGTGCGCCCGGGTTTTCGATCAACCAAGCGCCCAATTCGGAAATCGCCAGCACGGCTTGCAAGATGGTGAATGCACGTTTGCCCAGCGAAGACGAGTATGAATATTTGTCCATACTGGGTGATTGGAACGGCGGTGTTTCACTGGGCCATGTGTTTTGGGCCTTGTCAAACAAAAGGATTTTTTCGCCCGACACGCGCAACCCCTCACCGGTGCGCACGCATGCTGAGATTCATTACGCAGAAGTCAATTTTTATTGCGTGAAGTAGTGTTTTAACAGGGAAAACACATTTAAATATGCGCCGGCTGTGTCATTTGTATGGCATCAGACAAACGGCAAAAGTAGCTTTCACCCTCTTTCGTCAAGGCGATGTATTTGGTGCGTCGGTTGTTGCCATGAAACACAGGGTCCACCATGTGCGCATCAATCAAGGTATTGAGTTTGCGGTGCAAGGTGGCCGGTGAACCGATGTGTTTCAACCCCATCACATCGGACACGGTCAGCATTTCATCTTTGGCCACGGCAATGGCGACTTGATCAAGTATCAGTTTGCTGGTGATATCGATATCGGGCGCTTCAGAAGTTTGCTCGAGCACCTGTAGAAAATTCAAAAATTGAATGTAATAATTTTTTTTCATGGGTGACACCTCTGCGATCATTCTAGGCTCAATTGTTTTCGGCAATAAAGCAAGGTCGCTGCAGGCGCCTCTTCATGCACCAAGTGACCGTAGGCCGGCCATTCGGTCAGTTCACCGTGATGTAGCAATTCCATTGCTTGTTTGGCTTGGACCGGAGGAACCGTGGCATCCTTGCCGCCGACCAACAGTCGCACCGGGCAGCGCAGTTGTCGCAGCTTGTCTCTGCCGCGTGACAAATCCCAGGCCGCCATCATGTGCAATGCGCCTTGGGCATGCGTCGGGCTGGCCACCAACTGCGCATACAAGGCGTTGCCGCGTGCATCCAATACCGAGCCAGTGCTTTGCAGCAATTTTTCCAGCACGCCGGGGCGGCTCGCTTGGCGGGCAAACCAATGCGGTACCGCTTCTGTCATGGCCAGTAATTTGGCGGCAGGCGGAAACAGCAAACCCGCCAAGCCTGGCAAAGGTAACCAAGCCGGGTTGATACCAATCAGCACCTCTGGTTGCAAGGGTGTGTCCAGCACCATCTGTGCGGCAATGGCGGCGCCCGCAGAATGGCCAATGAAGGCTTGTACAGGCCAGGCCAATTGGTCAAGAAGTTGCGCAATGCCATGCGCCATGCCCGGCAATGACATGCCTTCACCGGCAGCCAGGCTGCTAAAGCCATGCCCGGGTAAATCGATTGCCAGCACTTGCGCGTGTTCTGCCAAAGGCTTTAGCAAATCGCGCCAGGTGTGCAAGGAAGCGCCTGTGCCGTGCAATAGCAACACGCGTGGGCCGTGGGTACCGGCTTGCTGCACATGCCAACGCACGCCAGCAGCAGAAACAAAACGGCTTAAATCGCTGTTGGGCCAGTTCTCTCGCTGGCGTTCCCAGTCCATGGCTCAGGCGCCGGGGTTGCGCCAGACGGGTGTCTGGGCGGGCGCTGGGGAAGGCTGCCAAGCCACACGCGGTGTCGGCACGGTGGGGGCGGGCGGTGCGTTGCCCGATTGCACGGCTTGCACCGCTTGCGCCATGCGCTTGCTGTTGGCCAAGGGCAGTGGCACATAGTGAGCGCCCATGGCTTGTGCCAGTTGCTGGGCCTGCGGTTCTGGCCGTGCGCTGGTGTCAAGCCAAATCGCAGGCAGTTGATGACCGTGCCAAACACGCGCCAAAGTGAGTGCATCCTCCAGCGCTTGGGCCCGCCCGCCTTGGCCTTGTAAGGTCACATTGGGCCTGCCATCTGAGAGCATGACCAAGCTGGGCGAATGCCCCAGACGTTTTTCTGCCAAGGCCACTTGCAGGCTTTGCTCGATGGCACGGGCCAATGGCGTGCCGCCACCACCGGGCAAGCCCGACAGGCTGCGTTTGGCGCGCACCAGCGATTTGGTCGGGGGCAGCAGCACCTCGGCTTGTGTGCCTCTGAAACCAATGACGCATACCTGATCACGCCGGGCATAGGACTGGGTCAACAGCAACTCAACAGCGCCTTTGGCTTCGGCCAAACGGTGCAAAGCCGCGGAACCCGAGGCATCGATGGCAAAAATCAAACAGGTCGGGCTGTGTTCTGCATACCGGTGCACATGAAAATCTTCGGTGCGAATCGCCAGCTTGGCGCGTGATTGGCTAGGCAGGCGGCGCAATTTTTGTCGCGGCACTGCGGCATTGAGCGTGGCGAGCACATGCAAACGGGCGCCTTGGCGAGGGTTGCCCGGGCGTGGCGGCATGGGTGTGCCGCGCAGAAAACTGGGTTTGCGGTTGCCGCTGCAGCCCTGTCCGCGCCCTGCAGGGGCTGCGGTTTTGTGGTCTGCCAGTTGGGCCAGTACATCCGATGGCAGACTCGCGAGCGCGGCCTCAAGCATCAGCTCGGCCATTTCTTGCGGGTCAAATGCCGGTGGCTCAGGCAGCGGGTCGGCGGGCGGTTGTTCTGGCGGATCGCTAGGTGGTGGCTGGTCGGGCGGGGTGTCGTTCTGCGGTTCGGGCTCGGGTGGGGCGGCTTGTTGATCGGGTGGCGCAGGCGCACGTGTGGCGCGGGGTGTCAACACCAATCGGGCGGCGCGTCCCAGGTCTTCTTCTTGCACTTCATCGCTGCCGCGCAACGCGGCCAACACTTTGGCCAGTCGCACCGTGGCCAAGCTGGCGCGCAAACTGTGCACGCCCAAGGTTTCGGCGGTTTGGCAAACCGCTTTCAAGACCGCGTCTTGTATGTCCAATTGCAAGGCATGTGTGCGCAGCGCAGGCAAGTCCATGTCAGGCAGCGTGTCCAGCAGCCAGCGGGTGCTGTCGTCTTCGCCGCCGGCGCGTCCCATGTGTCGTAAATCGAGCCAGAGCCCCAGTCGCTCTTGTAAACCGCCGGCCATGGGCGGTTCGTCTTCCAGCGATTCATCAAGCGCGACCAAGCCAATAAAGGTGTCTTGCGAGATATGGTGTCGGCCCGCACTGACTTGGCCCTGGTCCAGCACTTGACCCAATATGGCGGCGGTGTCGTCGGGCAGTCGTTCTGCCATGGGCAAAAGCAACAAGGTGGGATGCATCTGTGTCAGCACGCCTGGCTGGTAAATGGCGCGCCCGGCATGCAATGTGGCACCCAGGTCGAGGCCGCCCAAGAGTCGTTCGCTGTCTGCATGGCCCGGAACGCGTCGCAATGCCGGATGCAAACGCGCCAGTTGCGCCAACCATTCGTCACGCACGGGGCCGTGTGGTGCACGCAACCACACGCCACGCAATCCGCTCGGGTCGACACTGAGCGCAGCCGCGGCCCACAGGGCATCGTCCCATGCCAGGTTCACGCGCCCAGCACCTCCTCAAGCGCACGTTGTACACGCGTGCCTGAGCCAGTGTCGTCCAGGGGATTGCGCCGCAAGCGGTGGCGCAAGGCCAAGGGTGCAATGTGTCTGAGGTGCTCTGTGGTCACCGATTTTTTGCCCTGCAGGGCGGCATAGGCGCGGCTCGCCCGCATCAAGGTGAGTTCGGCGCGCAGCCCGTCGGTGCCCAGCTTTTGGCACAACTGCGCACAGGTGCGCAGCAAATCGTCGCCGGTTTGTACTTTTTCCAAAAATTTGCGCGCTTTGAGAATGTGTTTGCGCAATGCGTCGTTGTCGGCAGCGTAGCTTTCACGGAAGGCTTGGGGGTCGCGCTCGAACGCATCGCGGCGTTTGATGACGAGCACCCGTTGGTCCAAGTCTTGAGGGGTACGCACTTCCACCGACAGGCCGAAACGGTCAAGTAACTGCGGACGCAGTTCGCCTTCTTCGGGGTTACCGCTGCCTACCAACACAAAACGTGCGGGATGGCGAATGCTCAAGCCTTCGCGTTCCACCACGTTTTCACCGGAGGCGGCAACGTCGATCAGCAAATCGACCAAATGGTCTTCCAGCAAATTGACTTCATCGATGTACAAAAACCCCCGGTTGGCTTGCGCCAGCAAGCCGGGAGAAAACGCCTTGATGCCTTGGCTGAGTGCTTGCTCTAAATCCAGGGCACCCACCACACGGTCTTCGGTGGCGCCCAAGGGCAAATCGATGACTGGCACAGGCTTGCTTTCGCTGGCGATCTTGCTGCCCGATTTCAGGCGGCTGCAGTCTGGGCAACTCGCCAAATTGCTTTGCGGGTCACAACCATACGCGCAAGCTTTGACCACCTGTATGGGCGGCAGTAAATCGGCCAGGGCCCGAACCGCAGTGGACTTGCCCGTGCCGCGGTCACCCAGTGCGAGCACACCGCCCACTTTGGGGTCGACAGCGACGATTTGAATCGCCAGTTTCATCTCGTCCTGGCCGACGATGGCGGAGAAGGGAAAGGGAATAGCCATGGAGCGATCTTACGAAAGGCGCACAGCAACCTGGTCGCCATGCTGAAACAAGGGAAAAGTCAGGCGACCGTCAGTTCGCGGCAGGTTCGTACACACCTTCCAAACGGTCTTCGAGTTCATCACTGGCTTGTTGGAGTTGCCGCAACATGTCTGCATCTGGGGTCCAGTACGAACGCGCAGACGCTTCAATCAAGCGGTTGGCCAGCCGGGCCGAAGCCGTGGGGTTGAGTTTGGCCAAGCGCTCACGCATTTCGGGGTTGAGCACAAAGGTCTCAGAGAGTTGTTTGTACACCCAAGGCTGGACTTGCCCGGTGGTGGCTGACCAGCCCATGGTGTTGGTGATATGCACTTCAATTTGCCGCACGCCTTCGTAGCCATGTTCCAACATGCCTTCGTACCACTTGGGGTTGAGCATGCGGGTGCGGGTTTCCAAAGCAACTTGTTCGGACAAACTGCGAACCGTGCCGTCGCCCCGGGTTTGGTCGCCAATGTAGACCGGTGTGTTGTCGCTGCCGCCCTTGGCTTGGCGCACGGCGCGGGTGATGCCGCCCAGCGTGTCGAAATAGTTGTCGACCGTGGTGACACCGAGTTCGACGGACTCTAAGTTTTGGTAGGTGAGCTGCACATCAGCCAAAGCGCTTTTGAGCAAGCCGGGGTGCGACACCGGTTGGCCAGCCACGCCAAATGCAAAGCCTTTGCGCGAGGTGTAGGTGTTTGCCAATTCGTCTTCGCTGTCCCAGCAACCGTTGTCGACCAAATGGTTGACGTTGGCCCCGTAGGTTCCGTCGGCATTGCCAAACACACGCAAAGCGGCGGTTTGCATGTCGCATTGGTGTTCCTGCTGGTAAGCCAAGGCATGTTTGCGAATGAAATTGTCCTCTGGGCCTTCGTCGGCTTGCGCAGCCAGCAACGCGGCTTGCGCCAGCATTTTGATTTGCAGTGGCAACAGGTCGCGAAAGATGCCAGAGAGCGTGACCACCACATCTATGCGCGGGCGACCCAATTCGGCCAGGGGAATCAATTGTGCGCCGACCAAGCGGCCATAGCTGTCAAAACGGGGTTTGGCACCGAGCAAACGCAGCGCCTGACCAATCTGGCTGCCCTCGGACTTCAAGTTATCACTGCCCCACAGCACGATGGCAACAGACTCGGGCAAGGGGTTGCCGTCTTCCATGAAGCGGGCGATGAGTTTGTCGGCTTGTTTGGCACCGTCTTGCACCGCAAAGGCGCTGGGAATGCGAAACGGATCAAAGCCATGCAGGTTGCGCCCGGTGGGCAACACCTCGGGGGTGCGTATCAAGTCGCCGCCCGGGGCCGGGTGTATGTAGCGGCCATCCAGCGCATTCAGCAGGCCTTCAATTTCACTGTTCTTGCCCATCAGCGTGTAGGTGCTGGCCAAGGTGTCAAACAATTTGTCGCGCTCCGGCGAGGACGGCACACCACTGAGTTCAGCCGCCTGTGCTGCGCTGCTGCCGTCAACGATAGCGGCAATGGCTTGCGGCGCCATGTCCCCCAGCCCATGGCTGTCTGCCATGGCGCCCAGCATATTGAGGTATTGCTCACGGACAAAGGGCTTGCCCACCACATGCAAACCGTGCGGAATCAAGGTGTATTCGAGTTCCAGCATTTGCCCCGAAAGCCGCTCAATGGCTTGGTGAACGCGCGAGATGGCTTCTACGCCGCCTTCCAGTTCCCACGCCGGTTCTGCGGGTGTGAGGTCAATGGCTGCGGCTTGCGCTTGGATTAATTCAGCCAAACTGCCCATGTCAGCCATTTCGGATGGGCTGAGATTGCGCCAGCGGTCGATGGAAGCTTTGAGATCAATCAGGCCGCTGTACAAACCCGCTTCTTCCACCGTGGGCGACAAATAACTGATGAGTGTGGCGCCGCCTCTGCGCTTGGCGATCGCACCCTCGGATGGGTTGTTCGCGGCGTACAAATAAAAATTCGGCAGGTCGTCGATCAGGCGATCCGGCCAGCAATTGCCGGCCAAACCAGTTTGTTTGCCCGGCATGAATTCGAGCGAGCCGTGGGTGCCGAAATGCAAGACGGCATGCGCGGCAAAGTCTTCACGCAAATACCGGTAAAAAGCCGAAAACGCATGCGTAGGGGCGAAGCCGCCTTCGAACAGCAAACGCATCGGATCGCCTTCATAACCGAAACCCGGTTGCACCGTGACCAGCAGGTTGCCAAATTGGTGGCCGAGTACAAAAATCGATTCGCCGTTGGACAAGAGTTTGCCGGGCGCGGGGCCCCAATGCGCTTCGATATCGGCCAAGTAGCGCTCGCGGCGCACATGGTCTTCGGCAGAAATGAGGGTATGCACATTCGCGTCCGCACCGTATTGCATGCGGTTGCCTTCCAAAATACTTTGCTCCAGTGCTTCACATGATTCGGGCAGGTCCACGCTGTAGCCTTGCGCCTTCATCGCTTTCATGGTGTTGTAGAGCGACTCGAACACCGCCAGATAGGCGGCGGTGCCGGTGTTGCCCGCATTGGGCGGGAAATTGAAGATGACCATGGCGATACGCCGCTTCGCGCGTTCGCTGCGGCGCAAAGCCACCAACTTGGCTACCCGCATGGCGAGCATGGCAGTGCGCTCGGTGCAGGTGAACATGTCTTCTTGGTGGTGGTCTTTGGTGAAGGTACAGCGTTGGTGGCAACCGGTGCAAGTCACGCCGTCGGCGCCCGGGCGACCGCCGTAGACCATGGGAATGACGGAGCCATCGAGTTCGGGAATGGCGATCATGATGGTGGACTCCACCGGCAACAGGCCCCGGCTGGAACCGCCCCATTGGTCCAGGGTTTGGAATTCCACCGGATGGGCCGCGATATAGGGCACATCCAGGCGACCCAGTATTTCCTCGGCGGCATGCGCGTCGTTGTAAGCAGGGCCGCCGACCAAGGAAAAACCGGTGAGCGATATCACCGCGTCTACAGTGCATTGACCGTCTTCGATGAAAAACGCCTCGATGGCCGGGCGTGAATCAAGGCCCGTGGCAAACACCGGTACGGCTTGCAGGCCTTGCACTTCAAGCGCGGCAATGACCGCGTCATAGTGCTGGGTATTGCTGGCGATCAAATAAGAGCGCAACAACAACACACCGACACGGCCTTTGGCTGCTTGTGGTTTGACGATTTGCGGCAACTGCGCCAAGTCGGCATGCAAACGCGGCTGCATGCGCGGGTGGTAGACACCGACCTCGGGGTACTCGGCGGGGGAGGCCACTTTCAAAGCGGCGGACTTGTCTGGTATCGCCTGCTTGGCATAGCGGTCTACCAAGTACAGCACCAGGTTGTGGATATTTTCTTGCGAGCCGCCCAGCCAGTATTGCAAGGTGAGGAAATAGGCGCGCAGGTCTTGCGCCGTGCCGGGCACAAACCGCAAAATTTGCGGCAAGCGCCTCAGCATTTTCATTTGCCTGGCGCCTGCGGAGGCATCCTGACCGGCTTGCGGTTTGCTGCCGCGTAATTTTTTCAAAAACGCCATGGGGCCGGTGCTGGGTTTGCCCATGTCGAGCTTGCCCATGCGGGTGAGTTTGACCACTTCGGCCGCCGACATGATGCAGACCATGGCGGTGCAATGGTCTCTGCGCGCTTGCAAGTCGGGCAAAATTGGTTGGAAGTGGTCTTCCAAAAACAGCATACTCACCACGATGATGTCAGCGCTGGCGATGTCTGCTTGGCAACGCGCGAGTTTTTGCGCATCGGCAGCGTATTCAGACGCAGAATGGATGGCAAAACTCAGGCTGGGAACTTGTCGCACCAACGCATTACGGGCCTTGATGGCCGCGCTGTTGAGGTGCGTGTCCATGGTCAGGATGACCACTTTGACAGAACTGCTCGTTGATGATGAATGGGCCATGCTTGGAGTTTCGGTTGGCGAAGTCGGTGGTTAACCAATGTGTCAATTGAAGTTGACATTACAAAATGTCTTGAAGAATTTATAACTAGGGAAAACCCTTGAAATCGGAAAATTCGATGAATACCTCTGAAACAGTTGGCTCTGCGCCACCCGTCCTGTCCCAAGAGCCGGCTTTGCCCAGTCTCAAGCGCCATTGGCGCGGTCTGCTGCTGGCGTTCGTGGTCAGTTTTGCGGTCGCGGGTATCGGCTCGTCGCTGACGGTCTTGGACGCTTGGTATTTCCAACTCAAGCAACCCCCTTGGAAACCGCCAGATGCTGCATTCGGGTTGATCTGGACGGTGATCTTTAGCTTATGTGCCGTCAGCGCGTGGCTGGGTTGGCATGCCAGTGCTTCGGCCAAAGAGCGACGGCAGTGGCTCGGCCTGTGGGCATTGAACGCGTTTTGCAACGTGTTTTGGAGCGTGATTTATTTCAAATGGCACCGCCCCGACTGGTCATTGGTTGAACTTTTGTTTTTATGGCAGAGTATTTTTTTATTGATATTGTTTATCTATCCACGTCGCCGCTTGGCCGCGTGGCTGCTCCTGCCGTATTTGGTGTGGGTGACTACCGCAGGCGTATTGAACTATTCCACCATTTCTCTCAATGGCCCGTTTGCCTGAATAGACGCGTCTTTACCTGAGCGTCAACCTGGGGTATCGGTGCACCGTTGTAGGCACATGTCCCGGTGTAAGCAAGAATACTGGGGTAATTCCCCGCTCGGGGCCTTTTAAATCATCGGAGATATACATATGACAAATCGTCGCGAATTCGTTGTTCAACTCGGCGTAGGTGCATCCGCTTTATTGGCTGGCGGCCAAGTGTTTGCCCAAGCCATGGTGGACGAAAAAGATGCCCAGGCCGCAGCCTTGGGTTACAAAGCTGACACCACCAAAGTTGACAACAAAAAATTTGCCTCACACAAGCCTGACCAAAATTGCGCCAACTGCGCGCTGTACCAGGCCAAAGCCGGTGACAAGGCAGGCGGTTGTCCTTTGTTTGCAGGCAAAAAAGTGGCAGGCGCCGGTTGGTGCAGTGCCTGGGCCAAAAAAGGCTGACCTGAAAAAACCTTTTTCAGTGTTTCTCGTAAACCCCTGTGGCAAGGCCCCAGGGGTTTTTTGCTTTAGGCCCCGCTGACAAATATGTCACGGATGGTATGCTCATCGGGGTAAACCCCTTATTGTCAACTTCAGTTGACACATCTAAGCTTACGCGGAATATGCCAATGGTCGATTGGCACATACCGCAGGAGAAGGCCACATGACCCCATTGTTAGACAGTATCCAAACACCTTCGGATGTGCGGCAACTGTCACCTCAGCAATTGCCTGCACTGGCCAATGAATTGCGTAGCTTTTTGATCGAAAGCGTTGGCAAAACCGGCGGACATTTCAGCTCTAATTTGGGCACGGTTGAATTGACCGTGGCTTTGCACTATGTGTTCAACACGCCGCATGACCGCTTGGTGTGGGACGTCGGTCACCAAACCTATCCGCACAAAATATTGACCGGACGACGCGATCGCATGGGAACCTTGCGTCAATTGGGCGGCGTGGCAGGTTTTCCCAAACGCGATGAAAGCGAATACGACGCTTTCGGTACTGCACATTCTTCCACCAGTATTTCTGCCGCACTGGGCATGGCCATGGGGGCCAAACAAAAAGGCGAGCAACGCCACAGCGTGGCCATCATCGGCGACGGTGCAATGACCGCTGGCATGGCGTTTGAAGCCATGAACAACGCCGGTGTGGCGGACTGCAATATGCTGGTCATCCTCAACGACAACGACATGTCCATCAGCCCGCCTGTGGGTGCGCTCAACCGCTATTTGGCGCAATTGATGAGCGGGCGTTTCTATACCGCCGCCAAAGAGGTCGGTCGCCAGGTGTTGAAAAATGCCCCGCCCTTGTTTGAACTCGCGCGCCGCTTAGAGCACCAGACCAAGGGTTTGATATTGCCAGCCACGTTGTTTGAAAAATTTGGCTTCAACTACATCGGCCCGATCGACGGGCATGACTTGGACGCATTGATTCCCACGCTACAAAACATCAAGCAATTGAATGGACCGCAGTTTTTGCATGTGGTCACGCGAAAAGGCCAAGGCTACAAACTCGCCGAGGCCGATCCCATTGCCTACCACGGCCCGGGCAAATTTGACCCCAAGGTCGGCTTGGTGCCACCTGCGACTGCGCCCAAACAAACATTCAGCCAAGTATTCGGTCGTTGGCTGTGTGACATGGCCGAACAAGACCCGCGCCTGGTGGCCATCACACCGGCCATGCGCGAAGGCTCGGGCATGGTTGAGTTCCATCAGCGTTTTCCAGACCGTTACCACGACGTGGGCATTGCCGAACAACACGCCCTCACGTTCGCCGCTGGTCTGGCCTGCGAGGGTTTGAAACCCGTGGTGGCCATTTATTCCACTTTCTTGCAACGCGCCTATGACCAATTGATACATGACGTGGCCTTGCAAAAACTGCCCATGGTGCTGGCGCTGGACCGCGCCGGTATTGTTGGCGCTGACGGCCCGACCCATGCCGGTGTGTATGACATCCCGTTTTTGCGATGTGTGCCGCAGGTAAGTATTGCTTGCCCCGCTGACGAAAACGAATGTCGCATGTTGTTGAGCACCGCGCATGCGCAAGACCATACCGTGGCCGTGCGTTATCCACGCGGCGCTGGCGCTGGAACCGCACAAGCCGCAGGATTGGCCAGCTTGCCGTTTGGCAAGGGAGAAATTCGCAGGCAAGGAAAGTCGGTGGCGATATTGGCATTTGGCACTTTGCTCTACCCCGCCATAGAAGCGGCCAAGGCATTGAACGCCACGGTGGTGAATATGCGCTGGGCCAAGCCCTTGGACACCGAGTTGTTGCTGCAAATCGCGGCCAGCCACCAAGCCTTGGTCACGGTTGAAGAGGGCGCATTGATGGGCGGCGCCGGTTCTGCGGTGCTCGAAGCCTTGCAAGAGGCGCAGATCCAATTGCCTGTGTTGCGACTCGGGGTGCCCGATGTGTTTACTGAACACGGTGACCCTGTGAAGATCATGTCGGCACTCGGTTTGGATGCTGCAGGCATCGAAGCTTCGGTGCGCGGTCGCTTTAACCATTTACTCAGCGCGGATGACAAGACCAACGCTAGCAATCTAAAACTGGTTGGCTGATAAACTTTTCGGCTAACTTAACTGGATTGGAGTTCTTTCATGGATCGTCGTTCCGCACTAAAAAATGCAGGCATTGCAGGGGTGATTGGCGCTGGCATGGCCCCGGCTGTGCATGCCCAAGGGGCCATTCGTTGGCGCTTGGCTTCCAGTTTCCCCAAATCCCTGGACACTATTTACGGTTCGGCTGAAACCTTCGCCAAAAAAGTCAGTGAATTGAGCGGCGGCAAATTCATCATTTCTACCCATGCAGCGGGCGAACTCATGCCTCCGTTTGGCGTGGTCGACGGTGTGCAAAATGGCACAGTGGAAATGGCCCACACCGCCCCCTATTATTTTTTTGGCAAGGACGAAACCTTTGCCTTGGGTTGCGCTGTGCCGTTTGGCCTCAACAGCCGCCAAACCACGGCTTGGATGTTTCAGGGCAACGGCCTCAAACTCATGCGCGAGTTTTACAAGCAATACAGCATTGTCAATTTCCCTGGCGGCAATACCGGTTCGCAAATGGGTGGCTGGTTTCGCAAGGAAGTCAAATCGCTGGCCGACATCAAGGGCCTGAAGTTTCGTGTCGGTGGCTTTGCCGGCAAAGTGATTGAGCGCATGGGCGGCGTGCCGCAAAACATTCCTGGTGGCGAGATTTACCAAGCCTTGGAAAAAGGCACGATTGATGCCGCAGAGTGGATTGGTCCCTACGATGACCAAAAGCTGGGATTCAACAAGGTCGCGCCTTTTTATTACTACCCGGGTTTTTGGGAAGGCGGTCCCGAGCTGGATTTTTTCATCAATGAAAAAGCCTACAACAGTTTGTCCGCGGTTAACAAATCCATCATCGAATGCGCCTCTGCTTTTGCGCACGTTGACTGTCAGGCCAAATACGATGCCCGCAACCCGGGCGCGTTGATGCAGTTGGTGGCAAGCAAAACCAAGGTGCTGCCTTTCCCCAAAGATGTCATGGACACCGCGTTCAAAGAATCCATGGCGCTGTATGACGAACTGAGTGCCAAAAATCCGAACTGGAAAAAAGTGTACGCAGACTATTCCGCGTTTCGCAAACAACAAAACCTCTGGTTCCGTTTTTCAGAGGCTTCTTTTGACCGCTATATGCAAAGCGTCAAGCTCTGACTCTGTTGCGGTTCTGTTTATACAAACCCCGTTAGGACATAGGCCTAACGGGGTTTTTTGATGGTGGGATGAGCTGCTGACACGGCCGCCTTCGCAAATGGGGCCGTCAATCAGCGCTTATTTGCCGGCCTCATCCTTGTTCATGGACTCTTGCATCATCTTCATGGGGTCATCTTCAGGCGCGGAAGCATCCGCCGCTGGTATGGCGGCGGCAGGGTCAAGCGACGGGTCATTGGAATGGGTGGCATTCATCATTTCCATTTGTACCTGTTCGTCGCTCAGTACCTCTGTTTTCTCTAACCCGCTGGACACAATCTCGGGGAACGCGATGATCAAGCCCACCATGATGACTTGAATAACCACGTAAGGCACAGCACCCCAATAAATTTGCATGGTGGTGACCGGTTGGATTTCTTTTTGCGTGGGTTTGTCGAAATACGCTTTGATCGGGGCCACGCTGCGCAAGTAAAACAGCGCGAATCCAAACGGCGGGTGCATGAAAGAGGTTTGCATGTTGACAGCCAACAGCACACCAAACCAGATCAGGTCAATGCCAAGTTTTTCTGCCACTGGCCCCAGCAATGGTACCACGATGAACGCCAGTTCAAAGAAGTCCAAGAAGAAGGCGAGAATGAAAATCATGATGTTGACGACGATCAGAAAACCGAGTTGTCCACCCGGCAAATCGCCCAGCAAATGTTCCACCCAGATATGTCCATCCACACCTTGGAACACCAGACTGAAACAGGTGGAGCCAATCAGAATGAACAGCACAAAGCTGGACAATTTGGTGGTGGAGGTCAACGCCTGTTTGAGCAGCGTATAGCTGAGTCGACCGCGAACTGTGGCCATGATGATGGCGCCCAAGGCACCCATGGCACCGCCTTCGGTGGGGGTGGCGATGCCAAGGAAGATCGTGCCCAGCACCAGGAAGATCAACAGCAGGGGGGGGATCAGCACGAAGGTGACACGTTCAGCCATGTTGGAAAGCAGACCCAGACGCGTCGTTTTGTTGATGACGGCCAGCACAAATGCCAACAGCACACCGCAGCACAGCGACACCACAATGGTTTCGTCCTTGGCCGGATTGGCGCCAGTGCTGCCTTTGAAATAGTCCAGGATGGCGGGATAGCTTTGCGCCAAATACAAAGCAGAAAAACTACACAAAATCGTCAGCAGCAACAGTGAAAGCAAACCGGATTTGCCGTTGTCTTCGCGGATGGTGCGAGCTGACATGGGCAATGCGGGCACCCATTGCGGACGGAAAATGGCCACGCCCATGATGAACAGCAAGTACATGCCGGTGAGTATGAAGCCGGGCAGAAAAGCGCCTTTGTACATTTCGCCAACACTGCGCCCCAGCTGGTCCGCCAAAATGATCAGCACCAGTGACGGCGGGATGATTTGCGCCAACGTGCCCGAGGCAGCAATCGCACCAGAAGCAATACGCCGGTCATAGCCGTAGCGCAGCATGATGGGCAAAGAAATCAGACCCATGGAAATAACCGACGCAGCTACCACGCCGGTGGTGGCGGCCAGCAAGGCACCGACCAAAATCACAGCGATCGCCAAGCCGCCGCGCACAGGGCCGAACAATTGACCGATGGTGTCCAGCAGGTCTTCGGCCATGCCCGAGCGTTCCAATATCAAACCCATGAGCGTGAAGAAAGGAATGGCCAGCAAGGTGTCGTTTTGCATGATGCCAAATATGCGCAAAGGCAGGGCTTGCAACAAGGCTTCGGGCAACACGCCCAGCTCAATGCCGATGAAGCCAAAAAACAGCCCGCATGCACCCAAACTGAATGCCACCGGAAAACCCAGCATCAGAAAAACAATCAGTCCCAGAAACATGACCGGGGCGAGGTTGTGTATTAAAAATTCCATGGTGATCGTTCCCGGTTCAGGCGTTGCGTGAAAGTGTTTTGGCTTCTGCCAACTTGCGAATTTCTTCGGCCAACTCTTCTTCGGCGGATTTTTCGCCGGGCTTGAGTGTCGGGTCAGGAATCAGGCCTTTGAGAAAAGCGATGCGCTTGATCAATTCAGACACCCCTTGTAACCACAACAACCCAAAGCCCAGAGGAATCATGGCGTAGACCGGCCAACGAATCAGGCCGCCGGCGTTGGAAGACATTTCACCGGACATCAGACCGTTCCAGAAAAACGGTACGCCAAACCACATGATCGCCGTGCACATGGGCAGCATGAAGCAGGCGAATCCGAAAATATCAATTTGCGTTTGAGTGCGGCGTGTAAATTTCGAATACACCACGTCAATCTTGACGTGTTCGTTTTGCAGCAATGTGTAGCAAGAAGCCAGCAAAAAAGAAGCTGCAAACAAATACCACTGCACTTCTAAAAATGCGTTGGAGCTGGTGTTGAAGATTTTGCGTACCAAGGCATTGACCGCGCTGATGAGCGTGGCGACAAGTATCAGCCAGATCACATAACGGTTGATCCATGTGTTGAATTTGTCAACCGCATTAGAAAAAGCGAGTAGTCCCTGCATAGCCGGCTCCGAGGTATGGGCAAGGGCGCATTCTATGCGCCTAGGTAAGTACCCACAAAGCTTAGTGGCTGTTCTTGCGCGACAGTTTTCTGTAAAGCGTGGCCCGGCTGATACCCAGCGCTTTTGCGGCTTGCGCCACATTGCCTTTGGCCTGGGCAATGGCTTTGTTGATCATGGCGAGTTGGAGTTGCTGCAATGCGCCTGTGGTGGCCGGTTGTGTTGTGTTGTGGCTGGCATGTTGCAAAACGCTTTGCACCTGCAAATGCAATCCAGACCACAGCGGCACTTCCATGGTTTGGGCATGGTTGGCTGCATCAAACAATAAACCGACAGGCATGGCAAACAAGTCACTGGCATGTTGGGGAACATTTCCCGCCCAATGGAGCATGTCGCGGGCTGGCATGTTCGCACCCAAAACTTCGCCCTCACTGCTCAGTAAGACCAGACCATCGCTGTCATCAGCCATCAAGCGGCCGGGCCAATTCAAGCGCAACAGCAAATGGTGGGGTTGGCGCAATAAAAATGCGTTGCTGATGCTGCGTGCTGACAAGGCCGCCAAATGGATAAGTTCTGGCCGCTCTTGGCTCATGGCAGCTGTCAGGTCGAGCATGCCGATGCAGTCACCTTGACCATTCCACAAAGGTGCACCCGCACAGCTATAAATGGAGGTGTCTTTGAAAAAATGTTCGCCACGGTGTAACCACACCGGTTTTTTTTCAATCAGCGCGGCACAAATGGCTGACGTGCCCACCGCTTGCTCACTCAAGTCAACCCCGACTCGGGCGATCACATCGACCCGTCGGTCATGCCGGTCCACGCCTGCGCCGACATCAATCACCACGCCTTTGGCGTCTGTGATGAGTGGAAAAAAAGAGGTGCCTGCAATGGCCCGGCCCAATCGCTCAAGCTCTGGGCGTGCCGACTCAACCAGTTCATGGTGCTGCTCTAGCGTACGTTTGATGTGAGCGCCTGACACAGGGTCAAAACCGACTTGGTAATGCGGTTGCATGCCTTGAGACAAACAGCGATGCCAGCTTTGGCTGATCCAATCAGCGACCCACGGTGAATGCGCTTGACCGCCATGCATGATGGCGGTTCTGGCTTGCTCTAGCTGAGACAAGCGGTCGACGGAGACTGCGGGCGTGTTCATCTGCGTTCCACTGTCGGACATGGTGCTGACATGCGGCTTACCGCAGCCACAGCCATTGGACCGATTTGATGCCAGCCAAGGTGCACAGCAGTGAACCGAACACATGCAGGCCGGCGGTCAGCAAGGCGGTGGCATAACGCGCGTTCAAAAGCATGTGCACCACCTCGCTGCTGAACGATGAAAACGTGGTCAGCGCCCCCAAAAAACCGGTGACCAACAGCATGCGCCACAGCGGGTCGAGTTCAGGGGTTTGCTGAAACACGCCGACGCACACACCAATCAAATAGCCGCCGATCAAATTGGCGTAGAGCGTGCCCCATGGCAACAAGGCAGCCGTGTTGAAATGGACACTCAGTTGCCAGCGTGCCAATGCACCCAAACAGGCTCCCAAACAAATGGCAATCACAGCAGCCATGGCAACGCACCTATGAATAAAGAAAGAGATTATGGGCCCGCAGTCGGCGAGGCGATGGCAGGGCCGCATAATCCGCGCATGAGAAAAACCTATCCATTACAAGCAGAGGGACGTCACCCAGATAGGGTGTTGGACGCCGTTAAGCACGATGTGCGCAAATATTTGAAGCGCGAGCGCCGCAGACCACTTCCCGAGGGTGTGGACTTTTGGGATTTTGCGTGTCGCTTTGGGCTGAGTGCAGAAGTCGCCGAAACCGTGCATTTGTCAGCCGTGATTTCATCGATTGATACAGCTGCCAAAGAGCAAGCCACGCAGGTGTATGTCGAAATCATCACCACCCATGGCAAACGCACCCCTCGCCCAGTGATGCCGGACGTGCAGTTGTTGCCCGTGAACGAAGAAGAAGACGATTTGCCGGAGTAAATCATGTTGCAAGCTCAGCGCATTGTGGTGACACAAGCCGATGTGTTCATGGGGCCGGCTTTGTGCCAAGCCTTGGCTGCACACGGCGCGGATGTGTTGGCAGACACCGACGACCTAACGCCGCCCCAGGCAGCGAAGGATTTGGTACAGCGCCATGGCCGCATCGATGTGTTGCTGGTGAATTTGGCAGTGCCTGCGCCTTCCACACCCGTGGGCAATGTGGATGAGGACGAATGGCAGCACATGTTCAACACCATGGTGCATCCCTTACAGCGGTTGGTCAAAGCGGTGTTGCCGCAAATGCAAGACAGAGGGCGCGGCAAAATTTTGGTGATGGGCAGCGCCAGTGCATTGCGCGGCATGAAGCGGGCATCGAGTTACAGCGCAGCACGCGGCGCGCAACTGGCGTATGTGCAAGCCATCGGTGTGGAGCTCGCACCAATAAATATC
Source organism: Bordetella parapertussis (assembly GCA_945878065.1). GTDB lineage: Bacteria > Pseudomonadota > Gammaproteobacteria > Burkholderiales > Burkholderiaceae_C > Limnohabitans > Limnohabitans parapertussis_B. The sequence continues at coordinate 7,640 of CAMDXA010000008.1, read as the reverse complement.
CAAGTCAATGCCATTGCGCAAAACTTTGTCGACAACCCCACCTATTTCCCGCCGCAAGTACAGGCCGACCCTCGCTTTATCGAGCGTTTGAAGCGCGAGGTGCCACTGGGCCGCTTGGTCAAGCCGCAGGAAGATGCCGAGTTCGCTGCTTACTTGTGCTCATCCAAAGCGGACTGCTTTGTCGGACAGGTATTTCCCGTCAGCGGTGGTTGGGCGGTGCGATAGTCAATTGCCTTGCAACGCTACCAATTGGTTGACCAATGCGGTGTGAAAGCGATCGGGGTTTTGAACTTGCGGGGAATGGCCCAGGTCGGGAAACAAAACCAGTTGGGCGCCGGGAATGGTTTTCACGGCTTTGAGTGACAAAGCGCGGTAATTGCCCATGGTGTATTTGATGGGTTCGGATGCCATGTCTCTGCCAATGGCGGTGGTGTCTTTTTCCCCGATCAACAGCAGCGTGGGAACTTTGATATTTGGAAACTCGTAAAGCACGGGTTGATGAAAAATCATCACAAAGGTTTGCGCCGAATGCCGGGCCACGGTTTCTTTGCCGGGGCCGCGGTACATGCCCGCAATCATTTGCACCCACGGCTCGTACTCAGGCTTCCATTCATTGGCGTAATAGGTTTTGAGCTGGTAATTGCGCATGCGTTCATCGGTTTGGTTCAATTCACGCGCATACCACTGGTCTTCGCTGAGAGTGGGAACCCCTAAGGCTTTCCAGTCTTCCAGGCCCAAGGGATTGACCAACACCAATTGCGTCACTGCCTCGGGGTACATCAGCGCATAACGCGTGGCCAACATGCCACCCATGGAATGGCCCATGACGGTGGCTTTTTCTATCTTCAACGATTTCAATAATGCATGCGTGTTGCTGGCGAGTTCAGCGAAACTGTATTCATAGCCCATAGGTTTGCTCGATTTGCAAAAACCGATTTGGTCCGGAACGACGACACGCATTCCCGCTTTTTGCAACACGAGTGCCGTGGCATGCCAAGTGGCGGCACAGAAATTTTTGCCATGCAGCAACACCGCGACCGGTGCTTTGGGCTGGCTGGATGGGTAGTCCAAGTAGGCCATTTGCATCGGTTGGCGGTACGCAATGAAATTGAATGACAACACGGGTGCCGGGTATTCGAAGCCTTGTAATTCAGGGCCGTACACAGGCGCGTCGGCTTGTGCGCCACAGCTGATCGCAAAGCAAAAAAGGGCAATGATTTTTTTCATGGGATGTTCAAGCTGTTGCCAGCATGCCTTTCGTTTCAATGAATGCAACCACCGTGTCCAGACCGCTCAATGTTTTCAAATTGGTCATGACAAAAGGTTTGAGACCTTGCGGCCCGCTGCGCATGCGTTCTGTATCCGATTTCATCACATCCAGATTCGCGCCGACGTGCGGGGCTAAATCGGTTTTATTGATGATGAACAAATCGCTTTTGGTGATGCCTGGCCCGCCTTTGCGCGGAATTTTTTCGCCCGCCGCCACATCAATGACATAGATGGTCAGGTCGCTGAGTTCCGGGCTGAAAGTGGCCGCGAGGTTGTCGCCACCGCTCTCGACAAACACCACATCTGCGTTTGGAAATTTTTCCAGCATGCGATCGATGGCTTCCAAATTGATAGACGCGTCTTCGCGGATGGCCGTGTGTGGACAACCACCGGTTTCCACCCCCATGATGCGTTCGGCAGGCAAGGCGCCGCTGATGGTCAGCAAGCGTTGGTCTTCTTTGGTGTAGATGTCGTTGGTGATGGCGATCAAGTCGTATTTGTCGCGCATGGCTTTGCACAGCATTTCCAGCAAGGTGGTTTTGCCCGAGCCCACCGGGCCGCCGATGCCAACGCGCAAGGGCGGGAGTTTTTTGCTGCGATGAGGAATATGGTGAAGGGGTGTGCTCATGATCGGAACAGTCGGGAGTATTGGGTTTCGTGGCGCGCCGACAAAATGGCCAGACGCGGTGTAAAGGATTGTTGTTGATTGTCGGGTATGGACAAGGCGTGCTCGACCGCCACGGGAATTTCTGCGCTCAAAGCCGCCAACATGCGTTGCCCGCTGAGTTGACCCAAGGGCACTGATTTGATGGCGGCTTGCACCATGTTTTCAGCCCAGCCAAACGCGTAAGTCAACAAGCCTTCGCGCGTGTCAACCGAGTGTGTGTTCAAGGCCAGCGCGAACACCAACGGCCAGGTCGGCGGCAGGCTGTCACATAACTGCATATCCGCTTCATCAGCCGCCTGGTGATTGCGCAACCAGATTAAGAGCGAGCGCCCCATTTGTTCGGTTTGTAAACGCATCTCAAAAGTTTCGCGGGTTTGCATCACCCAGTCGTTGAGTTGCTGTAAAGCCGCTTTGTCGTGGGTACGCCAAGCCCTCATGGCTTGCGCGACCACCGGCAACTCGCTTCGCGACTGCACCAGGTGCAACTGGTCAATCAGCCAGGTCTGTGCTGAATGTTCGTCTGTGACCAAGCCGTGTTCAACCGCTGCTTCCATTCCTTCAGAGTAAGAGAAGCCACCGACCGGCAAAGCGGGTGAGGCCAATTGCATCAACCACAACAGGCGACTGGCAGTCGTCATGGCAGAGTGCAGCAAGTTATCAAACTGTTTGTCATATCAAGCCAATCACTGCACATTGCTGCGGTTCAATGCGAATGGTCATGGCCGCAACCGGGGCCGTGCACGTGTGGCTTGTCATGTGCGTGCCCATGTTCGTGCTTGTGGGCTTCGTCATGTGCATGCTCGTGTGCATGGCCTGCATGCGAGCTGTGCTCGCCATAAGCGCCGTTTTCCGGCTCAAAGGATTCGTCAACAGCCACCACTGTCATGTGCATGTCGCGCAGCATATCGGCCAGCACATGGTCGGGTTCGATTTTCAAATGATCAGCTTGCAATTCAATAGGCACATGCCGGTTACCCAAGTGGTAGGCGGCACGCGTCAAATCGAACAAGCTGCCGTGGTCGCGACAGTGCGTGATACGCAACACCGGTTGCGGCGCGGCCAGTACCTTGAGCAGCGAACCGTCTTCGCCCACCAGCACATCGCCGCCGCGCACCACTTGCCCGCGCTGCAAAAACACACCCACACTGCGCCCGGTCGAGTCGGTGGTTTCAAAACGGCTTTTCTGTCGCACATCCCAGTCCAAGCTGACTGTGGCTGCGCGTTTGAGCAAGGCGTTGGCCAGGCCTTGGCCTTGGCGAATGAGTTTGGAGTAATGAATCATGAGTGAATCAAAAGTTGCATTTCAGTGATGCCGTTAGGCAAAACCGTAACCGTACCACCATTAACCACTCGGGTTAAAACAAGAAATAGCGCTGCGCCATAGGCAGCACGCTGGCCGGTTCGCAGGTCAGGAGCAAACCGTCAGCGCGCACTGCATAGGTTTGTGCATCGACTTCCATGCGTGGCGCGTAGTCGTTGTGAACCATGTGTCGTTTGCCTATGCCGCGAATGTTTTTCACCGCGCTCAAAGTTTTGTGCAAACCGAAACGCTCACCAATGCCGGCCGCCATTCCGGCTTGCGACACAAAGCTGAGTGAGCCTCGGTGCAAAGCGCCACCGAACGCACCGAACATAGGCCGGTAATGCACCGGTTGCGGCGTGGGAATGGAAGCGTTAGGGTCGCCCATGGCGGCCATGGCGATGAAGCCGCCTTTCATGATGATGAATGGTTTGACGCCGAAGAACGCCGGTTTCCACAACACCAGATCGGCCCATTTGCCGACCTCGATGCTGCCCACCTCATGGCTGATGCCGTGCGCAATCGCCGGGTTGATGGCGAGTTTGGCGACATAGCGTTTGACCCGCGCGTTGTCATGTCGGTCACTGTCGCCGGGCAGCTGGCCGCGCTGTTGTTTCATTTTGTGCGCGGTCTGCCAGCAACGCATGATGACTTCACCGACGCGGCCCATGGCCTGGCTGTCGGAGCTGAACATGCTGATCGCACCGAGGTCGTGCAGTATGTCTTCAGCCGCAATCGTTTCGCGACGGATACGGCTTTCGGCAAACGCCAAGTCTTCGGCAATCGACGGGTCTAAGTGGTGGCACACCATCAGCATGTCCACGTGTTCATCAAGGGTGTTGATGGTGTAGGGGCGCGTCGGGTTGGTGGAAGACGGCAGCACATTGGCTTCGCCCACCACTTTCAAAATATCCGGGGCATGGCCGCCGCCCGCACCTTCGGTGTGGAAGGTGTGGATGGTGCGGCCTTTGAACGCGGCAATCGTGTCTTCGACAAAACCCGATTCATTCAAGGTGTCTGTATGAATTGCAACTTGCGTGTCGGTGTCTTCGGCCACGTTCAAACAGTTGTCGATGGCCGCAGGCGTGGTGCCCCAGTCTTCATGCAACTTCAAACCGATGGCACCGGCGTTGATTTGTTCATGCAGTGCATTCGGCAACGATGCATTGCCTTTGCCCAGAAAACCCAGGTTCATGGGAAACGCATCAGCGGCTTGCAGCATCCGCTCCAAATACCAAGGTCCAGGTGTGCAAGTGGTGGCAAACGTGCCGGTGGCCGGCCCCGTGCCGCCACCCAGCATGGTGGTCACACCACTGGCCAAGGCTTCTTCAATTTGTTGCGGCGCGATGAAATGGATGTGGGTGTCAATCGCACCGGCGGTGACGATCATGCCTTCGCAAGAAATGATTTCTGTGCCCGGCCCGATGATGATATCCACACCGGGTTGGGTGTCGGGGTTGCCCGCTTTGCCGATGGCGGCAATGCGTGAATTTTTGATGCCGATGTCGGCTTTGATGATGCCCCAGTGGTCGATGATCAGCGCGTTGGTCAACACCGCGTCCATGGCACCACCGGCTTGTGCGCCTGTGCCCAAGGGACCGTTGCGGGTGCGCTGCGATTGCGCCATGCCGTCGCGTATGGTTTTGCCGCCGCCGAATTTCACTTCCTCACCATAACCACCTGCACGCAAGGTGTAGTCGTCTTCCACTTGGATGATCAGATCGGTATCTGCCAATCGCACCCGGTCACCCACGGTGGGGCCATACATTTCCGCATAAGCGCGTTTTTCAATCTGTGCCATCAGTGTGGGCCTTTCAATGCGCCTTGCACATCGCCGCGAAAACCATAGACCTCGCGCGAGCCAGAATAGTCGACCAGTTCTACTGTGCGTTCTTGCCCGGGCTCGAAACGCACTGCGGTGCCAGAGGCGATGTTCAATCGCATGCCGGTGGCTTGTTCACGATCGAAATGCAAACCATGGTTGGTTTCAGCAAAGTGGTAGTGCGAGCCGACTTGAATAGGACGGTCACCCGCGTTTTTTACCAGCAAGGTGCAAGTGCGACGGCCGGTATTTAAAGCATGCTGACCCGCATCAATGAACATCTCGCCTGGAATCATGCGGCTCATTTGCGGCCTTCCCACCAAATGCCAGCCAGTACGACGGCAAGTATCAGTAAGCCGAATAAATCAGACGCGTGCGAATGGGGAGACGCAGCACCGTGACCGGGATGCGCCATGGCCTGTGTGGCTATCCACAAACTGATGAAGATAAGTTGTTTCAACATAGGGATACCCTTTGCTCTGTGAAAGATTTACACAATGGGTTGGTGCACGGTGACGAGTTTGGTGCCGTCAGGAAAAGTGGCTTCTACTTGTATGTCTGGAATCATTTCAGCAATGCCGTCCATCACATCAGCACGCGTCAAGATGTTGCGGCCTTCGCTCATCAATTGCGCGACCGTTTTGCCGTCGCGTGCACCTTCCATCACGGCCGCGCTGATGAATGCGACTGCTTCAGGGTAGTTGAGTTTCAGTCCTCTGGCCCTGCGGCGTTCGGCCAGCAATGCAGCCGTGAATATCAACAATTTGTCTTTTTCGCGGGGTGTGAGTTCCATGGTGACCTGTGGTTGAAAGCGAATTGAACGCTTGATTGTGATGCAAATGTTGTGCCTTAGGCTGCACCAAACTGGATACAGGCCAATCGCATGGTTTTGGTGCTTCATCGCTGGTCTTGTGTATTGCGTTGGTGCGTGCTCACCCCAAAGACAGGCGTAGATCCCTGAAATCACAACAGCAGAGAAGATTTACAGCATGGCACAAGCCTTGCAATGGTAGATGGCGCAGCCTGCCTCAGTTGCTGATCTTGGTCTGTGGGGTTACTTTTTTCTTGAGTGCTATTTTGGATAACCTGACCACCACGATTGTGATGGTGTCTTTGTTAAGTAAATTGCTCAAAGATCGCAAAGACCGGTTATTTTTTGCGGGCTTGGTGGTGATTGCTGCTAATTCAGGTGGGGCTTGGTCGCCTATTGGGGACGTCACCACCACCATGTTGTGGATTGGCGGACAAATCACTTCTTTGTCGATCATCCAATCGTTGTTCCTGCCTTCTGTGGTGAATTTGCTGGTGCCCTTGGTCTACTGCGTTTGGCTTTTGCGTGGAAGGTTGGTCGTACCGCCTGACGCGCAAAGTGGTGACAGCAGCCACCTCATGCCAACGGGCAAGACTTCAGCGTTTGAAAGAAACACCATGTTTTTTTTGGGCTTGGGTGTGTTGGTTGCCGTCCCCGCGTTCAAAACCGTCACTCATTTACCGCCTTTTGTCGGTGTCTTATTGGGCTTGGGCCTGTTGTGGTTGGTGGGCGATATCTTGCACAAGGGGAAGACGGATGAAGAGCGCAGCAAATTACAACTCTCCCATGCGCTCTCACGCATTGACATGTCCTCCATCGTTTTTTTCATCGGCATTTTGATGGCGGTAGCCACGCTGGAACACACCCATATCCTGACGGAATTGGCGCAATGGCTGGATAACACCGTTGGCCGTCAAGATGTCATCGTCATGTTGATTGGGGTCTTCAGTGCCATTGTCGACAACGTTCCCTTGGTGGCAGCATCCATGGGCATGTATTCCATGGAAACTTATCCAGTAGACAGTTTTTTGTGGACTTTTTTGGCATATTGCGCGGGTACCGGTGGATCGATTTTGATCATCGGTTCAGTGGCAGGCGTGGCGGCCATGGGCATAGCAAAAATTGACTTTGTTTGGTATGTCAAAAACATCAGTTTATTGGCGCTGGCCGGTTACTTGGCTGGCGCTTTTGTCTTTATCGTTCAATACCAGTTAGGGACATGAAAAACCCCCCATCTTTCGCAAGATGGGGGGCTTAGCGAATCGTCGCTTGAGTCTTGGTGTTAATCCAATATCTTGGAGTTAAACATGGTGCCATCCAAGTCCAATGGGTAGTCCATGTCTTTGATGATCATCAACAAGCCTTGGAAGACAAAAATCACCAGCAATTGAATAAACAAGCCGGTGATGCCGGGTGTTGCCATCATCACCAGCACGAAATAGAGATTGGCCAGCAAACCTAACCAGCCATAAAAAGCCGGAGGAAAGGTAATTTGCGTGGTGGTCAGCAGGCCAGACACACGCTGCACCAGCACCGCGTGAAAAGGCACATCCATGCTGGGTCGTGTTTTGACCACGGCGCGGACTTGGCTGAGGAAGGTGCTTGCACTGCTTTTCATGGTGTCGTAGGACAGCTTGCCCTTCACAAAGGTGGACATGTCGTGGCGGAACGTGCCAAAAATGGCGGTGCGCTGTTCGGGGGTGACATTTTCAAAAACGTCCCTGAAGTCACGCTCAAAATTGTCAACCGCATCCATGGTGGTTCTGTGCAT
>CAMDXA010000007.1 GCA_945878065.1 Bordetella parapertussis | reverse complement strand
GCTGAAGGAGTCGGTGGAACTTGGCACCACAACCGTTATCCGGGGGCGCGCTGCGACTCGGAGAGTCATTCCTACATGTTTTATTTTTCTCCCGAGTTGGTGCAATCCTGGGAATGGTCGGAGCGCTATCCGCAGCAACCGGAAATTTTGCGCTACATGAACAATGTGGCTGACTTTCTCAAGTTACTTCCTGACATGGTGTTCAACACACGGGTGGCCGCTGCCCAATTTGATGGGCCCCGTAATCTCTGGCGGGTCACCACTTCAGACGGGCAAGTGTGGCAAGCCAAATACCTCATCACTGCGGTGGGTTGTTTGTCCAGCGCCAATGTGCCGGCCATCCAAGGTTTGGACAGTTTTCAAGGGCAATGGGTACACACCAGTGCGTGGCCGAAAGAAGGCGTGGATATGCGTGGCAAGCGTGTAGGAGTGGTTGGCACGGGTTCAACCGGCATCCAAGCCATTCCGGTGATTGCCGAGCAAGCCGCCCATTTGACGGTGTTTCAACGCACCGCCAACTACAGCATCCCCGCCCGAAATGCCCCCTTGAGTGACGACTTCAAGCGGCATGTCAAACAAAATGCCGATGAGATTCGTGCCTTGATGCAAGAGACGCCAAACGCGCATTGTTTTCGCATTGAACAGCGATCCGCACTTGAAGTCAGCGATGAAGAACGCCAAGCCATTTACCAAGCGGCATGGGACAAGGGCGGTTTGCAATTCCGCGCCACGTTCGACGATTTGCTGCGTGACAAAGCGGCCAACGACACGGCTGCAACGTTCATCAAACACAAAATTCGGCAAGTGGTGCAGGACCCTGAAGTGGCGGCATTGCTCTCGGACATTGACCACCCGTTTGCAGCCAAACGCCCGCCCATCGACAGCCATTATTTTGAAACCTTCAACCGCGACAACGTGCAACTGGTTGACATTCGCCATCACCCGATTGAATGCATAGATGCCACTGGTATTCAAACCACGCACGCGCACTATCCGTTGGACATTATTGTGTTCGCCACGGGGTTTGATGCCATGACAGGCAGTTTGTTGCGAATGAATATCCGTGGACGCGATGGACTTTCGCTCAACGATGCGTGGCATGCTGGCCCACGCACTTACCTCGGTTTACAGGTCCCCGGCTTTCCCAACATGTTCACCATCACCGGACCGGGAAGCCCTTCGGTGTTGTGCAACTTGCCGCCGCAAATCGAGCAACATGTCAACTGGATCACCGATTGCATCGCGTATTTGCAAACCCACGGCATCCAGCAAATGGAGGCGGACTCCGCTGCCAGTGACGACTGGGTTCAACAAGTCAATGACGCAGCCAATGCCACACTGTTGCCGCAAGTGCGGCACAGCTGGTATTTGGGCGCGAATGTGCCGGGTAAGCCCCGCGTGTTTATGCCGTATGCGGGCGGGTTTGCGCGTTACCGTGGAATTTGTGATGAAGTGGCAGCGCAAGGCTACCGAGGTTTTCATTTGCTGGCGTGATTCAAACCGACAGATAACGTTGTTTGATTTGTGCGTCGGCGTTCAGTGCCTCAATGCTGCCTGTGAAAACATCACGCCCTTTGTCAATCACCACAGCGCGATCGGCCAAGCCCAAACAGAAATGCAAATTTTGTTCGGCCAACACAATACTGGTGCCAGTGGCTTTCAATGCATGAATCAAATCACCGATTTTTTGCACCATGATCGGTGCCAGGCCTTCGCTCGGTTCGTCCAACAACAAAACGCTGGGGTTGCCCATCAGGGCGCGGCCCACCGTCAACATTTGTTGTTCGCCACCTGAGAGCAAACCACCCAGCCGTTTACGCAAGGGTTTGAGCAAGGGCAGCATGTCGTAGACACGTTCGATAGGCCACTTGTCTTCTCCCGCAGGACCACGCTTGTATGCAATGTCTAAGTTGTCTTCCACACTCAGTTCAGAAAAAATTTGCCGGTCCTCCGGCACATAGGCCAGACCGGCACGCGCGATCAAATGCGCCGGCATGTGTTTGATGGATTGCGATTTCATGGCGATATCACCACCGCGAGAGGAAATCATGCCTGCAACCGCTTTCATGGTGGTGCTTTTGCCCGCGCCATTGCGACCAAGCAAAGCCAACGTTTCGCCTTTTTGCAATTGCAAATTCAGTCCAAACAATACTTGGCTGGTGTCATACAGCACCTCTAGTTGGTTGACGCGCAATATGTCACTCATGGGCATGCTCCACCGCTTTGCCCAAATAAGCTTCGATGACTTTGGGGTGATGGCGGATTTCTTCGGCAGTGCCTTGGGCCAACAGCTTGCCGTAGGACAGCACGTGGATGCTTTGCGCCACTCTGAACACCAGTTCCATGTCATGCTCGATCAGCACAATCGTCAGGCCGCCTTGGCGCCACAGTTGTTGCACCGTGTCCATCATTTGTGTGCGCTCATCTGGACCCATGCCAGCCACGGGTTCGTCCAACAGCAACACTTTGGGGCGCAGCACCAAGGCCAAGGCCATGTCTAGCAATTTTTGGTCGCCATGCGACAAGTTGCCGCTGACCGTATCGGCTTTGTGTTGCAGACCGAGTTGCGCCATGACCTCATGGGCGCGATCTCGCGTGGCCATCAAGGGAAAGTTGCCGTGCATCTGAGCGGCACGTCCCAATGCTGATTGCAAGGCAGCGCGAAGGCTTTCTTCAACCGTCAGGCTTTTGAACAGTTTGGCGACTTGAAACGCACGCCCAATGCCTTTGTGGACAATCGCATTGCGCGACAGTCCCACCATGTTTTCACCGGCCAGCAAAATGTTGCCGCTGTCAGGTTGCAAGCCGCCGGAGATCAGATTGAAAAATGTGGTTTTGCCTGCGCCATTGGGCCCAATAACGGCGCTGAGTGTGCCGGGTGCAAAGTCGATAGATAAATTTTCGATGGCATGCACGCCGCCAAATGATTTGTTGAGGTTTTCAATACGCAGCATCAGGACGACTCCTTGCCAACTGCAGCAGATGATTTGCGAAAAAGCCTGAACACATCGGTGACGCCGCGTTGAAAACCCAAGGTGAACAACAAAATGACCACACCCAGCGCCAAGCCATGGTACGGGGTGAAGCGGGTCACGGTGTCATTGAAAATTTGTAACAAACCGGCACCCACCAACGGGCCGATGAACACGTGTATGCCGCCCATCATGATCATGAACACGGCTTCGCCTGACATGGTCCAGTAACTGAAATCGGGGAATGCGCCCGAGACAAACAATGACATGACCACGCCGCCCAGGCCGGCAAACATACCTGCCAAAACAAACGCATACAAACGCACCCGCCAGACATGCACGCCCAAATAGGCCGCACGGTCTTCGTTGTCGCGCAGCATGCGAAGCGTGTAGCCAAAGGGTGACTGCATCAACAGGCGCATGGCCAGTAAACCGCCTACTGCCAGCACACAGCAAAACACGTACATGTGCTGGGTTTGGCTCAGGTCAATGCCCCAAAAAACAGGGCGCGGGATACCGCCAGTGAGTCCTTGGTCGCCGCCGGTCATGCTGGTCCACGTGATGATGATGCTGTGGAGCAGCATTTGAAATGCCAGCGTCAAAAATGAAAAATAAATGCCTTTGAGACGAACGCAGATGGCCCCAATGACGGCAGCCAGCAGGGCACAAGCCAGCATGGCCGTCAACAATGCCACCGGCACCGACACCGAGGCTTTTTGCAGCATCAGGGCAAACACATACGCGCCGCTGCCAAAAAACATGGCGTGTCCGAAGGACACCATGCCGCCGTATCCCACCAGCATGTTCAAAGAAGTGGCCAGCAAGCCCATGGCGCACAAGCGGATGATGAAGTCGACCACCACGCGTGAAGGTGAGGTCAATGGCAAGGCCAACAAAAGCAGCAAAGCCAGCAAAGCCCACAGGCTGTCTTTTTGCCAATCACGCAAATGGTTCACGATTGCGCCTTGCCCATGATGCCGCTGGGCCTGAACACCAGAATCAGCACCATCGATAAAAACATCAGGCCTTCAACAAACAGTGGAAAACCGATGGAGCCGAACGAGCGAATCAAACCGATCAGAATTGCCCCTAGCAAGGCACCGCTGACCGACCCCATGCCGCCAATCACCGTCACGATGAAAGACTCGATCAGGATGGAGAAGCCCATGCCTGGTGACATCGACCGCACTGGTGCGGCCAAGCCGCCCGCCAAGCCAGCCAGCAAGCCGCCAAAGCTGAACACCAAGGCGTAAATCAGACGGGTGTTGAGGCCCAGCGCAGAGGTCATGGATGGGTTTTGCGCCGCAGCACGGATGATTTTTCCCATGCGTGTTCGGGTCAAGGTGAACCACAAGAGAAAGGCAATCAAACCCGCCGCACTCATCAAATAAAGATAGAACACTGGAACCACGCCGCCGCCAATGAACAAGGGCGGCATTTGAAATGCTGGAGGCATGCCCATGGATTGGAATTCAGCGCCCCACACAATTTTGACCACATCGTCCAAGATCAAAATAAACGCATAGCACACGAGGAGCTGTAACAGCACATCCGATTGGTAGACACGCCGCATGAAGAAGCGCTCAAACACCCAAGCGAACATACCCACTCCCACGCCAGCGGCCAGTGCGGCCAAAGCATAACTGTCAGTCAAGCGGTAGGCAGTCAGTGCGATATAAGCGCCCAACATGTAAAACGAGCCGTGGGCAAAATTGATCACGCCCAAGACGCCAAATATGAGCGTGAGGCCGGCGGCGACCAAAAATAACAAGGCACCGATGATGAGACCGGTGCTGCTTTGGGTCACGATGCACGACATCGACCCCAGGCATTCAAGCAGCGCAGTGAGTTCCATCAGTTAACTTTTAAAAATTCAGGCAAAGGACTTGCGTTTTTTCCATTGCAATTCCAACTCGGCAATCTGCTTCCAGTTGCCGGGGTTGGGCTTGGCCATGAACGGTTCTTTCGGTTCAAGCGCGCCCCAGCCCACCGCGTAATCGACAACTGTGTTGTCATCTGCCCGCATGGTCAGCTTGCCATTGTTGCCGAAGGGCGAATCGATGGACATGCCGCGCAATGCGTCGGCCATTTTTTTGCCATCGGAACTGTTGGTTTTTTTCATGGCCGTGGTCAAGAACTGCACAGCTGCCGCGTTTTGCCAAGCCCAATTGAGCGGCAAGTCTTTGAATCGGGCTTGGTAGGCATTGCACCAGTTGGTGTTGGCGGGGGTGTTGGGAAAACTCTTGAGATAGCGGTTGCCTGAATGCAAGCCGTTGGGCACATTTTTTACAGCGGTCAGTACCGCATAGTCAGCCATGTTGACCGCGAAAAATTCACGGTCTTTGAACAAGCCATAAATGCTGGCTTGGTCGATGAAAGAGGTCAGATCGCCTCCCCACAGGGCGGAGTAAATCGCCTGCGGCTTGCCTTGCAACAAGCGGGTGACCGATTCGGTGTAGTCGGCTTGGAATAATTTTGGCCAGACATCCCCAATGACTTCTACGGAGGGGTTGAAAAATTTCAGGTATTCGATGAATTCGTTGGTGGTGTCGCGACCATAGGCGTAGTCTGGTGACACGGTCATCCAACGTTTGAGGTTTTTGGCTTTTGCCACTTGTGCCGCATAGGCGCCGCCGACGATGGCATCGTGAATGCCTTGGCGGGCACATCGAAAACCCAAAGGGGTGCGTACTTTCGGATCGGCACTCAAAGACGATGTTTCAGAAACACTGTGCATCACCAACACACCGAGATCGCGCGCAACTTCATGGACAGCAAATGCACCGGACGATGCTTCAGCATCCAGAAGGATTTCGCAATTTTCCGAGGTAACCAATTCGCGTGCCACACGTGCGGCTTCTTGCGGTTGGCCTTTGGAGTCGCGGATCACCAATTCAATTTTCCGACCGTTCAAGCCGCCGGCGGCGTTGAATTTTTCCACTTCCAAGGTGGCCGCATTGCTGGAGGCTTGACCGAGCATGGCCACGCGCCCCGACAAAATGGTGGGCATACCGATGCGTATCGGTTTGTTTTGCGCACGGGACACAAATGGTGCGGCCAATCCGGCACCGGCGATGGCGCCGAGTTTGAGCAGGGTTCTGCGATCGGACGAGGTATTTTTTGACATGTCAGGTCTCAATGTTGAAGCACACACAGTTGAAGCTTGTAAAGCTGAGCAAGGGGCAGTCTATGCGAAAAAAAGACCGTTGACTCTAGGGGGTTTCATTGAATAAGGCGGTTAATTTTGGCGGGTTGGGCCGCGCAAAAAACTGGATCAACGGGCGAAGTCGGTCAGCAGTTCGCCGGCCAAATCGGCGCCTTCGCACATGCCGTGCTGGTCGGCGACCAAATGGCCGTTGACCCACACTGCGTGCACACCATTGGCTTGGGTATTGAGCCGTGGCGCGCCACCTGGCAGGTCAAACACGCGGTGCTTGGGTCCACGCCCCACAGTCTTTGGATCAAACAACAACAAATCGGCGGCGTGGTTTTCGCGAAGCCATCCGCGGTCTTTCAATCCCAAAATACGCGCCGGTTGGGCGGTGAGTTTGTGCACTGCTTGCGACATAGTCATGATGCCGAGGTCTCGCGCCCAGTGACCCAGCAAATGCAGACCGAACCCGGCATCATTGAAAAAAGTCAGATGCGCACCGGCGTCACTGAGGGAAACCAAACTGTGCGGGTGGGTGAGTAATTTGGCCACCGCCTCGGTGTCACTGTTGAGCAATTGAGCAGTGAATACGGTTTGTAAATCTTCGGCCAGCGCTAGGTTGAGCGCAAAATCCAACGGGTCTACCCCCTGTTGGGTGGCCAGTTCTGCCACGCTGTGCTGTTCATACGCAAGGTGTGCAGGATGAAAAGTTTGCACCACATGCACTTTGTCCCATTCGTTGTTGAACAAACGAAAGGTGGTGGCTTGCAGTAATTCTTGTTTCACGGCCTGTCGAAATGCAGAATCACGCAAACATGTTTTCAGTGCGTCGTGTGCCAAACCCATGGCAGGTTTCCAACTGGCCAATCCTTCAACCGGGTAGGCCGAGGCAAATGTGAAATCCATGGTCAATGGGCAACATGACACTTGCCCGACCAAGGGGATGTTCTGGGCGTTGGCGTCGCTGATGGCTTGTAAATCGTTGAACACGGCCTGTGGATTGGTACTGTTGTGTAAAAGAGCTGCCACCATCACCGGTCTGCCGCTGGCCTGCGACAAGGATTGCAAAAACGCCATAGGCATTTGACCGCCTTTGGTGACCATGTAGACGCCGCCACCTTGACTGCCCATGGCCAAAGTGAGTTGCATCATTTCTTCATCGCTTGCCAAGCGCGATGGCATGGGCAGCCCACCTTCGCCGTTGTGCGCCGGACTGGTACTGGTGGCAAAACCCACCGCACCGGCGGCCATGGCCTCACGCACGATGGCCGCCATGGCTTGAATCTCTTGTTCAGTCGCGGCCCGCTTGTTGGCCTGGTCACCCATCACCCATGTGCGTACCGAAGAATGACCGATGTACGCAGCAACATTGATCACGCAAGCTTTGCGCCTGAGCATGGCCAAATATTCAGGAAAGGTTTCAAAGTCCCAGTCAATGCCTTGTTGCAACACATCCAACGACATGCCTTCGACTTGGGTCAAATTGCGCATGGTCAATTCACGGTCGCCGGAACGGCATGGCGCAATCGTGAAGCCGCAGTTGCCAATGACGGCTGTGGTCACACCCATGGCAGGCGAGGGCCTGACATAAGAATCCCACGTGATTTGTGCGTCAAAGTGGGTATGCGAATCGATGATGCCTGGCATCATCGCCAGTCCGGTCGCGTCAATCTCACGACTGGCGGTGAAAGACAGGTTTGCACCCACGGCAAGGATGCGACCTTGGCGCACCGCTACGTCTTGTATCAATGGGTCGTTGCCACTGCCGTCGTATACCAAGGCTTGGCGAACGAGGAGGTCTGCTTGGTCTGGGGTATCCAAATTTAGTTTTGCCAGGTTAGCCCGCCAGCAACTCCATGACTTGTCGTTTTCCCATTTTTCGAACAGCTGAAATGGCCTGAAGTTGGCTGGCACGCGGTCGAGCCGTGCCTTTTTCCCATTTGTAAACGGATTGCCCGGTGACGCCCAATAAAGTGCCCATTTCATTAGCGGTAACGCCCAGTTTTTGGCGTAACTTCGTAAAACCGGCTGGGCGAAAACGCAATGCTTTTTCGTTGTCTTCTTCTGCTTCAACGGAAGAAGCCGCTACATTGTTTTTTGCAAGGCGTGCCATGCTTGCTTCAAGCGAAGATAAGCGACGCTTTAACGCGGCAATTTCTGAACGGTAATTCGAGGATGCTTTTTTCAATGCGGCGTTTTCAGCCTTGATCTCTTTTTTTGAAATACGGGCGATTTCAGACTTCAATTGGTTGGCAAAGGTGCTCATGAAAACTTTCGGTAAATATGAAGATTTGATGTAATTATTTTGACAGATTTTGAATGCGGCCAATTCATTCGTATAGATATTATGCGAAATAGCTATTGAAAAGAATTTTGTTTCATCGCATGAATCATTGTTCAAGCGAAACCCTCTGTCATAAACCTTGATTTATGTCATATTTGAAGGGGGTTTATGTGATAAGTTATAGAAAGGTTGTTTTTGTCCAAATCCATGGAGAATTTTTAGAATGCGTGCCATCAAAAAAGCCAAGCGAATCATCGAAAAAGACCCAGCGCTTCCTCTTGCCAAGTTTTTAACATCGTTGATTTTGTCCTTGGAAACAAACAATGAATTCCCGATGCGACAGTTGTACGAATTACCCCTTGACGATTTTGATTTTGCCTTGGAAATATTGAAAGAATGGCGCATAGACAGGCATTACATGGGCAAGGCCAAAACATTTGATGTGGCTTATCACGCCCACGACACAGTAGCCGTCAGCAAATAATTCGGTTTTTCATCCAGCCCAGGCCGCCCGAGGTGCCTGCGGCCACCGACCCCAAAGCAGGGCGGTATTCACAACCCAACCAACCGTCCCAGTTGCACTGCGCTGACACTTGTTCAATCGTGTCAAACAAGGTCTCGTAATGCAATTCACCCGTATTGGGCTCGTGGCGTTGTGGCACGCCAGCGATTTGTAAGTGCGCTACTTTGCCAGTGGGTAAATAGTGGCGAATCTTGTTCTGCACATCGCCCTCCACAATTTGGCAATGATAAAGGTCGAACTGGACTTTTAAGTTGGGCAAATTCACTTCTTGAACGATTGCATGTGCGTCGTCTTGTCGGTTTAAAAAGAAATGGGGAATGTCCCGCGTGTTGATGGGTTCAATCAATACCTCTCGGTCTGCGCTGGCTGCGGTTTCAGCTGCCCAGCGTAAGTTACGCAAATACGTGTCGCGCATCGGACCTGGCTTAGAGGCATGAGGTGCGCTGGTGCTCAACAGCGGGGGCAATTCGCTGGGTAGCCGAAAGGATTCCGGAACCAATCCGGCCATCACGTGGATGCGAGGGCATTGCAATATGTCGGCGTATTCCAGAGCCAGCATAAAACCGCTTTTGAACTCTTCTTCGCGCCCTGGCAAGCAAGTGGTGCCGCGAACACCTTGGTCCCATGCGGCTTGTGCGCTGTCACGGTCATGGCCGGCAGGCGGCGCATTGAACAGCACCTGTTGCAAACCTGTGTCTCTAAGCGCTGCCGCAATTTCTTGGGCGCTGACCGCATAGGGAAACAAGTACTCAACGCCTTTGAAGCCGTCGTTGGCCGCTGCGGCAAAGCGCTCCATGAATGGCAGTTCGTTGTACAAAAAAGAGAGATTGGCAGCAAATTTCAACATACGGATGCTTTCATCAAGGCGTGGTTACCAATACGCACCAAAGTTTTGGCGCAATTCTTCAATCTGTGGTTCTGTCAAGGCACTGGGGTTGGTCAATAGTGTCAGCCGAGCGGTTTCTTCGAGCTCTTCCAAGGTGGCCATGGCCTGCGCCGGACTGTCATGCCAAACATTCGGGCCGAGCCGCGACAACATCACCGCGTGCAATGGCAGGCCGTGCTGAGCGTAATGCGTGATGGTTTGCGCAACCGCATCCGCAGCAGCCACATCGCCCGGGCGATGGTAGGCAATCAGCGGCACATGACCGACCTTCATCACAAAGTAGGGCGTGACAGGAGCCAGCAACTCTTTTCCCAGATGGGTGTGTAAAGACGAGTCTTTCAAACTGAGTGCGACCAAGTGGGTACTGTGGCTGTGAATAACGCAGCAAGTGTGTGGTGAGAGCGATTGCGCAGCGCTGTAAATCCGTCGATGCAGCGTCAATGTTTTGCTGGCTTTTGCGCCGCTCAGTTGCACACCATGTGCATCCAGGTGAGCTAAATCGTTGGGATCTAAAAACCCCAAACAAGCATCGGTGGGTGTGATCAAAAATCCGTCGTCTACTCGCATGCTGATATTGCCTGCAGTCGCATGCACATAGCCGCGATCAAACAAGCTTTTTCCAACACGGCATATTTCTTCACGGGCGTGGCCCCATGCTTTGTTTAAGTGCAGCTGTGTCATGTGTTGTGCGCCTTTTGTAAGGCGTGAAATGCTTTGGCAAAGAAATCGGCACTGCCAAAGTTACCTGACTTGAGAGCGATGTGCAAACCGCCTTCTTTGGCAAATCGGCTGGGGGCATAGCACCACGGAACGCCAGGGTCAATTTGTGCACCGATGGCCATTTGCGAAATGCCCAATGCCCCCACACAGGCACCAGAAGTTTCACCACCTGCCACCACCAACTGCGACACCCCATGCTTTACCAGTCCCAGTGCAATCTGGGCCAATACCTGTTCAGTGTGCTCGCCCGCTTGTTGCTTGCCGCGTTGTCCCTGTACCAATTTAACTTGTTCGGTATCTGCCGTGGAATACACCAACACAGGTGATGTTTTCAGATGCACTGCAGCCCACTGAACTACCTGTGCCGCAATGTCTGCGGGCGCTGTATCGGTGGGCCAAGCCAGTGGATCAAGCTGGTAAACAGCACCGCCATGCGCCACAAAATGGGCAACTTGGCTTTGTGTGGCCAAAGAACAGCTGCCGCTGATGATGGCTTGCAAGCCATGTGCAGACGGCAGTCTGGCGCTGTCTGCTGCGGGCTTAATTCCCCAATTGCCGGGCAAGCCAATTGCCACACCAGAGCCAGCTGTCACCAATGGCATACCCGCCAAGGCGGGACCGAGTCGCAGCAAGTCGTCGTTCGATAACGCATCCACCACAGCAATGCTGATGCCTTCGGATTTGAGTTCAGTGATGCGCTCAGAGATGGCGTGTTCGCCTTTGGCCACACACCGGTAATCGATCAGCCCCACTTTGCGTTGGCATTGTGATTGCAAAACACTAACCAAATTGGCGTCATTCATGGGTGTCAGCGGATGATGTTTCATCCCGCTATCGCTCAGCAACTGGTCGCCTACAAACAAATGGCCTTTGAATACAGTGCGTTGGTTGTCTGGAAAGGCAGGTGTGGCGATGGTGAATTCGCAGCCCATCGCTTGCATCAGCGCCTCTGTCACAGGGCCGATATTTCCTCGGACATCCCCGCTGTACCAACTGTCAAAGGTGGAGCAATACTTGAAATACACCTGCTCCACATGCTGGGTTTGCAACCATTGCAAGGCTGCAAGTGACTGAGCGACGGCCAATTCTGGCGCAATCGTGCGCGACTTCAAGGCGATCACCACGGCATTGCAATCTGGGGGCAACGCTGTGTCCGGCACCCCGATGGTTTGAACCACCCGCATGCCTGCGCGAACCAGGTTGTTGGCCAGATCGGTGGCGCCGGTGAAATCATCGGCGATACAGCCAAGCAGCAGACCCATGTCATTGCCTTTGAGAGATTGAGGAACTGCCCAAGCATACCCAATGAAAAAGCGTGCCCACGTTTGCTTCGCATTTATGATGGGTGTTCATGGCTTTGTCAGAGGCGACTGCGCAATCTGGCATCTTGCTGCGTCTCTTACACTTGCTTCGCTTTCAAACGAGGATCTGCGAATGAACTATGTGTTTCAACCCCCATCAGTAAATGTCTTGCCTGTGGCAGGCAGTGATAAATTTTTTCCTGTCCGACGTGTTTACTGTGTGGGCCGCAACTATGCTGCGCATGCCAGGGAAATGGGCTTTGACCCAGACCGTGAGCCACCGTTCTTTTTTTGCAAGCCCGGCGACGCGCAATCGGTGGTGGCGGTTCCCACAGGCCAGACATTGGCGATTCCTTATCCTTCATTGACCACCAATTTTCATTACGAAGTTGAGCTGGTTGTGGCGATTGGCGTCGGTGGAAAAAATATCGCGTTGGATCAAGCGGCCTCCCACATATATGGGTATGCCGTGGGCTTAGACATGACTCGGCGCGATTTACAAATCAAGATGCGAGAGCAGGGCCGTCCATGGGAAATCGGCAAAGCGTTTGATTTTGGCGCACCCGTCGGTGTGTTGCATCCCAAATCCGAAGTCGGTGAACTGTTGCATGCCGACATATCGCTGCACGTCAATGGACAGGTCCGTCAGCAAAGCAATCTCAGTCACCTGATTTGGTCCGTCAACGAGACCATTGCGAACCTGTCTACTTTGTTTGAATTGCAAACGGGCGATTTGATTTTCAGCGGCACCCCTGAAGGTGTGGGTCCCGTCAAACCCACTGACACCATGCGCGGCCATATTTCGGGTTTGACGCCTATTGAGGTGGCAGTGGTTTGAACGAACACCCTTATTTCAGTGTGGCCCGTTACCCCGGCACATAACCCATTTGCATGGGCAGCCACAACACGATGGATGGAAACAAAGTCATCGCCATCAATAAGGCCAAAAGCATCAACAGAAACAGCCAGCCCTCGCGCACCATCGCCATGATGGGAATGCCAGTCAGTGCTTTGGTGACAAACAGCAGCATGCCAAATGGTGGATGTATCAATCCGATCATCATGTTGAGCACCACCAGCACGCCGAAGTGCACTTTGTCGATGCCCAGCAAATCTACTGCGGGTAGCAGCATGGGCACAAACACCAGCAGCAAAACAGACACATCCAGAAAGCATCCGAGCAACAAAAACAAAGCGTTGACCATGAACAAAAACGCCACGGGTTGCAGCTGTTGTTGCTCCACCCACAGTGCCAGGGCTTGAGGCACACCCTCGGCGGTGAACGCATATTGCAGCATGAACGAACCCGCCAAGATGATGGTGATCACCGCACTGGCTCTGGCTGACTCAATCACCACGGCCCAAAACGCCCGCAAGTTCAGTGCCTTGAATACCCAAGCCGATAACACCAAGGCATGCAGGGCTGCCACTGCAGCGGCTTCGGTCGGGGTGAACACACCCGAATAAATGCCGCCCAACAGCACCACCGGTAACGATAAGGGCGCTGCGCCGCGCCACACAATGCCCCACCATTCACCGCGTGGCACGGGCTCGTCCCTCGGCATACCGCGCCTTGTGGCAATGATGTGCACCGTGAGCATCATCAACAAAGTCATCAGTACGCCGGGCAGCACACCACCTAAAAACAGCGCGCCCACAGATGCACCCGAGACCAAGCCATAAATCACCATGGGAATAGACGGCGGAATCATGGGCCCCAGCGTGGCACTGGCCACCACCACCGCGCCTGCAAAGCCGGGCGAATATTCGGGCTTTTTCAGCATTTGACGGATGGTCACCAAACCCGGTCCGGCCGCATCCGCCAAGGCGCTGCCACTCATGCCCGAGAACACCACACTCACCAAAATGTCCACTTGTGCCAAGCCGCCGCGTAAGCGCCCCACCAGCAGTCGGCAAAAATCAAAAATGCGCTCGCTCACTGTGCCGGCGTTCATCAGGTTGGCAGCAAACACAAACAACGGCACCGCCAGCAACACATAGCTGTTGAACAGACCTTGTCCGACCTGTTCGACCACCAATGCCATGTCCTGTCCTTTGACGGCCAAGTAAGCCGCGCCCGACATCCACATGGCCAAACCCACCGGCATGCCCAGCAGCATGCCAATGACAATGACTGCCACCATGGCCAACAATGCCAAGCTCATGTGGGTCTCTTCCAAGTTTGGATCAGTTGCCAAACACTGTGCAATGCGTTCACCACCATCATTGACAAAGCCACCAGCAAAGGCAAGAACACCCAGAACAAGGGCAGACCCATGACTGCAGTCGCTTCACGCCGCATGAACCACAGATAGTCCCAACTGGCTGGCAACGCCAGCAGTGCCAGTCCACCCAGCATCAGATGGCCTGCCGTGTGGAACCAGACCCGCAGTGCCGGGGGCAATTGCATGACCAAGACATCAATCGACACGTGGCTTGACGCGGGTACCATGAATGCGCAGGCCCAAAAAATCACCCACAGGTAAAGCACCACCGCCAGTTCGTCGGTCCAAGGCAGGGGTTGGTTGAATAAAAACCGGGCCCCGATTTGCAAAATAAACACCACAAACAATGCCAAAAAAAGCAAGCCGCCCAGGTGCTCGAGCCAACGCTTTAAATATGCCATGTCTCAGCGGACCGCTTCAATCCGAGCCAACAAACCCGGCGGCCAGGTGGCGGCCAATTCAGAGGTTTTGTAACGCTGTGCAACTTGCTGTTTGAACGCGGCAACATCAGGAGTGGTGATGCGCAGGCCTTGTTGCTTCATGTATGCCAAGATATTTTTTTCTTCTGCCAAGCGTTGTTCGTTGTTGTAGAGGGCAGCCGCTTGCGCAGCCTGTTGTACTTTTTCGCGCTGTGTAGGGGTCAATGTCTCCCAGGTCTTTTGGCTGATCGCGATAAACAAGGCATCAACCAAATGGCCGGTTAACACCACTTGCTGACTGACCTCGTGAAAGCGTGCCGCACGCACGGTAGGCAAGGGATTGTCTTGCGCATCAATGGTGCCTGTTTTGAGGGCCATGTAGACCTCTGCAAATGACAGTGGGGTGGCTGTGGCACCCAGTGATTCACCCAAGAACAACCATTCTTTGGAGGCTGGCATGCGCAGCTTCAGACCCTTGAGATCGGCCGGGGTTTTCACGTCTCGCGCTTGTCGCAACACCAATTGTCGAGTACCCAAGTAAGCAGTGGCCAAAATTTTGATGCCCATGCGTTCGTAGACTTGCTGAAAACCTTCTGCACCAATGGGGCCGTTGAAAACTTTTTGTTGGTGGGGCAAATCGCGCAATACATAGCCAGCGGTGAACACCGAAAAATAAGGCACCTGACGCGACAAATCGGCTGGGGATAAGGCGCTGACTTCCAAGTTGCCCCGCGCCATGGCGGCGGCCTCTGCGGCTTGCTTGAACAAACTGCTGTTGAGGTAAATCTGCACATCGAACTCGCCGGGAGCAGTGGCCTGCAGTTTGTCTTTGAACACCGTCCACATCTTGGCGTGCCAGTCCTGCGCAACTGCCGGTGAAGAAATACGTAAAGTGGTTTTGCTTTGGGCACCGCCAGGCAAAGGCATCAGGGCCAGCATCAGCAAGCTGAATGCTGCGGCATGAAAGTGTCGGGGGAAAAACAGAGACATAGCTGCGATTTTGACACCATAACCACGCGGATATTTTCATGGGTACCCGCACATTTGCTTGATAGCCATACACTTGTCACATATGTATGTAAAGCCTTTGGGAGAAATTTATGTGGAGTTGGGGCGTCGCACGTCATTCAGCCGTCACACCTTGGCCCCACTTCAAGGTTTGGGCTTGGACGCGTTTTCTCGGCAACTGACCACTTCACCACCAACACCGCTTCGCAATTGACGCCATGAACACTGACACGATTCCTTTGTTCCCTCTGTCTCACGGGGTGTTTCCCGACGGCATGTTGCAGTTGCAAATATTTGAAGTCCGCTATTTGGATCTGATCAAACGTTGTCACCGCGAGCACACACCTTTTGGCGTGACTTGGATCAAAACAGGCCGCGAGGTGCTGGTGCCTGGAGAACAACCGTTGATGCATGTGCATGGCTGCATGGCGCATATCCGTGAATTTGAACAAATCCAGCCCGCGTTACTGCGTGTGGTGTGTCAGGGTGGGCTGCGGTTTGAACTGCATGATGTGACACCGGGCCCCTATGGGGTGTGGCAAGGCCATGTCACATATATGCCGCAAGACCCGATATCGCCACTGCCTGCCGAGTGGCAAATGCACGCAGACCGTTTGGGGCAATGGATTGCGAATGCTCAGCAACAAGGGGTAGAAAACAAATTGCCATTGTTTGCTCCTTACCAGTTGGACGATTGTGGTTGGTTGGCCAACCGTTTGGCAGAAGTTTTGCCGATGGCGCATGAGCACAAACAACTGCTGCTGGCACAAACCGACCCGCGCCAACGCATGGCCAGCGTGGTTGAGTTCTTAACGCAAGCTTGACCCTGGAACGAGGCAGTTGACAGGCGATAGAAACCGCAACTCTCTCACTCTTTGTATGGATATTGATTCCACTATGGCATCAAGGCACACAGCAAGGACGTTTCCCGTCAAGCTGACAACAAATCGCTCAGGCTACGCGCGACCACTTTGGTGGCGCGGCGCAAATCTTCTAAGTCAATACGTTCGTCAGCGCGCTTTGCGTGCGACTCCAGTACGGTGCGCGGACCTGCGCCATAAATCACGCCGGGAATGCCGCGTTCCACGTACAAACGCACATCGGTGTAGAGCGGCGTTCCGAGGGCAGGCATGGGTTCGCCAAAGACTTCGCTGCCGTGCTTTTGCAACGCATCTACCAGCGGTTTATTGCCTGCCAACGGTTTCATGGCATGGGCCATCAACATGCGCTTGATATCAATGCGCACCGCATCTTGCGGGTCGCGTTTGGCGTTGTGTTCGCGCAGGGTATTGGCCAGCAGTTCGCGAATTTGCGCTTCCACTTCTGCGGGGTTTTCCTCCGGAATCATGCGTCTGTCAAGTTTGAACATGACCTTGCCCGGTATCACATTGGTGTTGGTGCCGCCCTCGATCAGCCCAATATTGAGGTAGGGGTGACTGATACCTTCCACTTGTGAGCGAATAGATTTGTAAAAAATATTTTGTGCATACAAAGCGTTGAGCAAAGCCACGGCAGCTTGCAAGGCGTCAACGCCGCTGTCGGGTATGGCGGCATGTGCCATGCGACCGTGGACGGTGACTTCCATTTGCAAACAACCGTTATGGGCGGTGACCACTTGGTAGCTGAATCCCGCGGCAATCATCAAATCCGGACGGGTGTGACCGTTGGCCAGCAACCAACCGGGGCCCAACTCACCGCCAAATTCTTCGTCGTAGGTGAAGTGCAGTTCGACCGAGCCTTTGCTGGGTTTTGCCACAGCTTCCAATGCGCGAACCGCAAATGTAAAGGTAGAAAAATCACATTTGCTGACAGCAGAAGCGCGGCCAAATAATTTGCCGTCAACAATCTCTGCCCCATAGGGATCGTGCGTCCAACCATCACCTGGGGGCACCACATCACCGTGCGCATTCAAAGCCACTACCAGGCCATCGCCGTAACGCCTGCGAACGATCAGGTTGGTGACAGAGGTCAAACCATGTGCTTGCACCAGCGCTTGTGGAATTTCAAATTGTTCGGCTTGCATGCCCATGTGTTGCAGCAACTCTGCGGTGCGAACCGCGTGGGGCGTGTTGTTGCCGGGTGGTGTGTCTGTCGGCACGCGCACCAGCGCTTGTAAAAACTTCACTTGTTCGTCAAAGTGCTGGTCAATCCATTGGTCAATGCGCTCGTAAGTGTTCATGGAATATTCAGGGTTGACTGGTCGGAATGAAGGGGTGCTGGACTTTCCAATGGCGAGCGATGTCTATGCGTTTGCATATCCATACTTTGTCGTGCTTTTGTACATGGTCCAAAAATTTTTGCAACGCCAGCATACGACCAGGTCGGCCCAGCAGTCTGCAATGCATGCCCACACTCATCATTTTGGGAGTCGTCTCGCCTTCAGCGTACAGCACATCAAAGCTGTCACGCAGATAGACAAAAAAATCTTCGGCTTGCGAGTACCCCTGTGGCAGTGCAAAACGCATATCGTTGACGTCAAGCGTATAGGGCACCACCAGGTGCGGCAGCACTTGCCCATCGGACTTGCGCACTTTCATCCAAAAGGGTAAGTCGTCGCCGTAGTAATCGCTGTCGTATTCAAAACCGCCATGGTCGAGCAATAAACGGCGTGTGTTGGGGCTATCACGGCCGGTGTACCAACCCGTTGGTGCTTGTCCTGTCATCTGCCGAATAATCTCTATACCGGTTTGCATGTGTTGTCGCTCGGTGGCTTCGTCCACGTGCTGGTAGTTGATCCAGCGCAAGCCATGACAAGTGATCTCATGACCGAGTTCCATAAAGGCCGCGGTCAATTCAGGGTGACGCTGCAATGCCATGCTCACACCAAACACAGTCAACGGCAAATGTCTTTTTTCAAATTCTTTCAACAGACGCCAGACCCCGACACGCGAGCCGTATTCGTAAATGCTTTCCATGGTCAGATGTCGGTCGGCAAAGCTGGGTGGATTGAACATTTCTGACAGAAATTGTTCGGAGCCAGGGTCGCCATGTAGGGTGGCGTTTTCTGCGCCTTCCTCGTAATTCA
The DNA here is from genome assembly GCA_945878065.1 of Bordetella parapertussis. GTDB lineage: Bacteria > Pseudomonadota > Gammaproteobacteria > Burkholderiales > Burkholderiaceae_C > Limnohabitans > Limnohabitans parapertussis_B. Next base: position 61,284 of record CAMDXA010000007.1, on the reverse strand, counting down.
GAACAAATTGAAGCGCGATTTTGGCGCCACCCGGCCAGTTGGCATTAGGCGGGTTGCGCCCGTAGCCAATCAGGTCTCTGGGGTAGGGCAGCGTGGCATCGTAAGTCATGCCAAATACTACCCGATGCCCGAGTCCTTTTCCTGTTCAGCAGCTTCCTTCGCCTTGTTGTGCCGCATTCGCAAAGGGGTACCCAGCAAGTACAGCACCAGACCCAGCGGCAATATGCCGTAGAACACAAATGTGATGATGGCGCCCAGCAAACTGCCATTGCTGGCCACGGCTTCCACCACGGCCATCAAGGTGACCACGAACATCCAGGCAATCGCAACGATATACATCATGGGTGAATGGCCCCCATTACCGTATCAGACACAAGGAAAATTGGCTGCCATCACCTCGCGCACTACGCTTGCCGCGTTGTAGCGAAGCAGGTCAGGACGTTGTTGCATTTGCAAGCGAACCAAGTCAGTGATGGTGTTTATCTCGGTTTTTTCATCCATACAAACGGGTGAGGACTTCGTCAACATCAAGCTATCCACCACGCCCATGATGTAGTTGCGTCCATTGAAACGGATGGTTTCTGAGTCAGACAATAGACTGGCCTGCAATTCTGAGGCAGTTAAGAAGCGAGTGCTTTTGGCAGCAAACGCTTGAGCAGACAGAACGCTGATCAGCAGGCCTGCCAAGCATGCAATGCCCTGAAATTTAAGGCGCTGCTTCAACCGTGACTTTCATGCTGCTGTACCAAGCGGCCAATTGCGCAATTTCTGCGTCTGTGAGCGGCTTGGCAATCACACCCATGACTTCATGGTGGCGTTTACCACTGCGGTAGTTCTTCAACTGCTCGCTCAAATAAATGGCTTGTTGACCCGCAAGATTGGGGGCACTGGGCATGCTGGCAATACCGTTGACGCCATGGCAAAGTGCACAAGCGTTGTCGGCTTTGGCCCGCCCGGCAGCAATATCGTCTGCAAAGCACGCGCTGGCAGATAAAAAAAGCAAAGCAATGGTTTTTTTCATAGTGTTCTCGTAAAAAATGGGGCCTCCGAAGAGGCCCCACTGTTTTTTCTTCAATTGAACACGGGTTGTTCACCCGTGCTACGAACTGAATCAGTTGCCTGTGTAGCTGATGCGGTAGATGGCACCAGCGTAGTCGTCAGACACGAGGATAGAACCATCAGGCAGGTTTGCCACGTCAACAGGACGGCCCAACGCGCGGTTGGTGTTCTTGTCGAGGAAACCGTCAGCAAACACTTCAGAAGCGCCTGCATTGCCATCGGCATTGATTGGCACGAAGTTGATCAGGTAACCGCTAGGTGTTGAACGGTTCCATGAGCCGTGTGCTGCCACAAACATGCCGCCGCGGTATTTTGCGGGGAAAGCTGTGCCGTTGTAGTGGGTAATGCCCAGCTGTGCTTGGTGAGCAGGAAATTCCACTTGAGGAACGATCATGCCTTCTGGTTCAGGCATGTTGGCCAAGTCTGGCGCAGCAGCAGAACCTGCCACTTTGAAGCGGCCGTTGTAGAAGGGGAAACCGAAGTGTTCGCCAGCCTTGGACAGTTTGTTCAACTCGCCGGGAGGAATGTCATCGCCCAATCCGTCAACTTGGTTGTCGGTGGTCCAGATGTCACCCTTTGTGCCGATGGTGATACCAGCTGGGTTACGCATGCCTTTGGCATAGACCATGCGGCCTGTACCGTCGAGACCGTTGTAGCGAATCACGCCACCGATACCGACTTCTTCATACAAAGCAACTTTGTCTTTGGGCTGAACGTTGTAAGGCTGGCCCAATGTGACGTAGATTTTTCCTTCGTTGTCGATTTTGCAAACGCGACCTGTGTGGTTGAAAGATTGCTCTTCAACAGGGATCATTTTGCCTTCAGGAACCACGACGCCCACTGCGACGTCCGGGCCTTCATAGAAGTATTCAGCGGCAGGGAAGTGCAACATGCGGTTTGACTCAGCCACAACCAAGAAACCGTCTTTGGTGAAACACACACCGTTGGGGTTGCTGAATTTGATGGCGGGAGCGAAAGGCTTGACTTCAGTAGCAGCGTCACCGTTGTTACGGTTTGTCACGGCCCATACGGTGGTTTTGCGGGTACCAACGAACAACATGTTGGTAGAAGGTGCAACAGCCATGTAACGCGCATCAGGCACGACAGCATACAAATCAATTTTGAAACCGTCTGGCAACTTGACTTTTTTCAAGTTAGCGCGGATGGCGTCAGCATTCTTACCTTCTTGTGGAATGGTTGGAATGTTCATGTTGGTGTCAGTGTTGCCCATGCGTTGCAGGGTGGACAGGTTTTTGTCCTGGGCAAAAGTTGTTGTAGCGACCAACGCTGTAACGGCCAAGGTGATGGCAGAGATATTTTTAAAGATCACTTAGATTCCTCAAGCAGAAAAAAAGGCAACATAGCCTGCAATGATGTTAGCGATTCGTTGGGAAATCAAAAAACCAAAAACCCCAGTGATTAAGGTCCTTTAAATTTGATTACTTAATATTAAAAAAATAAGGCAGCTAATCTATTTTGCGTCAATCAATTCAAAGATTTTCAGGTTTTCTCAACATCAGTGCAGAGCGCTTGCAAGTGGCCACTAACACGTTGTGCTGGTTATATCCTCGGTGTTCAAAAATCACGATCCCATTGCCAGGCCTGGATTTGCTGTCGCGCAACTCCACCACTTCGGTTTCAACGTGCACCGTGTCGCCGTGAAACAACGGCTTGGGAAAGCGTACGTCGTCCCAGCCCAAATTGGCTACGGTGGTGCCAAGCGTGGTGTCTCCGACTGACACGCCCACGATCAATCCCAGCGTGAAAACGCTGTTGACAATACGCTGCCCGTATTCCGTGTGGTGCTTGCAATATTCCTCATCCAGATGCAGCGCAGCAGGGTTGTGCGTCAACGCGGAAAACATGATGTTGTCCATTTCAGAAACCGTGCGCCGGATGGCATGCTTGAACACTTGCCCGACAAAAAATTCTTCGAAATAAAGGCCTGCCATGTCAGTGTCCGTTTCTTGTTGAGAGCAGGCGAAGTGCCTGTGTCAGGTGCGGTTTATCGACCATTTTGCCGTCCAGTTGCACAGCCCCTGCACCACCCGATTGGGCGAACGCATCCACAATGCGTTGTGCGTGTTGCAGTTCTTCAGGTGTGGCAGTGAAACCCGCGTTGATGATGGCCACCTGGTCCGGGTGAATTGCCAACTTGCCGCTGAAGCCTTGGCGCTTGGCACGTTGCACATCGGCTTGCAAACTGTCGGCATGGCGAAAGTCCACGCTCAGCGTGTCAATCGCTTGCACACCGGCGTGAGCGGCCGCGAGCAAACACAATGAACGTGCCAGCACAAAGGTGTCGTCAAATTCGCCATTGTCTTTTTTGTTGGTACTCGCACCCACTGCGGTGGCCAAATCTTCCGCGCCCCAGGTCAGGCCGGCCAGTCGAGCCGAGCAACCGGCATAGGTGTTCAAAGAAAACAAAGCACCTGCGACTTCAGTGGCCACGGGCAGAATGCGTGTGTGTCCAGCTTTGATGCCTTCGCGTTGTTCAAGTGCGCTTAAAAAATGGTCGAGTTGCAACACATCACTGGCATTGAGTGGCTTGGGCAACACAATGCCATCAGGTTTTCCGGGCATGACAGCCACCAAGTCCGGTAACGACAGTGGCGTGTTCAGCGGATTGATGCGCACCCAGACTTGTTGGCTCGAACGGTCGTGGCTTTTCAAATAGTCCAACACCAATCCGCGTGCGATGGGCAAGCGGTCTTGCGACACTGCATCTTCCAGGTCCAACAACAAGGCATCCGCGCCGGTGCTTGCGGCTTTGGCCAATTTTTTCTCACTGTCGCCGGGGACAAACAGCAGGGATTTGAGCGTCATGGATGGTGATCCTTCAATGGGGATTGCATGCTAACAAACCCTATGCAGCGGGGATTCGGGGTGGTTGATCGCCAAAGAAAGCGGTTTTGTTACATCGCCGACAATAAGCGCTTTGGTGCCATATCGCACTGCCCATCACACTCTTTTATCCATGACCGTAACGATAGACAACCAAGCGGGATTGCCTGCAGTGGATTCTTTGGAACTGCGCCGCTGCCTGGGCTCTTTCGTCACCGGCGTGACCGTGGTCACTGCGTTAGATGCCAACGGGCAGCCCGAAGGCATCACTGCCAATTCGTTCAGCTCGCTGTCGCTTGACCCGCCATTGATTGTCTGGAGCCTGCGTTTGAGTTCTCGCAGCTTCAACACCTACCAAAACGCCAAGCACTTTGCGGTCAACATACTGGCACAAGACCAAGTCAATGTATCGAACCGTTTTGCTTCATCGGGTATCAACCGCTTTGAAGGCATCAGTCATCGTGCAGGCTTGTGCGACGTGCCATTGATAGACGGTTGTGCGTCTTATTTGGAATGCAGTTTGGAAGCTTCACACCCTGGTGGAGACCACGTGCTGTTTATCGGCCGAGTTCAGCGTATCCGGGTCAATGACTGCAAGCCCTTGGCCTACGGTAATGGCGGCTATTTATCGGTGCAGCCGCTGGATGTTGTTTAGTCCCTGATTCACGGCCCCTGTTATTTGAGAAGCTATTTAATAGCCATGATCTCACCCCAATTCATCAGCCGCATCAGTTTGCGCCGCGACATCGTTGAATCATTCGACAGCTACCCGTTTTGCTTGCCTGCGGTGCGCATGCTCGACTACCTGGAGATGCACCCCAAAATAACCTATGTGGTGGGCGAAAACGGCTCGGGCAAATCTACTTTGCTAGAAGCCATTGCCGTGTCCATCGGTTTCAACGCCGAAGGCGGCTCCAAAAATTTCAACTTCGGCACCAACCGCACGCATTCAGACTTGCACCGCTATTTGCGCATCGCCAAAGGTTTTCGCAAACCGCGCACCGGTTATTTTTTGCGGGCAGAAAGTTTTTACAACGTTGCCAGCGAAATTGACAAACTCGATGCCGAGCCGGTGAGTGCGCCGCGCATCATTGATGGTTACGGCGGGGTGTCCTTGCACCATCAATCGCACGGTGAATCATTCATGACATTGCTGACGCAGCGATTCAAAGGGCAGGGCTTGTACATTCTGGACGAACCGGAAGCGGCGCTATCGCCGCAGCGCCAGTTGGCGGTGCTGTCCCGCATGCATGACCTGGTGCGGGACGGTTCGCAGTTCATCATCGCTACGCATTCACCCATACTCATGGCCTACCCGGATGCCAGCATTTACCAATGCAGCAATCAAGGCATTTCACCGGTGACATATGAAGACACAGAACACTTTCAGGTCACACGCGATTTTTTGGTCAACCCGCAGCGCATGCTCAGAGAGTTGTTTCGGGATTAAGCGGCGCTTGGCGCTCAAGCCTTGACAAACACATAAGGCCTAGCAACTTTTCGACCCCATATCTTCATGTCGCCATGGCGGCTCCAAGCCAAGGCGTTGTTGAGCGCAATAGAAAGCCGTTTTTTCATATCAACGACAATATGCGCTTTGGTGTCATATCGCACTGCCCATCACCTTCTCTTTATTCATGATTGAACACATCCTTACATTGGACAAACAAGCGCTGGCCTGCGCAGGCGGTGACTGCAAGGCGGCGGTGCCGTTGAATTCGTGAGCCCCATTTACGCCTCGCAAAATGACGAGGGCCAGTCTGGCCGCTCAATTCACAACTTGGTGTATTGCAGTCAAGCATCAGCGGCCCTGGACAAAGACGCCATCGCCAGCATCATTGCCACGGCAAGACACCATAACCCCAGGCTGGGTATCACCGGTTTGTTGGTGTACGGCCAAGGTATTTTTTTTCAATGGCTCGAAGGGCCGCATGACAACGTCAGCCAATTGTTGGCCCGTATTTCTGCCGACCCGCGCCATACCAATGTGGTGGTGTTAAGCCAAGAAGATGAAATTCGCGATCGACTGTTTCCTGAATGGGACATGGAATGGGTGGAAGCAGCTGATATCCGCGAAGTGCTTGACGATGCGCTGAACCAATCTTCTGATGACAAGCAAAAGCGCATGCTGTCACTCATGCTGTTGGAAATCGAGTCTGGCGGATTAGTCAGCTAAGCCTATCTTTGGGTCCCCGGCGATTGCCCCTGTTTTAAGCGGTTGGCTTTGTAGCATGAGAACTTTTGAATTGACTTTTGCTGGCTAAGATAAATTCAAAATCAGTAGAATGAAACCAACATATCTCTACGAGTTGCGTTGAACACAGACCTCGGCGCTGGTTCAAAATTTTCACAATGACAAGTATGAATTGAGGTTAATCGCATGCGGGTCATGGCGTGGTTCAAGCAGTTTTTTTCCGGGCGACCTGCGCGGCCTGAAAACTTGTCACTTGAAATTGATTCGATTGTTGACAAGTTTCAACTTGTTAAAGAAGCCAAACGATTGGCTGGACTTGGCTTGCCGTCCTTTCATGAAAAAAAACCCACGCAAAAAGAAACAGAAGTGGTCGAGCATTTGAATCTGATGCGTGAAGAGGTTCAGCGCGATTACATTCGGCAAACAGAAGACCTCCATGCCAAAGTGGTGGGCATGGAACTTACCTACAAAGCCTTGCAATCAGATGTTTTGAATGCCGAGTTTGAACGGCAAACCCGCAAACTCATGGACGAGCAGGGTGATTGGCTGAAAAAATTGGCTTACAACGCCATGGTCAGGTTCAAAGAATTAGAAGTATTTAAGAAGAAAAATGGTTTGGAGCGCGAGGCCAACTACCCATCCTCCTCCGGATTGATATTGCGTTACTCGGTGTTGGTTTTTTTGGTAGGTATTGAAGGCGTGTTGAACGCCAATTTTTTTGCCGAAGGCTTGAGCTCAGGATTGATCGGTGGTTTTGTCTACGCCGCCTTGCTGGCAGGTATCAATGTGTTGGGTTGTTTTTTCTTGGGACGATTTACTGTGCCTTGGATCGTGAGCAAACCCATCGCCGGAAAATTATTCGGCGCTATTTCCGTGGTATTTGCGTTGTGTTTCATGTTGCTGGTGGCCATGTCCATTGGCCATATCCGAGAGCAGTTGATGGCGGGCGCCGCCAATCCGACACAACAAGCTTGGGCGGCGATGCAAACGCATTTTTTTGGTTTGAATGACTTGGTGTCTTGGTTTTTGGTGGCTATATCTTTGGGTTTTGCGATTGCCGCCATCTTTGATGGATTGACCATCGACGATATCTATCCGGGGTATGGTGCCATGGTGCGACGATGTCACCAAACACGCGACGAGTTTGACGCTGAATTTGAAGAAGTCAAAGAAGAACTCGAAGATTTAAAGCAGGAAAAACTCGATCTGATCAACCAAGGTTTCAAGACCTTGCATGAGCTCTCAGCCTCCTTGAAAAAACTCTTGTTGGAAAAAGAAGCCTTGGTCCGTGAATGCACGGATAAGGTCAGCCAAACCGAGGTGGTGCTTTACGCGGTTATCAGGAAATTTCGCATTGAAAATGAAATCGCGCGTGAAGATGGTTTGCGCCCCAGTTACTTTGACAGCTTGCCCTCGCTCAAGCCAGTCAGCATGCCGCGTTTGGACAACGTCAAAGAAAATGCTTTGCTTGCTGCGTTGGAGCAAGACATCAAAACCTACGAAAGCAATGTGACTACACAGCGTGAAAATGTCTATGCCTTGTACGAGCAATCAATTTCGCGCTTGAACCATTTGAAATACCACTGAGCATTTTTGTTATGGCACGTCAAACCAGATCGCAAAAGCGCAAAACAAGAAGCAACATACTTTTCAGCGTGTTCTTTGTTTCTTTGGTGCTGGCAGGTATTGCCTCTGCGTTTTGGTGGAATCTGCAACGCAAGCCCGGCTTGGACCCGGTGACGATGTGCCCCGCTGAAGGCCCGGGCGGTCAACGGGTGGTGTTGATAGATAGAACCGACCCGTTTAATTTGGCGCAAAAGACATCGCTGGACATTTTTATCAAAAAGTTGGTCGACTCAACACCCCCTGGCCAATTGTTGTCGGTGTATGCCCTGGGTGACGATTTCCAGGCCAACACCAAGCCACTTTTTGAGCTGTGCAATCCCGGTGACGGCCATGACAAAAGTGAATTGACGGCCAATCTCAAAGCACTCAAGCAGCAATACATCAAACACTTCATTGAGCCCATGTTGTCCGTTACTGAGGGCATGATGAATGTGCAAGCTGCCAATGAATCGCCTATTTTGGAAATGCTGCAACTGGTCAATCTCAATTCCATACAAAAACAAAAAATCAACGGTGAAGTGCGCTTATACGTGCTCTCGGATATGCTGCAAAACAGCAAGTCTCTGACCATGTATGGCAAGCCTGTTGGTTTTGAAGCATACGCCAGCAGTTATGCGGCCAGCAAATTGTTTGTTGATTTTTCACAAGTTCATGTAGAAGTGTATTTGGTCAATAGCAGTCCCCGCACCTTGGACCCTATGTTGTTAGATTTCTGGAAGGCGTACTTTGAAAACGCCCGTGTCAAATCCCTCAGTTTTCATGCGCTGGCTGGTTGACGTATGAAGGATTTGTACCAAGTCTTGGGGTTGCTGCATACCGCTGAAAACGAGGTGATAAAAGCAGCTTACAAAGCGTTGGCACAAAAATACCACCCGGATCGGCATCCCGAGAAGAAATTCCTTTATACGGAAATCATGGCTGAGCTCAATCACGCGCACGCCATGCTTGGCACCGCCCGCAAGCGCAAAGAATTTGATGCAGCTTGGAAGAAATTTACCGACAAGCACAAGCGCCCCGAAGAACCTTCGCCGCAGTCATCCCCTGTGCACGAAGCGCAGCCTGTTAAGTCCTCAGATAAACACGAAACAGTGTTGTCTCATTTGGCGAGCAACAAGATTGATGAATTTCAAATGCTTCATTTGTATGAGGAGTTATTTGGTAACTCATTGACCATTCAGTACGGGTGGACCAATCACTATGTCAATAAACTCGACGGCAAGGAGGTCAGGTACAGCTTCACTGAATTGAAAAATCTGATCATCGAAAAATTAAACGCAAGTTAGGCGCGCTATATGGAATACCCGTTTGAGAAGTACCGTTCGACGAGCCGTGACAAGGAAGCTTTTTTAAAGTTGTTACCCCATGTCAGCGCTGCCTTGCCAGAATACTTTCGCGCACTTTCGGTGGCACACCACAGCATCGAACAAAAAAATATGTTTAACCAGCCCCAAGGCATACATCAAAGCACGGGCTTGACCAGTTCACTCAATCTTTTGCTGGTGGCCATGGTCAATGACCGGGTGATCGGTGTGAACGCTGATCTGCTGAAATTCATTGACGCTTTGCGCATTTTGGTGCTCAAGTGGTATTCCTTTGGCAATGACTTGAAAGCGTGCGTGTATTTTGGTTATTACTACTACACCCACAAAAGCGCGTCGGAACACGAAGTCAGGCAGCAATTAGATGCCATCCGTTTTTTGGTGGATGAATCCAGTCGCGTGTCTCAAGACCCCAGCATTTTGCAATTGATGAAGCCTCCGAATTCAAGGCGCTGGTATGCCGCAGAAAGCCATATCGGAGACAAGCTGTATCCGCTCACGGTGCAAGCCGGTGATTTCGCCAGAGTAGATTTGCCCCGTCCCGCTTATCAGGTTAGCTTCAAGGCCAGTCAAATATTCGATTTGCGCGTACCGATCACATTGACAGACCAAGAGTTGGAAAGGCCACAGATCAGTCATGGAAAGGCGATTGTCAGTTGTCCTTCATGTGGCCAGAAGTGCCGCATTGATGTCTACAAACGGATGGAGATCAAATGCCCGACTTGTCAGCAGGTGTGGACGCAATCGACTTAACAGGCTTGAGCCCGGCGTCTGGCATGGGCAGCGACTCCATCGATATCCAAGGTCGCTTGAACTGGCGCTGACGCGATGCGTAAGGCCTGGCGAACAATTTGCTTTTCCCATTCGCAGGCGACCGGTTTACGCAACATATGAATCGCCCAATCGGGCAATATGTGAAAACTGGCTTGTATCACCAATTTCATGAACGGCAGATCCCACAGGTCGACCGGATAGTTTTCAATCACACGCAAAATTTCTTGGGTTCGGTCATCGAATCGCAAGTCAGGTTGAAATGTCTTCAAAGCTTCATCACTGCGCAGCGCATCTGTCGGCAATGGGTCCGCTCCTAGGCGTTGTCCGATGGTTGCCATTTCTGCGATGTAGGTGTTCTCTTCAAAAGCGCTTAGTGGTCGGGTGGACAACCATTGGTAGCCCTTTAAAAAACTGGTGACTTCAGCCAGATGTACCCAGCGCAATAACTCGGGTTCATTCGCAACGTAGGGGTTGCCGTCCGGCATTTGGCCTTTCACATGCGCATGAATATGGTTGACACGTTCAATCGCTGACAGTGCATCTGCTTTTGCGCCGTAAGTGGTAACGGCCACAAAAAATGCGGTTCTTCCCAATCTGCCTTTGAGGTTGCTTCTGAAATTGGAGTGGTCCCACACCGCCGCCAGTGCGCGCGGATGCAGGGCTTGCAACATCAAGGATGACAGGCCACCCACCATCATGCCCACGAAATGGGCGTGAACCCGCCAAGACACAGCGTCTGGGCCCAGCAAACCTGGGTCTCCAGCCGGTTGTGCAAATGCGTCAGGGGAACTGGTTGAGCCAGTCAGTTGTTTGATGCGAAGGCCAATGAGACGTCGCACAAAGGGCGGCATCTCTGGTGCTGTCATATGTCGTGGTTGAATTAACGAGAAGAAATTAATGATGCGGTCAAGCCGCCATGGAAGACGCCAGATTGAAGACCGAATTTGGTCCACTGGGCAAACGATGGATTTGCAATGGCTTGAATCTGCGCGGCTCTGAGGTCGCGGTTCTTTGTGGTTCAGCGCCCCAAATTTCCTCGGGCATCTGAGCCATGACTTCCTCCAGGTTCATATGTTGCAAATGGTTTTCTAAAAACTCTTGCATCATCCACTTGATCAAGTCTTTGTCGAATTCCTGCGGCTTGAGCGTTGACTTGCTTTTTGTGGTGTCGACAAAATCAAATGCACGAACAATATCAATCAGTTTGAGCTCGGAGGGTTTGCCGTTTGAGCAGTAGCCGCCACCGGGGCCGCGGTAAGACACCACAAAGCCAGACTTTTTCAATTTGGACAACAAGGCTTCAAGGTAGGAAATTGACAAACCCAAACGCTTGCTGATGGTCAGCGTGGTAACTGGGCCATTGAGTTGGTTTTTACATACCAACAACACTGTGTTCACGGCATTTCTTGTCAAGCTGGAAAACATGTATTTCTCCCGGTTGTGGTTGCACCCTGTTTGTGTTGTTCAGGTGTCTTGATGAGTAATGTATAGGATGCTAGACATTTGAGAAATAAATCTAGGTTTTACTGGGGAATTTCTGTAGAATAACTTAACAAAACCTATTCATCATGGAGGCTTATGCAAACAATTACCGCCACAGACCCCGCATTTATTCCTGTCCACCGTATTGGTGCCGTGGCCAACTTATGCGGAGTGCCCGTGGCAACCCTGCGGGTGTGGGAGCGTCGATATGGCGTGGTTGCCCCGCCAAAGACCGAGGGCGGGCAGCGGCTTTACAGTGACCATGATGTGTTGAAGCTGACGCTGTTGAAAACATTGACACAGCATGGCCACGCCATCAGCACCATGGGCGCTTTCGCGGTGCCGCAATTGCAGTCCATGTTGAATGACCATCGTGCAGCGAAGTCCATGCAAAGCGACAAAACTTCTATCCCCGCCTTTATCTCATTGGCTGTGGTGGGTTTTCCGCTGGCAAGTCGGATTGAAACAGAAAAATTTGCCCAAGTGTTTGGGCGGCAAACCACGCTAAAGGTAGACCACATGTTTGCGGACATCAAGCAAGCTTTGGCCACACCGGTGAGCGCCACCCCTGATATTTTGTTGGTGCAAATGGGTTCGGTGCAAGTGTCCATTCAGCAAGATTTACAGCGACTCAGGCAGCAACTGGGTGTCAAGCGATGTGTCCTCATCTACCATTTCGCTACGGTTGCGGTGTTGCAGTTTCTGCACACTGCCGGCGTGATTGCCCGGCGCGAGCCGGTCTCCGATCTGGAGTTGAGCGACATCATCCAGTCTATTGCTTATGTAGACAACAGTTGGAGTTTGCCGGCAACCAGCAGCACTGGCATTATTCCCGCTCGCAAATACAGCGACCGCGTGTTGCAACGCATGGCGGGCATCTCTACCAATGTCCTGTGTGAATGCCCTCGTCATGTCGCAGACTTGCTCGGCATGCTCAACAGTTTTGAAGCCTACAGCCAAGAATGCTTGAGCAGAACAACCGAAGATGCACGCTTGCACAGTTATTTGACGGCAGTGTCCGGTTCAGCCAGGGCTTTGTTTGAGCAAGCGCTAGAGCGTATTGCTACGCATGAAAAAATCGATTTGACCGAATAGTTTCAGGGGGCGGTGACTTTGGGCGCGATGGCAGGTGCAATGCCGCCCACTGCCACTGAAATCGTGGCATCCAGTGCTATGTTTTGGCTCAGTGCTTTTTGTGTCAAGGGTTGTCCGCCACATTGCGTGGAAATATCATTGGCTTGTATGTGGTCTGCCGAATTCAAACCGATGTTGGTGGCCAGAACAGGGATGACCGCCAAGGGTCCAGCAAGAAAAATGACTGAAGGACCTGCCCATAGTTTGGTTTTATTCGCTTCATCGTAAAGCCAGGCATTCTGCCTGGCGTTTTGGCAAGGAGCAGAGCTGAATTCAGGGCTGCTACTGTCGAGTTTGGCAATTGCTTTTGAAGATTGGCTGGCACATGCCCCAAGCAACAGACTGCCTACCAGCAAAATACAAGCTTTCGAACCATTCATATAAATCAGGGCGAACCCAGTAGAAAGATGTTTCATTATGCCTATTTTTCAAGAATAAGTCTTTAACTCCATATACTTAATTCATTTTTTGAAAGCCAATTGTTCATGTCACGTGTGATCAACTTTAGCTCTGGTCCAGCCACTTTGCCGGAGGAGGTGCTGCGACTGGCGGCCACTGACATGCTTGATTGGCGAGGCAGTGGCATGTCGGTGATGGAAATGAGCCACCGCGGCCCGGAATTCAGTGAAATATTGGCAAACACGCATTCATTGGCTCGCCAATTGCTGCAGGTGCCAGACAACTATGCGGTGCTGTTCATGCAAGGCGGGGCGATTGCGCAAAATGCCATATTGCCCATGAACCTGATCGCTAAAACCGGTGTTGCCGACTATGTGGTGAGCGGCGTGTGGTCCGAAAAATCCATGAAGGAAGCGGGCAAGTATGGGCAGGTAAATGTCGCGGCCAGCAGCAGCGACAACGGATTTTTATCCGTGCCGCAAGAAGACCAATGGCAGATATCTCCCCATGCGTCGTATGTGCACATGTGCAGCAATGAAACCATCGGTGGGGTGGAGTGCCACTGGATACCCGACACCGGTGGCATACCGTTGGTGGCAGACATGTCTTCCAACATCATGTCTGCACCACTGGATGTGGCTCGCTACGGCGTGATTTATGCCGGCGCGCAAAAAAACATGGGGCCTTCCGGCGTGACCTTGGTCATCGTGCGTCGCGACTTGTTTGGCCATGCATTGCCTGTCACGCCATCGGCCTTCAATTACCAATTGCAGGATGAACAGTCATCTATGTACAACACGCCACCTACCTACGCCATCTACATCATGGGCTTGGTGCTGCAGCACATCCAACAACAAGGCGGTTTGCAAGCTATGCAATCGCTAAACCAGCGCAAAGCCGATATGTTGTATGACTACTTAGACCATAGCCGTTTATTTTTTAACAAGGTCCAGCATGCAGACCGTTCGCGCATGAATGTCACTTTCTTTTTGCGCGATGCATCCCTTAACGATGCGTTCTTGCAAGGGGCGGAAAAAGAGGGCATGGTGCAATTGCGCGGCCATCGCTCTGCCGGCGGTATGCGCGCTTCCATTTACAACGCCATGCCTTTGGTCCATGTCGAGCGCCTTCGTGATTACATGCACCGGTTTGAACAATCCCATACGTGATTCGAAGCCGTTACCGACGCACTGCATAAAAGTCACGCAGTGTGTGTCAGTTTTTTTCTAGTGCAAATATCGCGGCGCTCACAATGCTGGCAGCATCTACATTGAAAAACGAGCGCAACTCTTGGCGCGTATCGCTTCTGCCAAAGCCATCTGTTCCCAAAGTGATGTAGCGACGGCTCTGTGGCAAATAGGCACGAATACTTTCAGGCACAGCCCGAACATAGTCAGTGGCGGCAATCACCGGCCCTTTGTGCTCAGCAAGCAGGCTTGTGACAAATGCCACGGGCGACTTTTCATGGGCCATTGCAGCTTGCTCGGTGCGCAGTCCGTCTCTGGCAAGTTCACTCCAACTGGTGATGCTGAACACTTCCGCTGCGATACCTTGTTCTGCCAGCAAGGCCGCCGCTTTGACAACTTCACACAGAATGGCGCCTGAACCGAGCAAACTGACGCTAGGGGCTTTTGGTCCTAAGCCCAATGGAGCGGTTGCATACAAGTAGCCGCCTTTGAGCAACTGGTCGTGGACCGATGCGGGCAGATCCGGTTGGGCATAGTTTTCATTCATCAGCGTGACGTAATAAAACACATCTTTTTGTTCGATCAACATTTCGCGCATGCCGTGGTCCACGATCACGGCCATTTCTCCGGCGAAAGCCGGGTCATAGGCTTTGCAATTGGGGATGGTTGCCGCAATCAAATGGCTGCTGCCGTCTTGGTGTTGCAAGCCTTCTCCGCCAAGTGTGGTTCTGCCTGATGTGGCGCCCATCAAGAAACCACGCGCACGTTGATCTGCGGCGGCCCATATGGCGTCGCCCACACGTTGAAACCCAAACATCGAGTAATAAATATAAAAAGGCAGCATGGCCAATCCGTGCACGCTGTAACTGGTGGCTGCCGCGGTCCAACTGGCGATGGCGCCAGCCTCACTTATGCCTTCTTCCAAAATTTGGCCATCCATGGCCTCCCGGTAACTCAGCACTGAACCGATATCTTCCGGTTCGTATTGCTGGCCGACGCTGGAATAAATACCCACCTGCTTGAACAAATTGGCCATACCGAAAGTACGCGCTTCATCTGCCACGATAGGAACCACACGCGGCCCCAACTCGGAGTCTTTTAACAATTGCCCCAACATGCGCACAAATGCCATCGTGGTGGACATCTCTTTGCCGTCGGCCTGCAATGCAAAACCGGCATAGCTATTCAAGGCAGGCACAGTCAGTGGTTCGCAGTCGGTATGTCGTTTAGGCAAATAGCCACCCAGCGCTTCACGCTTGGCGTGCAAATATTGCATTTCAGGGCTGTCTGACGCTGGCTTGAAAAATGCCAGTTGTGTGGTTTGCTCGTCAGACAAAGGCAAGTTGAACCGGTTACGAAACGCTAGCAATGCCGACTCATCCAATTTTTTCTGGCTGTGCGTGGTCATCTTGCCTTGACCGGCTTGGCCCATGCCGTATCCTTTTTTGGTGTGAGCCAATATGACTGTGGGTTGCCCCCGGTGTGCACTTGCTGCCGCATAGGCTGCGTGGATTTTCACCAGATCGTGTCCGCCGCGTTTAAGCCTGTCAATTTGCTCATCGGTCAAGCCTTGAGCAAGTTGTGCCAATGCGGGGTTTTGTCCAAAAAAAGTTTCTCTGTTGAATTGTCCATCTTTGGCGGCGAAGGTTTGCATTTGGCCATCCACCGTGTTGGCAAATGCTTTGACCAATGCATTGCTGGTGTCGCGTGCAAATAGGCCATCCCAATCACTGCCCCAAATCAATTTGATGACATTCCATCCGGCACCACGAAACAATTTTTCAAGTTCATCGATGATGCGACCGTTACCGCGCACTGGGCCATCCAGACGTTGTAAATTGCAGTTCACTACCCAGACCAAGTTATCCAACCGCTCGCGTGAAGCCAGCGTGAGTGCGCTCATGCTCTCGGGTTCATCCATTTCGCCGTCACCAAAAACCCCCCAAACTTTTCGACCTTCGCAGTTGAGCAAACCGCGGTGAGTCAAGTAACGCATGAAACGCGCGTGGTAGATGGCGCTGATGGGGCCCAGGCCCATAGATCCGGTGGGAAATTGCCAAAAGTCTGGCATCAACCAAGGATGCGGGTAGCTGGATAAACCGCGTGCTGCCAGACGCGGCGCTTTCAACTCTTGCCTGTAGTGCGACAAATCTTCTTCGCTCAAACGGCCTTCCAAATAAGCCCGTGCATAGACACCCGGCGCACTGTGCGGTTGAAAAAATACCAAGTCACCTTGGTGATGTGAATCCCGCGCGTGAAAAAAGTGGTTGTAGCCCACTTCAAACAAATCAGCGGCGCTGGCGTAACTGGCGATATGTCCACCTAGTTCACCGTATGCGCTGTTGGCCCGTGCCACCATCGCCAAGGCGTTCCAACGCATCAATGAAGCGAGCTTTTCTTCAATGGCCAAGTCCCCAGGGTAGGGCTGTTGCGCTTGTACAGCAATCGTGTTGACATAAGGCGTGACGAGTTCGGGTGACCATCCAATGTGTTGCTGATGTGCCAGCACGACCAATTGGTCCAACAAATAACGTGCGCGGTCAGGGCCATGGAGCTGCACAACACTGGCGAATGCATCGCGCCATTCTGTGGTTTCAACAGGGTCAAGGTCAGAGGTTGGTGGCAGCATGGATCGCAGAGCTCGAATGAAATGAGTGGGTGATAAATATAGAAAAAAACACCCCAAATAGGCTATTTATTCATACCTATAAAACGTTAATATACGATATAAAATAGTGTAAATATTGAAAATAAAGGCGATTTATGCTGATGGACTCGATGGATTATAAAATATTAGCGCAATTGCAAGACGACGCGTCATTGACCAATGTTGAACTTGCCAAGCGGGTGCATTTGTCACCATCTCCGTGCCTGAGTCGCGTCAAAGCGCTAGAGGCCGCCGGCGTGATACAGCGCTATGTGGCGCTCTTCCACCCGCAGTCTTTGGGATTGGGCTTGAACGTGTTTATCTCCATCAGTTTAAAAGAGCAATCTAAATCGGCGTTGGCTGAGTTTGAACAAAGAATCGCTGAACACGACGAAGTGATGGAATGCTATTTGATGACGGGTGACTCCGATTATTTGATTCGTGTGGCCATCGCTGACATGGCCGCACTGGAGAAATTTATTCTTGAACAACTCACGCCCATTCCAGGGGTGGAAAAAATCCGCAGCAGCTTTGCACTCAAGCAAGTGCGGTACAAAACAGCATTACCTCTCAAGCAAGCTGTTTCGCATTGAATCCACTCATGGCCCAGGTCAGTACACCAAGCTGATGGGAATACACAATTGATAGCCAACGCCCCAGACGGATTTGATGGCAGATTCCGTGCTGCTTGAATCAATGCCTTTGATTTTTTTTCTAAACCGTGCAATCAATTCCTCAAGGGCATGCTTGCTCATGCCTTCGTCCGAGTCTTCCTCGGAAAACAAATCACACAGCACGCCGGATTCAAGTGTGAAATCGTTGGCTTGGCTTAACGCCACGAGAAGTATTTTTTCGCGGTTGGTCAAACGAATCTTTTCAATCAGACCGGGTGACTGAAGCGTGCGGTCACGCAGACTCAGTTGCCAATCGTTCACGTTATTCAATTTTTTGACACGCTTGCCCAAATTCTGGACCACCATGGTTAACTCTTCTGGAGAGACAGGTTTGGTCAGGTAAAAATCAGCGCCACCGTGGCTATAGCCTGTCAAGCGATCATGCAAAGCCACACGTGCAGTCATGATCACAATGCCTACATTGGGCGTGCGTTCGCGCAAGCGTTTGCACAAACTGATGCCAGATTCGCCAGGTAAATTCAAATCGATGATGTAGATATCAATGGGGCGAAGCGTGACCAAATCATCCAGTGCTGCGGCACTTGAAACGCCATGTGTTTCAAAATGATTGGCGTTAAGGTGAGAAACAATTTCCTGTCTAAGCAACACATCGTCTTCCACGATGGCTACCACACATTGGTGGATTTTTGAAGAGATATCGTTTTGAATCACGCTTTGCATAGTGGCACCCTTAAGGTGAAAGTGATGAGTTTTTCGTCTTGTTCGAAAGAAATTTCCGAACCAATTTTTTCGACAGCCTCTTTGATCAAGGACAAGCCAATCCCCATGCCCGCCAACGGCTGGAATGCATCGTGCCGGTAATACCGTTGAAACAACTTGTCCGGATCAGGCCTGGCGTTGACAGGAAATTGGTTGGAAATACTCAGCACAGATGCAAGCGCGTCCACAGATGCATGAACATGAATCAAGGTATGCGCTTCAGAGTATTTGAGTGCATTAGAAATTAAATTTTCAATGATCAAGAGCAACATTTGTTGATTGCCATAAAAATCGATGTCATCAGGCAAAAGCAGAGAAAATTTGTTTTCAACAGACTCATTTGATGGCAGTAAATCCTCAATGATCTGGGTGATCAATGCTTTTGCATTGTTATGGGTCGGGGATTCCTCAATTTGAAACCGGTCAATTTTGTTGGAGTTTGCCACTTGTGTGATTAACTGGTCCATTCGGTCAAGTGTCGCATTGATACGGTGTGAGCGTGATTGGGTTTCGGTATCCGTCGCATTTTTTTGGTTCAATGAATACGTGGCAAAGCGTAACGTCGTCAATGGATTTTTCAATTCGTGTGTCAAGATATCTATCAAAGTTTGGCGTTCTTTGAGTTTTTCACTGTTGATACGAGATGTCTCTGCATCGAGTTGTAAATCCTTTTCTCGCAAAATACTTTTTATTCTTTCATCGTAATGTTTGAATATCAAAACCAAAAAAACTACCACGCCAAATGCCAAACCATTCAAGCGGTAATTCGTAAAAAAGATCAACTCAGCCCCTCGGTCTGACAAAATTTCGCTGCCCGTAAAGATATTGATATAGCCATAAATAACTACGGAGGTGAAAATGATGTATGAAAACTTTAGCAATCTTTTTATGTTCAATGGAATATTTATAGAATGTCGCAAACCATAAAATTGCACTGGCAAGTTCAACGCAATAGCGATCACATACGTGTAAATACCTAAACGAAGATAACCTATCGCAATGAGGAGACAAGCGAATAAGCAGGTACCTAACAGCCAATAAACCAATTGTTTATAGGTGTTGTTTACACCATAATTTTTCGTAAATGCATACCCCAAAAGGATGATCAAAAATATCCGGATATTGACAAATTGATAATTCAGGTAACTGAAGTTTTCTACCTGCATGAACGGAAAATGCATGTACATTTTCCCCGATGCAAAAATAATGTACAGAAAAATACTGAATTGCATCAGGCTGTAAACCAAAATAAACATAGACCGGTCTATCAAGATCAAAACTAACGAAACAAAGAACAGACTGAGCGCAATGGATTGCGCAAATGTGATGCTTTCTGTGTAGACCGCAGTGATGGTGGCAAGAGCAGAGATAGACGTTATTTCTGATTTAAGCGTCAAGTAACCGGTGTGCTTTAACTTGATAAAAAATTTTTTTTTGGAGGCACCTTCTTCATTTTTCAAAATAAAGCAATGCATACCGTACGGACAAATTCTGGTGGCTGTGTTGGCCAGACTTCCGCCGCTTTGGGCAAGCCAATCTTGCCCAATTTTTTCGAAAACCGTGATGTCCTCAAGAACAAATGGACTAAGTATGAGCACATGGTCTTCGTTTAGTTTTTGTGTGCGCGATAAATTGTCGAATTTATCTATCTCAATTTTTATCCATACTGCGCCATCAATGAAGCCTAAATGCAGATTGTCTTTGTAGTGACGAAAAGGTTTCTGTATGACCTCATTGACCGTTAAGCTGTCTGAAGCATCCAAGTGAAAACTTTGGCTAAAGCTGGCAGCACTTGCGTTTATGTGCATGCATACTGCTATAGATACGACAATAAATATGCTTATGAATTTTTTATAAAACAACTATTTTTCCTCTGAGGAATCGTTTTTTAATGATAGCTTGTTATCTGCAGTATTTGTCGTGAGTATTCCTGAGTATTTGCCAGTTTTGCGGGGCGATTTGCATGCATTTCCGCTTACAACAAACTCTATGAACAAGCGCAAAACCGCAAAGTCTGACACTGAAGCCCCCGTGCCAGTTTCTGTGCCGGGACGAGGTGAGGATTTTGAAATCACCCCGTTCATGGCATTGGCGGTTGCGTTGATTTATATGTTGACTGCTGATGGCGCAATTGATGAACATGAATCCAGTCAATTACAAGCGGTGGTGGGTAGCCATAACGAGCTACTCGACATTGCCTTCGCATACGCTGAAGAAAATTCTGTCGAACAGTTTTTAAAAGACACCCAAAGCATATTGGTGCAAGCTGACCACGGTTGCATTTTGACAAACCTGTGTGATTGTTTACTCTCTGATGGTTTGGCAGATGACCATGAATTGCAGTTGTTTCATCAAATCTCTGATGCATTTGGCGTCAGCCAGATGAGTTTCAAAACACATTTCACAAATTTAAGTCTCAAAAATAATAAATCGTTACTCGGCAAATTTTCACAAAAAAGTTTGACCTTGTCTGATGAATCAGCCCATTTGACCCTGGCATGTTGCTTGGTATACATGATGGCCGCTGACGGCAACATCGCTGATGAAGAAATTGGTCAATTGCAGGTGGTTTTAGGTGAGTTTGATGGCTTGCAGGCAGCTGCCATGACAACCGTCCGCTCTGTAAAAATGAATGAATTCCTCAGGCAAGCTGCTCCGTTGTTGACGCAGGATCAGAAGATCATGATTTTGAGCAACGTATGCGACTCAATGATGTCTGACGGCAAGATAGATGTGATCGAAGACAATTTGTTTCAAAATATGCGGACAGCTTTTTCCGTCCCGACTGCTGCTTTCAAGTCATATTACGAAACCATCAAGATTAAATGCATCAAACCATTTGACACTGAAAGTATTCCCACCGCCTTCCTTTCGCGTGTCACTGCCAAAAAGAAGAATAACGATACAGGCACGTTTAAGATTCGACGCCAAAAATCTGCGGATGCTATTGAATCTACAGGTTCATCGTCCGCACCAAACTCTGAGGGTGAATGGGTTTCTGAAGTCGATCAAAAGCAATTGAGTGCGGTGGTGAATCGCACCATGCAAGACAACATCAAGCAAGCCAATGACAGTTTTTCCGGGCAGTCGGATGTTGAAAATATACAAAGCAATGCAGTGAATATGCCTGCTGCTGGATTTTCAAAATCTTCGCAGAAGAATGAAAATTTGCAGAAAGCCCAAGAGGGCGCCGTCAAAGACAACATCCAACAAGTCGATGCAAATGGAGTTAATTCCAATCAGCAAAAGTTGGCGGGTGCTGCTGTGGCGGCAAATATCCAACAAGTGGACGACGATGCGATCAAGAGCAATCCGCAAAAGTTGGCGGGTGCTGCCGTGGCGGCAAATATCCAACAAGTGGGTGATGATGCGATCAAGACCAATGCCCAGAAACTGGCTGGCGTTGCTGCTTCTGTAAATACACAGCTACTTGCCCCGGCATCTGATAGTGCTAACCCACAAGCCATCCCCGCAACGGTTGTTGCTGCTAATATTCAATCCCTTCCTTCAGAGGCCTTGACGCAGCAAAAGGGCAATGCAGCAGACCGAGCAGGCATGCTGTCTCAGGCTGAATTGCCCAAAGACAAATTGCCCAACCGTCAACAGTTAGGTTCAACCATTGCCCAGGCCTCAGCGCTGAAGCTTGTTGACCCACAAGCCTTGGAGGATTTGCAATCCCAAATTGACAAGGTGCATTCAAATCTGGACAAGCTTGCTCCAGCCACCCTCCCTAAAGCCCCTCCGTTCGCATTTGCTTCCTTGGTTCTGGAAACACGCTTGCCACCAAACCATCAATTGCGACAAAAGCCTTCAGTAAGCCTTCCTGAAGCTAGCCAAGCAATTGCGCTCCCCGCCTCTGAAAAAAATCTACAGTCGCTGGCAGATGAACAGCTGAGATCGTCTGACTCAGCACCTCCCAAAGCAACAGATCCAGGCAATACAGCAAAGATTCCAAGCGAAAAAATTGCGAACGACACGACGATGCTGTCGAACTTAACCCAAGCTATTCATTCAGATGATGTTTGGGCAATGAAAGACAACGGCTCAAACCAGCATGTCATTGACACGCCCCTTCAGGCATTGAACTCACTGCTACCGCAGACATTGAACTCAGTGCAACCGCAGGCATTGAACTCACTGCCACCGCAGGCATTGAACTTAGTGCAAACGCAGACGTTCGTTGAAATGCCATCCATCCAATTCATACCTGCGGTCCCCTTTTTCAAAAAAATCCCCCCAGTCGCCAATGAAGCGACAAACCCCGACCCAGTCAGCGCCGCAGAACCCGTGTTGGTTGACGGCAGCGTGGATTGGCGAATTCTGTGGTTGTTGATTGTTGTGTTCAGCATGCCTGCTGTGATGTTTGGACGCAGTTTGTTGTACCCCGCGCAAATATGTCAGGGAACAGGACAATTGGAAAGAAAATGGATGGAGCAAGGCTCTGGCAATCCTGCAGTATTGATCAATGAAGAATCGGCGTCTCTTTCTCACCGTATTCAGTTCAGTCCTTCTCACGTTTTGTTGGATGGACAGCGGTTTCCGCTTTACAAAGAGCTGAACCAAAGCAGCCATTTCGCAGAAGCCACATCTGCAGGTATCAAAGGTGCTTTCAATACCCATGGCATCGCCAAAACTCGGTACACGTTTGTTTACGACCAGGCGATTCAAGAGTTACGCATTGATATGCAATCCAGTGGGTTGGGTACCTTAGAGGGTCGTGTGGGCTGGGTCGAAGAAAACACTTCTTTCACTGGCCGATGCGCCAATGACTGGTTTTAACCATGATCAAATATTTTGGCGTGATCACGTTGTTGTGTTTGTATGCATGCGCGCCATCAAGCGGCAATGCGTATTTTTGTGAAGCGCAACAATCTCGGCAATTCGATGGTTTTATTCGGCATTACAGCGTGCAGCTCAGCGCAGATCGCTTATGTGTGTCTTGGGAAGCCGAGGTCATGCATTGCGGACTTTTTGGCAAAGAAACCACCACGCCTTGGATCGTGAACAATGCAACGGGCACAAAGGCACAACTGTCTTATCAAGCCAGCATGACAGATGATTTGGCTGATCTGTCCATCACCCGCCATGAGGTGTTGTTGTTGTCGCAGTCAAACGAAGAATTCACCCGTTCAGCGGTATCGGGATTCAAATTTTCTAAAAAAACCTTGGTCTTGACGGCAAGCAGGGATAAAACAGATACGGACTTGCTGACGTATGCATGTTCCACATGGCAAAAGAAACCGTGGTGGGAGTGGAGCTAGCGTCTAAGGCAGCCATGCACCGATAGATGGGGCATGGGACTTATTTCTTCTCTGCTTTAACAATAGCTTTTTTCAAGTCTTGGTATTCCTCGCATTGAAGCCCACAAATTTTCTCTAGGGAAATAAGTAATTCTTTGGCTTTGGGCAGTTCTTTGTTCTGCACATATGCAATGCCCAAGTATTCGAGCGCACCACGGTGTTGCGGGTCGATTCTGAGAGCCTCTTTGTAGTTGAATATGGCTTCCGAATTGCGTTTGGCATTGCGCAGGCTGTAGCCGAGCAAGTTGTATCCGTCTGCATTGTTTGGGTTGGCTTTGACAAATTTTTCAAGCATGGCGATGGCACCTGACCAATCCTTTTTTTCGATGTGACTTTTGGCTGTACCCAAGTCAGAACCCACCTCGGCTGGACCGGAAATATCAGCCGCAGTCGCATTAAAAATTTGAAAACAAAACACAACACTAATGAAATAAAACTTCTTCATGGGGATTGATTTACTCATGGTTGAATTCAGAATTCTTAATTATGCAGATAATCTCGGGCTGAGCAAGTGATTTGAAGATCGCTCACCTAAGATGAAAAAAACTGTTTACCCACTAATTGGAGCCTGTTTCCCATGAAACTCACACCCGAGCAGCACGCTGAATTTGACAGTGAAGGTTATTTGTTTTTCCCGGGTTTGTTCACCCCAGAGGAAACTCAAAACTTGGTGCAAGAGGTTCCCAACCTGTACAGTCGTCGCGAGGCATACAACGTGAGAGAAAAGGGCAAGGACGCAGTGCGTACCAATTTCGCTGCCCATATGTATTCCGAGCCATTTGCCAAACTGGCTCGCCACCCGCGCATGATTTCGCCTGTCGAAGACTTGTTTGGCGAAAAACTCTACATGCACCAATTCAAAATCAACGGCAAGATGGCTTTTGAAGGCGATGTCTGGCAATGGCACCAAGACTATGGCACTTGGCTCAATGACGACATGATGCCTACGGAACGCGCCATGAATGTCGCTATCTTTTTAGACGATGTCAATGAATTCAACGGCCCACTGATGTTCATTCCCGGCAGCCACAAAAAAGGGGTGATTGATGCCAAGCATGACTTGACCACCACCAGTTACCCCCTTTGGACGGTTGACAACGATTTGATTTCTCAATTGGTCGAACGCGCAGGTGGCAAAAAGGGCGGCATCGTCAGCCCCACCGGTCCTGCGGGCTCGATGATTCTTTTCCACAGTTGCTTGGTGCATGCATCTGCGAGTAACTTGTCACCTTGGAACCGTGTCAGTGTTTATTTGAGTTTGTGCGCAGTGTCTAACCACATCCGCAGACACAAACGCCCCGAATACATCGCACACCGCGACTTCAGCCCTATCGAATGTTTGCCTGACGATTGCCTCACGCGCCATTACCCGGTGGACTTGCCCTGGGCCAAAGGCTTGCCTGCCAGCGCTTTGGTAACGACCGATGTGCCGATTGACCAAACCCAAAAAGCCGCATGAGTTTGCATCTGCAATTGCAGCAACGCGCTGCACAAAATAAACCTGTTCGGGTGGTGTTGATTGGCGCTGGCAAATTTGGCGCCATGTATTTGTCACAAGTACCGCGCACCCCCGGGGTGCATTTGGTGGGCATTGCTGATTTGTCCATGGACAACGCCCGCGCCAACTTAGCACGCGTGGGCTGGCCTGAGCACCAGGCCAGTGCCCTGAGTCTGGACGATGCTTTCAAGCGCGGTCTGACCTATTTGACGCAAGATTGGCAGATGTTGGTGGCTCACCCAATGGTGGACGTGGTGGTGGAATGCACTGGAAACCCCATCGCAGCGGTTGAACATTGCCTGGCAGCTTTTGCACATGGCAAGCATGTGGTGAATGTCACCGTTGAAGCTGATGCTTTTTGCGGCCCCTTATTGGCCAGCAAAGCGGCAGCGGCCGGTGTGGTTTATTCATTGGCTTTTGGCGATCAGCCGGCGCTCATTTGCGATTTGGTGGACTGGGCCAGGACCTGTGGCTTTCCCGTGACTGCTGCAGGGCGTGGTCATAAATGGTTACCGCATTTCAATGAATCGACCCCTGAAACTGTTTGGGCCAATTACGGACTGACCCCTGAGCAAGCCGCGCGTGGCGGTTTGAATCCCAAAATGTTCAACAGTTTTTTAGACGGTTCTAAACCCTCGATTGAATGTACGGCGGTGGCGAATGCAACGGGCTTGCAAGTGCCTTCCAATGGATTGTTGTATCCGCCCGCCAGCGTCGAGGACATTCCTTATGTCACCCGGCCGAAAAACGAAGGCGGTGTGCTGGAACAAAAAGGCATGGTTGAAGTGATTTCCTCGCTAGAGGCAGATGGTCGAGTCATTCCCTATGACATCCGCATGGGTGTGTGGGTGACGGTCGAAGCCGAGACCGATTACATCAAACATTGTTTTGAAGAGTACAACGCGCATACCGATCCCTCTGGCCGTTATTTCACGCTATACAAGCGTTGGCACTTGATCGGATTAGAGGTGGGGATGTCAGTAGCAAGCGTGGCTTTGCGTGGTGAAGCCACCGGTGTTGCACAAGGCTGGCATGCAGATGTGGTGGCCACGGCCAAGCGCGATCTTCGTGCGGGTGAAATGCTGGACGGCGAGGGCGGCTATACCGTTTGGGGCAAGTTGTTGCCTGCGAAAACTTCTGCCCGCATGGGAGGCTTGCCGCTGGGATTGGCACACCAAGTCAAGTTGATCCGCGATGTCAAAAAAGGCCAATCACTTTGCTGGGAGGATGTCGCGATGGATGCTGCGCTTCCCGCCTACAAAGTCAGACGTGAAATGGAAGCACTGTTCACACTGTGAAGATTTTGCGGTCAGCGTTTGGACAATTCGCTGCGCAATATCTTCATCAACAGCATCCATTCACCGCCGTTTTGTACGGTAAATGTGAACCGCTCGTTCATGCCGTTGTTCATCTCTATTTCATGCCAATGTGGAAATACAGAGATCCCGCCTTTGCGAACAGCGGTGTCGGTGAAGGAGATTTCAATGTGTATGAATGAAATTTGTTCATTGCTGTCAAATGATTTGAAATACAAACCATCAGACAACAAATACAGGACCCCAGTGGGTAAGGAAAAACGGCTCGTGGTGTTGGCTGGGCCGTAAGCGATGATGGTTTTGTTGATCAACTCGACAGGGATGGTCTGCTGAATAATTTGTCGGGTGTCATGCGATTTATAAAGCGCAAATGCCAACCCGACAGCCAAAATACCCAGCGCATACGTATTGTTCAAAGTAAACACAAAGACTATGACAGCCAGCCATAAAAACGGCGTCATCAAATCCATGCGCATTTGCCAAGGGCCGCGTGAAATCAGCAATGAACTGTTGTCTAAGGTATTGGCCAGAATCAACGGCGAAATACTGGGTTTTTGATTTTGTACGTGCGGCAAGTGTGCGCCACAGTTTTGGCAAAACACATTTTCGCTTGGGTTGATGAAGTAACAGCTGGTGCAAATCATGTCAGGCTTTCGCTGTTCATCGGATTCAATGGCTCTTAGATTTGCTGCTGTCAGAGACAGCTTTGTCTGCAGAGGCTGGTTCGCCTGATGCAGCTGCTGGTTCGTCAGGGCCAGACAAGGGCTTACTGTGTTCAGCGGCTGGCGCCTCATTGGCAGATTTAGCGTTTGAACTGACTTCGTTGCTTAAGAAGTTATAAATGGCCAACGAGCTCAGCACCACGGTCAAGCCACAAAGCAAACCGATGATGAAAAGTATGAAACCGCCGCTGCCTTCAGTGCTGTCACCAGCCGTGCTAGCAGCGGTCTTTTTGGATTGGGTGGAAACATCGTCAATCTTTTTGGAAACCGCTAATAGTCGCGATTTCATGTCCGCCACGGTTTGCGTGATGGGCGCCATGTTTTTCTCCATGGCTTGTGCTGTCGCGGCATTGGCTTGCAACAGCGACTCAATTTTTGCAGTGGTGTCTTTGTAAACGGCCTCGATATTGGCGGTGTTTTGCGCAACGTTTTGGCTGAATGCTTTGAGCAATTCAATTTTTTGCTTTTCCAGCATCAACTTGAATTCTTCAGGCATACGTACGGTGACTTCAGCCTGCGGTTTATTGACGCATTCCTCCACCTTACCGAGTTTTGCCAGAAGCGAATTTTGTAGCGCTAAGACATCTCTGAGCACAGGCTCAAGCGGGCTGGGCTGCGATTGCACATGGGCTTGTTGCTGTGAGGCCAGCGAAATGTAGTCCAATAAATGAGACTGCTTTTCGAGCAGTTGCTTGATCTCTGCCTGATCAGCTTGCCACAGGGCTAGCGACTCAGGATCGACCACTGCGTCGGGTACTGTGTGGGGCACGGCTGGAGTCGCATGTGAAGCATCTGGGCTATCGACAGACTCACTGATGTGGGAGCTGTCGGTCGGTAGGTTTAAGTCAATTTTCAGCAAGGATGCGTGGTCCACATCAGCGGGTAATCCCATCGTGAGTACCAAGTCATCTACGGAGTTTGTGGCTTGAATGGGTGCCACAGTCTCGGGCAGCTTCGAATGTTCAACAGGTGCCGCTGTGTGTTCCTCAGGTACGGCTGCATCGCCCAAGACAGCTTCTTGGCGTTTGACGGGCGCACCACATTTGCCACAAAACTTGGCCGTGATCGATATGGGTTTACCGCAAGCTACGCAATCCATGTTGTTACCTGTCTCTTTCATTCAGATGCATAAATTCGGCACGGAGAGTATTTACCTGAGCCAGCGTGGTGTGCTTCACATTCACGCATAACAATTTCCCGAGCCGCTTCTTGGCTTTTGTCCGTGTAAGCGTCAGCACAGTAAGCCGTTTCCCCGTCAAAACTGTAGACAAAAGCTTTGTATGGTTTATCCGCAAAGTGTTTACGTTTAAAGCGTTCGAACAATTTTTTGCATTTGCCATAAAGCGGCGGTTTGTAGAGGTCTGCCAAAGATTGAAATCGCTCGGGTTTCTTTTCATTGGCCATGTCTTGGAGCACCTGCTCATTGAACAAGGGCTCTGGCGCGGCTAGTGCGGTGTTCTCTTGTTGTTCACCAGGTGAAGCGTTGAAGTTGGTAGCAATCTCAGAGTCAGGCTGGGCGCTTTGCTGCTGTGCGGCCTGTTTGTCAGGGAGCTGTGACTGAGTCAAAGACTTTGAATAAAAGTACATCGGCACATTGATGAATGTCATCAATATGGACAATGCCAAAAATTTATTCAAATGTGTCATGGTTTTTCAAAAAAATCAATAGTGACCAAGGGTTGCAAGCAAGTCTTACATGGTTGGGATCGGAAGATCATGCACAGACTTGAGGTGTCTTGCCGGCGGGATGTGTTTAAATTGAGTCACTTTAAGTAATAATTAACACGTAAATATGATTTGTATTAAGATATTTAAAGATTAAAATTTGACAACAAGCGTTCTATAAATGATGATTTTTTGAAAGAATTGATATGACTGACTCAGCGATTATTCAAAATACTTTGATTGTGGGTGAAGGGGTGATCTTTACTGGAACCATTCACGCCCCGGGTGTTGCCAGCATCAACGGCATCATTAAAGGAGAAATAAAAGCTTCAGAGCTGCAAATTGGCCCCGCAGGAGATGTCACCGGCCAGATCGAAGCAAGATTGATCGATGTACATGGAAGACTTTCAGAAAAAATCGTGTGTCATGAACATATATTGATCCACCGCAGTGGCAGTGTTTTTGGGCAACTCGATTACACAAACATTGAAATCGAAAAAGGAGGGCAATTCGAAGGGAAGATGGTACAGCACCCACCTACATCGCATGCCGCTGGCAGTGACACTCAAGCCGCTGAGTAACTGCGGCTGGTGCCCAAGAATAAAGCAATACCAAATAATTCTTTTCAGGGATTTTGATTATTTTATTGAGGGTTTGTCATCCTTGACACCATTTTGTTCGTTATGAACAACAAGATTGTTAATGGAACCTGGAATGAACAAGTCCACCCAAATCAGCGCAGATCAACAGACTTCAGAAGTTGACCATCGCTATCAGTACGTTCCTAATCAACATACACCCATTCGAAATACTTTCGAGCGTCTTCGTACGCAACTCGCCCAAGAGGCCGAGCAAAAAAGCCGGCCTGTCTCTCGCCTTTATTCTGATTTTCGCGCCATCAAAGCTTGAGTCCTGGTTCCCAGTCCTGACGACTATGATTCGTCATGGCACTCAAATCCACCGTATTTAAAGCGCAACTGCAAATTGCTGACATTGACCACGCTTACTACGCAGACCACGCTTTAACCCTTGCCCGACATCCCAGCGAAACAGACGAACGAATGATGGTTCGTTTGGTGGCCTTGTCTTTGCACGCTTATCAACTTCAAGCGACCTGCCAGGGTGATGGCATGCTGGCCTTTGGCGCTGGCCTGTCCAATCCTGATGATCCGGATGTGTCATTGACCGATTTTACCGGGCGCAAACGCCTGTGGATAGAGGTGGGGCAACCCGAAGAAAAAGCTTTACAGCGCGCAGCCAGTCAGTCCGATGAAGTGTGGGTGTACGCCTTTTCTTATGCGGCAGAGGTGTGGTGGAAGGGCATTGAAAATAAATTGCACCGGCAAAAAAAATTGCATGTCATGCGCATACCGCATGAAGCGTCGCAGGCCATGGCCGGCATGGCAGAGCGCAGCATGCAGTTACAAGCCACCATACAAGAAGGCGAAATGACCTTGAGCAGTCAACGTGGCAGCGTTCATTGTGAGCCTTTGCGTTGGCTATAAAACGCTTTCATTCACGATTACTTTTCTGAGGAATTCCAATGTCCGATTCGATGAACTTTGTGGCCCATGGCGCGGGTGGTGCGCCGCAGGTGATGCACCTGTCACAAATGCCTGTGCCAAAACCCGCTGCCACAGAAGTGCTGATCAAAGTGGCTTATGCAGGCGTGAACCGACCAGATTGTTTGCAGCGCAGCGGGCGCTATCCCCCGCCACCCGGTGCCTCACCTATTTTGGGTCTGGAGGCTTCAGGGCAAGTGGTGGCCTTGGGGGAAGGCGTTACACGTTGGAAGCAGGGGGATTGGGTATGCGGTTTGGCCAATGGTGGCGCCTATGCTGAGTATGTGTGTATTCCTCAAGGTCAGGTCTTGCCTTTGCCCCCGGGTTTGTCGTTGCTGCAGGCGGCAGCATTGCCTGAAAACTATTTCACGGTGTGGACCAATGTATTTCAGCGGGGCAAGTTGCAAGCGGGTGAAACATTTCTGGTGCACGGGGGGTCGTCCGGTATTGGTTTGACAGCGATTCAATTGGCCAAAGCATTTGGCGCACGTGTGATCTGCACAGTGGGCAACGAAGAAAAAATCCGCGCTTGCCTAGCCGCCGGTGCAGACCTGGCGATCAATTACCGCACCCAGGACTTTGCCAAAGAAGTGATGGACGCCACAGATCAAAAGGGTGTCAACATTATTCTTGATATGGTTGGCGGCGACTACATGCAGCGAAATATCAACTGCCTATCCGTTGATGGTCGGTTGGTGCAAATTGCTTTTTTGCAGCCCTCCAAAACAGAAGTGGATTGGATCGGCTTGATGGTCAAGCGATTGACTTTCACGGGTTCCACATTACGTCCCCGCACTGCGGCCGACAAAGCGCAGATGGCGAACGAACTGCATGAAAAAGTCTGGCCCTTGTTGCAACAGGGCAAGTGCTTGCCTGTGGTGCATCAGGTGTTTGATTTGCGTGAAGCGACGCAAGCGCATGAGTTGATGGAATCTTCCACCCATATCGGGAAGATCATGCTCAAAGTGGCGGGTGGCTGACGCCGACTTGGCGCCAAGGTGTGTCTGCAATCTGGCTTATGGATGGATACAGGCTGCACACCTTCCGTACAGAGTGACTTCGTGGCGTTCGACTTGAAAGCCTGCAGGGGCTAATTGTTTGAGATCGCCCGGGCAATCGTGCACGTCATAGACCTTATTGCAGAGCGTGCAATGAAAGTGGTGGTGGTGGTGCAGGTGTGACACCTCGTACCGTGGATTTTCCCCCGGTAAATGCACCGTGCTCAATAAACCGCCCTCTACCAATGCTTTGATATTTCTGTAAACCGTGGCTTGACCAATGCCCGGCGAATCGCAAGCCGCGGCTTCCAGTATTTCCTGAGCAAGCAAAGGACGGTGTGCCTTTTCAATGGCGTTCAATATGGCTGTGCCTTGCTTGGTGATTCGTTCCATGTTGACAATGCTCTGTGGTTTATTGATAATGAGTTATCGTTATCAAAATTTGGAGACCCATTATGGCATTTTCCCCCGAATTTAACCCTTTGAACGCGAGGCGTGCAGGCGCTTTTTTGCTGTTGGTGTGCGTTTGCCGCATTGCATCGGCGCAATCTGAGCAGTCAGCCGAGCCGACGCGGCTCAATGAAATCACCGTGACGGGTAATCCACTGGGTAATGCAGAGGGCATACAAGCTGTGCAAGTGTTGCAAGGCGATGATTTGCGGCAAGAGCAGCAAAGCACGCTGGGCGAAACATTGGGCCATTTGCCTGGGGTCAGCAGCAGTTACTTTGGACCGAATTCCAGCCGGCCGGTGATTCGCGGCATGGACGGCGACCGCATCAAAATCCTCAACAACAGCGTGGAATCGCAAGATGTTTCCTCACTCAGCAACGACCATGCGGTCCCACATGATGTGTTGAGTGTTGAGCGCATCGAGGTGTTGCGGGGGCCATCTGCCATCATGTACGGAGGCAGTGCGGTAGGCGGTGTGGTCAATTTGATCGACAACCGCATTCCAACGGCACCCATGGACGGCATCAGCGGCAGAACCGAAGCGGGTTGGTCCAGTGGCAACAAGGAAAGAAGTGCTGCGGTGTTGCTGGAGGCAGGCAATGCCAGTTTTGGGCTGCATATTGATGCCTTTGGCCGAAAAAGTGACGATGTGTCGGTACCCGACACCATGGCATGCAGCAAATCCGGTTCGGCCAGCAGCGCCAAAAAAATATGCAATTCCAGCAACCGCGCCAACGGATATGCGATTGGCAGTTCTATTTTTTGGGACAGCGGCCATGTCGGCTTGGGGGTGAACAATTACCGCAGCGATTACGGCACGGTGGCAGAGGACGCGGTGACCGTTGGCATGCAATCGGACCGCTATGCCTTGGATGCAGAGTTGAGGCCTTCCGGTTTTGTTGAGCGCATTCGCACCCAATGGAGCAGCACGGATTACCAGCACACTGAATATGAAGATGGCAGTACTGGCACCGTGTTTAAAAAATCGGGCCATGAGTTCAGGCTGAGTGCGCAACACCAAGCATGGCAAAGCCCGATGGGCAAGTTAGAAGGCGTGTTGGGTTGGCAAAGCAATGGCTCTGATTTTGAGGCCGATGGCGACGAAGCCTTCATGCCGTCGACCAACACCAAAGAATATGCGCTTTATCTGGTGGAAGAACTGTCACCGACTTGGGGCAAGTTCAGCCTGGGCTTGCGTGCTGAACAGGTCAAGGTCAAGGGGGATGCATTTGCTGCCGGCTTCGATCCAGGCAATGTAGCAGCCACTTCGAAGCGCTTTACCCCCTTTAGCGCGTCGATAGGCAGTTTGGTTTATCTCAGCCCAACATTAAAACTAACCGGTCATTTGGCACGCACCCAAAGAGCACCGAAAGACTATGAATTGCGCGCCAACGGTGTGCATGTGGCGAGTTCTGCCGTGGAAGTAGGGACACCGACTTTAGCTACCGAAAAGGCTTGGCAGGCAGACATCGGTTTGGGCTGGGCGCAGGGGCCGCATACTGCGCAGCTCAATTATTTTCAAAACCGGTTTGACAACTACATCGGCTTAATCGCCAATGGTGAAGAATTTGTGGATGGTGCCGACACCTACGATGTGTACCAGTTCACCGCCGCCCGCGCTGAATTCAAAGGCATAGAGGCGGTCGGCGACTGGCGCGTGATCGGACAAAACGGCTGGCTGCCCTCTGAGGGTGATGCGGTATGGCGAATGAAATGGCGTGCCGATGCGGTCAGAGCCACTTACCTTGACAGCGGGCTGGCTGTGCCGCGCATTCCTGCTGCGCGCTTGGGCACCACCTTGCTGCGCGAGTCCGGCCCATGGCGTACATCTTTGGGCGCCGAGTACAACGCCAAGCCCCGCCGTGGTGAAAACCAAGCGGCAAGCAGCGCCTATACCTTGTGGAATGTCTATATGAGCTACCGCCAGAAAATCGCTTCCTCGCAAGCCATTTGGTTTGCCCGAGTCGACAACCTGACAGACGCGCTGGCTTACTCGGCCACTTCCATCCTCACCACCACCACTCAGGACGCAACCTCAGGCCGTCCCAAAGCACCCTTGCCCGGCCGATCCTTCAAGCTTGGTTTGCAGTTGTCTTTTTAAACCACACAGAAAGTATCAATGACTTTGATTTGGATTTTGTTGGCTTGTTTTGCCAGCCTCACACTCAGCTTGCTGACCTCATTTTGGTTGGCCAAAAAAATACCACAAAGTGCTTTGAACTTGATGGTGGCTTTTTCGGCGGGCACCATGTTGTCAGCGGCATTACTTGATGTCTTACCAGAGGCCTTGGAATCGGGGCAGGCTGACGTTCACTGGTTACTGGCTGCCTTGTTGGTTGGTTTGTTGGGGTTCTATTTTTTAGAGCGGGGTGCTATTTGGCGCCATCAACATGTTCACGGCATCCCTGACGCTGATGCGCCACTGGTCATCGCCACCAAAGCATCTTGGTTCGGGGACGGTGTGCATAACTTTGTTGATGGCTTGCTGATTGCTGCGGCATTTGCAGCCGATCCCGCCCTTGGAATCACCACCACGCTGGCGATTCTTGTGCATGAAATCCCTCAAGAATTGGGTGATTTTTCCTTGTACTTGGCTGCGGGGTACTCGCGGCGACATACCTTGCTCATGAACTGTTTGTCTGGCTTGCCCATATTCGCCGGTGGTGTCATGGGATGGTGGTTGTTGAAAGCCGACGATCCCGTGGTCGTGTATGTATTGATGGTGACCGCAGCAAGTTTCATATACATTTCAGTCTCTGATCTTTTTCCGTTTTTGCACAAACAGCACCGCGTGGAAAATTTTGCCAAGCAGACCATGTTGTTATTGTTCGGGCTGGCTTGGGTGCCCGCATTTGGTTTATTTATGCATTAAGCTTTCGTCATTGCCTAAGCGAGGTTTTTCAAAAGAGGTGGATATGAAACGTTTTCTGACGGCAGCCAGTTTGGGACTTTTTTGCATGGCTGCCCCATTTGCTTTTGCCCAAGACAAACATACGCATGCTGCCCATTCCCATGGGGTCGGTTCGTTGGAACTCAGCGTACAAGGCGGCAAAGTCAGCGGGAGTTTTGAAATACCCATGGAAAGTTTGTTGGGCCACGAGCATTTGCCGCGCACCGAAGCACAGAAAAAAGCCATGGCCAATTTGCAATCCGGCTTGGTCTCTGCTGATTACTTCATGGCCTTGCCTGCTGCCGCACAATGCAAGCAGATTTCTCTCAAAGCCAGTTCCAGCATGTTTGAGGGAAAAAAATCTGAGCATTCAGATTTGGACA
The DNA here is from genome assembly GCA_945878065.1 of Bordetella parapertussis. Taxonomy (GTDB): domain Bacteria; phylum Pseudomonadota; class Gammaproteobacteria; order Burkholderiales; family Burkholderiaceae_C; genus Limnohabitans; species Limnohabitans parapertussis_B. Next base: position 26,440 of record CAMDXA010000007.1, on the reverse strand, counting down.
TTGATGTTGCATTTGAATGCGCTCAACCGGCAGCACTGACTGAGTTGCGTTTTGCACTGTTTGCCAAGCATCCGCGATTGAAATCCCTAAAGGTAGACATGGTGGGGCCCAAGGGACAAAAATCGCTCAGCCTGACCGCCAAAGATCCCGTTTTACGCTTTTGAGCACCCACGCACTTTCACTGTCGCAACTGTCACACGCTTGGCCGGGGCGCCCGGCATTGTTTGATATTGCCCATTTGTCCTTGACGCAAGGCGAGCATTTGTTTATCCAAGGCCCCAGCGGTTGCGGCAAAAGTACCTTGTTGTCTTTGCTCGCTGGGGTTCAAGCCCCGCAAACCGGTGTATGTGAAGTGCTCGGTTTCAACATGGGAATGCTCGGGCCCATGGAACGCGACCGCTTGCGTGGAGAGCACATGGGCGTTGTGTTTCAGCAATTCAATTTGTTGCCGTATTTGGATGTGGAAAGCAACGCCTTGATGCCAACGCGCTTGTTTGCCAGTCGTGCCAAGGCATCTGCCGCGCAATGGGGCAGTCCTATTCAGCAAGCCAAAGCCTTGGCCGATACCTTGCACCTGCCGCCTCATGTGTGGCACCAACCGGTTCATCAGCTGTCGGTGGGGCAGCAGCAACGCGTGGCGGCGGTCCGCGCATTGATGGGTGCACCGCGCTTGTTGATTGCCGACGAGCCCACCTCTGCACTGGACGACGACAACCAGTTGGAATTCATCGATTTACTGCTTGCTACCGCGCAGCAACAAAACGCCAGCGTGGTGATGGTCAGCCACAACGCCCGACTGGCCTCAAGGTTTCATCAGGTATTCAAAATGCAAGCCGGTGGTGTCGCATGAGGCTGTGGCTGTCTTTGGCATGGAACAGCGCGTTGTCGCGTCGTTTTGCATTGTTGCTGGTCATGCTGTCGGTCAGCGTGTCGGTGTTGATATTGCTGGGCGTTCAGCAGTTGCGAGAAGACGCCCGGCGCAGTTTTTCCAATGCATTGAGCGGCGTAGATTTGATTGTCGGGCCGCGTGGCAGCGCCACCGAGTTGATGCTCTACAGCGTGTTTCAAATTGGGCGTCCTTCCCGCAACATGGGCTTTGCCGGTTTTGAAGACATACAGCGTTTGCCCCAGGTTCGCTGGGCGGTACCCATACAACTGGGCGACACCTACCAAGGGCATCCGGTGTTGGGCACCACCGCCACCTTGTTCAAGGAATTCAAAAGCCAGGGCAGGGGACTCGAATGGGCGCAAGGTCATGCCTTTGGCAATCCGGCCGAGCGTCCCCAAGCCATGTCGGAATTGGTATTGGGTGCTGAGGTGGCCCGGCGGTTCGGTCACCAAGTGGGCGACAAACTGGTGCTCACCCACGGTGCCGGCGGCGGCCCTGAAGACACTGACCATGACGACCATCCGTTAATGGTTGTCGGGATACTGAAACCAACAGGCGCACCGATTGACAGAAGTGTGTTGATCAATTTGGAAGGTTTTGAAGCCATGCACCAAGGATGGGGCATGGGCATTTCACCCAAGTCGCTGAAGTCTGCCGCCGCTGCCTTGCCACAGACGCAAAACGTCAGCGAATTACAGCCCGTGAGTTTGTCCGCCGTATGGGTGGGCTTGCACAACCGTGCCGAAGTATTTTCAGTGCGCAGAAAAATTGAAAGTATGAACCGCGACCCGTTGATGGCGGTCTTGCCGGGCGTAGCCCTTGATGAGCTGTGGCAAGTGGTCAAAGTGGTGGAAAACAGTTTGGTGTTGATCGGCTTCATGGTGGCAGTCAGCGCCATGCTGAGCGTGGCCGCGGTGTTGCTCGTGGCCATGAGTGGTCGGCGCAAAGAGCTGGCTATTTTGCGAGCCATGGGCGCAGCACCACGTGCTTTGTTGGGTTTTGTGCTGCTAGAGTCTGTGCTGGTGTGCTTGGTCGGTATAGTTTGTGGCTATATCGTGTGCCAAGGTCTGATGTGGGTCGCTCAAGACATGCTCAGAACCGGTTTTGGGGTGATGGTGCAACCCGGTTTGCCTTCCATTGACAGCCTCATCAGCTTGAGTGCTTTGTTTCTTGTGTCGGTGCTGGCGAGTTTGTTGCCCGCATGGCGTGCGTATCGTTTGTCGTTGATGGATGGACTGCATCCGCCATCCGTTTGAATGGGGAGTCGCCATGAAGGCCAGTGTTGAACTTATGAAGCGCCGTGAATTTGCTTTTTTCTTGGGGTCGCTGGCGCTGTCTTGGCCAGCCCTTGCTGAAACCGAGGGCTATAAAACCATTGATTGGAATGATTTGATGCCAGATCCTTGGGTCAAGGAAATGACCAAGGAAATGGCCGCCATCAGCAAGTTGTCCTATTTGCAAGACACCAGCGATGAGGCCAATAAAGCCATGAACGCGATCCGAAAAAAACTGGATGAAGCGCCCATCGTGAAATCACAGATCAACAAAAAAGTGCGGCTTCCCGGCTATGCCGTCCCCTTAGACGCCGACCGCTCAGACAAGCGCGAGTTTTTATTGGTCCCTTATTTTGGGGCCTGCATACACACACCGCCGCCGCCTGCCAACCAAATTGTGTTGGTGCGACCAACCGCACAAAGCAAAATTAAAAAAATGCCAGAGTCAATGGACGTGTTGTGGGTAGAGGGCGAACTCAAAGAAGGCCGCGTCAGTACCTCTCAAGGGGTCAGTGGCTATTTGCTCGAAGCCATCAGCATTGCTCCCTATGAAACCAAGCCGGCCAAGCGCTGACTTACAATGGCATTTGGCCTGAGCTGATAAGGGGTTAACATTCACTGCAATTTTTTGCGGGAGTGAGCCTGTTGAAGGCCAGTTTGCCGGACAAACAATGGCAACCTATTTCTGAAATTCTTGAATGAAAGACGCACATGGCAACCAATATGGATCAATCCAATAACCTCGTGATCGGTAACGGCGTGACTTTCAAGGGTACTTTGAATGTTCCCAAGAAAGCGACCATCTATGGCACTGTTGACGGCGAACTGACTGCTGAGGAAATTTTTATTGGTCAATCCGGAAAAATCACGGGCAAAGTGACTGCTCGCAGCATTGAAGTTGAAGGCGAATTGCATCAAGTGATCCATTGCCGTGACCATTTGCATATTCGTGCCACCGGCAAGGTGTCGGGTAAATTGGAATATTCACAAATCCAAATCGAGCGTGGTGGTGAGTTCCGCGGTGAAATGCAGCAAGTGGGCGCAACCCCGGTTTATCCCTCCGGCAGTGCGCCAAGTACCGCCAAACCAGGTGCAGCGACTCCGACAACACCTTCCGGCGCTGCTGCCACAACACCCTCGGGCAACAAAGACGCATCTACTTGAAAGCGTTTTCGCACGGACCTTCCGGTGATGCTTTCATACACAGACAGCTGAATCCGAAGGTTTTCACTTCTTTCTTTTCAATACCACGTATTGATGTTTTTTTCACTGCTTTGGCAGGTATGTAGAGCTTAGGATCAAACGCTTGCGAGCGTTTTTTTCCATTTTGGAATTCAAAATTTGCGCCCACACAAAAAACCGGGCCGCTGTTTTGGTTGCTGACCTCAAATAACATCAAGCTGGCGTCGTCGCTGGACCATCCCGACCGAATATCCAGTTGCTGAAGTTCTGTCGGTGTTAATTCAGTTTGACGAAGCGTTGGCTGCTTGGAAAACCAAGCCATGGCAAACAGCGGACCGCAAACACTGATCGCCGTTGCACACACTAAATATTTGGCAAAGCCGCTGGTAGTTCTACGCATCATTGCCGCAAATTTTACGAGCCGTTCGCTAGAGCAACGGCAAGATATCCCTTAAGTTAGCGCCACTGTGACTGGGGCGTGGCCCCAATGTTTCAAAAGGCAGACCTTGTCGGTTGACCCAAAAACTTTTAAAACCAAACCAAGTCGCGCCCAAGGCATCCCAGCTGTTGCTGGATACAAACAGCACCTCGCGAATATCGGTCGGGTAGTGGTGGGCGACCAAGCCATAGCTTTGCGGTGAGGTTTTGAATTGCCTGACTTCATCTACAGACAACACTTTGTCTATCAATCCCGTCATGCCCGCGCTGCTGACCGCTGAATTGAGCATGTCTGGGCTGCCGTTTGAGAGGATGGCGCATCGCATGCCTGCTTTTTTCAGCGATTGCAGCACTTCTAAATTTTCCTCAAACGGTTGCAAGTGGGAATACTGGTCCATCAGCTGTTTTTGTTTGGCGGGCGTCAACTCAAGTTGCAGGCGCTGACAGCTGTATTGCAGGGCCAATCTTGTGATGTCCCAAAATGATTGGTAATGTCGGCTTCCCAGCGGATTGAGTGGATCGCTCAAGGAAATCAGACGGCTGTATTCAATTTGCTTGTCACGCCAAAGAATAGACAAGGACGCCCCTTGCCCGGGAAATAACGACTCGGCCATCGCTCCCACAGAATACACATCAAAAAGTGTCCCGTAGGCATCAAACACCACCAGTCGAATCATGGCTGCTCCAAAAATGAAATCATGTGCGTTTAAAGTTTGTAAACCGTTGCGAAGTCACGCGTTTGCAGGCCCCATCGTATACTCAAACCATGAAAATTCTTGTACTCAATGGCCCCAATTTGAACTTGCTGGGCACCCGTGAACCCGAGCTGTATGGGGCCAGCACGCTTGATGATGTTCATGCGTTGTGTGTACAAACTGCTCGGGCACTGGGGTTTGAGGCCGACTGCTTTCAGAGCAACCACGAGGGCGAGTTGATCGACAAAATCCATGCATACGGCAAGTTGCACAAAGAAGGTGCGGCACTTGGCGCTGTGTTCAACCCTGGGGCGCTGACCCATACGTCTGTGGCTTTGCATGACGCCATCAAGGGTTGCGGATTGCCTGTGATTGAAGTCCATATTTCAAACATTCACGCCCGCGAAAGTTTTCGACACCAGTCCTTTGTCTCTCCTGTCGCGCGAGGCACTGTGATGGGCTTAGGTATCCATGGCTATGAATTGGCCATCCGCGGCCTGGTGGCGGTCTCACAATGAACCTGCCTGTTTTATGTCTATTGATCGCTGGTGTGTTGCCACTTCTCAGCACTGCCATCGCCAAATGGGGGTTTCGTGAATTCGACAACCACAACCCGCGCGAATGGTTGTCTCGCCAAACCGGTTTTCGCGCCCGCGCAAATGCAGCACAGCACAATGCGTTTGAAGCATTTCCCTTTTTCGCTGTCGCGGTTATTCTCGGGTTGGGCTTGTCCTTGGATGAAACTGTATTGACCCGTTATTGCCTCATATTCGTGGCGGCACGTGTCCTGTATTTGGTGGCTTATTTAATGGACTTGGCCAGCGTCAGAACCTTGTGTTGGGTGGTGGCTTATGCCAGCTGCCTGGCCATTTATGTGCAATTGTTGGTTCAGTGACCAAAGCCTGCCCCTTATTCTTTGATGACTTTGCAGGGGCCTTTGATATTTCTTTTTCCTTTCATTTGCTCGCAGCGTTCCATCGCCTTGCGCTCTGCCACTGCTGACATCTTGACGTAAATAGAGCAGGTGAAGATCATTTTTTCTTGGTCCATGTTGCTGTCATAACTGGTCACACAGCGGCCTATCTCGCCCAGGTTGGGTTTTTCATGTCGGTACGCCTCTTGTAGCGCCCCTGGTAAATCGTGCAAATGCACAGAAGGGTAGACGTAGGGCTCAGCAATTGATGTGGTGGTCAACGTGAACAGTGACGCATAAAAAACGAGGCGTAAAAATTTTTTCATACGGTCAATCTTAAGCCACACCACATGTCATCCAACTGACAGTGGCCCGCGTTGTTTTGTTGTTGCTCAGTAATTTCCAATCGCTAACCCCAAGGAGACTGTATGAAACGATTCACGCCTCTTGTTTTTTTGGTAGTTTTTGTTTCTTTTATGTCCGGCGCTTGGGCGGATAAGCCGCGTTGGCAACACCGTGAACGCACCGTGATCAAACTGGAAACGCATGGTGGCGGCTACAGGCATGGATATGGCGGTGGATATAGGCATGGGCATAGCGGTTATCGGGATGGACACCGGGGGTCGGGATGGTCACCCTTGGCAACCGTCGCCATTTTGGGCTCAGCGGTTTATTGGGCCAATACCTATTCGCAGCCATCGGTCACTGCCGTTGTCGTGACACCTTCCGTCGTTTACAGCCCTCCAAGGGTGGCGTATTTTTGCCAGACCAGCCAGCAGTATTACCCGGTCGTTCCGGTGTGTCAGGTGCCTTGGCAAATGGTGAACTACTGAAATTCACAAAGACACGATAGATTTTTCACCTTGGCGTTGCGAATGACGCAGGGTTCCCCCGAGCTTTTCCACTTCAACACTGGCTCGCTTGCCTGCATAAACTTTTTGTTTCAACCAGTTGATTTCCTCTTCCAACACTTTTTCAGACGACAAACTTCGGTACCAGGTTTTTCTGTCGCCGTCCCAACGGTAGCCACGGGCTTTCAACAGGTCTTTTGTATCGAAAGGTGAGCCCAGGGCAGACAAGCGTACTTGCGGTTGGTTGAGTGTTTCAAGCAAATGCAGCAGCACGGGTTGTTGACTTTGTGGCAACACCATATTGAGCAATTCCAACAACGCCCAGCAGTCCATTTCTGCCCGGTGCGCGTCATAAAAGTAGCCCTGCGTTTGCAGCAAATATTCCAATTTGGCTGAGCCCAGACCTTCAGCTTTCCAGTCAATGTCTTTGATGCTGCAGGCCCAATGTTTGTCTTCAAATGCGGGCCAGCGTTGCTCGACAAACGGGCGATCAAAGGGTGCGTTGTGTGCGATCACCACCGCGGCCTCAGCCACCATGGATTGCACCTCATGGTCGTTGATGCGTTTGCCGCGCACCATGTCATCGGTGATGTGGTGAACTGCGGTGGTTTCCGGCGGAATAGGAACACCCGGGTCTTCGAGTTCATCAAATACTTTCAATACGCGGTGCAGTTGCCCCGTTTCCGGATCGAACTCAAACAAAATCATGCCCAACTCAATCACTTTGCACAGCGAGGTATTGAGCCCAGTGGTTTCAGTGTCAAGCACAATGCCCTTGAGCAGTCGCCGACCGTCTGGTGCATCAGCAAACACTTGCTTGGGTTGCAGCCTGCGAAGTATGCGGTAATCAGGGTGCAAGGCCAGTGTGAAAGCCATGTCGGCGGCCTGACTGTCGTCGGGAATATTGGGATTCATAAAATCAGCTGCGTGAAAACTACAAATAGTCAACAACAAAGTGTAAGCGCTGGGCAGATTTGGTTTGGCCAACGCAGTGGTCCGTGGCTTGCACGCCCGTGACAACCACAACCGTTAACCCAAGCCATCAAACATTAGCTGCTTGACCCATGCGCTTGATGGCCAAGGCGCACGCGGGTACCAAAGCCGGTCCGGCATAAATCAAACCGGTGTAAATCTGAACCAGATCGGCACCGGCTTGGATTTTTTCCACCGCATCCTCGGGTTGCATCACGCCGCCCACGCCAATGATGGGAAATTGCGGCCCCAGATGCGCCCTGATGTAACGGATCACCCGGTTACTGGCTTCGCGCACCGGTGCACCAGACAAGCCTCCGGTTTCGTTGGCGTGTTTCATGCCTTGAACCGCATCCCGAGACAAGGTGGTGTTGGTGGCAATCACGCCCCAAGCATTGTCGGCAGGGGCACCGTTATTCATACAGTATTGGCGCAAGGTATTGCACAGTTGCTCCAGCTGAAAATCGTCTAGGTCGGGTGCGATTTTGATGAAGACCGGGACATGGCGTTGGTGTTTGAGCGCAAGTGTTTGTCGCTGGGTTTGCAGCATCTCAAGCAATTGCACAAAGGCTTGATCGGTTTGAAGTTGGCGCAAATTTTGGGTGTTGGGGCTGGAGATATTGACCGTGATGTAGTCTGCGTGCGGGTACACCGCCTCTAGGCATAAGCGGTAATCATGGGTGGCGTCGGCGATGGGTGTGGCGGCATTTTTGCCGATGTTCAAACCCAACAACATGGGCGAGTTGGCGGATTGTCTGAACCGCGCCTGTGTTACGTGCGACAGAAAACTGTCTAACCCCCCGTTGTTAAAACCCAGCCGGTTGATCAAGGCATGGGCTTTGGGTAAGCGAAACATGCGCGGCTTGGGATTGCCCGGTTGCGCCACAGGCGTGACGGTTCCCACTTCGACAAATCCAAAGCCCATGTGTTGCCACGCATCAATGCAACGGGCGTTTTTGTCCAGGCCTGCCGCCAAGCCAATCCGGTTGGGAAACGTCAGCCCGCACAGTTGCACAGGATCGCTGATTTTTTCTTGCGCATAGGCATGCCGAAGCGGGGTGTGTTGGGTAGCGGCCAGACATTGCAAGGTATGGTCATGCACCACTTCTGGGTCGGCGGCAAACAACAAGGGGCGAAGCAATGGGTAGGGCAACACTGACATGGATAATCCGGCAAAGATGAATAAGGAATTGTCACCGATGAACCAAACTGGCCAAACGCAGGACGAATTGAAAACGCTGGTGGCGCGAGCTGCGCTGGACTATGTGGTGCCTGGCGAATATTTGGGTGTAGGAACCGGCTCTACCGTGAATCTGTTCATCGATGCCTTGGCTGCCAGCGGCATTGCCATCAAAGCGGCGGTGTCGAGTTCTGTGGCGTCTACCCAAAGAATGCAGTCATTGGGACTGCCCGTTGTGGACCTGACACAAGTCGAGCGTATGGCTGTTTACATCGATGGCGCTGATGAAATTGACGCCAAGGGATATATGGTCAAAGGAGGGGGCGCTGCTTTGACCCGCGAAAAAATAGTGGCGTCGCAGGCTGACCGTTTTGTGTGCATCGCCGATGCATCCAAGCGGGTGGAAGTGTTGGGCAGATTTCCACTTCCGGTAGAAATTATTCCTATGGCCGCACCTGAATTGATGCGGCAATTTGCGCTGCTGGGCGGGCAAGCCAAATTGCGCATGGCCAACGGCCAAGCTTTTGTCACTGACAACGGCCAGTATTTGTTAGATGTGGTGGGCTTGCGCATCAACGACCCGCTGGGTTTTGAAAACACAGTCAGCCAATGGCCCGGCGTGGTGACGGTGGGTGTGTTTGCGCACCAAAGCGCGCATGTGTGTCTGCTGGGCACTGCACAAGGTGTGCAAACCTTGGTCTACGACTGATGCGCCATGCCTTGGTGCCGCAGCAATGCATCTAAGCTGGGCTCGCGGCCACGAAATGCTTTGAATGATGCCATGGCGGGGCGACTGCCGCCAGCTTCCAAAATCGCACGCCTGTAGCGTCTGCCCGTTTCGACGCTGTGTTGGCCGTCTGCTGCACTGGTTTCCTCAAATGCAGCATAAGCATCCGCACTCAGCACCTCGGCCCATTTGTAGCTGTAGTAACCCGCAGCGTAACCACCTGCAAATATGTGGCTGAACGAATGGGGCATTCGGTTGAACGCGGGCGGGTGCATGACCGCCACTTCTTCACGCACTTGTTGCAAGACATCCAATACTTGGATGTCTTGGGCCGGTAAGGTGTGCAAATACATGTCCAACAGAGAAAACTCTATTTGACGCAAAGTTTGCAAGCCGCTTTGAAAATTTTTGGCAGCCAGCATCTTGTCAAACAACCCGCGTGGCAGGGGTTCGCCGGTGTCCACATGCGCAGTCATGTGTTTGAGGACAGACCATTCCCAACAAAAGTTTTCCATGAACTGGCTTGGCAATTCCACCGCGTCCCATTCCACCCCGCTGATGCCAGAAACATCGCGCTCATTGACTTGGGTGAGCATGTGGTGCAGGCCATGGCCGCATTCATGAAACAAGGTGATCACATCGTCATGCGTGAGCAAAGGCGGCTGTCCGTTGATGCCCTCTGCAAAGTTGCAGACCAAATGCGCCACAGGCGTTTGCAAATGCCCGGTGTCAGGGCGTAGCCAACGTGCGCGTACGTCGTCCATCCAAGCGCCACCGCGTTTGCCTTGTCTGGCGCCCGGGTCTAGATAAAACTGGCCCACCAATTGGCCTTGACGTTCTATCCGGTAAAACAAAACGCCGGGGTGCCAGACGGGGGCACTGTCTTGCCGGATAGCCACTTCGAACAATGTTTCAACAATTTTGAACAAGCCTTCAAGCACTTTGGGCGCGGTGAAATACGCTTTGACCTCCAGATCGCTAAAAGCATAGCGTGCTTGTTTGAGTTTTTCGCCAACAAAAGTCCAGTCCCACGCCTGAGGGTTGGGCAGTTGCAAATATTCGGCGGCGAATTGGCGCATTTCAGCCAGATCATTGACGGCATAAGGCTTGGCACGATCCGCTAAGTCGCGCAAAAAACCCACCACATGCTCGGGCGACTCGGCCATTTTGCTGGCCAAAGAAACCTGCGCATGGTTGTCATAACCCAGCAGTCGGGCTTCTTCCTGTCTGAGTTGCAGTATTTCAATCAACAAGGCGCTGTTGTCGAATTGCGCATGCTCGGACAAATCAGACGCACGGGTGGCATACGCGCGGTACATTTTTTCTCGAACAGTACTGCTGTGGGCATATTGCATGACTGGCAAATAACAAGGCATTTTCAGGGTCAATTTGTAGCCGGTTTGCCCCTCAGCCTTGGCCAGTGCATGTGCCGTTTCCAGCACATCATCCGGAATACCAGCGGTCTCATCTTTTGCGATGGTCAAGGACCATGCGTCAGTGGCATCCAGCACATGCTCACTGAACAGTTGGCTGATTTCAGCCTGCCGTTCTTGTATCGCCGCAAAACGCTCTTTGGCGTCACCGCTGAGTTCCGCACCCGACAACACAAAGTTACGCAGTGCCAAGGTTCTGGCGTGGCTTTGTTCCGGGTTCAAACTGTCCGGGCGAATGGCTTTGTATTTGGCGTAGAGCGCTTCATTGGCACCTAATCGTGTCCAAAATTCCGTGACTTTGGGCAGTTGCGCGTTGTAGGCCGCACGAAGTTCTGGCGTATCAGCCACAGATTGCAAATGGCTAACTGCACCCCAAGCACGTCCCAGCTGTTCGGTGGCAGTGTCCAGCACATGCGAGATACGAACCCATTCAGCTGGAAAGCCGTCTTGTGTCACTTGATGCAGAGCTGCATCTGCTTGTTGCAGTAATTGCGCGATGGCCGGTTCAACGTCAGCAGGTGTGATTCGGTCAAGCAGCGGAAGTGAAGAGAAGTCGAGCAGTGGGTTTGTCATGCGGTCAGGAAGAAGCGTGGTGTTCGGCAGATGCCAAGGTATTGACCAGCAGCATGGTGATGGTCATGGGGCCGACGCCACCCGGCACAGGGGTGATGTGGGAGGCGACTTGTTTGACGCCCTCGTAGTCCACATCGCCACACAACTTGCCCGCGTCATCTCGGTTCATGCCGACATCGATCACCACCGCACCGGGTTTGACCATGTCAGCCGTGAGTATGTTGCGCTTGCCGACCGCAGCGACGATGACATCTGCTTGCAGCGTATGTGCTTTTAGATCGGGAGTGGCGCTGTGGCAAATGGTGACGGTGGCGTGTTCTTGGAGCAGCATCAGCGCCATGGGCTTGCCCACAATATTGCTGCGACCAATGACCACGGCATGCTTGCCTTTGAGCGAATAGCCAATGTGCTCAAGCATCTTCATGCAACCATGAGGTGTGCAAGGCCAGTAGCCCGGCAAACCAGTCATGAGTGCGCCGGCGCTGGCAACATGAAAACCATCCACATCTTTTTCTGGGGCAATGGCTTCGATCACTTTTTGCGCATTGATATGGGCTGGCAAAGGCAACTGCACCAAAATGCCGTGAATGCTGTTGTCATGGTTCAGGGCATGCACCCGGGCGAGCAATTCGGCCTCTGTCATGGAAGCATCGTGTTTTTCCAGCAATGAGTGGATGCCAGTTTGCTCGCAAGCTTTGACTTTGTTGCGCACATAGACCTGGCTGGCAGCGTTGTCACCCACAAGAATGACCGCAAGACCTGCAGTGACGCCACGTGTTTGAAGGGATTTGACTTGGTCGCTGACTTGTTGACGCAAAAGAGCTGAGAGGGCGTTGCCGTCGATGATGGAAGCTGTCATGTTTCAGGCCTTTGTAGAGTTGGGCCCCAAGGCGATTTTGAGCAAATCAGCCACGGTGTTGGCGTTGAGTTTTTCCATGATGTTGGCGCGGTGCGCTTCCACCGTTTTAATGCTGATGCCCAGATCATCAGCGATTTGTTTGTTCAAGCGACCTGCGACGATGCGCTCGAGTACTTGCGATTCACGCGCAGTGAGTTTCCCCATGAGTGCATCTCTGTTGGCGGCATGCTGGAAATCTGCAAAGGCTTCGCGGGCTTGGTCAAGCATGCGTTCGACCACGCCCAGCAATTCTTCTTCTTTGAAGGGTTTAGGGATGAAGTCCATCGCGCCCTTTTTCATGGTGGTGACCGCCATGGGCACATCGCCGTGACCGGTGATGAATACGATCGGCAGAGGCGATTTGCGCTCGATCAGACGGTCTTGCAATTCAAGGCCAGAAATACCCGGCATGCGAATGTCCACCAGCAGGCATGCGACTTCGCGCGGGTCATAACGGCTAAGAAAAGATTCTGCAGAATCAAAGCAGCGCACCCGGTAGTCTTTGCCCTCGAGCAACCACTGCAATGAATCACGAACGGCTTCGTCATCATCCACCACGTAGATGTTGCCTTTTTTGGGAATCAAGCTCATCAGTTACTCCAAATACGATAAAAAAATATGAATATCAAGCAGTGATCGTGGGTGAGTTGGCGGGCAGCCAGAACGAAAAACGGCAACCCACAACGACCGATCCATTGTAGATGTTCTCGGCATGCATACGCCCTTGGTGCGACTCGATGATGGTGCGGCATAAATTCAAGCCAATGCCCATGCCTTCGCTTTTGGTGGTGTAAAAAGCCTCAAACACTCTGGCCATCACTTCAGAGGGCATACCCTCACCGCTGTCGGTCACAGAAAACAACACCACTTCTTGTTGTTCGACGACTTTGGGGACGATTTGTAATTCCACATGTCGCTCATTCACTGGGCGATTGGCATGTTCAATGGCCTCGGCAGCGTTTTTGAGTAAATTGATCAGCACTTGCTCAATCAAGATGGGATCCACGAGAATTTTGTTGATGCGGTCAGACACGTACAAACTCAGTCGCACCTGACGGCGGCGCAATTCAATATCAGCCAATTCCACCGCCTCGGTCACCATCGGGGCAATCAACGTCAATATGCGGTTGGTTTCACTGCGTCTGACAAAACTGCGAATGCGTTGAATGATTTGGCCGGCGCGTTGCGCTTGGTGTGAGGTTTTTTCCAGGGCCTTGAGCAATTCTTCTTCGCTGATTTGTTTGCTCTGCAAGCGAGCCAACATGCCGTTGCAGTAATTGGATATGGCGGTCAGGGGTTGGTTAAGTTCATGGGCAACGCTGGATGCCATCTCACCCATGGTGATCAAGCGACTGGCCGATTGGGCACGTTCAGCTTGAAGTGCGGATTGCTCTTCTGCAGTTCTGCGGGCGGTGATGTCCGTGGAAATCACCATTTGCGCCAGACGACCGTCTACCCAGTTCAAATACCGCGAACGAACTTCAAGCCATTTGTTCAATCCCGACAGATAAATTTCAGAGTTCTCGGTTTTGGCTTGCGTCAAAGTCACGCCAGGCATGCCAACCAAATCGTCCACTGACTCGTCCCGGCTGGACCTGTCGGCCCCGAGCAAACCCGCTTGAGTGACCAAATTCAAATGGCCATCGCTTTGGCTACCAAACCACTGGCGATATAGCTTGTTGGCAAATAAAAGCTCTGTGCTGCCCAGTGGCGTGACCGAGACCGATGCGTCCAAAGCTTCCAACACCGTGGTGAACCGCTCATAGGAAGCGGACAGCTGTTCACGGATGCGGTTAGGTTCGGTGATGTCGGTCATGGATGTCATCCAACCGGTTTGTTGTCCATAGGCATCGATCAGCGGGGAGACATACAGGCGGGCGTCAAAAAAAGTACCGTTCTTGCGTTTGACTTTGATTTGAAAACCGCTGAGTGTGGTGCGGCCACTGAGTTGGTCCTCCAGCTTGGAGTGCATCATTTGATGGTTTTCCTCTGGCCAATAGGGAAACGGCGAGCGCAAGCCCACCAATTCTTTGTCGGTCCACCCAGTCATTTGACAAAAAGCGGCGTTCACATACGTGATGCGTCCGTTCATGTCCATTGCCCGCATGCCGGTCAGGATGGAGTTCTCCATCGCGCGGCGAAAATTAGTTTCGGCCACCAAGGCTTCTTGCGCTTGCAGCCGGCGGCGGGTGTGACGCCAAGTGCCAATCAACATCCAAGTGGTCATGCCACTGAGCAGCAGCACCAACCAAAACAAACCGCTGCCAATCAGAACTTGCGAAGTCCGGTAGGCTTGGGCGCGCAATTGCAAACTGTTGCCGACGGTGGAGACCGGTAGGCTGTATTCGTAAGCTTTGCTTTCCCAAGGCGCATAGTCAAACACACCGCTGCGCGGCTTGATGCTTTGACCTGCGAGTAAATTATTTTCTGCATCAACCAAGGCCACCGCGTGTCTGGCCGTCACTTCCGTGGGAACCGCAAACCTCAGCAAATTTTCCAGGTTGTAATCAACCAGCACGATACCTTTGAAGTTTTCATTGCTGAAAATAGGAATGTGCAGCTGCATATGCGGTTCTTGCAAACCCGAACCGTCGTCCAGCTTGTACATGATCGGTGGCGAATAAATGGAGCGACGAATTTCCTTGGAAATCAAAAAAGATTCACTGGTTTGTGGATCGTCCAATAAATCGTTGTTGCGTTGAAACGGTTGCCATTGGGCAGACCCTGATGCGTAACTTGAACGTGTGTGTCGAAACTGATCGATCCAGCTGATGCTGGCGAGTTCCGGGTATTGCTTGACCAAGTCCATGGCGAACGAGGCAAATTCAAGGCCGGTGTACTTATCGTTGCCCACTTCCCGCGCCAGACGCAGCATCTGCTCTTGTTGCTCCAACAAGTGCAGGCGCATTTTCTGGTTGGCATATTCCAAGTCGCGTTGCACGCTTTCTTGCTCGCGCTCTCTTTCTTCAATGCGCAAATAGCCAACGCTGCTGACGATGGTTAATAAAAATATCCCCACCGCTGCCACAGGCGCAATCATGGCCACCCGGTCTTGTCTGCTCGGGCTGAGTCGCTTCCACCAAGTCACCCAACGCGAGGTCACTGGCTTGAGAAATTTGGTGTTTATCACGGCATGAGTTTAGGTCAAGCCATTTGGAGGGGTTATTTGATTTCACTACATGAAAATCAATAGCGCTATTTGAAATTATGTCAAAATGCGACTATCCCGCCAGTGCTCAAGATCAGGCCAAATCAAGGAGACCAACATGTCTGCATTGCCCGACAGTTTGCACACGTTTGCATCGAACGACAGCGACTCCCAAGAAACTCGCGAATGGATGGATGCACTGTCTGCAGTCATCGCGACCGAAGGCCCAGAGCGGGCCCATTTTTTATTAGAGCAACTGCTTGAGCACGCCAGAGAAAACAGCATCGACATGCCGTTCTCGGCCAACACCGGTTATGTCAATACCTTGGAGCCAGACCAAGAAGAACGGTGTCCGGGTAATATAGAAATTGAAGAGCGTTTGCGGGCTTACATGCGCTGGAACGCGATGGCGATGGTCGTTAAGGCCAATCGCCACAACCCGGCTGATGGCGGTGACCTCGGCGGCCATATCGGATCATTCGCTTCGCTGGCCCACATGTTCGGCGCAGGCTTTAACCATTTCTGGCACGCCGAAAACGAAAACCATGGCGGCGATTTGCTCTACATACAAGGGCACGTGTCTCCCGGCGTGTACGCACGAGCCTATCTGGAAGGGCGTTTGACCGAAGAGCAGTTGCTGAATTTCCGCCAGGAAGTGGACGGCAAAGGTTTGTCCAGCTACCCCCATCCTAAATTGATGCCTGAGTTTTGGCAGTTCCCCACGGTGTCCATGGGCCTCGGCCCGTTGATGGCGATTTACCAAGCGCGGTTTTTGAAATATTTACATGCACGCGGCATTGCGAATACCGAGAACCGCAAGGTTTGGGTGTTTTGCGGTGACGGTGAAATGGACGAAGTCGAATCATTGGGTGCCATCGGTTTGGCGGCGCGTGAAAAACTCGACAACCTGATTTTTGTCATCAACTGCAATTTGCAACGACTCGACGGCCCGGTGCGCGGCAACGGAAAAATCATCCAAGAGTTGGAGAGTGAATTCAGAGGCGCGGGTTGGAATGTGCTCAAGCTGATCTGGGGCAGCAACTGGGACCCGCTGATTGCACGCGACAAAGACGGCGCGTTGCGTCGCATCATGATGGAAACGGTGGATGGTGACTACCAAGCCTTCAAAGCCAACGACGGCGCTTATGTTCGCAAGCATTTCTTCGGTCGCGATCCGCGTACCTTAGAGATGGTCGCCAAGCTGAGCGATGACGATATTTGGAATTTACGTCGCGGCGGCCACGATCCGCAAAAGGTGTACGCGGCCTACGCTGCTGCCGTCAAACACAAAGGCCAGCCGACCGTGTTGTTGATCAAGACCGTTAAAGGCTTTGGCATGGGCACATCCGGCGAAGGCAAGAACACAGTTCACCAAACCAAGAAGCTGACCGACGAAGACATCAAAGCATTTCGCGACCGCTTCAATATTCCGATTCCCGACAGCGAGTTGTCCAAACTGCCGTTTTACAAACCGGCGGATGACACGCCTGAGATGCGCTATTTGCACGAGCGCCGCGCGGCACTCGGCGGTTACTTGCCGCATCGCCGCACCAAGGCGGATGAACATTTCACTGTGCCCAGTCTGGATGTTTTCAAGCCCATCACAGAAGCCACGGCTGAAGGCCGTGAGATTTCCACCACCCAAGCCTATGTGCGTTTTCTGACGCAACTGCTGCGCGATCAGGCGCTTGGCAAACGCGTGGTTCCTATATTGGTTGATGAGGCGCGTACCTTTGGCATGGAAGGCTTGTTCCGCCAGATCGGCATTTACAACCCGGATGGTCAGCTTTACACACCGGTAGACAAAGACCAGGTGATGTTCTACAAAGAAGACAAAGCCGGTCAGATATTGCAAGAAGGTATCAACGAAGCCGGTGGCATGAGCAGTTGGATTGCGGCGGCGACGTCGTACTCGACGAACAACCGCATCATGATTCCGTTCTACGTGTATTACTCCATGTTCGGGTTCCAGCGCATTGGCGATCTGGCCTGGGCAGCGGGCGACATGCAAGCGCGTGGCTTTTTGCTGGGTGGCACTTCCGGTCGCACCACCTTGAACGGCGAAGGCTTGCAGCACGAAGACGGGCACAGCCACATATTGGCGGGCACCATTCCAAACTGCATCAGCTATGACCCGACATTTGCCCACGAGGTGGCGGTCATCATGCAACACGGTTTAAAGCGCATGGTGGAAAAGCAAGAGAACGTGTTTTATTACCTGACCTTGTTGAATGAAAACTACGCCATGCCAGGCCTGACAGCGGGTTCGGAAGAGCAAATCATCCAAGGCATGTATTTGTTGCAGGCCGCAGAAGGTGCGAAAAAATTGCCGCGCGTGAACTTGTTGGGTTCGGGCAGTATCTTGCGTGAATCCATGGCCGCACGTGAACTGCTGGCCACTGATTGGGGTGTCGCCGCCAATGTCTGGAGTTGCCCCAGCTTTAATGAGCTTGCGCGTGACGGTGCAGACACCGAGCGATGGAACATGATGCACCCAGCCGACAAGCCGCGCGTGTCTTTTGTGGCACAGCAACTCGGTGCGCACGAAGGCCCGGTAGTGGCATCCACCGATTACATGAAGTCTTATGCCGACCAGATCCGTGCTTACATTCCGGCAGGCCGCAGCTACAAGGTGCTGGGCACGGATGGTTTCGGGCGTTCAGATTTCCGCAGCAAATTGCGCGAGCATTTTGAGATCAACCGTCATTACATTGTGGTGGCCGCATTGAAAGCGCTTAGCGAAGAAGGTGTGGTGCCAGTGGCTACTGTGGCCAAGGCCATTCAACAATACAAACTGTCGGCGGACAAAATCAATCCGCTGAACGCCTAAAGCAAGAGGACACAAGCATGGCAATCATTGATGTCACTATTCCCGATATCGGCGACTTCGACGAAGTCGCCGTCATCGAATTACTGGTCAAGGCCGGTGACAAAGTTCGCGCCGAGCAGTCGTTGATCACCGTCGAGTCCGACAAAGCCTCGATGGAAATTCCTTCTTCCCACGCAGGTGTGGTCAAGGAAATGCAAGTCAAGCTGGGCGACAAGGTCAAGCAAGGTTCGGTGGTTTTGAAATTGGAAACGTCTGATACCGCTGCTGTTGCAGCAACACCAGCAGTTGCTGCGCCTGTTGCTGCTGCGGCTGTTGCACCGGTAGTTGCGAGTGCGCCTGTGGTTGCCGCGCCGCCGGTTGCTGTTGCCGCTGTCAGTGCTGCGCCAGTGGCTTCTCCTGCTGTGGTCGCAGTTGCTGCACCTGCGCACCATCCCGCCACTTCGCTGTCCGGCGATTTACCGCATGCGTCTCCGTCTGTGCGTAAATTTGCACGTGAGCTTGGCGTGCCATTGAATGAAGTCAAAGGCAGCGGGCCCAAGGGTCGCATCTCTGCGGAAGACATCCAATCTTTCAGCCGCGCTGTGATGACGGGCGAAACACGCACACAAGCGCAAGCCGCCAAAGCGCCCGCAGGCGAGGGCGCGGGTCTGGGCTTGATACCTTGGCCGAAAGTGGACTTCGCCAAATTCGGCCCGATCGAGCGCAAAGAGTTGGGTCGCATACAAAAAATCAGCGGTGCCAATTTGCTGCGCAACGCGGTGATGATTCCTGCCGTCACCAACCATGACGATGCAGACATCACAGAGCTTGAAGCGTTTCGCGTGTTGACCAACCAAGAGAATGAGAAGGCGGCGAAAGCTGGAATTAACGTAAGCGTTAAGGTGACCATGCTAGCTTTCCTCATCAAAGCCTGCGTCAGTGCTTTGCAAAAATACCCGCAATTCAACAGTTCGCTGGATGGCGATGCGCTGGTTCACAAACATTACTGGCACATAGGTTTTGCCGCAGACACGCCGAATGGTTTGATGGTGCCGGTGCTCAAAGACGCCGACAAAAAAGGCATATTGCAAATCAGCTCAGAGATGGGTGAGTTGGCCAAAAAAGCCCGCGAAGGCAAACTCAGTCCCGCTGAAATGAGCGGTGCAACATTCACCATTTCCAGTTTGGGCGGCATAGGCGGGCGGTATTTCACGCCCATCATCAATGCGCCTGAAGTCGCCATCCTCGGTGTGTGCAAAAGCCAGATGGAGCCCAAATGGAACGGCAAAGAATTTGTGCCGCGCCTGATGCTGCCTTTGTCATTGGCATGGGACCACCGCGTGATTGACGGCGCGGCTGCTGCTCGGTTCAACGCACACCTCGGACATATCCTGGCCGACTTCCGCCGGGTACTTCTTTAAACACACAGCGCTGACGCTGTTGAACATACAGCGCAAACGCTGCCCCTCTGGATCAAGACATGGCACAGATTGACATACAAGTACCGGACATTGGCGATTTCGATGAAGTCGCTGTGATTGAACTGCTGGTGAAAGTTGGCGACAGCGTGAGCATCGATCAAAGCCTGATCACGGTAGAGAGCGACAAAGCGTCGATGGAAATTCCTTCATCGCACGCCGGTGTGGTGACCGCATTGAAAGTCAAACTCGGCGACAAGGTCAAGCGAGGCTCGGTGGTATTGACGGTGGAGGCTGCCACTGCTGCGGCTGTGTCCGCTGCCGCACCCGCTTCGCCTGCACCTGCAGCTACATCCGCTGCGGCAAGCAGCAGCACGGCCGCGCCAGTTACTTTGGCCGCACCAACGCCACCCACCGCCAAACCTGCTGCGTCCAGCGCCAGCAGTTATGCAGGCGCTGTGGATGTGCAATGCGATCTGTTGGTATTGGGCGGCGGCCCCGGCGGTTATTCGGCGGCGTTTCGCGCAGCGGACTTGGGGCTGAACGTGGTCTTGGTCGAGCGCTATGCGCAACTCGGCGGCGTGTGTTTGAACGTGGGCTGCATTCCTTCCAAAGCGCTGTTGCATGTGGCCGCGGTGATTGATGAAGCCAGCCACTTGAGCAGCATGGGCGTGGAGTTCGGCAAAGCCAAGGTCAGCTTGGACGGCTTGCGCGGCTACAAAGAAAAAGTCATCAATAAACTCACCGGCGGTTTGTCGGCCATGGCCAAAATGCGCAAGGTCACGGTGTTGCGCGGCTATGGTGCATTCATTGGCAGCCACCATCTGGTGGTGGAAGAAACCACAGGCACGGCCCAAGAGAAAACAGGTGTCAACAAAGTGGTGGGTTTTAAAAACTGCATCATCGCCGCGGGTAGCCAAGCGGTGCATTTGCCGTTCATGCCGGATGACCCGCGCGTGGTTGACAGCACCGGCGCATTGAAATTGGCCAAGGTGCCCAAGCGCATGTTGGTCTTGGGCGGCGGCATCATCGGATTGGAAATGGGCACGGTCTACAGCACGCTGGGCGCACGCCTGGACGTGGTGGAAATGATGGACGGCTTGATGCAAGGCGCGGACCGCGACCTGGTGAAAGTCTGGCAAAAAATGAATGCGCCACGATTTGACAACATCATGCTGAAAACCAAAACCGTGTCAGCCCGCGCCATGGCCAAAGGCATTGAAGTGACGTTTGAAGGCGAGGGCGCACCTGCGCCTCAGGTTTATGACTTGGTGCTGCAAGCCGTGGGCCGCACACCAAATGGCAAGAAGATTGCCGCCGACAAAGCCGGTGTGGATGTGACCGACCGCGGCTTCATCAATGTGGACATTCAAATGCGCACCAACGTGCCGCACATCTTCGCGATTGGCGACATCGTGGGTCAACCTATGCTGGCACACAAAGCGGTGCACGAAGGCCATGTGGCAGCCGAGGTCATCGCCGGTGAATTGCAAGGCAAGCATGAACTGGCCAGTGCCGCTTTCAATGCGCGTGTGATTCCTAGTGTGGCCTACACCGACCCCGAAGTGGCATGGGTGGGTTTGACAGAAGAGCAGGCCAAAGCGCAAGGCATCAAGGTCAAAAAAGGCCTGTTCCCTTGGGCGGCTTCAGGACGCGCGATTGCCAATGGCCGCGACGAAGGTTTCACCAAACTGCTGTTTGATGATTCACCTGAGGCAGGATCGGGTGACGGCCATGCTGGCCGGGGCCACGGCAAAATTTTGGGCGGCGGCATCGTCGGCACGCATGCGGGCGACATGATTGGTGAGATTGCATTGGCGATAGAGATGGGCGCTGACGCGGTGGACATAGGCAAAACGATTCACCCCCACCCCACGCTGGGCGAAAGCATCGGCATGGCAGCGGAAGTCGCGCATGGCAGTTGTACGGATTTGCCGCCTGCGAGGCGATAGTTAACCCAACTTAGGCCAGTTGATTTGTACTTTGCGTTTGTTGCTCAGGGCCAGCGTGACTTTCACGCCATCTTCCTTGAAGGCCATTCGCTGTGCGCTATGAATCTGAATAACCACACCTGAATCGTTGATGACACTTTAAACGATACGATTTTGATTGCATTCAAATCATTTATTGATATGATTAAGCCATGAAATCACATCAACGCTGGATTTGGCAGCTACCTGAGTGGCCAGCGCTGGCCTTTGATGCGCAGCGAATCCAGGCGCCATTGGCGGCAGCCAGAACATCCCAAGGAATGCTTCTGGGCCAAGCCGCGGCGATTGGTCTGGAGGGCTTGCAGCCCCACGTCCGCGACTCGCTGACACAAGAGGCCCTGACGACTTCGGCCATTGAGGGCGAGAAGCTGGACCCTGAAAGTGTTCGCTCCTCCGTGGCCCGGCGCTTGGGGCTGGACACGTCGGGTGCCCCCGTGCGCGAAGGCAGGCGCAATATCGAGGGACTGATTGATGTGTTGCAAGACGCCACCCTCAACACCGACGCGCCCTTGACGCTGGAACGCTTGTGCAGTTGGCACGCTGCCCTTTTTCCGACAGGTTTTTCGGGCATGCAGCGCATTGATGTGGGCGCACTGCGTTCTGTGCCCATGGAGATCGTCAGCGGGGCCATTGGGCATAGCAAGGTGCATTACGCCGCGCCACCCGCTGAAGGCCTGGCCGCGCAAGTAGACGCTTTTTTGACTTGGTTCAACCAAACCCAACCCAAGCTAGGGGCACGGCCCATGGATGGCCTAGTGCGCGCCGCCCTCTCGCACCTGTGGTTTGAAACGCTGCATCCGTTTGACGATGGCAACGGTCGCATTGGTCGGGCTATTTTGCAACTGGCACTGGGCCAAGACATGGGGCTGCCTGGGCGCATCGTGACGCTCTCGCGGCAAATCGAGTCCTGCAAAGACCAGTATTACAGAGAGCTGGAGCAGGCACAGCGCGCACCAAGCATGGACGTGACGGCATGGGTGGCGTGGATGCTGGCGCAAATGGATGCGGCCAACGAATTCGCCAACTGCACCATTGATTCCGCCATTCAACGCATTCGGTTTCAAGCCCGAATGGGCGCATTCACCCTTAATGAGCGTCAGCAAAAAACCATGAAAAAGTTGCTGGATGCGGGCCCCAAGGGTTTTGAGGGCGGCATGACCACGCGCAAACATGTGCAAATCGCACAAACCTCCACGCCCACCGCTGCCCGAGACCTGATTGAGCTGGAACGGCTGGGGCTACTCACCCGAGTCGGTGATGGTCGATCAACGCGGTATTACCCAGCGATAGATGGCTGGGCCGAGGAAGGAATTAAGTAGGCATGACCGCCCCGACTGCACACACTGAACAACCGCGTAACCCCCTTCATGGTGTAACGCTTGAGGCAATCGTGCGCGCTCTAGAGGCTTACTACGGTTGGGAAGAGTTGGCCCGCAAGATTCCTGTCCGCTGTTTTTCGCACGACCCGAGCGTCAGTTCGAGCTTGAAATTCCTGCGCAAAACAACTTGGGCGCGTGAAAAGGTGGAGAGCCTGTACCTGTTCGTGCTGAGGGAGCAAGCGCGCAGGGGGGCCTTTGACGGCCAATCAAAAACAGAATAATGCCAAGTCAGTGATCCCAATTTGGGACTAAAATACCGCCATGCGAGTCATTGCCGTATCAACCCTTAAAACATTCTGGGAAAAGCCCGGACGTGGAGACGCGCAAGAGCCTTTGAAAACCTGGTACGGCGAGGCCTGTCGCGCCGAATGGAAATCTCCAGCTGAAGTCAAAGCTCAATATGGAAATGCCAGCATTGTTGGAAACAACCGGATCGTTTTCAACATTGCAGGGAACAAATACCGGCTTATCGTCGCTATTGCCTATCGGATGCAAATCGCCTACATCAAGTTTGTAGGCACGCATGCCGAATACGACAAGGTCGATGCGGCCTCAGTGGATCAATCGTGAGTGTCAAGGAGAGAACCATGGAAATTACCCCCATCCGTACAAAGAAGGATTACCGCGCAGCACTGCGCGTCGTGTCAAAGCTGGTCGATCAAGACCCCTCGCCTGACACACCAGCAGGCGAACACCTTGATGTGCTCTCTACCTTGATTGAGGCCTATGAACGCAAGCACCATCCGATTGACTTGCCTGATCCGGTAGAAGCCATCAAATTCCGCATGGAACAAGCAGGGCTATCGATCAAAGACCTGGAGCCGATGATCGGGCAGGCCAACCGTGTCTATGAAGTGCTTAACTACAAGCGCCCCCTGACGCTGCGCATGATCCGAAACTTGAACACAGGCTTGGGTATCTCTGCGCAAGTGCTCATCACAGACAAGGCCAACACGCCCCATTGACACGCAGCAAGACCCAAGGCGAGAGCGGCTTTCTGTCTGACATCTGCATTATGAACTTGGGCATGGCCAACGCATAACGAAAAGTTGTTGCTGAAGGGCAATTCGTCCACTCTGTCATCCGTTTTTTTTGTGGTGTTGTTGGCGTATGAGCGGCGAATGGCTGTGGGCTGTACAGCGCAGGAGATGGTCAAAAAAAACCTGAGTTTTGATAGCCATCGCGGCGCAGTGGGCGCATTAAGCTAATGAATGGAAATTGCCTACGTACTGACAAAGCATGGTTGAAGCGAGACCTAGGGGAGCTGTATGAAAAACCCAAAAGATAGCAAAAAGGCTATACTCGATACCCAATGGACTGTGACCCTGCATCCACTGGCAGAGCGTGAATTACAGACCATTCCCGCCGATATGCAAGCTCGTTTTTTGCACATTGGTGAAATGCTGGAAGAGCTAGGACCGCAGCGTGTGGGCTTGCCGCACATACGGCCACTGGAAAGCAAACTGTGGGAAATGCGCATGACTGGCCGCGATGGTATTGCCCGTGCCGTTTACGCTACCGTTCGGGGGCGCACTTTGCTGGTGCTGCATGTGTTTGTGAAAAAGACGCAGACCACACCACGAAGCGCGATTGAAACCGCATTGAAACGCCTGGAGGAATCGACGTGAAAAGCCTGAAAGATGTGAAAGCCAAACTGCTGACCAACCCCGCCGTTCGCCAAGCCTATGACGCACAAGCGCCCGAGTTTGAGCTGGCCCGTGAACTGATTGCGGCACGCACTAAAGCAGGCCTGACGCAAGGCGATGTGGCCGCACTCATGGGCACGACCCAAAGCGTGGTGGCACGCATCGAAAGTGGCAGGGGTACGCCATCTATGCGAACCGTCCAACGTTTTGCCAATGCCGTGGGAGCGCGTGCCGTGGTGCGCATGGAGCCTTTAGCGCCCGCATGAACGCAAGGCTTGGACATTTCAACCCAGCTTAGACCAATTGATTTGAACTTTGCGGTTGTTGGCCAAGCAGTCGCGCAAATACAAGTTGATCAGGCTTTGGTAGGGAACCCCTGCTTCCTCTGCCATGCTTTTGAAATAGATGACAACGTCTTCTGACAAACGCATCGTCACAGGCTTTTTGAGCTTTGAAGCATAGGGATTTTTGCGGGCCTTGAGCTTGGAGAGGTCATATTCGGCTTTCATGTCAGATGCCTTGAACGCCAGCTCGGCAGGTGACGGCAGAAAATCCTCAACCACCTCAATATCGCCCATGGGCTCATCCGTGTAAACGATCTTTTTTTTCATGCGCAAATTCTCCGTCAGATTCATGGGGAGCCACCGCCAAAAATAGCGGCAGCTTCACGTTGGTCTAGGTCGAGCTTCTTGCGTACTTTGGCAATGTAGCTGGGGTCAACATAAGCAGCGTTCACTTGCCTTTGACGGCTGTGGCGCATGAGTTGGCCATTCAGAACTGAAACAGAGATGGCCATTGCTGAGAAGTCAGCGCTTTAGGCTATTCGCCCTTGGGCACCTTCGACCTCACCCTAACTTTGGGCTGGCTCGGCGCTGCAGGTTGGGGCACATCCAGCAAACCGGGCGAAGGTGCTGTGGCCAGGTAGTTGGCTTTGCTCACCACCTCCTTACCCGTTTTGGCCTCTAGCGCTTTTCGGGCGTTGCCAGCAATCTTCCCGCCCTCTTTGGCGGAAGTGCGGTTTTCATCAAAACCCAGGGCGTCGCTGCGGCGGGCAATCTCGGTGGTGCTGGCTTCGCCCAGCATGGTGAAGATCAACTCCAGGTCGGTCATGTGGTCGCGCAGCTTGTTGCCGGTCTTCACCACATCCAGGCCTTTGAGCTGGCTGTGTTCGACGGGTGTCACGCCAAAGGTGGCGCGGGCAATTTCGGCGGTAAGTATTGAATACTCTTTGCCCTCGGCCACGCCGCGTGCTTTCCACTCATCTGTCAGCTCCCCGCGCACGGAGATGGAACGCAGCCGCTTCTCGATCCATGCCTGCGGGTAACTACACCGCTCCGCTGGCAACACCTCGTTCCAGTCCAACCGAAGCGCGTTGGCGTGGCGTATTTGCGGTGTGCTCGTCAGCGGTATGCGGGCAAAGTACAAACCAAACTCCACGCTCACGCGCAGGTTCATTTGGTGGTCCACCAGCCACAGGGCCACTTGGGCAATTTGCGCGGGGAACTCTTCAATCTCCATCCCAAAAAACTGGTCCACGTTCACGCCAATCAAACCATGCACGTCCACCGCCAGTTGGCCTCGGTGGGCGCTCAATTCATGGCTGGCACGCAGCACCTTCAGTTCCAGCTCGCGCAGTTCGCGGTAGCTGATCACCAGGAAGTTGCCGCAACCGCAGGCCGGGTCCATGAACGTCAGCTGGCGTAGCTTTTTGTGAAACTCAAACAGCTTGTTGCGGTTGCCTTTCACGCGTTCAAACTCGGCGTGCAATTCGTCTAAAAACAGCGGCTTGATCAGTTTCAGGATGTTGGCCTCAGACGTGTAGTGCGCCCCCAAGTTGCGGCGGGCTTTGTCGTCCATGATGCTTTGAAACAAGCTGCCAAAAATCGCCGGGCTGATGGCCGACCAGTCCAAGGCACACGCATCCAGCAGGGCTTCGCGCATGGCGGTGCTGAAGTCGGCCATGGGCAGGGTTTCTTCAAACAACTTGCCGTTGATGTACGCAAACTGGCCCAGTTGTTCGTCTA